>JBBRYQ010000001.1:0-138148 GCA_038237425.1 Verrucomicrobiales bacterium
AAGGTTGGCTCGCTGTGGAGACAGTGATTGACGAAATCGTCGTCAGGGACATCATCCCCGAACTGAAGCGCCTGGGGGCGGAGGGGATTATCGAATATCCGCTCAACAAAATCGTCCCCTGATCCTTTCACCTCAACCTAACCGAAACTGCCATGGGCTCCATCAAGAAACGCCGTAAGACCAAGATCAATAAGCACAAGCGCAAGAAGCGCATGAAGCAGAACCGCCACAAGAAGCGTCTCCGCTACAAGTCCTAGTCATTAGGATTGATCTGTTTTTACCATCGCCAGAGGCTCGTTCGTTCGGGTCTCTGGCTTTTCTGTTGGGGTGATGTTACCGGATTTCCGCCATGAGCCTGCAAGTAGTCGTCAATTTCAAGGTCATCGACGAGTCTGACGACTGGATCGTTGTGGACAAGCCTGCGCCGTTGATCGTGCACCCGGCGAACCGCAAGCCTGAGCCGACGTTGCTGGGTGGGTTGGAAAATCTGCTGACCTACGAAATTGAAACAGGGGCCTGCTTGGGGATTGTCAATCGGCTGGATCGCGAGACGAGCGGGGTGGTTCTGGTGGCGAAATCCACTGCCGCAGCGCGCGAGTTGGGGATGATTTTCGAAAGGCGCGAGGCGGAGAAAGAATATTTGGCCATCGTGATCGGCTGGCCGGACGAGGACGAATGGGAATGTGCCGAGCCGATCATCCGGGCGGGTGAGCTTGGCCCGTCGGAAATCTGGGTGAGGCAGGTGGTTAGTCCGCTGGGGCGGGTTTGCCAGACGCGATTCAAGGTCGAGCAGCGTTTCGAGAGGGGGGAGAGGAAATTTTCCCTGATCCGCTGCTTTCCCGAAACCGGGCGGATGCACCAACTCCGAGTTCACCTAGCGCACTGCGGATTTCCAATCGTGGGGGATAAACTCTACTCCGGTGGCGGTGCTGAATACCTCGAATGGATGGCGGTTGGATGGACGGCGGAACTGGAGCGGCAGCTGATCCTGCCACGACACGCACTTCACGCTGCAAAGTTGCGGATACCGTTGGGAGGAAAGACTCTCGAATGGGAGGCGAAATTGCCACGGGACATGGCGGAGTTTCTCGCCGGTATTGAAATTAGCGAAACTCCGGATGTTGTAATCTGGAGCCGGCATGATTGACTCCGGGCATGATTTCTCTCGATGCTTTGGTGGCTTTTCTAGACTGCGAGCTGAAAACGTCGGCCATTCCCGATTATCCGGGAGCGGTGAACGGACTGCAGTTGGCCAATGCGGGGGCTGTTGGGAGAATCGTCGCTGCCGTCGATGCCTCTCTTCCCGTCATTGAAGCGGCGGCGGAAGGCGGCCCGGGTCTGTTGATCGTCCATCACGGGCTGTTCTGGCAGGGCGTGCGGCCAGTGACGGGCTCGTTTTACAAGAAGCTCAAAACGGCCATGGAGGCGGGGTTGGCGATTTATTCCTCCCACCTGCCACTCGATGTGCATGCGATATGGGGCAACAACATCTGTCTCGCCAAAGCCATCGGGCTGGAAGATCCCCAACCATTCTTTGAGCAAAAGGGGCTGATGATCGGCTTGAGTGGCAGCTGGAACGGAACCCGCGATGAGCTTGTCGAGACGCTATGTAAGGCAGTGGGCGGGAATGTCAACCTGTGTCCGGGCGGGCCGGAGAGCGTTCAATCTATTGCTTTGATCACGGGAGGCGCTGGAAGCGAAGTGGAAAAAGTGGCGGCAAAAGGAATCGATACTTTCATCACCGGAGAAGGGCCGCACTGGAGTTACACTTTGGCCGAGGAATTGAATATCAACGTGTTGTACGGTGGACATTACGCTACGGAGACCTTCGGCGTCAAAGCGGTGTCGGCGGCGCTATCTCGACAATTTGGGATTCCATGGAGCTTTTTGGATCGGCCCACGGGCTTGTGAGAATGATCGCGTGGCCAACCACCCGTTTTCACCCCGATCTCGTGAGTGGAAAGTGTAATGATGACCAGATATTTTCAGAGCGAAACTGGTGATCGTGCAAAATGTGACCAAATTTCCGGGAAAATTCTGAAAGCTTTTGTTCTAAATCGCTGTATTTGCTTGGTTGCCAACGGGTGTCCTAACTCTTGAACTAACTCTAAATAATTTCCAAAAACGCCAAAAAAGACTTGATCGGTCACCTGAATAGGGGTCATATTCGTCACGACAAAGCGGGCATAGCTTAGTGGTAAAGCGCTATCCTTCCAAGTTAGACATGCGGGTTCGATTCCCGCTGCCCGCTCCAATTAGTTTTCAGAAGCCGCAAATACTCAACTACATGAAAAAGACCATCTATTTTGCTCTCTTGAGCGCAGTGCTCGGCACGTTGACCGCATCCGCTGAGGTTGACTGCCTCAAGCTCTCGCTTTCGGTGAAGCTGCTGGCTTCGCAAGCTCAATCCAAGGTTCTCGAAATTGTTTCCGAAGAAGTTTCAGCCGCACCTGGCTGCGCCTGTGAAATCGTAAAGGCTGCCATTGAAGGCTCCAAAGCGGATGTTGATACGGTTGCTGCAATCGTCGAAGCAGCTTCAATAGCGGCTCCTGATCAAATGCGCCTGATTTCCCAATGCGCAGTTGCGGTGGCCCCTGATGCCCTTGCCAAGGTTCAGGCTGTTGTTGCAAAGCTCGATCCAAACCTCGGTGAAACCGCAATGAAGAGTTCGAAAGATGCGAAAGCGCCGGCCGGCGAAGTTGCAGCGATGCCGAATCCACTGGATTTCCCTGGCCAAGGCCCGGTAGGACCAAGCCCAGGAGGCCCGGGTGGTGTGCCGCTCATTCCAATTTTCCCTCCGGTTATCATTAATCCTCCTGATGTGACGAACACGAATCCTTGATAAAGTCCATCGAATCAAAAGTTTTTCAATCGCTAGCACCCACCCAATCATCCCATGAAACGCAAATTTTCTCCCGGCTTACTTACATTGTTATTTGCAGGTTCCGCATCCGCACAGGGTTTATACTATGTCGGAAGTGAAGCGCAGGAGTCCATTCCACTGAAGTGGGTCGTTGGTGTGACCGGCACCTACGATGATAATGTCGCACCAGGTTTTGGTGACAAGGAAAGCTCATTTGGCACTAATCCCTACGTCGGACTCTCGTTCGTCAGCATAACGCCGCAGACAACTTGGGACGTTTATGCCCGTTTGGGACTTGTCTATTATTTCGATGCCCCAGCCGGTATGGATGATACGAGCAGCCAATCACGCGCAGGTATCAATCTGACGCACCGCTTCAGTGAGCGTCTCCGCTTCTCGAGCCGCAATTTTATTTCTTACGAGCTGGAGCCTGATTATTCTTATGGCTACGCCTCCTCCCGTCAACTGGGGGAATATTTCTACTGGCAGACGGATAATTCGGTCGGTTTCCGCTGGAGTGAGCGCTTCGCAACATACACCGGACTGCGACTGACGGGAACCAGTTATGCAAATTCCGACAACAATGACCGCTTAACGTGGGAGGTTTACAACCAAGGCCGCTATCAGCTCACTCCTCAATCGGTTTTGACGTTTGACGTGCGCTATTCTGAAACCAGTGGCAATGGTGCCTATTCGGATGCTAATGACCTCTATTTGTTGGGTGGTATCGAGCATCGCTTTAGCCCAAATACCATTGGAATTATCAGTGTGGGAGCACAAATGCACGAAGTTGACGGTGGTGACAACTCCACCAGTCCTTACCTTGAGATGGCTTTGAATTCCCAAGTGAATGAACAACTCCGAGTTCGCGCCTTCACCCGCTACGGCATTGAGAACTATAACAATATTCAGTTCACTCCTAAAAACGGGTTGGTTCAATACGACAATACCTCAACCCTTCGTTTTGGATTGTCTGCGGATTATGTGATTTCGCCTATGTTCTCTGTTTTTGGTGGAGTTGATTACATTCCAACATCATTTGAGAACGGGAGATCGGCATCAACTCCTCCATACATCGGCAGCATCTCGGATCTGAATGAGGATATCATCAACACCTACATCGGACTCTCGGTGAAATTTAACGATTATCTTACAGGCACAGCCACTTACAACTACACAAACTCGAACTCGGACTTTGACGGTCGCAACTACAACCGCAACCGGATCAGTGTTGGCGTAAGTACCGAATTCTGATTGTTTTTGGTTGGACTTAAAAATAAGCCTTTATTTGAAGTATTACTTGCTTGATCTTGAACTCCCGCAATGTCTTTCATTGCGGGAGTTTTTGTTTCCACTGGAACTCTGAAAAAACCGTGAAAGACTGACCCACAATGAATCTCTCGTCCCCACAACAAAATGAAGCGGCCCTGCATGCGGTTGACTATTGGCAGGTGATCAAAAACCGCTACGGGATCATTCTACTCACTCTTCTGCTCGTTTTCATGACGGCGGCGGTCATCACCTACGTGATGCCGAAAAAATACGAAAGTGAGGCGATTATCGAAGTCAAGCCGCGGGAAGTTGGAATGTCTCCATTGGGGGCGTTGTCCCCGGGGTCCAGTGGTTCCATGATGACTGCACAGTTTTTCGGGACCGAATTCGAAAAAATCAAAAGCCGGAACTCCCTGTCGAAGGTGGTGGATACTCTGGAGTTGGTCAACAAGTGGAATGTCGACAAGGAAACAGCCCTGAGGATCCTCAAAGGAATCGTAAACACCCAGAACATCCGGGGCACCGACCTCATTTCTATCCGAGTGAGACACACGAACAAGGAGGATGCCAGGGATGTGACAGCCGAAGTCGCACGGGCCTATAAGGAGTACCGAACAGAAATCGAAAGCCGCTACGCAGACAAAAATCTCTACGAACTGAACAAGGCCGTCCGAGATCAGGAAGATAAGGTTGAGGAGCGTCGTAAGGTGCTTGCGACGATTGTTAGGACCAAGGGGATCATCTACAAAGGACAGGATTCGTTCTATGGCACGAATGGTGTTAATGATGACCAAGGTGCACAGAATGCCCAAGAAACTTTCAACCAGCTTGAGCAGGAGAAAATGCAGCTCGAAAGTCAGATCAATAGTCTGCTAAAATATGATAGTGATCAATTGATCGTCTATGCTGCCGGTTTAAATTTGCCGGACAATGTCATCAAAAATCTCTATCCTCAGTATTTGGAAAGCAACCTCAGATTGAGTA
Source organism: Verrucomicrobiales bacterium (assembly GCA_038237425.1). Classification (GTDB taxonomy): domain Bacteria; phylum Verrucomicrobiota; class Verrucomicrobiia; order Verrucomicrobiales; family Akkermansiaceae; genus Luteolibacter. The sequence goes on from JBBRYQ010000001.1 coordinate 5,120, forward strand.
GTCTTAAGACTAGCGGTTTGGGTGACAATCATCCTACCGTGAAAGCGGCGAAGGAACAAATTGAAGGCATGAAACGCCAGCTTGACGAAGGTGTGGTCAATCTGCGGGCGACATTGCAAGCCCAACTCAATATGGCGGTTGATCGTCTGAAAAGTGTCGAAGCTAGGAGAAATGATACGCGCGAGAACGCTATCAAAACTGGACTAGACGCACAGGACTATGTGGATGCGAAGCGCGATTTCGAAACCGACCAGGAGTTACTCCAGCAGATGAAACTCAAACAGGTTGCTGAGACGATTACCAACAAGCTGCCGCACGACAGTATTGAAGTGCACGATGATCCTCAGATCTCGGATTCACCAGTGAGCCCGAACGTGACTCTCAATCTAGTCCTTGGGGCTGTTGTAGGTCTCATTTTCGGAGTAGGCATCGCCTTTTTCCTTGAATACCTCGACACCTCGGTGAAGAGCCTTGAGGACGTAGAGCGTTATCTCCAAGTGCCAGTTCTCGCGGTCATTCCGAAAGATGTCGGCATTCTTCACAAGCAAAGTGGAATGAGCCCTGATGCCGAAGCTTATCGTATTTTGCGAACCAACATTGAGTTCAATCGTAAGAATCCCGAAGACAATGCGATCACCGTGGTTTCCGGTGGTGCTGGTGAAGGAAAGTCTACGACCTTGGTGAACCTCGCCTACATCTGCGCTCAAGGAGGATATACCACCTTGATGATTGATGCCGACTTACGGCGTCCGCGTTTGCACACGTTCTTCGACATTAATAATTCGGTAGGACTCACCAACTATCTTACCACCGAGCTGATGTTGGAGGACGTGATTCTTCAGACTCCCGTTGACAACCTCTATTTCATGCCATCGGGAATTCTGCCTGCGGATGCCGCGGGTATCCTCAACTCTCGCCGTATGTCCGAGCTAATTCAGGACGTCAAGCAGCGTTTCGACCTTGTGCTAGTGGATAGTCCGCCGATTCTTGGAGTTAGCGACGCTTCGGTGTTAGCAAGTGAGGTCGACCTAACGATGATCGTTGTTCAGCATCGCAAACTTCCGAGAAACATGCTCCTCCGCGTGAAGCAAGCCGTTGAGAATGTCGGTGGAAATGTGATCGGCGTAGTGCTCAACAACGTGGATGTGCGAAGTGACAGCCAGTATCAATATTACACTAGCTACTACACCTACTACGCACCTGCCGAATCTCAGGTGGGTCCGCCGGTCGGTGCTACATCCGCTCCTGCGAAGCCCCAAGCTCCGGCGCGTGGAAACGATTCCGAGTTGTATTAATTCACACCTAAAAAATCAAAACAATGAACCTCAAAAAGTTATTCACCACATTGATGGCACTCATGTGTCTGGCCGCTCCGGTCATGGCGCAAATCGTGGCTGGGAAGAGCCTCCAGATCATGGCGGCCGGTATCCCACCTGAAGAAAAAGGCCGGGTTGATGGCATCTACCCGGTTTCTGAGGCTGGGACCATCAACATGCCATTCATTGGACTCATTCATGCCGCTGGCTTGAGAAACGAAGATCTATCAACGTCCCTCCAGAATCGCTACAAGAGCGCGGGGATTTACACTAATATCACGATTCAGGTGATCACCGACCGCGAAGGCGCGACGGTTAATGAACAGGTGGTTTACATGGGCGGTCAAGTTCGCCGTCCAGGTCCCGTGCCCTTTGTAAAAGGTCTTACTCTCTATCAGGCTGTTCAGGCTGGGGGCGGTGCAACGGAGTTCGGCAGCCTCAAGCGGGTGAAGCTATTCCGCGGTGGGAGCCAGAAGCTTTACGATCTCACTCAGGCCCAGTTCATGAGAATACCACTTGAGCCCAACGACACCATTGAGGTTCCCCAGAAAAACATCATTGGCCAATAGCTTTTGCCTTTCTGAGTTCTGGCCAAGTCAGGTCCGTATTCGGGGATGCCAGCCTGAAGCGTTGATTCCTCATGAAATGTAGAGCGAAAAGCAATCGGGGAGCATTATTTGCGATTCTAGTCTGCATGGCAGGCGGGGCAGATCTGGCTTGGTCTGTTGAAATTCCGGAAAAGGCCTTTGCATCGCTTAAATCCCAGGAATTTCGCGAGCGGGAGGCGGCCGAACTGGAACTTTTAAAATGGGGACGGGAACAGCCGGAACCCTCGATGAGCGAATTGCTGCGGCAAACACGGACTGCGGATGATCCTGAGGTCAGGGAGCGCTGCTTGAGTGTTTTGCGGGGCCTTGTGATGGATGAGTATCTCAAGGATGGTGATGGCTATATTGGCATCAGTATGAGGGATGACACCGCGAATGTGCCGGGTGATCCCAAGCCTTGCAATGTGATTCGTGTGAGCCAAGTGGTTGCAGGAGGAGCTGGCGAACGGGCGGGTTTGCAAGTGAACGATCTCATCGCGGGTATCGAAGAACAATTCTGGCACGAAGGTTCGGCTACCGAACCTTTTATGGTAAAGATCCGCAGTCTGAAACCGGGCACCAAGGTGACCTTGAAGGTTCTTCGTGAAGGGAAACTGGTGGCTTTGAATGTGGTTCTTGGCAAACGCCCACCGAGTCTCAATAACTTTTTACTGAACGGTCCGAATTTCGATCCTGAAGCCATCGAGCGCGCCGACAAAGAGGCGTATTTCCGCCGCTGGCTTAGTCAGAGAAAGTTGCCGTCATGAGCGGATTTCTGATTTTTTAGCAATCGACATCTGGAAAAGTCGTGGCACTTTCTTGAAACATTCCAAGCCTCGCAACGTTTGACCTTCATGAGTATTTCCTGGTTTAGAAAAGCCGCCGCAGCCGCCTCTATTATCGCGTTTTCCTGCTCTGCGTGCGCTCAGCAAGCGGATTTTAACGAAGTAGGCAGGCAGATGGCGATCATGCTGCAGAATAGTCACTTCGCTCGACTGCCCTTCAACGCGGAACTCAGCAAACGCTTTCTTGAGGATTTTCTGAAGGACCTAGATTTCCAAAAGCTCTATTTCACTCAGGAAGACGTGGACGGATTCACCGCGAAATACGGCGATCAATTGCACATGGAGCTGCTGCACGGTAACAGCATGGCTGCGGCGACGGAAATCTATCGAACCTTTGAAAAACGTGTCGAGGAACGAGTCGCCCTCGCGGAAACACTTCTCAAAGATTCCGAGTTTGACTTCAGCAAAGACGAGTCCGTCATGCTGAGTCGCAAGGATGCCGCTTGGCCGAAAAATGATAAGGTGGCCGCTGATCTCTGGAGGCTGCAAATCAAAGAGTCGGTGCTGGGGGAAACCCTTCGTCGTGAATTGCTCACCAAACTCTCCAAGGAACAAAGTAAAGCCGATCCCGGAAGCGGGGATCGCAGCCCGAAAGACAAGGTTTCTCTTCGCTACAAGCGCTTTTTGAAGAGCGTGAAGGACGTGGATGATGAGGAAATCGCCAACTATTTCCTCAGTGCTGTGGCCCGAGCTTATGATCCTCATACGGATTACATGAGTTTCCGCGAGATGAACCGTTTCAAGGACGGTATGAAAAACGAACTTGTCGGAATTGGCGCGTTGCTTCAAGGCGAGGAAGACGGTGCTACAAAAATCATGGGAATCGTCGTCGGTGGACCTGCCGACCGTGAAGGAACGCTCAAATTAAACGACCGGGTCATTGCAGTGGACATGATGAACTCTGGTAAGGCTGAGGAAATGGTCGATATCATGTTCATGAAAATCGACAAAGTCGTGGATTACATCCGCGGCAAGGAAGGCACGACGGTTGCCCTTAAGGTCGAGCCTGCCGGCGGAACTCCGGGCGAGACGAAAATCGTGAAAATCCAGCGCGGAAAAGTAGAAATGAAGGATGAACAGGCCAGTGGTGACGTCATCGAGATGAAAACCGAAAAGGGTGAAACCCGCCGTTTGGGCGTGCTTACCCTGCCGTCGTTCTATGCGGATTTCGACGAGGGGAAAATTCGTTGTTCAGTGGATGTGGAGAGAATTCTCAACCGCTTGAACGAGGAGAAAATAGATGGGCTCGTGATGGACCTCCGCAACAACGGTGGTGGCTCGCTCGAGGAGGTCCGCCGGATGACCGGATTTTTCGTGGAACGTGGACCCGTAGTTCAGGTGAAAAACACACTTGGCCAGGTCCAGGTGAAGGACTCGGACAATGGTAAACCGATTTACACAGGCCCGATGGTAGTAATTACCGATAAGAGCAGCGCTTCCGCTAGCGAAATTCTAGCAGGAGCATTACAGGACTACAACCGCGCGGTTATGGTGGGCGAGTCATCCACCTTCGGCAAAGGAACTGTCCAACAGCCGATGGACATCGGCCGCATGCTTCCATTGTTCGCCGAACGCAACCGTGCGGGATTTCTCAAAGTAACTATCCAGAAATTCTATCGACCTTCCGGCTCGTCCACCCAGATGGATGGTGTAGTTTCCGATCTCAAGGTGCCGAGCCTGATGGACGCTATGGATGTGGGTGAGGAGTTCCTGGATCATTCGCTTCCACATGACCGTATCCGTCCCGCTGCCGATTTTAAGCCGCTTGATGCACAGGCGCTGTTCATTCCGCGTTTGAAGGAACTGAGTCATGAGCGCCTGAACTCCGGCAAAGATTTCTCCTACGTAATTCAGGACGTTCTGAAGGCAAAGGACCGCCTCAAGGTGAACCTGCTTTCACTGAATAAAGCAACGCGTGAGAGGGAACTGGTTGAATCTGACACTCTCCAAAAAGAACGCAACGCGGAGCGCCGCGACCGATTTGCCAAGATGAGCGATGAGGACCAAAAGAACATGAAGTTCTATAAAATCACCCTCGATGAACTCGAAAAGGGTGCGGATCTGAAGTCATACAATCCCGCCGACGAAGGTGGAGAATACATGCGCCGAGCTAAAGACGAGACTGCCGATCTGGACGAAACTCCCAAGTGGCCGACCGGGCTTGATCCTGTGAAACGCGAATCTCTAGCGATTCTCAAGGATCTCGTCGATTTGACGGATAACGCCCGGCTTGCCGGCATGTTGAAAAACGGTGCCGATGCGCGGTGATGTCCGAGATTTCTGAGAACTTGCGAAGCGTCGCTGAAAAAATCGAAGCGGCCTGCGTTCGAGCAAGGCGCGAGCCGTCATCCGTCGAATTGATTGCTGTTTCGAAGACCTTCCCATCTGATTGCGTTAGAGAAGCGGTGGAGGCGGGGCAGGTCCATTTCGGAGAAAGCAAACTGCAAGAAGCAGAACCCAAGATCGCACTCCTGCCGGACCGTTTGCACTGGCATTTCATCGGACGGGTGCAGCGCAACAAGGTGAGGAAGATCCTTTCCCATTTCGAAGTCATCCATGCGATCGACTCCGCACGCCTTGCCGAATATACGAACGAGGTGGCCGGAGAACTCGGGCTATTCCCAAAGGTGTTCCTGCAAGTGAACATCGGAGGGGAAGAATCAAAGGGCGGCTTCGATCCCGACGACTTGAGACGAAATATCGTGCAGATGATGTTTCTCAGTCGCCTCGAGATTCAAGGACTGATGTGTATCCCACCTGCCGGTACCCATGCTGAATCATCGCGTCCGTGGTTTATCATGCTGAAGGAGCTGCGGGATTCACTAGAATCTGAATTTGTAATCTCGCTGCCACTTCTCAGTATGGGAATGAGCGGTGACTATGAGGTGGCGATCGAAGAGGGGGCTACTCATGTCAGGGTGGGTTCGGCGATTTTCGGAAAGCGTTCCTATCGGGTGGACGGAGAACTTGGATAAAGGCAGATTCCACGCATGACGTTGATCCTCCAACAGGCTACGGTGATTGGGAACGAGCTGGCACTTTCGTTTGCCGACGGCTTTGAGGCCTATCTCTCATTGCCGATGCTGCGGCGCGCATGTCCGTGCGCCACTTGCCAAGGGGAACCCGATGCTCTTGGGCGTGTTTTGCGCCCGCACGTCGAACACGGTCCACGGGCATTCGAGCTGATGAAATTCGAGCAAATTGGCGGGTATGCGATCCAGCCTTTCTGGGGCGACGGCCACTCGACGGGCATCTACAGCTATGCGTATCTGCAGAAACTCGCCGCTTTGCCACCCACGTAGGACGCGATGTTCGCCGCTCACGAAAATCTGTCCACCTTGCCGCTGCTCCCAGCGAAAGACGTGTCCGCGTTGGCTGCGGCTGGATTTCTAACTGCGGCGGCCGTCCTCGATCATCTGCCGAAACGTTACGAAGACCGCCGTCGTTTCGACGCATTTCCGAATCAAGTGACGGCTGCCGCGGTGTGCCTGCGGGGGACGGTCATTGATTCCTCGCTCAAACATTTCGGCTCCGGTCGTCGGTTTTATGAAGTGATCATCATGGATGGTTCGGGTGGCGTATTTGGCTCCGGGAAGGTGACGTGCCGCTGGTATAACATGCCTTTCATTCAGAAGCTGGTGGCGACTGGGCATGAGGTGATCATTTACGGCAAGGTCAAGGACTCCAACGGCCGCCTGATTATCGATCATCCGGAATTCGAAATCCTCCGAGTGGGGGAGGATGAAGATTCCATTCATGTGGACCGCATCGTGCCGATCTACAAAAATATTTCCGGGCTCGCCCAACGCCGACTGCGGGAGATTGTCTATCTCCTCCTGCAGCAGACGGATCCTCTCACTCTAGCAGAAATTTATGCAGTGGATCACACTTCCTCGCGGGCACAGGCCTACCAGACAGCACATTTCCCTGATTCCTTGGACCAAGGGAAAGCCGCGCGGCGGCGGTTCGCTCTGGAGGAATTTTTCGAACTGCAGCTCAATGTCGTCTGGCGCAGGTCACGCCATGGCGAACAACAAGGACGTGTGTTAGGAAAAAGCACTTCCTCGCTGAAACAATTCTACACAAGCCTGCCGTTTGATCTGACAGGAGCGCAGAAACGCTCGATCAAAGAGGTCCTCGCGGATATGCGTTCGACCCGCCCGATGAATCGACTACTGCAGGGCGATGTGGGATCGGGAAAAACCTTCGTCGCAATGGCGGCGATGCTGCTGGCAATTGATTCGGGCGTGCAGGCGGCTTTGATGGCTCCGACCCAAATCCTTGCGGAGCAGCACTATTTGACGTTCCGTAAATGGCTGGAGCCTTTGGGAATTCGCATCGCCTTACGAACGGGAAACCGCGGTGAGGAGAATCATTTGAATGTTCATGGCGAAGCCCAGATCATCATCGGCACCCACGCACTGCTCTATGATGCGGTGTCATTCACCGATCTCGGACTGGTCGTGATAGACGAACAGCATAAATTTGGAGTCGCCCAGCGGGCCTCGCTGATCCGCCAGGGCGTGACGCCGGATGTTCTGGTCATGACTGCCACACCCATTCCACGCACGCTGACCATGACGGTTTACGGCGACCTTGATGTTTCGTTGTTGGACGAAAAACCTCCCGGTCGCGGCAAACTTATCACTGCTCTGAGGACCGGCGCGAAACAGACGGATGTTACCAAGTTCGTTAAGGAGCAGCTAGGCCTCGGGCGTCAGGCCTATCTCGTCTATCCGTTGGTAGAGGAGAGTGAAACGCTCAAGGCTGAGTCCGCCACTGCGGCATTTGAGAAATGGAAGAAGCGCCTCGGTTCCTATGAAGTGGGATTGATCCACGGCAAGCTTAAGCCGGAGGAAAAGGAAGCGGTGATGCGCCGTTTCCGAGAAGGAGAAATCGCGGCACTTGTCGCGACATCCGTCATCGAAGTGGGTGTGGACGTTCCGAATGCCAGTGTGATGATCATCCACCATGCCGAACGCTTCGGCCTCGCGCAGATTCACCAGCTTCGCGGCCGCATCGGACGAGGAGGGCACAAGGGCTACTGTGTTCTTCTGACAGATGGAAAAAACCCGGAAGCCTTGGAAAAACTCAAAGTGCTAGAACAAACCTCTGACGGCTTTGAAATCGCCGAGGCCGATCTCCGATTGCGCGGGCCGGGCGATGTTCTTGGCACCATGCAAAGCGGACTCGGCAACTTGCGATTCATTGAATTTCTAGCGGATACTGCATTGCTCCGCGAGGCCAGAACGCTTGCCGAAACCGTCCTCAACCAAGATCCGTATTTGAACGGAGTGCACTCCAATCTGAGATCTGTTATCCAAGATTCAGCAGAGGCGATGAGGTTGCCGGGAACCGCCTGATGAATCTCGCTCAGCGTTCGATGATCCGATAGATAGGTCCGGTGTGGTCCACGATGAAGAGATTGCCGGCGTTGTCCTCAGCGAATGAGGGGATCAGGTTGATCCTGCCGTTCTCAGGCTGTAGATCTTTGGTGTGATCCTTGAAATCGGAAACCTTTCCGTCCACCAGCCGGAATGACCAAATGCGTGGATTCTGATAGTCAGCAAAAACATAGCGGTTCTCAAGTTCCTTGATGGGGCCGCGGTAAACGTAGCCGCCAGTTACAGACATGCCCTGGGTTTCGCCGCCGCCGTGTTTGTAAACATAGACAGGCTCGATTGCTCCGGCAGGTGCATCACCGCCGACTCCTTTTGCCGGTGTTGGATCGGCTCCTTCACGCAACCGCCATCCGTAGTTGGCACCTGCCCCCTTGCCTGCGGGCATGAAATCGACTTCCTCCCAGTTGTTCTGTCCCACGTCACCGATCCAAAAATCTCCCGTCACGCGGTCAAACGAGCAGCGCCATGGATTGCGCACGCCATAAGCCCATATTTCAGGCTTTGCTCCAGGACGGTTGACAAACGGATTGTCCTTCGGAACCTGATAGCCCTTCGCGGGCGAGACATCGATTCTCAGGATTTTTCCTAGCAGGACACCGAGGTCTTGGCCGTGTTGCTTCGGATCGTTTCCGGAACCACCGTCACCGTTGCCGATGTAGAGCATGCCGTCCGGACCGAAATTCAACCAACCTCCGTTATGGTTTTCGAATTCCGATGGATAGACCATAACCTTCTCGCCACTCTCAGGTTTCGTAGTTTGCCGGTTTTCCGAGGTGAACCGGACAATGCGAGTCTGCTTTTCTTTGTCCGTGAAATTCACGTAAAAACGTCCGGACTTGGTGAAATCTGGAGCGAAGGCGAGTCCGAGCAACCCTTCCTCATTACCCTTGCGACTCACGTCATTTCGGATGTCGAGAAACGGCTCTTTCGATCGCTCACCGGTTTTTTCATCGACGATCCATACGAGCCCGGCTTGTTCCATGATCCATAGCTTTCCGCTCACGCCTTTTGGTACCCCGGCCCAAACCGGACGTTCGAATCCTTTTGCAACAAGTTCGACCCCGATTTTGGCTTGGCTGGCGATCGTCAAGGAAAGGAAGGCAGCGGTGGAAAAGGCTTTTAAAAACATGTGGCGAAATTAACCGCGATCTTTCAGCAGACAAGGCGCTTTTGAGGGGACGATGCCAATGGAAATCGCTAGGATGGCTCGATCAATTCGCCTCCTATGGGGGCGTGATGGGATTTTAGCACTTTTACGAAATCTCACACCCGTCTTGCCATGAGGCACGGGCGGCGTATCGTCGCGCCGGACTCTTCATGACGCCGTTTCTAAGGAAAATTCTCGGGATGAACTGGGTGCTCGTGCTGGTGATGTACGGGCTCCTCATTTTCGGCGTTTTCATGATCGAGAGCGCGGCGCGGCACCTGACCATTTCGAAGGAACTGCTCGACCGCTTCGGTACGGTGGGGGCCTATTATGCCCATTCGCAAAAGCTCTGGATCGTCATCGGGAGTGTCGCCTATTTCATGGCGGCTTTCATCGACTACCGTTGGATCCGCTGGCTGGGCATACCGTTTTATTTCACGAGCATGGGCTTGCTTGCCTTGGCGATGATCAAGGATGATTCGGTGCACCGGCTTACATTTGGCACTTTCAGTTTCCAGCCAGCGCAGCTCGGGATTTCATCGGGAATCCTGCTCATCGCTTGGTTGATTCAGGACTTGCCGAAGCTGCACCGGTGGTTCGGCGCTCCCTTCGTTAGGATCTGCATCATCGGCGTGCTGGCGGCCGTGCCGTTCCTGATGGTGATGAAAATGGGTGACATGGGATCCGCTCTTGTTTGGATCCCGGTTTCAATCGTGGCCCTGCTAATCGGCGGCATCCCATTTCGTTATCTCTCGTTCATGGCCTTGGTCGGTGCGGGTTGCTTGCCTTTGCTCTACTTCGTCGCGCTCCCGTTGGTTTCAAAACGCGGTCCAGAGCGTATCGATATTTGGTTGCGTATGATGCAGGACAAGGAAGTGGATATCGCTGGCCCGGCCTATGCGCCCCATAACATTTCAATGGCCGTCGGCAAGGCAGGTTGGAAGGGGGTGGGGTGGAATGCCACAGCTGAGCAAGGATCGCTTCACGATAAAGGTTTCATCCCGCGAGATACTGCCCACAACGACTACATTTTCGCTGTCATCGCCGAGGAGTTGGGCTTTCGTGGAAGTCTTCTTCTTTTGACGGCTTTCGCGCTTTTGCTGATTCAGGCGTTATTCATCGCATTTTACAGCAGAGACGTGTCCGGACGTCTGCTAGTGTGCCTCATTGTCGCGTTGTTTTTCGCTCACATTTTCGAGAGCATTGGAATGTGTGTGCTCCTTCTTCCTATTACGGGAATACCGCTGCCGCTGATCAGCTACTCTGGAACTTTCGTCGTCATCTGCATGTTCTTGCTCGGCCTTGTGCAGAGCGTGTGGATTCACCGGAACTACAAACCGGAGCTGAAAATGAAGCCAGCCGAGGCTTAATTCAAACGCAGTCCAGTGCTTCGTCTATGACCTCCAGCATGAAATCTGCATCCGCCTGATGAATGCACATCGGTGGTTTGATTCGCAGCGTGTTGCCGAATAGACCGCCCTTGCCAATGAGCAGGCCGAGGTCTTTGCATTTTTCGAAAACCGCGGCGCACTCCGCTGTGGCTGGCTCTTTAGTGGTGCGGTCTTTGACGAGCTCGACGCCGAGCATGAGGCCCTTGCCGCGGACTTCGCCGATGAGGGAATGCTTTTCCGCGAGTTTGTGGAATCCGGCGGTTAGGTAGCCCCCGATTTCGAGCGAGTTCTGTTGGAGTCCTTCCTTATCGATCACCCGCAGAACGGCGCGGCCCTGGGCCATGGAGACAGGATTGCCGCCGAACGTGTTGAAATGGATGCGGGTGGCGAGGACTTGGGCGATTTCCGGAGTCGTAATCACCGCAGCAAGCGGACAGCCGTTGCCGATGCCCTTGGCCATAGTAACGATGTCCGGCATGGCTCCTTGCGTTTCAAAGCCCCAGAAATGGGTACCGGTCCGTCCGAAGCCAGCCTGCACTTCGTCCGCGATGCAGAGTCCGCCGAACGAGCGGGCTTGGGCGTAGGCTTCCTTCAGATAGCCATCGGGGAAAACGACCGTACCACCGACGCCTTGGATCGACTCGGCGATGAACGCGGCGATTTTTCCGGAAGTGGCAAAGCGAACTGTTTCGCCGATATCAGCAGCGTATTTTTTCCCGGCATCCGGATCGTCCATGCCGAACGGGCCGCGATACGAATCGGGCATTGCTGCGTGGTGGACGCCGTGGGAATGAGGAACGTTGAACTTCCAAGTGTGGTGGGATGTGAGTGCCATCGAGCTCGGACTGCCGCCGTGATACGCGTTGCGCAGGGCGATGACGTCGTAGTTCTGCGTGTAGGCGCGGGCCATCAGGATGGCGAGGTCGTTGGCCTCGGAGCCAGAGTTCACGAAATAACAGACTTTAAGATCGCCCGGCATTTTTGCGGCGAGTTCTTTCGCATAAAGTGCGATTTGTGGATTCAGATAGATCGTGGTGGTATGGCTGATCGTCTCGTTCTGAAGCGTGGCGGCGGCCAGCACTTCCGGGTGGCAATGGCCGACACTGACAGTGACGATTCCGCCGAAGCCGTCGAGGTAGCGGCGTCCGGTTTCATCGTAAAGGTACTGGGCCTTTCCTTCGACAATGGCGATTGGCTTCTTGTAGTAGTGGAAAATCGCCGGATTTACGAACTGCTTGCGCAACGCGAGGATTTCCTCGGGAGACGGGCCGTCGTAGGGTTTCGGTGTGTAGTCGAAAGGAGGAAGAGTAGGCATGGTTTTGAGGAGTTATCGGTAAACGGGTGCAGGTGAAATTTTGCGGAAAAGAAGATAGAGCACGAAGGCCACACCGAGTCCGGTGAACCAGGCTTGCTCGTAAAGCGTTTTGAAAATAGCTGGCACGTGGCCGATCAGGCCGATCTGCGAGAGAAAGCCGAGAAGGTTCGGCAGCACGGCAAGAGTGAAAGCAAGGAGGGCAGCGATGCTGAAACCGTTGGTGTAGCGGTAGATGCCGTCAGTTTGATAGAGATCGGTGACTTCAAGGTGTTTTTTCCGCAGCACGAAATAATCGGCGATCATGATTCCGGCAATCGGGCCCAGCAGTGCGCTGTAACCCACGAGCCAGGTGAAAATGTAACCGCTGGGATCAGCGATCAGTTTCCATGGCATCATCAGCACGCCGATGATGCCAGTAATGAAGCCGCCGGTGCGGAATGAGATTTTTTTTGGTGCGAGATTGGCGAAATCGTTAGCCGGGCTGACGACGTTCGCCGCGATGTTGGTGGCCAGGGTGGCAATGCAGAGGGCGAGCATGGCGATCACTAGTACCAGCGGATTTTTAAATCGCGTGAGCACGTCCACCGGATCCCAAATGGTTTTGCCATAAATCACCGCCGTCGCGGAGGTCACCGCCACGCCGATGAACGAATAGAGCGCCATGGTCGGTGGCAGGCCGATCGCCTGACCTAACATCTGCGCCCTCTGTGTGCGAGCATAGCGCGAGAAATCCGGAATGTTGAGAGAGAGCGTGGCCCAGAATCCCACCATGCCGGTGAGCGCGGGGATGAAGAACGCCATGAACTGCCCGGCTTTGGGTTGCCCGGGATCAAAGGCAGAAGGTTTTGCAAGCATCGGGCCGAAGCCTCCCGCCGCGTTGTAGGCCCAGTAGAGCAGTAGTAACCCGAGAACGAGCAGCAGTGGAGCCTTAATGGAAAGTAGCACACGGATCGTGTGAATGCCGCGATGGATCACCCACATGTTAATTCCCCAGAAGAACAGAAAACACACCATTTGCGAAGCGGGGATGCCGAGGCCAGGAATCGGATTCCCGCTGGAGAATGCGGGGATGAAAACAGATAGAATTTTGTGGATCGCCTCGCCGCCGATCCACGACTGGATGCCGAACCAGCCGCACGCAACGAACGCCCGCAGCAGGGCTGGAACATTCGCTCCGAGCGTGCCGAACGACGCGCGACAATAAACCGGGAAGGGGATGCCGTATTTGGTGCCTGCGTGGGCGTTGAGAATCATCGGGACTAGCACGACCAGATTGCCGAGGAAAATAGTCAGCACCGCCTGCCACCAGTTCATGCCCTTCTCGATGAGCGATGAGGCCAGCATGTACGTCGGAATGCACGCCGCCATCGAGATCCAGAGCGAAGCGTAGTTCCAGCAGGACCACGTGCGCTTGTCCGTGGGGATCGCTGCTAGATCTTCGTTGGTCAGGCTGTCATCGGTGGTGCGCGGAGCATGCATGACTTAAGAAATCCGTGGCTTTCTTGCTAGAAACTGTCCCCAGCCGGTTTCGCCGGTCCATGCGCCATCGCGGACCATGATTTTTCCCCGCACCGTGACGACTTCGGCGCGGCCTATCACGTCGCGACCTTCGAAGGCGGAATAATCGGTGGCCATGGAGTGGGTGGCTGCTGAGATTTTCCCCTTCCACTCAGGATCCCAGATGACGAGATCCGCATCGCTGCCCGGGGCGATGGTTCCCTTGCGCGGATAGAGTCCGAAAATTTCTGCCGCGCGGGTGCTGGCGCAGCGCACCAATGTTTGGAGATCGATGCGTCCGGTGCAGACACCCTCGGTGTAGAGAAGCTTCACGCGCTCTTCCACACTGGGTATGCCGTTAGGAATGAGAGTGAAGTTGCCCGGCTTTCCGGTCGGCTGGCCATCGGCATCCACGCATTTCGCCGGATCTGGATGCCCCATGTGTTTCTGCGGGGAAAAATCAAAGGGTGCGTGATCGGTTCCCACTGTGTCCACCGTGCCGTTAGCGAGGCATTTCCAGAGGAAATCTCCATGCTCCTTCGCGCGGATCGGTGGGCTCATCACGTATTTGGCGCCCTCGAAATTCGGAAGCTCGGCATACGAGCTGTCTAAGGTTAGATAAGGTGCCACCGTCTCGATGGAAACTTTCACCCCGCGTTTCCTAGCTTGCACGATCGCCTCCACCGCTGGAATGCAACTGGTGTGCACGACGTAAACCTCCGCGCCGGTAAGCTCTGCGAAAGTCATTAAGTGATGGCAGCCTTCCGCTTCCACGCTGATCGGCCGCGACGGTTCGTGCCACTCGGGGCCGGTCTTGCCCTCGGCGACGAGTTTCTTCTGCGTTTCCGAAACAAGATCCGCATTTTCGCAATGGGCGGTGACGACGACGCCCAGCTCCTTGGCGAGCGAGAGCGTTTGATAGAGTTCCGTGTCCTCGATGCCGAAAGCGCCCTTGTAGGCAAGGAACACCTTGAACGATGAAATTCCCTCCTCCTCGACGATGGTGCGCAAGGCATCCGCAGTTCCATCGTCAAAACGCGTCACTCCCATATGGAATGTGTAGTCGCAGGATGAAATACCCGCCGCATTGCTCTTCCAAAGCTTGATTGCCTCTAGCGGATCATCGGCGCGTGATGGGCAGCACATTTCGATCAATGTCGTCGTTCCGCCCATCAGCGCAGCCTTGCTGCCAGTGACATAGTCGTCCTTGGAAAAAGTTCCCATGAACGGCAGATAGATGTGAACGTGCGGATCGATGAAGCCGGGGAAAACATACTTGCCTGTCGCGTCGATCACCTCCGCGTCTGCCGGAACATCCAGATCCGGGCCGACTTCGACGATCAATCCGTCGCGGCACAATACATCCGCCTTGAACCGCCTGTCGGCGGTCACGATTTCTCCATTTCGAATGAGCAGAGTCATGGATTTTTATTTCGCCCAGATTTCACCGTCGCCGAATCCGAACCAGCGGGTGGTCGTCGTTTTCCGCTGTGTGTAGAACTCAACGCCCTCCTTGCCCTGGATATGCAAGTCGCCGAAGAACGAATCGTTCCATCCGCTGAACGGGAAGTAGGCGAGAGGTGCGGGAACGCCGACGTTGATGCCGACCATGCCCGCGCTCACGCGTCTGCGGAATTCGCGCGTGGCCTTCCCTGAGTTGGTGAAAATTGCCGCGCCATTGCCGAATGCCTGGCGGTTTGCGGAGGCGATCGCTTCATCAAGTGTCTTCGCGCGCATCACGGCGAGCACCGGGCCGAAGACTTCGGTCTCCATCAGCGGATTGCTTTGCTCTACGTGATCGATGAGCGTGGGCCCGAGAAAAAAGCCTTCCGGCGCTTCATCGACTTTCGTCGAGCGTCCGTCTGCTAGAATCTTCGCCCCGCCACGTTCACCGGCATCGATGAGACCGGATACGCGTGTTTTATGTTCCGCTGAAATCACTGCACCCATGTCTGGCTGAGTTTCTCTAACGTCCGTGGGGCCGACTTTCATCGCCTTCACCAAATCCGCTAGGGCAGGTAAAATTTTCTCACCCGCATCACCCACGGCGACGGCGGTGGATCCCGCCATGCAGCGTTCTCCGGCGCAACCAAAAGCACCGTCCTTCACGGCTTCCACCGTGCGGTCCACATCGGCGTCCGGCATGAGGATGATGAAATTTTTCGCACCGCCAGCGGCTTGCACGCGCTTGCCGTGGAGCGTTCCTTTCCGATGGATTTCACGCGCCACCGGAGTCGAGCCGACGAAGCTGATCGCCTTCACATCCGGATGTTCCAGGATCGCATCGACGACTTCGCGTCCGCCGTGTACGATGTTCATCACACCGGGCGGCATTCCGGCTTTTTCCAGAATGGCGACGATGCGCTGCATGGTGAGCGGCACTTTTTCACTCGGTTTGAGAATGAACGTGTTTCCGCAGGCGATGGCGATGGGCCACATCCACATGGGGACGAGGGCGGGGAAATTGAACGGACAAATCCCAGCAACCACGCCGAGCGGATGGCGGTCCGTGTGGCAATCGATGCCGCGGGCAATATTTTCCAGACTCTCGCCCATCAAAAGTGTGGGAATGCCACACGCGTATTCGACGACTTCGATGCCGCGCCGCAGGTCGCCGCGGGATTCTGATAGTGTCTTGCCGTGTTCGGTGGCGATGCCGAGACAGAGTTCCTCGAAGGCATCCTCAAGCAGAATTTTCGCTCGGAAAAGCACTTGCGCACGTTCGTTCGGCGGCGTGTCTCGCCATGCGGGAAATGCTTCCTTTGCGGAGGCAACTGCGAGGTCAACTTCCGCCGGTCCGCACATGGGGACGCTGGCGATGACGGTTCCGCGCGAGGGATTGAAGACAGGGCTCCCGGTTTTTCCTGCGACGTTGACCCACTTTCCTGAGATGTAGAGCGGACAGACTGGATTTTCAGAAGCATTCATGGTTTTTGAAAAACGGAGATTGGCACGGTAGGAATCATATCAGCGTATTCCATGCCACTCCGGCAAGTCCTTAACTTTTGAAAATCACCCAAGTCAGATCAAATCAACG
Organism: Verrucomicrobiales bacterium; assembly: GCA_038237425.1. Classification (GTDB taxonomy): domain Bacteria; phylum Verrucomicrobiota; class Verrucomicrobiia; order Verrucomicrobiales; family Akkermansiaceae; genus Luteolibacter. The sequence goes on from JBBRYQ010000001.1 coordinate 21,657, forward strand.
TCTTCCTGCGAACGGCGAGCGTCCAAAGCCCTTCTCCCACTCTGGCGCGATCGATTGGGTGTACCATTGGTATGCGTAAGAGTGCGCACCAAGGTAAGGATCGACCGTCGCAGGCGGCTTGATGTCATAGCGGGTGAAATTCTTGTGAAACCCTGCTTCCGGCACACCCGAGGCAAAGGCGGAAGTGCAATAATAGTCGATAGGAATTTCATCCAACACAGCCAGGAGATCGGCTGCGACCGGCACCGGTGTGTCGAGCATCGTCACCCGAAGGTCGCTCGGAGCGAGGCCGAGTTGTTTCAATACAATGGCCACGTGCAGCACCACAAATCCACCCGCGCTGTGACCTATCAGGTGCATTGGCCGGTCGCGGTGGATTTTTCCTGCGCGGATCGCCCGGGCGATTTTGTATCCCACAAGGTCGCCGATTTCCTCCGCTTGTGGACGGATTGCGGCAACATCCTGGAGCCACGCCTGTGGGCGAGTTGGGATGGATTTTCCGATGGCGTTGGCTTCGACCACCTGGAGTCCATCGCCGGAAAACGCTGCTGGGATTGCTGCTAGATGCCAGTCCACGAGACACATGTCGGGCATTTCTTTTCCGAGATGTTCGTTCAGCGTGTCCTGCATCAGCGTCATCCAGTGCTCCTTCTCGCCGCGTTTACCGGTGAAATCGATGCCATCGTGCAGTCCGTGGGCGATTAGAATCAAGCCCTTGTCAGCTCTTGCTGGATCGACGTCCCAAGCCCGCGAAGTGGGTGAGGAAACCAGCCTACCGTCCTCCATCCGCAGGCGGCTGAGTTCTTCGGAGTCTTTGGGAATGCAGAAGGCGATGAGTGCCGTGGTCACCACCATCGAGAGTGCTGCCACCAGTATGCGGCCGAATACGACCCTTCCCACAAAACCAGCGCTCGCGCCGAAGGCTTCTATAAATCTGCGTGCCAAAGTCCGGTGACCGTCCGCCTTCACCTTGTTGATTTCCCAAACCTCAATACCGCCCGCCTTTGAGCGGTAATAGGGCTCGGCATGCTGTGCTTGATAGAACCACTCGGTCACCTCGCCCAGTAGCACGCGCTCGACTTCACACACCACGTTCCTGATGGCGTCCTGCGTGGTGGCTTCCTCCAATTGTTCTTTCGCCACGATGAGAAATTCGATCTGTTGGACATATCGCCCTGTGCGCCGGTTCAGCTCCAGATAGGAACCGAGCAACTGCATCAGGATTGCGACGAGAGGTAGAACTACACCGATGCAGCCGAGCACAAAGTCCGCGCCGGACAGCCTCAACCAGCGCTCTGCCCTGCCGTTCAGGGAAACTGCCACGCCGGTGACCGCTAGGAAAAGCGCACCATCCATCGCCATGGTGACATGGCGGCTGAGCCGGGTCCGCTCGTCGAGCGCCTCGCGGTGCTTTTTCTGATAGTGAGCGAGCTGGTCATCGATGCGTGATTCGAGATATTTCCATTTCGCCTCCTTTGGTAGAGATGCCGCCTCGTTTCGTTCGGATAGAATCCATTCCGCGATGGTTTGTAGGCCCGGTGCGCCACTCAGTGCCGCTGCGGTGGCACGGCCGCCGATGGCTTCGGTTGCTTTGGCCGAGCGAGCGATTTCAGCAATCATGCGCGTGCGGGCCCAGGAAAACTGCATGCCACGCCAGCGCAGCCACCAGCAAATACCGACGACCAGAAGGGTGCAAACGAGCACCGAGCAGGCGGCGAACGACACGGGCAGTCGGAATCGTGCGACTATCAGCCAGAGCAACGGTGCTAGAACGGCGGTGCCCTCCAGCACGAGGACCCATTTCCACATCCGCCGGGTGTCCGGTGCGAGGCGGGTCGCGGCGGCGTCCGTCGCGTCGAGGACCCGCTGCGGGTTCCCGGGCTTCCGCAGATCAAGCGCTGTTAGCAGTGGCCGGGCCCATGCCGGCAGCGACTCGAAGGGGTCTGTCATGTCCATGCCGGATTTTAACATCACGCGCCGGATCTTGGCAATGGGCGGGTTTTCGTCAACGGGCTGGCCAATGACGTCAAATAGGGCGAAGCTATCGCGTGTTGATGGTGCGAAATAAAATTGGGTTCGTCATTTGGATGTTGGTCATGGTCCGCTGTATGGCGGAGACGTGGGTGGTTTCGCCAGCGGGAGATGATCTAAAAAAGGGGACTGTGGATGCGCCGTTGAAGTCGCTCCATGAAGCATTGCGCAGGGTGGAGAATCGATCAGCCGGACCTGCGGAAATCATTCTGAAAGCCGGGCGATACAGTATTTCTGAGATCTGTGTGCTCGGGCCGAAGCATTCCAATCTGCTAATCCGCGGCGAGCCGGGCGCGGCGCTGAGTGGTTTCCGTAATATTCCGCCGGATGCTTGGAGGAAGCCGGACGACGAGATGCTCAAATTGTTGCGGCCGGAAATTCGGGAAAAAACGTTAGCCCTGTCGTTCGAGTCGTTGGGCGGTGGTGATCCCGGGCATTTGAGTCGCCGGGGGTTCAATCTGGCAGGTAGTCAGGAATGTCCGCCTGCGCTCCTTTTTGTAAACGGCCGGGCGATGCCCTTGGCTTCTTGGCCGGATGAAGGCGCTGCGAAACCGGGGAAGATTGTCGATCCGGGGCCAGTTCTAACGCCCGACCGGGTGGCGGAGTTTTATAAAAGTGGCGGAACCTTTTGCTTTGACTCAGATCGACTCGCCGCATGGGCGGGGGAGAAGGACCTATGGGTGGACGGAGTATTCGGAAACCCCTGGGAATGGTCGTTTAACAAAGTGAGGAAAGTGGATATCGAAAAGCGAACAATTACGCTGGCACAAGGCGAGGTGAGCGGGCTGCTAGATAAGGAATGGCTGAAACCGCATTTCCAGGTGAGCAATGCACTGTCGGAAATCAGTTTGCCGGGCGAAGTGTGGTATGATTTTGAAAAGAAGTGCCTGTTATTCTATCCGCCCGAAGATGGAGACGCATGGAAGGCAACAGCCGCGATGTCATGGGCTATCGGTCCGTTGATCCGCGTGGAGGGAGCGGAGAATGTCAGGATCGAAGGGCTGCTGCTTAGCGGCACGCGTGACGTTCTGATGGAGATTTCCGCTTCGAAGAAGATCGGATTGGCGAGTTTGAAATTTGGTTCGAACGGTGGCGACGGATTGTACGTGAAGGGTTCGTCCGTGTTGCTGAAGGGTTGTCGCTTCGAAGGTTGTGGCGGCCGTGGGGCGTTTCTATCAGGAGGGGACGAGGCGAGCTTGACGCCGTCCTGGCAGTCGGTGGACGGCTGTGTGTTTTCTAAAAACGCCTGGTGGTCACGAATCTATCGACCTGCACTGGAACTCAACGGAGTAGGCCAGGTGGTAAGCAATTGCACCTTCGAAGATCAGCCGCACATGGCGATCGAGCTGAAGGGCAATAATTTCATTGTGGAGAAAAACATCTTCCGCCGCATCACCACCGATTTTGTGGATATGGGGGCGGTCTATTTTAATCTGGGAGAGAACCCGCTGCGACGCGGGTCGGTCGTTAGGAATAATTTTTTCGATGATATCCGCAGTCCGCTGGGCAAGCGCTGTGCGGTCTATCTGGATAATGCGACGGCGGGTGTGCGGGTGGAGGGGAACCTGCTCCGCAACGTCGGACAAGGGGCTGACAACTGGGCGGTGATGGTTCACGGCGGTGGCCATAATAAGGTGCTGAACAATGTGTTTCTCGATTGTCCGCTGCCGTGCGATGTTGCGTTTTTCCTGGCAACCTGGGGAGTGGATATGGTGCCTGCCTATCAGAAAACTTGGGCGGCTGTGCCTTCTGCACCAGACGCTGCGGTGAGGATGCGGGCGTATCCGGAAATGAAGAACTTTGCGGGGGAGGATCACATCCGTCCGCCGGGCATCGTGTTTTCAGGAAATGTCACTCTGAGCAGTGGGCTCGCCCCGCAGGACGGCGGACTGCGGGTGGAAGGCGGGACGATGGACCGCGTGCAGGCTGCTGACAACATCACGCTGCCAGCCAGTTTGGACGCGATCCGGAATCTCGAGGCGGTCCCGGATCTGCCGGATCACGCTCGCCGCACCTTGGATCGGTGGCGCAGCGCGAAGTGATCACCAGCGGAACACGAGTGGCGGTATGATAATCCTAACGTTGCCGCCCTTGTGGTCTTCGCTTTCTTCGACGGCGGTGACGACATCGTTTTCAAACTCGACGGCAGTCTTGCTCTTTTCCTCTTGGGTCACGTAAGCGAGCTGGCGATAGGCTTGGCCGGTCTGCGGATCGACGGTGGTGGTGTAGTGCTTGATTTCCTCGTAATCGATGAATTCCCAGCGACCGGATTGTCCGGTGCCTGTCTTGCGGACGGAGGTTTTCGTCGGTTTTCCCTTTGCTAGGCCGACTTCCTCGAGGGTCATGCCGACAGCTACATTCTTAGCGGCGATGAGAGCCTGGACTTGAATCTGGCGCTGATAGAGAAGTTTAAGATTCGCCACGAAATCGGGATCGGTGGAGGAAAACGCCCATGGTGCGACCCAGCCGGCGATGCCATCGCGAGTGCCCCGCCCGCGGATGCGGTAAATTTTCTCGGTGATGGCCTCAAGCTGCACGTTCTGGTCCGCCTTGAGTGTGCCGAGCTTGTGCTGGCCATCTTTGTCGGAAAAAACCGGAGCCTCCTTGATTACTTTGAGTTCGATGGGTTTTTTGAGGCTTTGTTCAAGATAGACGACGTCTGGATCCGAATCGAGCAGCGACTTGCGCTCCGGATGTTTCGTTTGTGCGGACAGCGAGGAGACGAGAAGGGCGGCGATGAGCGCGAAAATTTCCGGTTTCATAGGTGGTAAATTAGTGGATTTCTCGAAAAACGGAACCGCCATTTTCATGGGACGTTTTCTCGGTCCAAAGTATTCGAAGGTGGTGTCACTATGAAATTTCGTTTCTCAATCCCTCCGCGTCAGTTCCACAAACACATCCTCTAGTGTGGCGACATGGCGGAAGAGCGAGCGCAGGGGCCAGCCGTTTTGAGCGGCTAACTGGTTGATGCGTTCGCGGGAATCCGTGCCGGAATCGACCCAGACGGTGTAGCGCGTCCACGGTTCGTCGAGTTTTTCCGGGGTGACTTTTTTAACATGAGGCAGGCGATTAAGGGCGGCGGCGACGACTTCGGGATCGCCGTTGACTTCCACTTGGATGCGTCCAGCGGCGCGCATTTGGCCGATGAGGTTGGTGGGAGTGTCGGCGGCTTTGATCTGGCCTCCGTCGATGATGATGACGCGGTTGCAGGTCATTTCCACCTCGGGGAGGATGTGGGTGGAGATGAGGACGGTGTGGGATTGGCCGAGCTGGCGGATGAGCTCGCGGATCTGGCGGATTTGGTTGGGATCGAGGCCGTTGGTGGGCTCGTCGAGGATGAGGAGTTCGGGATCGTGGACGAGGGCATCGGCCAGGCCGACGCGCTGGCGGTAGCCTTTTGAGAGGGTGCGGATCATTTTCCGGCGGACGTTGCCGAGGCCGCAGGTGTCGATGACATCGCCGACGCGGCGGCGGGTGTCGCTGCCGCCGAGGCCCTTGAGCTGAGCGCGGAATTTCAGGTATTCGCGGACGCGCATGTCGTCATAGAGCGGGACGTTTTCCGGCATGTAGCCGATTTTCCGGCGGGCTTCGATCGACTGGCGGAAGATGTCGAAGCCGGCGATGCTTGCAGAACCTGCGGTCGGTGGCAGGTAGCCGGTGAGCATGCGGAGAGTGGTGGTTTTACCTGCGCCGTTGGGGCCGAGGAAGCCGACGATCTCACCGCGCGCTACAGAAAATGAAATGCCACGGACGGCTTCGTGGCGGGCGTAGCGCTTGGTGAGCTGGTTGACTTCGATCATGATGGTCCTGGAGTCTGGAGATGAGTGAAATTCCCGCCTTGTACGGTTGACGCGGCGGGGTGCGCCCTTTAATGAATCGCCGTGCGTTGCGGGCCAAGCGGGAAATTCGCGGGCTCGCTTCATAATTTCACCCATTTCTCATGAACTCCTCGGTTTCGGTGCGACAGAACGCAGATTTGCTGGAAGCTAAGTACGCGCAGTGGTGCGAAAACCCCCAATCTGTGGAACCGACGTGGGCGGCGTTTTTTGAAGGATTCGAGCTGGGTTCCGCCCAACTGAAGCGCAAGGAAGAAGCGGGTGCCGCCGCCACTCCATCCGGTCCTCCGTCGGCGGATAGCGACACGGCTTTCTACGGCCGAGTGACGAGCTTGATTTACAACTACCGCACGCTCGGCCACACACAGGCGCACATCAATCCGCTAGAGCCGAATCCGGAGCGCAATCCGCGCCTGAATCTCGAGCAGTTCGGTCTCAAGCTGTCCGACCTAGATCGCGAGGTTTACAATTCGTTTTTCCGCCACGGCGACAAGATGAAGCTGCGCGACATGGTGGCCGGACTGGAAGCGACCTACTCGGGGAAAATCGGCTTTGAGTTCATGCACATCAACAACACGACCGTCCGCCACTGGGTGCGCGAACGAATCGAGATGCACGCGCTGCGCATGGAGGAAACTCCAGCGAAGAAGCTGAATTCGCTCTGTTGGGTGCTGGAAGCGGAGACGTTTGAACATTTCCTCGGCAAGCGATTCCTCGGCGAAAAGCGTTTCTCTAACGAGGGCGGCGAGGGCGCGATGATTATCCTCAACGCCATCCTCGAAGCCTGCCCGTCGCACGGGGTGAAGGAGATCGAAATGGGCATGTCCCACCGCGGGCGTTTGAACATCCTTGCTAATTTCGTTAGGAAATCACTCACCACGCTGCTCTACGAATTCACTCCAAACTACGAGCCCGACCTCGTCGCCGGTGACGGCGATGTGAAATACCACCTCGGCTACGAAAGCGTCCGCGAGCTGAGTGATGGAAAAGTGCGCGTCAGTCTCGCTGCGAACCCGAGCCACTTGGAGGCCGTCAACTCGATCGTCGAAGGCAAGACACGTGCCCGCCAACGCGTGCTCAACGAAGGCAGCGGCGCTGAGATCGATCGTGGTCTTGTCCTGCCCATCCTCCTTCACGGAGATGCCGCGTTCGCCGGACAAGGCTCCGTCGCCGAAGTGCTCAATCTCTCCCAGCTCAAGGGCTATCGCACCGGCGGCACCATCCATCTCATCATCAACAATCAGATCGGCTTCACCACCTCGCCTGCCGATGCACGCTCGACCGTCTATGCGACTGATGTGGCGAAAATGGTAGAAGCCCCGATCCTCCACGTGAATGGTGAGGATCCGATGGAACTCTACTGGGCCTCCATTTTTGCTCTCGAATTCCGCCAGCGCTTCGAACGGGACATCGTGCTCGACATGTATTGCTACCGTCGCCAAGGCCACAACGAAGCGGATCAGGCGGCGTTCACCCAGCCAATCATCGCCAAGAAAATCGCCGAGCGCGAGCCGTTCGGGAAAATCTACAAACGCCAGCTCATCACCGAGGGCATCATTTCCCAAGCCGATGCCGATGCGCTCGATCAGGCAATCTGGGACAAGCTCGAACAGGGCTATCAGAAAATGCTCCAGCTTCAGGAGGCCGGTGATCGCACCGCCTTCAGTGGATCGACCGGCGTCGTCCAGCCGCCGTATTCTCACGCCCCCGTGCCGACCGGCATCAATCAGGAGCAGCTCCAGAAAATCGGCAAGGTGCTGACGACCGTCCCCGAAGGATTTCATCTCAACCCGACTCTGGAAAAACGCTTCATCCCGCGCCGTGTCGAGTCTCTCGCCAATGGCGGACCGATCGACTGGGCGTTCGCCGAGTCATTGGCATTCGGCTCGCTTCTGTTGGAGGGCACGCCCGTTCGTCTATCAGGTCAGGACTGCCGCCGCGGCACCTTTTCTCAGCGCCACGCGGTTTTTTATGATTACGAAAACCGCGAGCGCTACATCCCACTAGAGCATCTCGATCCGGCTCAAGCGAAATTCTGCGTTCATAACTCGTTCCTCTCCGAGTTCGCGGTGTTAGGCTTCGACTATGGCTACTCGCTTTCCTACCGCAGCATGCTCACTCTTTGGGAAGCGCAGTTCGGTGATTTCTCTAACGGCGCGCAGGTCATCATCGATCAGTTCATCTCCTCCGCCGAGTCCAAGTGGCAGACGCCGAGCGATCTCGTCATGCTGCTGCCACACGGCTACGAAGGCATGGGGCCCGAGCACTCCAGCGCCCGCCTCGAACGTTTCCTCCAGCTTTGTGCGGAGAAAAACTTGATCGTCGGAAACTTCTCCACGCCCGCACAATATTTCCATGCGCTGCGCCGCCAGAAGCACCGCGATTTCAGCAAGCCGCTCATCCTGATGACGCCGAAGAGCCTGCTCGGCCGCCCGGAAGCCGTCTCCCATTCCTATGATTTCCTCGAAGGCACCTGCTTCCAAGAAATTCTGCCGGACACGAAGATTTTCAACAATCCCGCCGATGTAGAGCGCCTCATTTTCTGCAGCGGCAAGGTCTATTATGACCTCATGGCTCATCGTCAGGAAAAAGGCATCGAAAATGCTGCCATCATCCGCATCGAGCAGCTCTATCCGTTCCATCGCGAGATGGTCGGAGCCATCATCAGCCAGTATCACAATGCTTCCAATTTTGTCTGGTGCCAGGAAGAGCCGCTCAACATGGGCGCCTGGTCCTATATTTTTCCACGCCTCGAGCGTGCCGTTGGCGCGAAGATCCGCTACGCTGGCCGCGGCACCGCCTCCAGTCCTGCCGCCGGTTCCAAGGCGATGCACTATCGCGAACAAAAGGCACTCCTCGCCCAGGCCTTCGAAGTCTGATTTCTCCTAACTTTCCCAAAACTCGCTATCCTCCATGTCAATCGACGTCAAAGTTCCCGCCTCTGGTGAATCCATCACCTCCGCCAATGTAGCCCGCTGGCACAAGAAAAGCGGCGATCCCGTCGTCAAAGGCGACATTCTGGTCACTCTCGAAACCGACAAGGTTTCTAACGAGCTCGAAGCTGCCACGGATGGCACGCTTGAAATCCTCGTCGGCGAGGGCGAAGAAGTCGCCATCGGCACCGTCATCGCCCGCATCGCCGGCGGTGTGGTATCATTGGCTCCAGCTGCGCCAGCTCCCGCCGCGGCGACACCGACTCCCGCCGCGCCCGCTTCTTCCCCAGCTCCAGCCGCAGTTTCCGGTGGCATCATCGAGCTGAAAGTTCCTGCCTCCGGTGAGTCCATCACCTCCGCCAACGTTGCGAAATGGCGCAAGAACACCGGCGAGTTCGTCACTCAAGGCGAAATCCTCGTCACCCTCGAAACTGACAAAGTCTCTAATGAACTCGAAGCGCCCGCATCCGGTCGCCTGAAAGTCATCACCCCCGAAGGTGAGGAAGTCGCCATCGGTGCGATCATCGCGACCATCGATTCCAGCGTCTCTTCCGATGCTGCCGTGCCTGCTCCTGCATCGCCTGCTCCGGCTACATTCACTAACACAGCTCCGGTAGCCGCGCCTGTTTCCGTGCCTGCCCCGGCTCCAGCGCTTGCCCCAGCGCCTGCTATCACAAAACCCGATTTCTCCGCTCCCACCGGTCCGGTCGAGCGAGTTTCTACGGAAGTTGTTAGCGATGGCCGCACCACTCGCAAGAAGATGAGCATGCTGCGCCGCAAGATCGCGACGCACCTCGTCAACGCTCAACAGACCGCAGCGATTCTAACGACTTTCAACGAAGTGGATATGACTGCCGTCATGGATCTGCGCAAGGCAGTCCAAGACGAGTTCATGAAAAAGCACGGCGTGAAACTCGGCTTCATGTCGTTTTTCATCAAGGCCGTCACCCAAGCACTCAAGGATGTGCCATCGATCAACGGCCGAATCGACGGCACCGATGTCATCGAGAACCATTTCTACGACATCGGCGTCGCCATCGGCAGCGAAAAGGGCCTCGTCGTCCCGGTTCTGCGTGATACCGATAAAAAATCCTTTGCCCAGATCGAGAAAGATATCCTCGATTACGCGAAGAAAGCCAACGCTGGCAAGATCACCATCGAAGATCTAACCGGCGGTGTCTTTACCATCTCCAACGGCGGCACCTACGGTTCGCTGCTCAGCACGCCCATCCTCAACCCGCCCCAAAGCGGCATCCTCGGGATGCACACCATCCAACAGCGTCCCGTCGCGCTCAACGGCCAAGTCGTCATCCGCCCGATGATGTATCTCGCCATGAGCTACGACCACCGCCTCGTCGATGGCAAGGAAGCCGTCACCTTCCTCATTCGCATCAAGGACTGCCTCGAGTCCCCGGCACGTCTTCTGTTGGAAATGTGAGGCGACGTGATACAGACATTCCTGTCTGTTCTTTCACAAGCTACAGCCTCCCCAAGAACAGACAGTAATGTCTGTATCACGCCCGTCTGCTCTTCACACAGCTCACGTACACCCAGGCGATCATCACCGCCTGCAAGGGCAACCTGACCCACAAGATCCACTCGGGAATCACTTTTCCGTTCAGCGGCACGTGATGAGTCAGCATGTAAACATTCGCCGGTAAGACCGCTAACAAAAGCGCGATCAATCCCCATCCGGCCGACTTCCGCCACTTGGGAAAACAGATCCCAATGCCACCCGCCATCTCCGCCACACCACTCGCGTAGATGAGCGCGAGGTGCCACGGCAGATAATCCGGCATCATCGGAAGATACATTTCCGGGGAAATGAAGTGATACGCCCCGGCCACGGTGAAAAAGGCTGCCAGAATACCGATAGAGATTTTTTGAACCATGCAGGTTTATTCTCACCCAGATTCCGGAAATCGCAAAAGAGGTTTTCATGGTGGACGCCGGGCACTGAAAAAACGCTTCGGTGCTTCTCCAGAGGCCATTACCAGATCGCCCTCACTGGCGAGTCCGTGTCATGAAAGCGCCTGTCTTTTGTCAGAATCGGGACGCCGTGAACCCGTCCGGTGGCCGCGATGATGCGGTCCGCCGAGTCCCAGTGCTCCCAGCCGAGTCTCGCGGCTTTTAGTCAGATCTCCGGAGTCGTTTCCAGCAACCGCATCCATGGGATTGCGGTAATCTTGGTTAGCCAGCTCTCGACGGAAAACTGAAGCGCAAGTTTCCCACGTAATCTCTTGCCCTCCGATTCCCATAAGCTGACTTCGCAAACCCATGCCTCACCCGTCCCGTTTTCAATGGAAGTCATGCGAAGCCACCGTATGGCCTGCCTCGGCTCCGCCCAGCGGTGAGATACTAGTCACATAAACGGTGGGTTTGTCTCCTTGCGAGCGCTGCAAGCGTCCGGTGGCTAACAAAAAAGCCTCGGTCACGATCACTTGCCGGAAGTGATGGAACGTTTTTTCGGGTACGAAGAGGTTCGCGATGCCTGTCTCGTCTTCGAGCGAGATGAAACAATGTCCGTTCGCGGTGCCCGGGCGCTGACGGCAGATCGCCATGCCGCCGACGGTCACTGGAATTCCGCCCGGCAGGTTTTGTAGATCGACCGCCCGCTGGATTTTCCGGCTGGCGGTGGCCATCCGCCAGAGTTTCATCGGATGCGGTCCGGAGCTTGCTCCCTGCACGGCGAAGTCCGATGCCAATCGCTCGGCTAAGGTCATCGCCGGAAGTAGATTCGGACTAACGGAATCGCTCGTGCCAAACAGATCATCATAAAGCGGCAGCTCCGCCTGCCACATCGCCTGCCGACGGTGGGCGACTTGTGGCAATTCGTTGAGCGCGCCGGCACGCGCCAGACTCCGGCGTTCCTTTTCACCAGGTTTCACGCGGCGGAGGAAATCATCCAGTGATTCGAAATCCTTCCGGCCACGCTCTTTAACAATGCGCCGGATCGTTTCCTTCCCAAGGTTTTTCAAACGACCCATGCCTAACCGAATCGTCTGCTCATCCACCACTTCTGTCAGTCCGCCGCTCTTGATGCAGCAGACCGGCAGGATCCGCATGCCGTGATGTTTCGCATCTTGGATCAGCGAGTTCACCGAGTAGAATCCCATCGGTTGGTTGTTGATGAGACCGGTATAAAACGCCGCCGGGTGATGCACCTTCAGCCAGCAGGATGCGTAGGCGATCAGCGCGAAAGAAATCGCATGGCTCTCAGGAAATCCATACATCGCGAAGCTCCCGGCAGCATGGATGATTCTTTCCTGCACTTCGTTTGTTAGTCCTTTCGCAGTCATCCGCTCGCGGAGTTTCACCGTGACGCGTTTCATCTTCTCGTCGGACCGTTTGAAGGAAATCGCCCGCCGCAGATCGTCGGTCTCGCCGCTGGTGAAGTCGGCCATCTTCATCGCCATGGCTAGCATCTGCTCTTGGAATAATGGGACGCCGAGGGTGCGGAATAGGATTTCCTCACAATCCTTGTGGATGTAGTCGATGCGTTCCTTGCCGGTGCGCCGGTTTAGATAGGGATGCAGTAAGTCGCCGACGATGGGGCCGGGGCGGATGATTGCGATCTCGACGACGATGTCATAAAATTTCTGTGGCCGGAGGATGGGCAGCGTTGCCATCTGCGCGCGCGACTCCACCTGGAACGTGCCGATGGTGTCCGCCCTGCACAGCATGTCGTAAACGGCTGGATCATCTTTCGGAATCTTCGCGAGATCGACCTCGATGCCACGGCTCCGGCAGATCTCGATGGAGTCCTGCATGGCGGCGAGGATACCGAGTCCTAGCAGATCGATCTTGACGATGCCGAGGTCCTCGCAGTCGTCCTTGTTCCACTGAAGGATCGTCCGGTTCGGCATGGTCGCGGGCTGGATCGGGACGACGGCGTCCAGCCGGTTGTCGCAGATGACGATGCCGCCGGAGTGCTGGCCCAGATGGCGGGGCATGCCGAGGATGGACTGATAGAGTTTTGCCAGTGCCGGTAGCCTGGGATGCGATGGCGGCAACAGGCCTGCCATGCGGTCCTCGAAATCGGATTCCCGCGCGGCCTGTTTTTCGTCATCCGTGCCGAAGTGCCGGAAACCGGAACTTTCCTTGGAAAAACGATCTGCCAGAGAAAGCGGGAACCCGAGGACCTTCGACACCTCGCGAAACGCGGAGCGCGGTCGATAGGTGATGACGTTGGCGGTCATCGCCGCGCCCCGTGCGCCGTATTTTTTGAACACATATTGGATGACCTTTTCGCGAAGTTCGCCAGAAGGGAAGTCGATGTCGATGTCCGGCCAGGACGCACATTTCTCATTGAGGAAACGCTCGAAAAGCAAGCCGCTGCCGATCGGATCCACCTTGGTGATGCCCAGCGCATAACAGACCACGGAGTTCGCCGCCGAGCCGCGGCCCTGGCAGAGCATTCCTTCCCGCTTTGCGAAATCGACAAGATCCTGAACGATTAGGAAATAGCCGGGAAAACCGAAACGGCCGATCAGCGAGAGTTCCTTATCGAGCTGTTTTCTGATATTTTCATTGAGCTTGCCATACAAGCCTGCTGCGCCCTGATAGGAATTTCTCCGCAGCAGTTCCTCCTGCTCTGGCATGGAAAGTGGATTACCATGTTCGTCGGGAAAATCCGGGAAACGATAGCCTAGGTTTTCCAGCGTGAAATCGATGCGATCGGACAAGCGATGGGTGTTTCCGAGGGCCAGCGGTAGGTCAGCGAAGAGTTCCAGAAGTTTCGCAGGAGATTGCAGATGGCGCTCGCTGTTTATTTCTAGCAGGGCTCCGGCTTCGTCGAGTGTCGCGTGATTTCGCAGGCAGGTGAAGGCGTCTGCCAGCAGGCGAGCAGAGCGTGTGGCATACAGGGGGGCGTTGCTGGCGAGCAGGGGCAGCCGCAGATACGCGGCAAGATCGATTAGATAGCGATTCAGTCGTCCGTCGTCACGCAGGCGGTGGCGGTTGATTTCCACATAGACGTTGTTTCGCCCGAAGGTGGCGATCAGGCCTTCGGCGGATGCGAGAGCGCCTTTCTTGTCGTCGCGCAGGAGATGGCGGAGCAGCGGCCCGTCGCGGTCACCGGTCAGAGCGATCAGGCCGGAATTCGTCAGCTCGCGGGCTTTTCCCGCGCCGTCGAGATGGAGGTCCGTCAGGTGGCGGCTGAGTGTCTGATAGGAAGACTGGGTCGTGCAGAGCACCGGCAGATGCGAGCCGTCGGGCAGGTCCAGCGTCGCGCCGACGATGGCGCGGATGCCGCAATGTTTCGCCGCTTCATGCGCGCGGGCGGAGCCGTAAAATCCCCGATGATCGGTGATGGCGATGGCTGCATAACCCAGCTCCGCCGCGCGGTGGACAAGCTCCTCCGGCTGGCTCGATCCGCGCAGGAACGAGAAGGCGGAGCGGGCATGGAATTCACAGAACATGGGAGGTTAGATAAAATGAACTACTGCGAGGGGAGCACGCGCGCCCTCGCGTGTTGTCTTTGGCGCCCTCGCCGAAGACAGGCATCGAAGGCCATTCAACGCTGTTTCCGGCGAGGGCGCCGAAAACCACACGCGAGGGCGCGTGTGCTCCCCCAAAATTATATCAGACATAGATTCCATCGAGCTGCCAGTGATCCTCCGGTTGGAAAACAAGACGCAGCAGCGGCGCGTGATCGACGCGGATGTCCCACTCCAGCCGCTGCCAGGCGTTGCCCGGTTCCCAACCATCGCCCGACATCGGGAACGGGCCGCGCCGCTCCAGCACCTCGCCGGGATGCGGGCCGGTCAGCAGGGCGAGCGGGCGTGGATGGTTGTTAGGGAGTGATTCGAATGCGACGGCGATTTTCACCGGCGGCCGGAATCGGCGCAGCGGAATCGAACAAACCGACGGGTGGGCGGAAACGGGAACGCCGCCGGCCGCTGCCTGCATTTCAAACGCATCTGGCCGGTGGCTGGGCGACGGGGCTGGCACGCCGACACGGCCGCTGCCTAACATTCCATCCAGCCGTGCGAGTGTGTCCGCCCACCGCTCCGGGTGCGGCAGCCGCCTGCCGGTCCAATCGCTCTGGCGGGCGAGCGGAAATGCGGTGGTGGCATCTAGTTCGATGCCGGTCACCGGTGATGGTAGGATCAGCGATTCCGCCAGTGTCTGTAGCGGCTTGAGCAGCGCCACGGGATCGGACAAGGGCTCCGGCAGGCGGATTTCCCGCCGCATCCCGCCTTCTTCGAGGTGCAGGCGTATTTCCAACACCGAAACCGCCAGATGCCGGGCTGCAAGCCGTGAGCAAAGGACATGGAGGAGACGGTTGAAAACGAAAACCAGCGCCTCGCACGAATGAATCGCATCATCGAAATCCATCGTCTGGGCGAGCGATTCCGGCGGACGGTGCAGTTTCAACAAGCGGCAGGTTTTTCCCGAAACCACATCGTGCCAATGCCCCGCGCGCGGGCCGAAACGCCCTACCAGATCCTGTCGTGGCAGGCGGCGGAAATCACCCAGCGTCCGAATACCCAACAAGTCCAAAAGCGGCAGGAATCGGTCGCCGCCCTCCAGATTTCCCAACAGGGAAAGCGGCAGCAGGCTGATCTCATCAACTGAAATCCAGCGTGCCCGCGTCCGCGGCTCCAGCACGGCGAAGTGGGCGAGATCCGGCGTTTCTGCGAGAGAATGACAGACTTCCTCGCCGGAATCCGGCAACGACTCCAAGGCCTCCAGTCGAGTTGTCTTCCTGCCTGATAGATCGAGCAGTACGATGCCCGGCGCGGTGATCTCCACATCGGGCGTCAGGCTGTCCGCCAGCGCGACGAGCTCCGCCAGCAGCGCGGCTTCGTTTTCCGGATGCCGTGAAATCAGCTTCAGATCGGGACAGCGGACGAGCGCCCGGCCCAGCGGCCAGCCTGCGGAAATCCCGGTTTGTCGCGCGGCGGGATTGATCGCCAGCAGTGGAATTTTTCCGTCATTGCGGCTCACACACTCTCTCAGAATCGCGCAAGGACGCTCGCGCCATTCCGGCTGCTCTCGCAGCGCGGCGGTGACCGGGAGATCGGGCAGATGGAATGCGGCGAACATGGCTCAGGTGGCGCGGCGGAGTTTGTTAGGCCGGGCGGTCATGCGCTGCAGGATCTCGTTTCTCGGTAGATCGAAATCCGTCAGCTCCAGCCGTGCGGAAAGTTCGAGCCGTAGGCTGGCACAGGGGACGAGAGGGGAGGGGGCCAGCACGATCAGGCGACAGGCGCCGGTTTCGCATAGCTGCTTCAGCCGCCACCATGCGGATGCGGGAATCGACCGCAGTGAGGCCGGCGGCAGGCCGCAGAGATCGAGCATGACGAATGGCACGTTGGCATCGCGCACTAGCAGATCGGCGGCTTTGAGTGCTTCTTGGATTTTCGTGCAGCGCACCCACAGCAACTGTGAGCATGCCGCAGCCGTGTGGGAAACCGGATCAAAGCAATCGCCGCCGTCCACCAGCACGAATTTCGGAAACTCCGCGACTTGTTCGGGCTCAGCGAGCAGCCCGGCGATCCACAGGGAAAGCCCGCCGCCCTCGGCTGCGGGGATGATTTCGGAAATCGCTCCCGCCGGGAACGTGGCGATTTCAAAAAGCGACTTCGACACCTCGTCCGGAGTCTCGGAAACGGGCGCAGATCCATGCGCCGCAGGGAATTTCTCCCGCAGCTTCTTCCGGATTTCCTGGAGGGTGTCCGCCGTCACAGAGCGAATTTACCTTCATTTTTAAAAGTGTTCAATCGAACAATTAAAGTGTTCGTGAATTCTTTTTCCACAGGGTGGATCATCTGACCCGCCGAGCGGAATTAGCCGATTTTGAGGTTTCGCTGATCTGCGGAATATTGAATCCTCCAGCGTTAACACCAAAAGAAATCAAACGAATGAACATTCTTGTTATTGATGTGGGCGGCACGAACGTGAAGGTCAGAGCGACGAATCACGAAGAGCTTTTGAAAATTCCATCCGGTTCGAAAATGACGGCTGCCAAAATGGTGGAGGTGGTTCTCGCGGGCACCACCGGTTGGGAATATGAGGCGATCACGATCGGTTATCCGGGACTCGTCGTTCATGGAAATATCGCCAGCGATCCGCACAACCTCGGTGCCGGCTGGGTCGGCTTCGATTTTAAAAACGCCTTCGCGCAACCCGTGAAAATCATCAATGACGCGGCCATGCAGGCACTCGGCAGCTACGAGGGCGGGCGCATGCTTTTTCTCGGCCTCGGCACCGGCATGGGGGCGGCGATGATCGTGGACGGCGTTCTCGAACCGATGGAACTCGCGCATCTTCCTTATAAAAAAGGCCGCACTTACGAGGATTACGTTGGTCTAGCAGGACTCGAACGGAGGGGGAAATCGAAATGGACGCGCCATGTGACGGCCATTGTCAATCTACTCAGTAACGCGTTGGAAGCGGATTATGTCGTGCTCGGCGGCGGCAATGCGGAGTTGCTGAAAGAGCTGCCGGAGGGTGCGCGACTGGGGGACAATGCGAATGCCTTTGTCGGAGGTTGTCGGCTTTGGGATAAGGATTTCCCACAGGTGAAGCCGGCGGCGACGCTTGAGTGACTGCAATGAATCGTTCCTTTGTTAGAAGCGAGCCGTGTTGGGAAGGGCGAGATTTCTCAGTGGAGGTGGGCGTGGAAAAACTCTCCCAGCTTGTTGCAGAGTAGCTCGTGGACTTCCCGCTGCGGCCTCGTTCCCACGCGTGCGAGACGGGGGAAGCGGCTGTCGAAGATGCGGTCGGAGAACGAAAGGTGGCGGGTGCCGTCGAGGATCAGGCGTTCACGCTGCGGTTGCTTGAGCGCGTCCTGAATACGCGCCTCCGCCTCGCGGGTGAGGATTTGGCTGGCGTTTTCATCGGGCTTGCGCGCGGATTCGAGCCAAGCCGGAGTTTCCTCGTCGAAGAACAGGAACGGCCCACGCGGGAAATCGTTTCCCAAGAACAGTCCGTCTTCGTTCGCCCCAGCCACGAACGCGGGATTCTTCGCGCAGAGCTGGATCGCTGCGGAGCCGCCGAACGAGAAGCCGAAGACGCCCACGCGGTCGAGCTTGAGTTTTGCGGATAGGATTCCCGCGGAGTTTCCGGCCAATGCCAGCCGGACCCGCTCGACCTGCTCAAGCCGCTCCGTGAAACACGGTCTGGAGTTAGTGATAAAATCTCCGACGCTTTTGGTGGAGGAGAAATCCAGCGGTTCCGGGAAGCGTCCTTTCACCACCGATCCATCCTGATAGAGAACCCGCTCCGCCTGACCGGGATGATCGACTGCGACGACGACAAATCCCTGGCTCGCCAGTGATTCCACCTGCGCAATGTTTTCCGCCCGGTGGCCCATCCATGAATGCTCGTAGAAAAGCACGGGCAGGGGGCTGTTGATTTTGGCAAGCGGCACATTCTCCCGAGCGTGCGCTTTGGCATAAGCAAGACGATGATAGGGAAGCATCGGGACCAGCGCCTTGTCCGGCAGCCACGAGATTGCGGGGCTGCCGCCAATTTCATCCGATGGATACCATACCTGCGTCACCAATCGCGGTGATGCGCCTGCCGCCGGAATTTCCAAAGTAAAAGTGCCGACCTGATGGCTGCCTGCCAGTGGAGGCACCTCCGGCAGTGGGAACACCCAACAAAGCAATGCCGTGCCCGCTGCTCCTCCGATAGCGACGCATTTTCCCATCCAACGCCATGGGTTTTTCATGCGAGCCATCAGAATCCAGATCGTTCCTCCCTGCGCGAGTGGCGCGAGAAATACCTTGCCCGTTCCGATGATCCACGCAGTCATCACAATTCCTATCAGGATGGCTGCGGATGTTCCGCGCTTTCCTGTCCATGAAATGACGAGCCCGGCAACGGCAAGGCAGGCCAGCCATTCGGGCCAGGAGGAAAGTTGGGTAGAGTTCATCACTCTGCTACTTCTATCAATAGTGGCTCTTCGGATTCCAGCGACGCAAGCAACTGAGCGACGCTTTTCTTCTGCCCTGGCAGCACCAGTTGCGGACGGATGTCCGCCAACGGCTGGAGCACGAAACGGCGCTCGCCAATCCGTGGATGTGGCAGGACGAGCTCTTCCGCATCCACGATCACATCACCGAAATAAAGCAGATCCACATCGATCACACGCGGCGCGTTCCGCTCATGGACTCCCACCCGTCC
The DNA here is from genome assembly GCA_038237425.1 of Verrucomicrobiales bacterium. Lineage (GTDB taxonomy): Bacteria > Verrucomicrobiota > Verrucomicrobiia > Verrucomicrobiales > Akkermansiaceae > Luteolibacter. Next base: position 40,594 of record JBBRYQ010000001.1, read on the forward strand.
CAGCTCTATCTCGATCGCCTGCGTGAGTAATAACAGAACGAAGGCATCGCCTTCAAATGCAAGTTCCACCACCGAGTTGTAGAAAAAAGGCGAGCCGGGCGGACAGAGCAGCGGCTCCGTCTGATAGGTGGCGGCTTGAAGGAACGGCTCCCCAGGCGTAGCGATTTCCCGCAGTGCGTCGCGGGCCGCACCAAGGTTGGCGAGGCGGTTTCCGAGGTTCGAGCCGAGGGCGATTCCGACGCGTGGCATGGATCAGTCCTGAAGGTTTTCCAACTGGTCGATGCCGTAGTTTTTCATCATCCGGTCGTTAGCGGCCGCGACGTTGGCGGACGGAATCACGACGGGTCGCTGCGCTCCGAAGAGTTCGATGACAAAAAACTCGGGCGCTTCCTTCGGATAGAGAAGCTCGTGCGCGTGCGCCAGGTCGCGGACCTCCACGCCGTTGATCTTGTTCACCGCGAAGCCGGTGAAATCACCGAGCTGGCTGGTGATCGGATCACTCTCCACGCGGGTGAGCACGACCACGTCCCGGTGTTTTTCAAACAGCCCCTTCGGCACGTAGTCGGTGTAGAGGCGGCGCAGGTTAATGTCGTCGAACTTGGCGCTGGCGAACAGATTCGTGTCGAGCGGCTGGAAAACGAGTCCTGCGAAAAGCTGATAGCGCGGCGTTTTTTCATACTGCACGGAATACATGCGCGACCAGCGGAGCGGTTTCAATATTACATCGACGTCGCTCTTCGCACCCTTACGCAGGAAACTAACGGCCACCTTGTCGCCGGCGAACTTACGCTCGACGATCTCGTTGAGATTCACGTTTTCACCGTCGATGTTGACCATGCCGGCGCTGTCCACGGATTGGCCGTCCAACGACATGAGGATGTCGCCGGGATTGAGAATGCCGTCGCAGGAGCTGGTGGGGACGACGTTGGTGATGAGCACGCCCTTGCCGTCGTTAGGAAGTCCGAACGCCTTGCGCATCGCTGGATTGTGAAGGGGGAATTCACTAACACCGAGGTCCACATACTGGTCATACTGCCCGTCCTCGACGTCTTTAAGAAAGCGCCGGATCACCGGTGTCGGGATGATGTAGCCGGTGTTGTCCGCCTGGCGAAGTCCTTGGAATGCGACGCCGACGACTTTGCCATCCTGCACCACCGGACCGCCGGAGTTTCCTGGATTGATAGCGGCATCGATCTGCACGACAAGGTGCGAATCCGCGCGCGTGTGTGAGTAAGGCTGGAAGTCGATCCGCGAAACGACGCCGCGGGTGACGGATAGACGCTCGCCGCCGACCGGGTAGCCGATTACACGGACCTGCGATTCCAGCGTCGGCACCGCGCCGAGCTCGAAGGCGGGAAATGAATCGAGATCCGAGAAATCGTCGATTGAGAGCAGCGCCAGATCACAGTCGTGGGCGACAAACTCGACCTTGGCCGGGTATTTTTTTGGACTGCCATACACCGTGATGAGAGTGCGCTTGGAGTTCGAAATCACGTGGGCGTTCGTGAGAATCTTGTTTTTCCCGATGATGAAACCGGTGCCGATCGCGCCGCTGAAACGTCCGGCACTCCACGGGGTTTCGTAATCCGGAGTCTGGGTGGCGACCTCGATGCGCAGCACGGATTTGTAAATGTCCGAGGGCAACTGGGCGAGCGCGGGAACGGCCGTGAGGAGGAAAATGAGCAGGCGGATCATTGGACTTGGCTGCATTGTTGCGGCTGTGGCCCGGAGCGGCAAACGAAATTCATCGGGTCATGATGACGCCGATCACCTCCGCCAGCGCGGCCACCGCCCGCCCGGTGGGATAGTCCCGTTCCCGCGGCAGATGGATGAAGCCGGCGGGGCAGGTGATACCTCCAGATTCGAGGAAATGGCGGGCGGTGAAAAACACCTGGTTGCAGAGGTAGCGGCCGGGGTCGTCCGAGAAACGAATTTCATGTCCATACGCCGTTAGTTTCTGATGGATCGCCTCCAGCGGCAGCGTGGATAAAAGGCTTGCCGGTGCGGTTGCGACGATTTTTTGTGACGGCGGCTGCCGTCCGGCGTTGTCCTGAATGCGGAAATCCAGTTCGTTCCATGCGGTCGTTTCCAGCCGGATCTCACGGCTGCCCACCGCCTCGCCGAGCATGACCAGCGCGTCCGGGCGGATCGATTTCAGCGCCTGCCTCATCCTCGCGGGCGCGACTACCGAGTCCACCGGCAGAACTCTCGTCCGCAGTTTTGGGAAAATTTCCAGCAACCCGTGCAAGGCCAGCGCCGAAGCGTTTTCCGTGCGTCCGCCGAAGGGACCGAATGCGGTGACGAGGATTTTCATGCGACTGCATCGCGCGCTCGATCAGTTCCCAAACAGAGCGTCTTTGAGAACTGTTTCGTTTTTCGACGCGTTCCAATAACCGAAGGAGGCTTTCCAATCCCACAATGTCCACGGGATGCCGCGGGCTTCCGCCTGCACTCTAACTTCCCGGGTATAGTGCGCACGGCTGACGGGCTCGATGGAACTCATGCAGCCGAACTCGCCCAGATGCACCGGCCGGCCGAAATGGTCCGACCACTCCCGCGCCAGATCCAGCAGCTCGATGATGACCGCAGCCGAGCACGGATTCTTTTCGGCCGGCAGCGTATTGTAACGAGTGATGAAATCCTTAAGGCCCGCGTTGTTCTGCAAGGAAACTGGAATTTCCAGCGGAGTCGCGGGTGGTCCGGGAAAAGTGAGCCCTTTCAAATCGCCTAGCTGCACCCATCCGGCTTTCTGATGGGTGAAATAGAACGGCTCATAACAGTGGACGGTGACGATCAGCCGGTCGTCGCCATCGGGCAGGCGGAGTTTATCAAGTTCATGGATGCTACCCCATTTGCCGGGACTGACGATAATGATGCGCTCGGGGCAGATTTTGCGGATCGCGGCGATGGCTTCGGCGTGAATCGGGTTGACGGTTTCAGTGGTTAGGGCGTCGCGCGGTTCGTTGAGCAGTTCAAAGAAGAGTTCCGGTGGCCATGACTTGAAATGGCGTGCGATGGCTTGCCATCCATTCACGAATCGCTCGCGGTTCTTGGCCGGATCGTCGGTCAGATCGTCGAAGTGATGCCAGTTCAGCAGAACGTGCATTTTCTTTTCCAATGCGCGGCGCAGCACAGGTTCGAGGTCGGTTAGTAGTGATGGATCGATCTCAAGGCCGGCATCCGTTTGCTTCAGATGGAAATGCCAGGCCACCGGCACGCGGATGTGGTCGAATCCCTCGGCGGCGATGCGGTCGATGTCCTCCGTCGTGAAACGGACGCCCCACGAATAGGGTGGGGGGGCTTCCCAACAGTTTCCCAGGTTCATGCCGCGCTTGAGACCGGCAGCCGCTTGGTGGGCGGGTGTGTCTTTTCCGAGAAGTTTTGGACTAATAAATCCGGGGATCGTCGCGGCCTTGGCACGGAGTGTTAGCGTGACGGGCTGTCCGGCTTTCACTGCGATGGATTGGGAGAGCGGGCGGTTGTGCCACGAGGCGGCCACGGATTTTCCTTCGCCCGCTTCTGCTCCGGCGAGCGGCCATTCACTGGTGGCTGGATACGGCGCTTGCGGGGAGGTCCACGAGTCTGGCCCGGCCTCGGAACGCGATTCGAATCCGCCGTTTTTGATTTCTGCTCCGCTGGCGCGGACGTCGTCCCACAGTATTTCCTGGTGAAGCAGTCTGCCTTCTTTTCCTGCCGCCCATGGCCCGGTTAGGGCTAAGTTCACCATCTCATCCTGCGCCGGCGTGAAGCGGATGGTGATCTCCTTCCATGACCACCAATGGATAGGGAAATTCACATCCGTGATCTGTTCGCGGTCGGAGGAATCCTTTTTCCAGTCTGCCTCCCTAGCACTGCCGGATGAGACCCGGACATCCGTGAGCGGAGCCGACCCCGCTGGGACGCGAAGCCAGATCCGTGCCTCGGCAGCCTGCTGGATCGAGTCATCTGCGGAGACGATTGAGGCGAGTGAAAACAGGGTGAAAATAGAGTTGCGCATGAAAAGGGATGGGTGGGATCGGGCTTGCGGTGGGAATCGGGTATCGCTATCTGCATACGGCATGGACCACCACGTATATTTCTGGCTGAAGGACGAATTCAAGAATTCCGCAGACATGGCTGTTTTCGAGCAAGGTCTCGACTCGCTTTTTAAAGTTGATCTCGTCAAGGGGGGGCGCTGGGCGGTGCCAGCCAAGGTCATGATCCGGCCGGTGATCGACCAATCGTGGGACTACGCTCTGACGATGAAATTCGACACGATCGAGGACCACGATGCCTATCAGGTGGATCCCGACCACAATGTGTTCATCAATTCCTTCAAGGAATGGTGGGCGCAGGTGCAGGTGAAGGACCTCGCCTGATTCCCGCTCACCACGCGAGCTGCCGCAGCGTGGCTTTGAGTTCCTCCGGCCAGTCGAGCGTCTCGACGGTCTGGGGATCTTGCCAGTCGGGTGAAATTTTCAGCAGGTCCTTGTAATAGACTGCGGCATCGTCGGTCGCTCCGTTTTGAGCGGCGGCGATCGCCAGTAGGGCAGTGGCGTTCTCCAGTTTTTCCTGCGGAAAGCCGATTCGTTGTCCTGCCTGGAGAAACTGATAGGCCCGCTCCGGATTTCCCGTTAGGAGAGCCACCCATCCGGCGCGGAGGGCGAAGTTCGCATCCTGCGGGTAGCGGTGGATGCCGGTCGTTAGGATTTCCATCGCCTGCCGCGGGTCCGCGTTTTCGAAGGCGGTGTAGGCGGCTTCCGCGTAGTCGCCGGGGAGGTGGGTTGCTAACGGATGTTCAGTGATGAGCTCGATCCATCTCGGATGGGCCTCCTTGTATTCGCCGAGCGCCGTCAGGGCGAGGGCCTCGGCGCGCAGGCAGGGCTCGGGGGCTGCGCCGAGTTCGCGGGCGCGGGCGGCGAGCTCGAAGGTAGCTTCCTTGTCTTCCTTGAATGCGGACATCGCGAGCGCGGCGTTGAGACAGGCATTGGCGAAGCGATTTCGGCCGATGGTGGCCAGCGTTGCCGGATCGCTGAGGCGGGCGGCGACGGCTTTGCGCTGTTCGGGCGTCGAGTTCTCCGGCACCTCGACGGCGGTGAGTTCGTCGTTAGCACACTGTCGGAGTTTTTCCAGAGCGGGTGAGAAATCCGCCTGCTCCCATCCCTCCCAATCCTCGCGCAGCCGGATTTCCGCCAGCGTGGGGAAAAGCTCTGGCCAGACGGAAAGCGCGTCCGCCTTGCGGTTCTCCAGCCACGCGATACGCGACTTCGAGATTTTTCGCAGGACCGCCGGTAGATCTGTGGCTTTGGCCAAGCAGGCCTCGATCCACTCCGGATGCACGGATGCAAGTGCCAGCGATAGCGCGGCAGCGGCACCGGGGCCCTTTCCTCCGGCAGCGTTGATGGCTGATAGAATATCCTCCGTCTCCGCCGAATCGAACACTTTCTCCATGCGCACCGGGGCGTTCCACTCCGAGTCCGTCGGTTTTTCAGCCGTCCGGCTGATCACGGCTGCGGTGAGCTCCTGATACCACGGCGTTTTTTCGAGATCCATGGAAAGTGATAGAATGGATGGCCATGACTTCCCGCTGGCATCGGCTAGGGCGAGACGGTTCCACAGCGGCAGAAATGCTTCGGGATCGGCATGACGGGTTTCGGTGGCTTCGATGGCATCGACGACTGGGTGGAATTCCAGATCAGGGAAAATTCCGCTGATGGATTCCATTGAGCAGGCGTTGAGGGCTATGAGGCGTTCATCTGTGCCCGGCCGGATGAAGCTGCGTTCTTTCGCATCGTAGCGGGTGCCCGCAACAGCTTCTGCAAGCTGCTGGAGGGCGGTTAGTGATTTTGCGTTGATGGCGGCGGGTTTACCGGACACGCTGGATTTAACCGGCAGGGGCAGCAGTCGGTGGATGGTGAGCGCGCCGCTTTGTTCTCCGGTGATGACCCTGTCTTTTGCAAAAGCAGCAGCCGTGATATCAGACGTGGCCCGCAGCGGCGCGTGCGGTGAGCTGAGGATTTCCAACTGCTGCCCATTGATCCTGAATCTGGCTTGCACGCTGTCGTTCATCAGTCCGTTCCAAATGTTAGGATGTGTGCTCCATGGGAAACGGCCAGCGAGAAAGCTGGGCGCGAGCGATGAATCGTCGCCCTCATCGAATGCGATTCTCGCCTGTAAGGGCGGCAGATGTGGCCCTTGGTCCTGAAGCGTTAGGGCGGAATTTCCATCAGCGGAAAACTGCGCGTGAATCAAGGTGACAGCGGCCTTCGGCGGGACGTTGATGATCGGTTCCAACGGCGAGAGCGGCATTTCCATCAGGCTTCCGTCGGCATTCAACACGCGCAGCAGCCGACGGTCCAGACAGGCGGCAAGCGGGTGTGGCGCGCTCTCCGGCACCGGGTCCGAAGTGCGGACGATTTCACCTGTCGCTGCATCCTTGATGTGCCAGACGATTGAATGGTCCTGTGCGGAAACAAACGATGGGTGTGCGACTAACAATCCATCAGGGGAAAAAACGATCACGGCGGACGGTGTGATGAAATCGGGCACCGCACCGAGATCGCGCACCGGCTTCAGCGTGCGGGCGTTACAAAGCAGATTCACCGGCCCGCGCCGGACGACGACCGATTGGTGACCGGCGTCGAAGATGAGATCACTGGTCTTGTCCTTGTCGGTGGGGAATAGGACGTTCGTGATTTTCAGGGTTTCGAGATCCCAGAGCACGGTCGTGTTAGCATCTCCTGTCAGACTCACCCAGAGTGACGATGGCGTAGCGAAGGAGATCTGATCGATGGGGAGGCGGTGGTCGAGCGTGAGCATCGGCCAGTTCCAGACGGTTTCCGAAAGAATCTTATCGATGGCGGTGCGGGCTTCCTCGGACTGTGGATTAACCGTTAGCGCGGAAACGAGCAGGGCCAGTGCTTCATCGGGGGATTTGGATTTCGCCGCATCCACGCGGGCGGCGGCGAGTTGCGAGGCAAGGTCGGTATCGGCAACAGGTGACGACGGTTTCGCAGAGGCCTTCTTCGCGGGCGGCGCTGGTTTGCAGCCGGAAACGAGGGCGGCCAGCGCCAACGCGTAGAGAGGAAATTGACGGACCGGGCTGGGCATGTTTCACGAAGTTAACGCCGCCGAAGCCGGTTCATGTCGGTGAGACGCCGGATCAGAGGCCGCTTTTCTGGATCAGATCGCGGAGCTGGATTTGGAATTCCATGATGTCTTCCTGTGTCGGGCGATATCCCGGAGTATCGGGATCCAGGCTGGGGCGGCCTGTGTTGTCGAGGAGCCAAACGCCTTCTTCTCCATCGCTGAAGGTGACTTTTCCACTGACCATCGCGCCGGGCAGGGTGAGGGAGTCCATCGTCGTGGTGACTTTTCCGGTTGGGACTGGCGCAGGTTTTTCCTCTTTTTTCGGCTCCACCTTGGGGGCCTCGATCAGCTCGATGCCGAGGTCGAGGATGAGAAATCGGGTGTCCATGTAAGTCAGGGTGTGGCCGAAGTCGTCCTTCAGGTGGCGCTGGAGATCAGACATGGTGGCTCCCTCGGCGGCCCATTGTTTGAGAGCATCTTTTTGTTCCGGAGTGAGTTTGCTGGCGCTGAACATGGGCGGATTTTGGCCGGGTCACACCGATTGCCAAGCCTCAAGACTGCGAGGGCCGATTCTTTCCGGTCTTGTCACCGCCAACTCCTCACGGGAAGCTCCGGCGTGCTCCAAACTCTTCGCTCCCATTTCGGCTTCGATGCCTTCCGTGAGGGCCAAGAGCCGGTGATCCGCGCACTGTTGGATGGGCGATCTGCTCTCGCGGTTTTCCCGACGGGTGGTGGGAAATCACTGTGCTACCAAGTCCCAGCGCTGATGCTGGATGGCCTCACCCTCGTCGTTTCTCCGCTCATCGCGCTCATGAAAGACCAGGTGGACGCTCTGGAGGCAAAGGGCATCGCCGCCGCGCGCCTCGATTCCACGCTCGATGCTGATCAAGTGCGTGACGTCTATCAACGCCTCGATGCAGGCACTCTCAAGCTGCTCTACATCGCACCCGAGCGCTTCGCGAATGAGGCTTTCCGCCAGCGCATGAAACGCCTGCCCATCCAGCTTGCTGCCATCGATGAAGCGCACTGCATTTCCGAGTGGGGCCACAATTTCCGCCCGGACTACCTCAAGCTCGCGAAACTCTGCCGCACTCTGAAAATCCCACGCGTGCTCTGCCTCACCGCCACCGCCACGCCCAAGGTCGCGCGCGACATCCGCAAGGCGTTCCGCATCGCCACGGCGGATCACGTGCAGCTCAGTTTCCACCGGCCTAACCTCGACCTGCGCGTCACTCCCTGCACCGCCGCCGAGCGGAAATCACTTCTGTTGGAAAAACTAACCGCTGTCGAAGGTCCCGCCGTCGTTTATGTCACACGCCAGGAAACCGCCGAGGAAGTATCCACCTTCCTCGCCAAGAGCGGGCTCTCTTCCCGCGCCTATCACGCCGGGCTTCCCGCCGAATTTCGCGCCGATGCCCAGAGCGCGTTCATGAAGGGCGAGACCCGCATCATCGTCGCCACCATCGCCTTCGGCATGGGCATCGACAAATCCAACATTCGCGCCGTCTATCATTACAATCTCCCGAAAAGCCTGGAAAACCACACCCAGGAAATCGGCCGCGCCGGCCGTGACGGAAAGCCCGCCGTCTGCGAAATGTTAGCCTGCGGCGATGATCTTACCGTGCTGGAAAACTTCATCCACTCGGACACTCCATCGCCCCGCGCCCTTGGCAACCTCATCGACCGCGTGCTCCGCCTCGGCGATAAGTTCGATGTTTCACCCTACGAACTCTCCACCGTCTGCGACATCCGCCCGACTGTCATCGCCACCGTCATGACCTATCTGGAAATCGACGGCATCATCGAGGCCACCGGAAGCCACTATGCCACCTACCGCGCCAAACTCCTACGCCCGGAGGAGAAAATCCTCGCCGGCCGTTCTCTATCAGAACGCAAGCTCCTCCAGCGCCTGTTAGCCGCCGGTGAAATGAAACGCTGGTGGTGGTATTTCTATCCGGACAAGCTCGCTGTCGATTTTTCCACCACCCGGGAGAAAATCGTCGCCCTTCTCAACGATCTACAAGCCGCGGGCGACATCATCCTCACTGTCTCCGGCGTCCGCCACGCCTACCGGATGAAAAAAGACCCCGGCGATCTCAAAATCCTCATCGCTTCCCTCGTTGAGAAATTTCAAACCCGCGAGCAATCCGACCTCGATCGCCTCCGCCAGGTCCTCGCCATTTCTTCCCAACGCGGCTGCCTCACCGCCTATCTGACGAAGCACTTCGGTGAAAAGTTAGAGCAACCCTGCGGCCACTGCGACCGCTGCCGCGGCGTCCCTGCGAAATCCATTAAGCGACCTAAATACCGCCGCGCCACCAACGAGGAGCTCGGCCTGGTGAAAGACCTCGTCGATCAGAAACACGCCGCCCTCGCCACCCCGCGCCAGCTCGCCCGTTTCCTCTGCGGCATGGCCAGCCCCGCCGCCACCCGCGCCCGGCTCACCCGCCACAATGCCTTCGCGCTCTTATCCGATCTCCCTTTCGCCGAAGTTCTCATCATTGCCGAGGCAGCGTAAAAGTGGCTGCGGCGTCTCGCCGCAGAGTGGATAAATTGCTACCGGCCCGCTAGTGAACCGAAGTTCCTGAAGCCCCCTCGACATTGCGGCATTGCGCTTCGATGCGATCTGAGAATCCGCGCACTTCAGCTAGGCGGTTTCTAGGCCTGTGATGTTCAAGTAGCCCAGCATTTTCAATCGCCCCAGTCTAGTTCTCTGAAGGCTTGATTACGATGTAGGACGCCTCGGTTTGCGTAGATTCATGTTTGAATGCCGGCATTTTACAAGGTCGCTCTCTCAAGTCCGTCAGATGCACCAACTCCTCTCCGTTCCCTAACCGCATCGGCACGCTCTGGAATTTGCCCTTGTGGCAGCGCGGCAACTTTCGTCTCCTGAATTCTTGTCACCGATGAATGCCAAACTCATTTTAAGCTACCTGCTCTCGGGAGCCGCAGCCTTTCTCACCAGCGGTTGTCTGGTGAAGAGAACCGTCACTGTCAACGGCGAGTCCCAGCAGGAAGGCTACGCGATCAAGCGCCCGATCAAGGAAGCGATTGAGAACTCACAATAAACGGACAGATGCGTCTCAAGCTTACCATCGCCTACGACGGCCGTCCTTACAGCGGCTGGCAATCCCAAGCTGGCGGAAACACCGTGCAGGACATCATCCAGGCTGCGATGGTGGAAGTGGCGAAACAACCGCTGCGCCTGCATGGCTCCGGTCGCACGGATACCGGGGTGCACGCGCTGGCGCAGATCGCCCATTTCGACGCGCCGCCGGAAATCACGATGAACCCGTTCAACTGGGTGCCGGCACTCAATTGCAAGCTGCCCGCGACGATCCGCATCATGGCATGTGAGGAAGTGGCGGCAGATTTCCACAGCCGTTTTTCTGCCATCGGCAAGGTCTATCATTTTGATCTCTGCACCGATCCCATTCTCCCGCCGCTCAAAGCGGGGCTGGCTTGGCACCTCCCGCGCCAGCTCGATGCAGATGTGCTGTGGGACGCGCTTGCGCTTTTCATCGGTCGCCATGATTTCCATGCATTCGCTGCCTATCGGGGTAATGAAACGCCGGACATCGACTGGTGCCGGACGATTGAGTCGGTGGAACTCACGACTCTGCAGGACGGCTATCAGATCAGCTACAAGGGAGATGGTTTCCTCTATAAAATGGTCCGCCTACTAACGGGTGGTGCAGTTCACGCCGCACAAGGGCGGATCCGACTGGATGACTTCGCCGCACTGCTCGACCAACCGGCGGGCTTGCCGCTGGGGAAATCACCGCTGTGCGCGCCTGCGGACGGGTTGTTTCTGGAGCAGGTTTTGTATCCCATGTGACGAAATCGCCACGAGAACAGATGTGTTTGTGACGGGCAGATGGGGTTGGATGCTGTTGAAGTTTTTAAGAATTTCAGTAGCTCATGAAAATCGACATCGTGACGGATACCTTCGCCCCGGATGTGAACGGGGTGGCCATGACCCTCGGACGGCTTTGCGACGGGATGAAGAGGCGTGGTCACCGGGTGCACGTCATCCACACCGGTGAGTTCGCGAAGCAGGGGGAAACGATTTCCGCATCCGTGGCTCTTCCCGGATACAAGGAGGTGAGGGTGGGTCTGCCGGAGCCGTTCAAGCTGCGCGCGCGCTGGCTCAAGAAACGTCCGGACGCGATCTACGTGGCGACGGAAAGTCCGTTAGGTAAATCCGCGCTCAAGGCGGCCAACGCGCTGGGGATTCCTGTGGCGACGGGATTTCACACAAACTTCCATCAATATATGGAGCAATACCGTCTCGGTGGATTGCAATCGGTGGCGATGGCCTATCTGAAAAAATTCCATCAGCGCGCCGATTGCACGCTCACACCGTCGCGCGATGTGATGGAGCAACTGCGGGCCGAGGGATTTGAAAAAGTGTGTCTGCTAGGTCGTGGTGTGGATACGGAATTGTATGCGCCGGGGAAACGCAGCGAGAGCCTTCGGTCCGAATGGGGCGCGCGGGTCGGGACGCCGGTGGTCATTATGGTCGGGCGGGTGGCGGCGGAGAAAAATTTCGATCTGGCGCTGGCGACTTTCGAGCAGATGCGCCAGGCCGTGCCGGACGTGCAATGCGTGGTGGTGGGTGATGGTCCGCTGCGTGAGCGTCTAGCAGAGAAGTATGGCTGGGCGCATTTTGTAGGGGTAAAGCTGGGTGAGGAACTCGCGCGCCACTATGCCTCGGCAGATGTGCTGATTTTTCCGAGCGAGACAGAGACATTTGGAAACGTCCTGTTGGAAGGCATGGCCAGTGGTTTGGTCACGGTGAGTTACGATTACGCAGCAGCGGCTCTGCATGTGAAATCCGGCGTGAACGGCTTAAAGGCCACCAAGGGCGATGCGGCGGAATTCATCAGACTGGCAGTGTCCGGACTCGCCTTGCGACCGCACCACGGCATGCGCCAAGCGGCGCGTGAGGTGGCGGAGACCCTTGGCTGGGATCAGGTGGTGAGGGAATTCGAGTTTCAATTGGAAACCATTTCGGAAGGTCGGCGCTCGAAGGCTCCGGCATCGTACAAGCTCGGAAAGCGGCCGAAGTTCTCCTGCCGCACGGTCATCCTATCAGATATTCACCTTGGCACGCCGGACAGCAAGGCGAACGAGGTGGTGGAGTTTCTCAAACACATCCGCTGTCAGAAACTGATTCTCAACGGCGACATCATTGATGGCTGGGCTTTGCGCCGTGGTGGAAAATGGAGCGGGCGGCACAGCCGTTTCATTCGCAAGGTTCTGAAAATGATGGAGCGCGACGATACGGACGTGGTCTATCTGAGGGGAAACCACGACGACATTCTGGAGCGCTTCCTGCCGCTGGCTTTCGGCCGACTGAAGGTGGCCAAGGAGCACATCCACACCACTGCCGCCGGGCGGCGCTATTTGGTGATCCACGGCGACGGCTTCGATAGCGTTTCCACGAACCACCGATGGTTGGCTTCGTTAGGGGCCGTGGGCTACGATTTCCTGCTGAAGGTGAACCGCTTCTACAACCAATGGCGGGCGTGGCGCGGGAAGGAATATTTCTCTCTCAGCAAGCAGGTGAAGGCGAAGGTGAAATCAGCGGTAAGCTTCGTGGACCGTTACGAACAGCTCCTCCAAGACCTTGCCCGACTTCGAAAGTGCGACGGAATCATCTGCGGTCACATCCACACGCCCGAGGACAAACACGTCGGGGAGATCCATTATTTGAATTCTGGAGATTGGGTAGAAAGCATGACCGGCATCATCGAGCATCACGATGGCCGGATGGAACTCGTGGGCTACGAAAGTTTCCTCAGCGGGCTCACGCGGGCGAGTACAGTAGAAACTCCGCAAATGGCGGGTCGTGAGTAGTGCTGCCTGTTATTTTGCGTCAAGGATCTTGAGCACGTCTTCCGCCTGTTTGTCAGTGGCGGCGGCGAGGTCTCGCCAAACAAGTTTACCATCCTTGAAAAGGAATGCTTGGCGTTTCGAGAATCCCACTGCGTTAGGCACTCCGAAAGCCTTCACCACGATGCCGTCCGAGTCAGCCAGCAGATCGAAGGGGAGCTTGTATTTCTCTTTGAAGGCTTTCTGCGCGGGCACCTTGTCCATGCTCACTCCGAGGATTTTGACACCCTTGTCGGTGAGCGCAGCATAGGAATCACGGAGGCTGCATGCCTGTTTCGTGCAGCCGGGAGTGTCGGCCTTCGGGTAGAAATAAACGAGGAGATAGCCGGATTTTCCCACTTCGGAAATTTTGACTGCGTGGTCGTCCTGATTTTTCTGTTCGACAGATGGCAGGGCTGCTCCGACGGCGATCGGCTCGGCCATGACGCTGCTGGCGAAAACTCCTGCGGTAACGGCGGTGAAAATCTGGGCGATGGATTTCATTTCAGCAAAGCTGGCACTGTATCCCGGCCGTGCAACCCTCGTTCTCGGAAATCCTAGATTTTCTGGGCTCTTTCGGTCCCGTGTCCCATAAAAAAGCGTCAAATTGTGTCTTGAACGCCGCCCCGGATCGGAACCATTGTGTGTGTAGGACATGCCGAAACCGGGAATTGAACCAGAAGTGATCTATGAGGGAATCCCAGCCTCTCCGGGGATCGCCATCGCTCCGGTGCATGTGGTGGCCCGCGGTTTCACGGCTCCAGAGGTCTATGAAATCACCGAGGATGAGGTGGCACGCGAACAGGATCGCTTCAAGGAGGCGATCGATATCACCAAGCGTCAGTTGATCGAGTTGCAAAGTCGTCTGGAGGATCTAGCGGGCGACAACGAGAGCGGGATTTTCGAGGCGCACGTCATGATTCTGGAGGACAAATCGGTGGTGGACCGCGTGCACAACGCGATCGCCCGCCGCCAGCAGAATGCCGAGTATGCCTTCTACGCGGTGATGCAGAATTTCCTCGAAGCGATGCGCCGCATTCCGGATCCCTATCTACGGGAACGCACGGCTGACATCGAGGATGTGGCGCAGCGCGTTCTCCGCAACTTCAGCGAAGATGGCGACACCCGCCCGCAGGGGCCGGAAGACCTGCATATCCTGGTGGCCTACGACCTGGCTCCATCAGATACGGCATCGATGAACCGCAGGCACGTCCTCGGATTCGCGACTGAGCAGGGCAGCGTGAACTCGCACACCGCGATTCTGGCGCGTGCATTCGGCATTCCCGCCGTCGTCGGACTGGAGGGCGCGGTCATCGACGTGATCGCCCTCGCTCCGTCGATTCTCGACGGCTACACGGGTAAGCTCATTTTGTATCCAACAGCGGAAACGCTCGAGCGCTATCGAAGCCTCAGCGACGTCAAAGCCAAGGTGCGCAGCTCGCTCGAAGCAATGCGCGGTGCCGCCACGGCAACCGCGGATGGCAGGGAACTCACCGTTTCCGCGAACATCGAGCTGGTGGACGATCTGCCTCTGGTGAAACACAGCGGGGCGAAGGGAATCGGTCTCTATCGAACCGAGTTCCTCCTCCTCAACGGCGAGGAAATGCCTGATGAGCAACGCCAGACCGAGGTTTACACGCGGGTGGCTTCCGAAATGAGGCCGCACACCGTCATCATCCGCACGCTCGATGCAGGTGGTGATAAATTGCCAGTCGAGCCCCTAACTGATCCCGAGCCGAACCCATTCCTCGGCTGGCGCGGCATCCGCGTCTCGCTGGCGCGTCCGGCGATGTTCCGCGAGCAGATCCGCGCGGTTCTGCGTGCCAGCGCCTTTGGCAAGGTATCGGTGATGTTCCCGATGATCTCCGGTCTATCCGAAGTCTGGCGCGGTAAGGAAATGGTCAGGCGCTGCATGGACGAGCTAGACAAGGAAGGCATCGCCTTCGACCACGAGCTACCCGTCGGCGTCATGATCGAGGTGCCTGCCGCAGCGATTTGTGCCGATCTGCTAGCACCGGAAGTGGATTTCTTTTCGATCGGTACCAACGACCTCATCCAATACACCGTCGCAGCAGACCGTGTGAATCCGCATGTCGCGGATCTCTATCGGCCGACACACCCCGCAGTGATTCGCCTGATCAAACGCACCATCGATGCTGCCACCGATAACGGCATCTGGACCGGTATCTGCGGTGAAATGGCGGGTGACATCCGCCTCACGCCATTGCTCATTGGCCTCGGTGTCGAGGAACTTTCCGTCGGCCCGCAGCAGGTGCCGCGTGTCGGGCATGCGATTCGCTCGTTGAGCTACGCCGAGTGCGCGGCGATGTCGGACGAGGCGCTGCGCCACACCCGCAGCCAGGGGATTCTCGATCTGTCGATGGCGCTCGCCCGCAAGCACTACGCGAATCTGTTGGACTGAGTTCGCCGCATAATCCTGAGACTGTCGTTTTGTGCATGCTCAGCCTGCGGAGACGGCATTATGCGCGCCGGAAAAATCCGCTATGGTTTTTTCCATGACCTCACAACTCGATCTGAACATCCGCCGCGCCAATGACCGTGGCCATGCCGAACACGGCTGGTTGGACAGTTGGCACACCTTTTCCTTCGCCGACTACTATGACGCGGCGCACATGGGCTTCCGTTCGCTCCGCGTGATCAACGACGACCGCATCGCTCCGATGGGCGGCTTCCCGACTCATGCTCACCGCGACATGGAAATTTTTTCCTACCTGCTCGCTGGCAGCCTTGCTCATGAGGACTCGATGGGGAACAAGCGCGTTCTCAAGCCCGGTGAAATCCAGCTTATGCGTGCGGGTTCTGGAGTCCGCCATTCGGAATACAATCCTTCCTCCTCCGAGTCTGCCCACTTGCTCCAAATCTGGATCACGCCCGATACCCGTGGACTCAAGCCCGCTTACACCGAGTGGACACCCGAGGCGGGTCGCGAGAATGATCCAAAAACCCTCGTGATCTCCTCCGACGGACGCGACGGCTCTGCCACCATCGCCCAGGACGCTTCGATCTATCTTCTCAAGCTCTCTGTTGGGACCTCCGTCCAACACGAGCTGCAGCCCGGGCGTGGCATGTGGCTGCACGTTGCGAAAGGCGCACTCACTATCGGTGGTATCCAATTTTTCGCCGGTGATGCGGTGTCCCTCGAAGAACCCGCCACGCTCGAAATTATTGCCAACCAGGAAAACACCGAAGCAATTCTCTTTGACCTCAAGTAAGGCCGATTCTCTATAGTACATCATTAGACAAACATCATAAAACTAACATTTCTCGCCATCGTCCTCGCCACTCCCGCAATTTTCGTCTCCTGTGAGAATCCGGCCGACAAGACCACCAAAGCCAAGGTATCCGACACCGCTTTCACCGTTTCTGGAAATTTCACCCTCCACGGGAAAACGAAAAATATCAGCTTCCCTGCGACGGTCAGCCAGAACGGCGACACGGTGAAGATCGACTCCACCTTTAACATTAATCGCAAGGATTTTGGCATTGTTTATGCGGGAAAAGCGGATGATCTCATCCGTGACGAAGTCGTCATCGAACTAAAGCTCGAAGCAAAACCCGAAGCCTGATACTCCAACCAACATCATCATGTCAGATCCACTTTTCCAGCCGCTCAAAGCCGGCGCGTTCACTTTCCCCAATCGCATCGTCATGGCCCCGCTCACGCGGACCCGTGCGTTCGCCGGACGCGTTCCGAATTCGATGATGGCCGAGTATTACACCCAACGCGCTGCGTTCAGTTTCATCCTCACGGAAGCCACCTCGATTTCGCCGCAGGGCGTCGGCTATCCTAGCACACCCGGTATCTGGTCCGCCGAGCAGGTGGAGGGATGGAAATTGGTAACCCAGTCCGTGCACGATGCAGGCGGACAAATCCTGCTCCAACTCTGGCACGTCGGCCGCATTTCGGATCCGGTCTATCTGGATGGCGAGCTGCCAGTCGGACCGAGTGCGATCGCAGCGGAAGGACATGTCAGTCTGATCCGGCCGATGAAAAACTTCGTCACACCGCGCGCTCTCGATCTGGAGGAAATTCCCGGAATCATCGAGGACTACCGCCGCGCTGCGGAAAACGCAAAGGCCGCCGGGTTCGACGGTGTGGAGATCCACGGTGCAAACGGCTATCTGCTCGACCAATTCCTCCAGGATTCCTCGAACCATCGCACCGACGAATACGGTGGCTCTATCGAGAACCGTGCGCGCCTTATGCTGGAAGTCACCGATGCGGTGATCTCCGTCTGGGGAGCTGATCGCGTAGGTATGCATCTCGCGCCCCGAGGCGATGCGCACGGCGTCGGAGATTCGAACATCTCAGCCGTTTTTCATCACGTCGCAAGCGAACTCGGAAAACGTAAGATCGCCTTCATTTGCGCCCGTGAGTCCTTTGATAAGCCCGCGCTCGGACCTTCTCTCAAAGAATCCTTCGGCGGCGTTTATATCGCTAACGAAAGCTTCACGGCCGATGCCGCACGCGAGGCAATCCTATCAGGGAAAGTCGATGCGGTGGCATGGGGCAAGGCCGCCATCGCAAATCCGGATCTGGTGGAGCGCTTCCGCACCGGCGCCCCATTGAACGAGCCCGATCCTTCCACATTCTATGCCGACGGTCCGGTCGGATACACTGATTACCCATCTCTCGAAAACGCCAACGCCTAAATCATCATGAAACATCCACGCCTACTTGCCTTTAGCGGCAGTCTCCGCGCCGCTTCCTATAACCAAAAGCTCGTCACACTCGCCGCAAACGCGGCCCGTGATGCAGGAGCCGACGTCACCTTGATCTCGCTGCGTGATTTCCGCATGCCCTTGTTCGACGAGGATCTCGAATCGGCGGAAGGAATGCCTGAAACCGCTCAGAAGCTGAAGGCTCTATTCGCTTCACACGACGGTCTTATCATCGCCTCGCCGGAATATAACAGTACCATAACAGCTGTATTGAAAAATGCGATCGATTGGGTTTCCCGCGCTACTTCGGAAGCTGAAAAACCGCTTTCGGTACTCAATGGTAAGACCGCAGCGATCTTGTCCGCATCACCCGGCGGCTATGGTGGTGCCCGCAGTCTTGTGCAGCTCCGTCCGTTTCTGGAGAACATTCACATCAAAGTGCTGCCAGAGCAGGTTTCAGTTCCCAAGGCTCACGAGGCTTTCACTCAGGAAGGTCAATTGGTCGATCCTGAACTTGCCGCTGCTGTGAAGAGTCTGAGCGAGAAGCTTGTCGCCAGTTTTGCCTGATCCTTCCAAACTGTAGGGAAAATTCCCATCGCGCGGAGTGTGCTACTGGGGCATGCTCCGCGTATGACTGCATCGAAAGACGAGACGCATCTCAAGTCCATCGGCTACCTATTGTGGATCTTCGGATTCACCGGCGCACACCGGTTTTATTATGGCAAACCGGTCACTGGAGCGATCTGGTTTTTCACAGGTGGATTGTTAGGTGTTGGCTGGCTAATCGATCTTTTCTTGATCCCTAGCATGTACCGCCAAGCGAATCGCCGCTTCACTTCGGGAAACTATGATTATTCGCTGGCGTGGATTTTCCAGACCTTCCTCGGTGCTTTTGGAATCCACCGCTTTTACATGGGCAAGATCGGAACCGGCATCATCTGGCTTCTCACGGGTGGTCTGTTTCTCGTTGGCTGGCTCTATGATTTCTGCACACTCAACGAACAGGTGGACGAACTCAATCGCTCCTAATCCAACATTTCTCTCAACTCCTCGGGATTGTCCGCGATGTATTTTGCTCCTGCAGCGATGAGTCGCGCGCGATCGTGAAATCCCCAGGTCACTGCGATGGCCTCCATCCCTGCGTTGTGCGCAGTTTCCAAGTCCATCGTGGAATCTCCGATCACTGTGCATTCCCCGGGTAGCAGCCCGAACAGATTGGCGATTTCCAAAGCTCCGGTAGGATCCGGTTTGTGCGGAATGCCTGGCAATTGGCCTAACACGACCTTGAAATCGATGCTGGGGAAAATCTGCGCTACGATCGTAGCAGTGAACGGGTGCGGTTTGTTGGAAAGCACGGCGAGAGGGATGCCTTTTGACTGAAGTAGGTCCAGCAACTCGTTGATTCCTTCGTAGGGAAACGTGCCGCCCGGCCAAGTGACGTCGTAGTCCGCCTTGAAGCTGCTTTCCAAGCGGTCTAGCAACTGATCATCCGCGTCTTGCGGAGCCGCGCGGGTCACCAAGATGCGTGCGCCATTTCCGATGAATCCACGGACGGCTTCCATTGGATGTGTAGGCAGTCCAGCTTCTGTCAGCGCATGATTCAAAGACGCCGTGAGTCCATTCAGGGAGTCCACCAGTGTGCCGTCGAGATCGAATATGAGTCCTTTTTGCACTGCTTATTTTACCGGAAGGATTGGCAGAGCGGGAGGTATCGAGATTGGTTGTCGGGCAGTAGTCTCTGTGAGCGAGAGCATGAACGACCAATGATAGGATTTGCCGGCGGGAAGTTGGTATTGCGGCAATGCCGTCGCGCCCCAGGAGTTGATGCCGCCCAAGCCGGACTGACGATGTTCAAGATTAAGCGTGTAGAACTCCCGCTTTGGAAGTTCGCTCCGGTGCATCGCCATCGTGATGTCGGACTCGGTACACGGATAGAGACTCATTTCCAACAGGCTCTCACCGGTAGAGTCCACCCTCAAGCTACTGCCACCTGTGGGGCTAGTGAGTGCCGCCCAGCGAATGCCGCTGCGATTTCCTGATTCCTGCGGATCGATGTAACCATGAAACAATGCGGGAACTGTGCCCTGATGAACGGTGGTCCATGCGCCAGATTTGCGATCGATGTAATTCTCCTGCGGTCCGAGGCCATGCCATTGCAAGAGCGGAGTTCTGTTGGGGATTTCGCACTGGTAGCCGATTCGTGGAATAGTGGGGAGCTCCTTGTCGGCACGAAAATCGGTATCGATTAGGATCTGGCCGCCACCGGTGAAACGATAGCGTATCGTCGCGCTGCTTTGCGCAGCCGGGATAGTCAATTCGGCGGTGACAGTCACATCCTTGCCATCCTGCGCAGCGATGACGGTGGAGGTCTTGCTTCGTGCGCCGGCATACTGCCAAATCTTAAGCTTGTGGTTGAGTTTCGCGCCCTCGTCGTTGTTGGTGGGCGGCCGCCAGAAATTGAGTTCGAGCGGAGAAACGAGCCATTCCTGCTTTTTGGATTTTACCGAAGTGAGGATGCCACGCGATTTATCAATTGCCACAGTCAGATCCTTTGACCGCACCATGATGACCGACGAATCCTCGGTGAAACTAGCAGGAAATTCTGAAACGGTGGGAGTAGGCGGAGTGCGTTTGCCCCACGGTAGCGGGATTTCATCCCAGGCGATCGGCATACCGGCCGGATACCAAGGAGTGGCATCCATAATGTCGTAACGGACCCGGAGGAAATATTCGCTGGTGGGCACCGGCGTGTGACCCGTGGCCACTTCGATCACCGCGCTTTGCTGAGCGGCGACCTCGGGAAGATTGAGTTTTCCTTCTGCCACCGCGACTCCATCTTGCATCAGCTTCCACGAACCTGTGATCGGATTGAGGCTGTGGAAGAAATTTTCGTTTTGAACCTGGATTTTGATATTGGGCGTAATGATGTCAACCGGTGTGGTATGGATGTTTTGATAGACACTTTTCACCTCCTCAAACTGCGGCGAAGGTAGCAGATTCGCCATTACGATGCCGTTGCAGCAGAAAGAGCGGTCGGTAGGGCGGTCATTGAAATCGCCGCCGTAAGCGAAGAAACTCTGGGTCTTCGGTTTCTCTGCGTCTTTGGTGAAATCCAACAGAACCTCGGCTTTGGCCGTATTGTTCTCAAGCTCGTCGGCGCTCAGCGTTCTCGTGTAAACCGCCGCGTTACGGACTGAACCGTTGAGGCGGCGAGCGGTTTCCTCAGTATCGATGCCGACAGCAAGCTCAAAGGAATTTTGCGAAACCGCTGCCGTGCAATCCTTGGTGGCGGCTGGTTTGGCATCGATGAAAAGGCTCAGCGCCTTGCCGTCATAGGTTCCTGCGTAACGGTGAAATTTCGAGGCGGCATCGCTAGGAAGTTTTGCTGTCACGTTGAACCACTGGCTTGACGAGTAGATAAAAAACTCCAGGTTTTCACCGCTCTCGGATATTTTCATGGAATAAGAGCTATCGCCCTTGCCGATCAGCGGTTGTCCTCCTTGGTTGAATCCGGTGCTGTTAAGGCGAGCTTCAGCGACCAAAGTGAATGGTGCTGATAGATTAGTTTTTTCAGAAGCCTCGACCACAGCGCTGCCGCTGAAGAGCCCCTCATCCGTGGCAAGCGAGCCGAGCAGCCGGACTTTGTGCGAGTTGCCGGAGCGGTCTTCCACATCGTTGATCGTGTGTTTCATGGATTGGATTCCCTGATCTTTCCAATCCCAGATGAATCCGCCCTGGAGCAGGCGCTCTTTGCGGAAAAGAATCCAATAGTCGCTGAGGTTCCCGGTGGAGTTGCCCATCGCGTGACTGTATTCGCACTGAATCAACGGCTTCTGAGTTGCTAACGGCTTTTTCTCCTCGGAGCGTACGTATTTTTCGCAGGCATCGAGGGTGTCATACATGGGCGAGTAGAGATCTGCATGGGCTTGGTGGGATGCTTGTTCGTAATGCACCGGGCGTGACGGATCACGCAGGTGGAGCCATTCTGAGCATTTCACGAAATTCACACCATCTCCTGCTTCGTTGCCCATTGACCACATGATGATGCACGGGTGGTTCTTGTCGCGCTCGACAAGATTTTTCACCCGGTCGAGATGCGCTTCATACCACGTCGGGTCTTTGGCAAGCGACTGTTCCTTGTAATCCATGCCGTGGGATTCGATGTTTGCTTCGGCGACGACGTAGAAGCCGAGTTCATCACAAAGTTCCACGAGCGCTGGATCATTCGGGTAGTGTGAGGTGCGCACAGCATTGATGTTAGCGCGTTTCATCTGAAATAGATCGTCGCGGATGTCTTGAGTTGTGCAGTAGTGGCCGGTGACTGGATTGTGATCGTGACGGTTGACGCCCTTGATGAGAATTGGCTGGCCGTTGATGAGCAATTGGCCGTTTTTGATTTCAGAGCGACGGAATCCAGTCTTGCCTGCGTAATGGGCGATCTCACTGCCGTTTGAATCGGTCAGTTTTATCTGATAGGAATACAGGTTTGGCACTTCGGCGGACCATGTTTTGACGTTTGGGATGCTGTCGATCGTTACAGTGGATTCCGTGTCCTTTCCGGCGGGGATCTTCACGGTTGCGGTAGGAGCGGTGAGGATGGTGCCGTCGGATGAAGAGATTGTTAGGTCTGCGGTAGCAGATGTTTCGGCGGCACCATGATTCGCAATTTTCACGTTAAAACTGAGTGTGCCGGTTTTGTAGTCGTCCGCCAATCCGGCCTTGATCCAGAAGTCACTGAGGTTGATTGAGGCTGACGAATACAGATAGACATCGCGGAAGATGCCGGACAGGCGGAACATGTCCTGGTCTTCGAGATACGAACCGTCGGAATACTGATAAACTTCGGCGGCGAGCGTGTTCTCGCCGTCCTGGAGATAGGCGGTGATATCGAATTCAGCCGGGGTGCGAGAGTCCTGCGAGTAGCCGACCTTTTTCCCGTTGATCCAAAGGTAGAACGCCGAGTCCACACCGCCGAAGACTATGGTAGTGCGGCGATTTTTCCACGTTTCCGGCAGTGTGAACTTGTGGCGGTAGGAGCCGACCTGGTTGCGGTTTTTGATCGGAAAATTAGAGAAATGCTGCGGTGGCTCACCCATCACAGTCGGCGGATTTTTCGCGAACGGATAGACAATGTTCGTGTAGAGTGGTGCGCCATAACCGTGCATCTGCCAGTTCGACGGCACCGGGATTTCATTCCAAGTGGAATCATCGAACGTGGGTAATTCAAATCCGGTGGGTTTTCCGGACGGATTGCCAGTGTGGTGGAATTTCCAATTGCCGTTGAGCACTTGGCACCATTGCGATTCCAATCGCGCCTTGGATGTAGCATCTTCCTTGGTAGGGAAGGGCATGGACGTGGCGTGTGGTGCTTCTTTGTTGATCCGGAAAACTGCCTGATTTTCCCAATCTGGTTGTTGGGCAAGTACCGAAGTTGCAAGCGTAAGTGCGAGGAATTGGATTTTCATGATATCTATTAGAAGGGTGTCGATGCGCGGCGAAGGCGGTCCATGATCGCGACCCCGAGGCCGGTTTCGCTGACCGGCTCAGCGATGATCGCATCCAGGCCCGCTTCATCCATCAGGCGCATTACAAAAAATAGACGGATCGCCGCTTCAGCGAGCTTGCCGCTGCCGGGACTGAGTGACTCGATGATCTCCCAGTCGTGAAGCGCTACATATGGGCTGTCGTCCTCGCCCGTGTAACTAAGCAGCCCGTATCGTTTCCCTTCCTCGGGCTGGAAATCCTCCGGCTTTTCCAACAGATAGAGCGGCGTTAGCGGCGCGTAGTGGCTGTCCAGTTGCCCTGGAGCCTGCGGAGCTTCCTGAGAAACTGGCCGGACTTTTTCGACTCTGCCAAATTCCTGAAGCTGCTCTTTGGTGATCGGCCCTGCGCGATGCAATCGAAATATCGGCTTTTTCCCAGCCCGCGGCTCGATGGAAATGATCGTGCTTTCGACGCCCTCCGCGCACGCACCAGCGTCCACGATCAGCGGAATCCGACCCTCCAGCTCCTTCATCACTGCAGACGCCGACGTTGGGGAAATTCGTCCAAAACGGTTAGCGCTCGGCGCGGCAATCGGGTGGCCGAGCTCCTTGTTCACTGCCCGGAAAACTGGATGCGCGCTTTGCCGGACTGCCACCGAAGGCAAGCCACTGGTGACCAAATCTGGCACGTCGGGGTGCTTCGGCAAAATGAGTGTGAGCGGCCCCGGCCAGAAGGCGGCGGTCAGCTGGTTCACGGATTCCTCGAGTTCTGGCGGCACGATGGCCACGTTTTTTAAATCTCCACGCGAGGCAATGTGGATAATAAGTGGATCAAAGGAGGGCCTTTCTTTGGCTGCGAATATTTTTGCAACTGCTTCAGGGTTAAAAGCATCGGCAGCAAGACCATACACCGTCTCGGTCGGGAGGGCGACGATATCACCGGCACGCAGCAGAGCGCAGGCCTCGCTCACGGCTTCTTTCATCTCGTCGTCGGCTACTTGCAGAATTAGGGTCTCGGACACGCGCAAGTTTGTGCAGACCCCGTGGCAGCTGGCGAATCCTGATTTTTCAAAATTGTTCCGGGCATTTCAGGAACTGGCTTCCAACCACGCCCGCCAACCGCCGTGGTGCGTGATTTCCTTCGCACCATGGGTGGCTCGTGGCTCGGCGATGAAGCCGCATACCTCCTCGCCGCTTTCGAGCAATACCTTGCCGATTCCGAGTGGTGCGGGGATTTTCGAGACGAAATCACCAAAATCCGATGGTGAAAGCTCCCAAACCTCGACGGCGATCGCCGCGCCTTCCGCATCGTCTCGGACCAACGCTGGACGCGCCGGAATCTTTCCTGCCGCCGGCATCGCGAACATCCGGTAAGCCGGTGCCGTCCGCGTGGTCTCGCGGAGCACCGCATCTCTATCAGCAAGCTGCCAGTGCAGAGCCAGCCCCTCCATATGTGCTCCACACACCAGCACCGGGATGGTATCCCTTGCGAGAGTCTGCGCTTCGTGAACCTCCCCGCAGAAGCGGCTCGCCATTTCAAGTAATTCAGAATCCCATCCCGCAGGAGCTGCTAGAGTGACGCCCCACGGTGCGCGACCGGATCTCGCTCGTCCCACAGGCATTGCCACTGCTGATAGGTCGAGCAGGTTCATGAAATTCGTGTAACGGCCGAGCACCGAGTTCGTAACGATAGGATCCGCGAGGTTCTCCGCCACCGTGTAGAGACGTGGCGTGGTCGGCAGCAGCAGCACGTCGATCTGTTCCCAGACACCCTCCGCCTTCCGCGAGAACTCACGCAGCCGGTATTGCGCTTTGAACGTGTCGACTGCGTCCCAGCCCTTCGATCCTTCGAGAATCTTCTTCGTTACGGGAAAGATCGCGTCGGGATGTTTCTCAACGAAGTCCCCAACAGCCGCCCAGCGCTCAGCCACCCACGGACCTTCATATAACAGTTTGGCCGCCTCAGTGAATGGCGTAAAATCGATCTCAACCGCTATGCCACCGATCGCTTCCAGCCTTTTGCGTGCATCTGCAAACAAGCCCGGGGTATCGGGATCGCCTGCAAAATCCAAGTCGCGAGGCACGCCGAAACGAAACGTGTCCTCAAATGCTTGCGATTCCCCGATCTCACGGGCGAACGGATCCGCCGCATCGAACCTACTCACCACCTCTGCTACCAGCGCAACATCTGCTGTATCGTTCGCAAAAATGGCAACGCAATCCAGAGAACGACACGCAGGGACCATACCCCGGTTGCTCAGCAGTCCACGCGTGGGTTTCCATCCGATCAGTTCCTGAAACGCTGCAGGCACCCTGCCTGATCCAGCGGTGTCGGTGCCTAACGAAAAAGCACATATCCCTGCTGCCACCGCTGAAGCGCTGCCCGAGCTCGATCCACCTGGTAGAAACTCCGCATCGATCGCGTTCCGTGGTATGCCATAAGGTGAGCGTGTTCCAACAAGGCCAGTGGCAAATTGATCGAGGTTGGCCTTTCCGATCGGAATAGCACCGGCCTCCCGTAGAAGTCTGACTACTTCGGCATCCTTCTCCGGCATGTAGGAAAATTCAGGGCACGCAGCCGTTGTCGGCCATCCGTCAACGTCGATGTTGTCCTTCACCACGAATGGGATGCCCCACAAAGCAAGATCACGAGGCATGTCCTCCACCGCAGTCGCTAATGCTAACAATTCAGTCTCGTCAGGCAAATGAATGAAGATCGCCGGATCATTCCATTCGTGGATTCTTCGCCAGATTTCACCGATCACGGTCGATGGAGTGTCGCCTGAAGCATACCGCTGTCTGAGTTCACTAATTTTCATGGTTATATCAATTTCGTTCTCACGATCACCAGAGACTGGCCCGCTTTGACGCTGGCTCCTTCTGTGACTAACAACTCCACAATCTCAAGTTCTTCTTCAGTCTCAAGCGAAACCTCCATCTTCATCGCCTCTAGGATGAGAGCGGTTCCACCCGCTTGAAGCACGGCACCCACGGTGGTTTCGATTTTCCAAACGCTACCTGTGACCGGACTGTCCAGCGTGGTACAGCCTTCCGGGATCGTGACGGCGTCATCGGGGACTACGATTTCTGCCGGAGCGTCCATCGAGAGCCCGGCTTCTTCCCAGCGCTTTCTTTCCGCTTCAAACGCGGCGCGCTGTTGGGTTTGAAAGGCGTCGATCTCAGTCGAGTGCTCGGCCAGAAATTTTTCGTAATCTGAAAATCGGAAGATCTTCTCCTCGATCTCCAGCTTGTGCCGTCCCCGGGGGACTTCCTCACGTAGCCTCAATAGTTCCTCCGCACTGACCGGATAGAAACGGAGTTGGTCGAAGAAGCGGAGCAGCCAAGGATTTTGGAAATCCTCGGTCTTCCGCCAGCGGTTCCATACCGGAATCGTTCTTCCGGTGAACTGATAGCCACCGGGACCTTCCATGCCGTAGATGCAGAGATACGCGCCGCCGATGCCCACTGCGTTTTCTGGCGTCCAAGTGCGAGCCGGGTTGTATTTCGTGGTGACCATCCGATGCCGCGGATCGAGTGGCGTGGCGACGGGTGCACCCAGATAGACATCGCCGAGTCCCATCACCAGATAGGACGCGTCGAAGAAGATTTGATAGACATCGGCGATAGAGCTCAGTCCGTTGATGCGGCGGATGAACTCCAGATTGCTCGGGCACCATGGAGCATTCGGGCTCACACTTTGCATATAGCGGCGAATCGCTTCTTGGGTGCTCGGATCATCCCAACTGAGCGGCAGATGGACGACACGGGTCGGGACCTCTATCTGATCCAGTGGCGGCAGGTTAATGATTCCCTCGCGGATTTTTCCCCAAAGCGAGTCGCGTGAGACCCGCGCCGGATCGAAGTGAATTTGTAAGGAGCGGATTCCCGGAGTCAGGTCGATGATTCCCGGCAGCGCCTGTTCTTTGAGCCACTCGTGAATCACGTGCACCATGAACCGGAGCTTGAGATCGAGATGATGCGGGCCGAACTCGATGAGGAAATAGCGGTCACCCGCGCGACGGACAACAACCCGGTCATCGCCCTCGCCGAAGGAGTCGATGAAACAGGAGCCACGTCCGGTTTCCACGGGATCGGGCAAGCCGGAAATTTCTCCTGCTAGAAATTCCGCCACCTCCAGTTGTCGCGCCGCCGCCCAGGCTTCATCCACCGGCACGAACTCGATCTTGTCCCCTGGCCGAAGCTGTCCGAGCTTCCACAACTCGGCATCCACCACGACCACCGGACAAACGAATCCGCCGAGACTTGGCCCGTCGGGGCCGAGGATCACGGGCATGTCTCCGGTGAAATCCACCGCACCGATGGCGTAGGCATTGTCGTGAAGGTTCGATGGATGCAGTCCCGCCTCGCCGCCATCGGTGCGTGCCCATTTCGGCTTCGGGCCTATCAGACGAACTCCGGTTCTAGCAGAGTTGTAGTGCACCTCCCACCTGGTGGCGAAGAACGTGTCGATATCCTCATCGAGGAAAAAATCCGGCGAACCATGTGGTCCGTAGAGCACGGCGATTTTCCAATCGTGGGTGAGGGGAAAAGGTCGTCTTGTTTCCTCAAGCGGGGACGAGACGCCTCCGCCGCTTATTCCAAGAACATCGCCCGGCAGCAACGCCCTTCCGAAGGGTCCGCCGAATTTTCCCAACGTGAATGTCGATTTGCTTCCCAGATATTCGGGTGAATCAATTCCGCCGGCCACGGCAAGGTAGGCACGCGCGCCGGCACCTTCGAAACGGCCGATCTTCAGGACGTCGCCAGGTTCCATCGCGATCGCTTCATGCATCCCGATAGGCTCGCCGTTCTTCAGCATCAAGGCGGAAGCACCCGTCACAGCGATGGTTGCGGCGGTGTTGAAACGCAGGGTCGGCCCGGTCATCGTGATTTCCAAACCTGCGGTGCCCTCGGGATTGCCGACGAGGGTGTTGGCAAGGCGAAGAGAGAGTGAGTCGAAAGGTCCGCAAGGAGGAACGCCTACCTCCCAATAGCCGGTGCGGCCGGGCCAATCCTGTAGGGTGGTCATCGTCCCGGCTGATATGACATCGATCGTCTCAGGCTGATAAATGAAATCCGCCATGTCGCGCATGGCCACGCCTCCCTCGAGAAATGGCGTCCAGCGGCTGATGCCACGCAGGTAGCGGAGGTTCGTTTCGATTCCCGAAATGCGGGTTTCCTCCAGCGCCTTCTCTATCTTACTAACAGCCGAGGCCCGGTCCGCCGCGTGCACCATGACCTTGGCGAGCAATGGATCATAAAATGGACTGACCTCCGTGCCCGGTGCGATCCAGCCATCGCAGCGAGTCCATTCCGGAAACGTGGCTTCAGTAAGCAATCCGCTGCTAGGGCGGAAGTTGTGATTCGGATCCTCGGCATAAACGCGAGCCTGGATCGCCCAGCCCTGGGGGGGCGGTGCAGCAGCGGGCATTTCCCAATCCTCATCAAGGGCGAGGCGGGTCATCCATTCCACGAGGTCGATGCCGGTGACGAGCTCCGTCACGCCATGCTCGACTTGCAGACGCGTGTTCACTTCGAGAAAAAAGAAATCATCGCGATCCGCGTCGTAGATGAACTCGACGGTGCCCGCAGAGCGGTAGTTCACGCTTTTGCCGAGTTTGACGGCCGCCGCATGCAGGGCAGCGCGCGTGCTTTCCGGCAGACCCGGCGCGGGTGTCTCCTCGAAGACTTTTTGATTGCGGCGCTGGACGGAGCAATCGCGTTCCCCGAGGGCTAACACTCTTCCTTTTCCATCGCCGAAAATCTGCACTTCCACGTGGCGGCCACGCTGGATGAAGCGTTCGATGAAAACACCGCCCGAGCCGAAACTGCGTTCGCTCAGACGAACCACGCTTTCGAATTCCTTCCGCAACTCTTCCTCGTCACGGCAAACCTTCATGCCGATCCCGCCGCCGCCAGCAGTACTTTTCAACATCACCGGATAGCCGATTAGGACTGCCGCCGTGATTGCAGCCTCCGCGTTTTCTAGCAGTTCGGTCCCGGGCACCAGTGGAACACCCGCCTCGCCAGCGAGGCGGCGGGCTTCGTGTTTAAGCCCGAAAGCGATGATCTGTTCTGGTGTTGGACCCATCCACTTCACCCCGGCCTCCTCGCACATACGGGCGAAGTCGGTGTTTTCGCTGAGTAGGCCATAACCTGGAAAAACCGCGTGCGCGCCGGAATCGAGGGCCACGGTTAGCAGGGATTTCTTGAGCAGATAGCTTTCCGAAACTGGTCCCGGCCCGAGACGGTGCGCCTCATCTGCGAGATCGACGTGTGGCGCGCCGTGGTCGGGATCAGAATAAACAGCAACGCTTTTCAGGCCCAGTTTCTTGAAAGTGCGGATAGCGCGGGCGGCGATTTCGCCCCGGTTAGCAATGAGGATGGTGCCTTTCATTTCAGTTCCAAATGAGTATTTCAACCGGCGTTGGATTCCATCCGTTGCAAGGATTGTTAAGCTGCGGGCAATTTGATATCAAACAGACGACGTCCATCTCTGCTTTCATTTCGACATAGCGACCAGGAGCGGAAATTCCATCGGCGAAGGTGAGCCCGCCGTCGGGTGAGACGGGGACATTCATGAAAAAGTTGATATTGCAGGTAATGTCTTGTTTCGTTAGCTCAACGTTCCATTCCTGTGCTCCACGGATGAAACTGTCACGGCAGGCGTGCATGCATTCCTTGTCGTGGGCGTAGCGCATGGTGTTGCTTTCCCGGGAACAGGCACCGCCGAGCGTGTCGTGGCGGCCGCAGGTGTCGGCGGTGATGGTGAGGAGCGCATTGCCTTCTGTGCTCATCAGCTGGGTACCGGTAGATAGATAGAGCGCCGCTTGTTCTTGGATCGTGCGGTCGGCGCTGTAGCGCTCGGTGGGATCGGTGGCGCTGAAGAAGAGCGTATCGGCGGCCTGGTTTCCTTCGAGGTCGAGGATGCGCAAGGTTTGGCCCTTCTTGATTTCATGGACCCACCAATCGCCTGCGGGGATGACCTCGCGATAGATGGCAGCGTCTGAATGGAGCGTGCTTTCGGTCATGAAATTAAAAGCGTAAGTTGTGATAGATTTCGTTGTTCTCCCATGCGCGGAGATTTTCCGGGCGGATGGTGAGCGATGGGTCGTCAGAAGTGGGTAACTCGCCATTGAAAACCTCGAGCTTCACATGGCGGTGCTGATAGATTGGATCGGGATCAAGCGGGTGCTGGCAGGTGTTGAGCACGACGAGCGTATCGGTCTCAAAACGGAGTTCGATGGAGTCGCCGGGTTTTGAATTTTCGGGAATGAAGGATAGCTGCCCGTCATCATCGGAGACGACCTTGCTGAAGAGATTGAGATTCGGGATGAGGTCCTTTTTACCAAGTCCCCATTTGGCGAGTTCGATGAGGAAGCAATCGTGAGCATTGCGGTTCCAGTCGTTACGGGCGGTCTGATAGTTGTTTGCTCCGTATTTTGAAAGCACGCGAGCTGCGTCGGAATGGCCGCAGACGGTATCGTGCCAACCGACTGTGTCGGCAGTGATCGATGCCAGCAAACGCCCCATGTCCGAGTGCAGGCAGTAGGGTGCTCGAAGATAGAAAATGTGCTGGCCCTTGAGCGTGTCCGGCATGTTATAGCGCTCGGTGCGTTCGAGGGCGTTGTAGAGCAGCATGCTGACGTTAGAGCCGCCGTCGAGGTCAGTGAGGCGGAGGCGTTTGCCACGCGAGATGACGCCGGACCACATGCCGGCTCCGTGCAGTGTTTTTTCGAAAATCGATTTCATGAGCGGGTCGCGCTTCCTTTTGCGTGAAGCGGTGGAATGAGATGGGGGGTGAGGGTGAGATGGGCGGTCTTCACGCCCTTGCAGGTGATGATTTTATTGGTGATGTCTCGCAAGGTCCGGGCCGGGCCCTGCATGAGGATCACTTCTAGCACATGCTCCTCTTCTAGCAGAATGTGTTGCGAGGAAATCACCTCGGCGATGTGGTCGCGGAAAATGCGCGAGAGATCGCGGAGCAGCGCACTTTTCGATTCGTCGTAAACCAGAGTGAGTGTCCCAGCCATCACTTCGGTGCCGATTTTTCCCAAGTGCTGGGCTGCATGCTGGTGGATCATTTCGGCGACTGCCTGCGAGCGGCTCTCGAAACCACGCGCTGCTGTCAGGCGATCAAGCGCCTGAAATGTCTCCTCCTGCATGGATACGGTCACCCGTCTCACGCCTTCGTTACTGTCGTCTCCTGCCATCTGCAGTGACACTAAGCAAATGGAAGGCCAGTATGAAGAAATTTTTCAAACTTCATACCGGGGCGGGATTTCATGAGGCACGCCGGATGACTTCAGCTAGGTATTTTTCGAACTGCCAGATCGGTTCTTCGAGGTGGCTAAGGCGACCCGGGCTGTGGCCGACGGAGTTCATCCCACGTTGCGTGGCGACGCATACTTCCATATCTTCCATGTGGAAATCGATGCCGCCTTGGATTTCCTTTTTCAGGATTTCTTCGTAGTTTGGGAGTTCCTTTGCAGATTTCGGCACGATCATGGTGGTCATCAAGGTGCAGGTTTCCGGGCCGGTGGGGAGGAGGCGGTACCAGTAAATCCGGTCGGGTGCGGAGAAGAGGAGGAAATTCGGGTATCCGAGATAAACGCCCCACTCGACGCAGTCATCGATGCCCAGTCCCGGAAAAATGGGGAATGGGGTGCCGGGATTCCCGCTGGTGAGAATTTCCTCTTTCATGCTGTCCTTCAGCGGCAGGTGCATGCAGGAAAATTCCGGATCGTAGGGTTCAGTCCAACAGCCGCGGGCGGGAAGGAACGGCTCGAGAGTCTTCATGTGAGCTCCGAGGTGATGATAGGCTTCCATGAAATTTTCCAACAGAATCTTCCAGTTGAAATCGCACTCCCAGTGAGCGGACCAGACGAGTTCACCCTCTGCCATGTTCCATTTGCCGACGAACTGCTCGCGGAGACGGGCGTATTTATCGGCGAGTGAAGGAATCTCATTGGATAGAGTCACAAAGACAAAGCCTTCCCAAATTTCGCTCCGAAACTCATGCAAACAGACTTCGCTGCGGTCAAATCCTTCTGCCTGCTGCATCTCGGGTGCACCGACGAGCTTGCCGCCAAGATCGTAACTCCAAAGGTGATAGGGGCAGAGAATCACCCGCTTGTTGCCCTCGTCGGGATGACCAAATCCACTGGGCATCAGGTCCATGCCCCGGTGGCGACAAGTCCGGGAAAGAACGCGTATGGCCGTGTCTTTGCCCCGCACGACGAGCATCGGCTCGCCGCAAAGATCGACTCGTATGAAATCCCCAGCATTGGGAATCTGTGAAATGTGGCAGAGCGAGATCCATTCTTTGCGGAAGATTTCAGCGTTTTCAAATTCGTGAAACGCCGGGTCGGTATAAGCGGCGGCGGGTAAAGTGATGGATTGTTCGCGTGGCTTGGCAGCGGTTGCTAGAATCGCGGCGAAAAGGGATTCATCGTGATCCTGAGTGATCTTTGCGGTGGGCGCAGGAGGTGTGGCGACGGTGCTCATGGTGAGGTTTGTTAGTTTGTTATTTTGAAATGGTTTTGAAATCGCTCCCGCTGGCGAAGGCCGATCCAGCGGTTGAGGTCCCATAAATCAGCGACCGGTTCGCGGGTGAATGGCGCGCGGTGGAGGTAGCCATCGGGGCCGAATTCCGGGGTCATGGTAAAATGCGTGAATCCACGGGCCGCCATCGAGTTCCAAACATACGTCCACCAGCGTTCGTGTGCGGCGAGGTCTTCTGCGTGTTCGGGAGCACGAGGATCGGGGGCCTGGGGTCCTTGATTGTAGCCAACCCTTGGCTGGATATGGTGGGCATGTTCCGCCGTGAGTTCGAGAATTTCCGATTCTTCCTCGAGGATCAGCCGCTCACTAACAACACACCAATGGCTGAAATCGCAGGTGATTCTCAGCTCTGGCAGTGCGCGGAGAATATCTCTGGTGAGCCAAGGGCTGTAGGTCGAGCGCCCCCGGTGCGTTTCCACAGAGATGATGATGCCATGTTTGTCTTGCAGCCGGACGACGCCTTCGTGAAAGCGTAACGCATCCGCTGCGCACCAAGCGTCGTAGCCGGCCATGGTATTGATAAAAAGTGGTTTGCCCTCCATACTCCGGAGGATGCCTTCATCTAGCGATTGAAGATGATCTTCCACGCTGCGTCCTGGCGTTGGAACGAAGATCCCGGCGGGCGTGCAGGTGCTGATTTCGGCAATCCAATCCAAGTCGCCGGCGTGCAAGGATTCGAAAAATTCAGAACGTTCGGCAGGATCTATCGGGGCCGGAGCCTCGATGCCATTGAAGCCTGATTCGTGGCAAAGTTGAATCGCTTCGGCTAGATTGCCATCGTGTCCCCAGAGAGTTTTGTAGAGTGATAGTTCCATGAATTTTTCAAAGTGTGCAGGCAACGCGGAATCCGAGATTGTCCCACCGTGCTTGCTCCGGTGCCCAATCCCGCCAAGAGGCGCGGAGGACTCGTGGCAAGTGGTCCCATGCACCGCCACGGATGGTGCGGCGGCCATTTTTGCTGCCTTCTATCCATGCCGAGCCATCATCTGGGGCATTTTGATAGTTTGGGTGCCACGCATCGGCAGTCCACTCACAGACATTGCCTAGCAGATCGACGAGGCCGAAGCTATTCGCAGGATAGCATCCCACCGGCGTCAGATGGCCGGCTCCTATTTCAACACCCAGTTCGTCGTAGAGGAAATTCGCTTCGTTTACACCCAGCTCTTTTCCACTTGGAAAAACCGTCGATGTCCCAGCTCGGCAGGCGTATTCCCACTCGGCCTCGGTGGGCAGGCGATAGCTGTTACCAAACGTGATCGAAAGCTCGCGCAGATAGGCCGCCACTTCTGTGAAAGTCACGTTTACGATCGGAAAGTCCCCGTTTATTTCGGCTTGAGCACCGTCGGGGAGAGAGCCCATGAGAGCAAACCACTCACGGCGGGTGACGGGGGCCTTGCCGAGCGCAAACGAGTAGCCAAAGGTAACCGGGTGCCTAGGTAGCTCGACGGAGGAAACAAATTTGTCCTCGTCAATGCCGCCCATCAGAAAGTTGCCACTCGGCACAGTCACCAAACACGGACGATTTTCCAAATCCTGAATCAAGGTTGAAGCTGGCGATAACATGCGAGGAGCGATGGTTGATCTCTAGAAGCCCGAAACCTTCAGGGCCTTGAACGGAGCAAGATCCACACCGGCTTCCATCGGATAATCCTTTTTCACCACCCCGAACTTGATCCACCAGTCGTTGGTAAGTTTCCAATGGCGGCTGATCTCGTTGTTGGCGCCGAAAGGCGGTTCGCCATCGATTACACCCATAAAGCGACCGGCCTCGTCATAGTTGAAGGGATAGATTCCACCATCAGTTGCGCTACCGTTCGCGCCGACCACCGTGACGACATCTTCTGTCTTGAACTTCAATCCCTTGGCCATGATTGCGTTGGCCTCGGCTGGATTCTCTTTCCAAAATTTAACCGCTGCGAAGTAGGCTTTGAGCGTGAGCTTCGCGAGCTCTGGTTTCTTTTCGAGAAACGCACCGCTCATATACATGCCATCACCTAGCAGAGCGGTCTTCTTGAAATAAGGATCTTTGGAGGTGGCAACCACCTTCGAACCAGGCAGGCTGGAAAGTACTTTGCCGCCGAAAGGTTCCCAAAATTCACCGGCAGCGACTTTCCCGCTCACCATCGCAGCCACGGCGTCATCCATGATGACATTGGTATATTTGACCTCATCGAATTTTACGCCCTGCTCCTCGAGCCAGATGCCCATATAAATCTGAGTGAGTCCACCTTCAAGCACAGCAACCTCTTTGCCTTTGAGCTCGGCGGCACTATTAATGCCGGGACCGAGGATGATCTTATCAGTGCCGTAGGACGGATTTGTATAAGTCACCAATTTGACTGGCACTCCCTTGTCCGCAGCCACCGGTCCGTATTCTACTGTGGATGACGTGACATCCAATTTACCCGCTGCCATTTGAGCAAAGCTCTCGTAGGGATCTTCAATGATGACAATGTCGAGATTGAGTTCGGGAACGAGGTTCTTTTCCTTTGCG
This sequence comes from Verrucomicrobiales bacterium, assembly GCA_038237425.1. GTDB lineage: Bacteria > Verrucomicrobiota > Verrucomicrobiia > Verrucomicrobiales > Akkermansiaceae > Luteolibacter. The sequence continues at coordinate 75,763 of JBBRYQ010000001.1, forward strand.
ATAAACCAGAAGGCATAGCCCGGCCAGGAAAAGAGGGAGATTTTGACGGTCTGCGGCTTTGATGCTGTGGCTGCCGCTGTTGTTTCTTCCTTCTTGGAGCACGCAGTAAGAAGGAGGCAGGCACCTGCAAGGGTGGGAATGAAGCGAGTGATGTATTTCATAGGATCGATCAGTGGAGGTAACGGAAACAGAGGCGATGGATGAGACGGATAAGAAAGTCGGTTAGCATTCCGAGGATGCCGATCGTGAGGATTCCGGCCATGATGTCGTCGACTTGAACGAAGCGCTTCGCCCGCATCATCATCGCTCCGATGCCATCGGTGGCAGCGACGATTTCCGCGATGACCAGATAGGTCCAACTAACCGCCAGCATTTGGCGCGCTGTATCGACGTAACTCGGAAGCGCGGCTGGGAGGAGCACATTCCAGATTACCTTGGCTCGGCTTGCCCCCAATGTCCTTGAACACTCTACCAGTTCCGGTGAAACCGCCCGGGTGTTGTCCATGAATAGTGAGATCAAAAAGAATACAACACCGATGACCAGCAGCGCGATTTTCTGGCTGTCGCCCGTCCCCAGCCACATCAGCAGCAACGGCACGAAAGACGGAGCGGGTAGGTAGCGGAAAGGTGACACCAATGCATTGAGAAATCCGGCAACCGGGCTGAAGGCTCCCATCAATATTCCAAGCGGCAGAGCGATGGACAGGGCCAACCCGAAACTTAAGAAAATCCGTTTGAGGCTCTGAGCGACGTCGGCGGCGAATCCACGCTCGGCGAATAACGTCACCCATGCCTTGATCACCTGCAGCGGACCGGGCAGGAGTGTGGGGTCAGCAAATCCGGAAGTGGACAAAACATGCCACGCGAGGAAGAAGCCGATCCATGCGAGAAGTCCGAGCCCAAATTTCGTCCCGAATTTCAAAACGCTGCCATACTCAAAAGGCGAGCGTCGGGAAGCCCTAAGCCGCTTGGTGGGGGCCGCGATCACCTCGGCGGGAATGCTGGACAGGACATCGGACATTGGCTGCTGCTCCACCCGGCAGCACCCGTCATGCCATTCACGGAAGATATTTGCGCTTGCAACTAATTGTAGCCTTTTAGAAATTGAGCCGATGCCTCTAGCCACCCGACCGCTTCTTGAAGCCCCGCCCCAGCAAGTTGCCTGGCGTTTGTTTCTTACTGTCCACGCGCTTGCCTGTCGGCGGATCGACGAGGGGCTACTGCGTGATGACTGTATTTCATTCGACGACTACGACGTGCTTCTAACGGTCAATGAGGCTCCGGACGAAACATTACGCATGAGCGAGCTTGCGGAGGCAGTGCTCCTGAGCAACAGCGGGATGTCGCGGCGGGTTGCTAGACTGGTCGAGCGTGGTCTGCTGCACCGCGACCAGTGCGTGCAAGATGGCCGGGTTTTCCGCGTGCGGCTGAGTCGTGCAGGGCGAAAGGCCCTAGACAAAGCGTGGGCGACCTACCGTGGCTTGATCGAGGAAACCTTCGCCAGTCATGTCAGCAAGTCTGAGGCGGAGGCACTTGCGAAAATTTTCCAACGCGTCCTTGATAGAATCGGCGGTAATCAGCATCGAGGGCTGCTAGAATCTGGAGTCACCGATGCGCCGAAGTCCCGCTCATGATGCTCCCGGCAATGGGGCATTTTCCTCGTAGATGGGAAGCTGTCCCACTTTGCTTATCCACTCAATCCGGTCGCCCTCCCAACATTCATCGAGTGGAGCGTGGGGCGCGGGATCGTCGAAGCTGCAAGTGTTCACTTCAAACCATTCCGTGATCCCGGGATCAAAGAAAATCAATGGGGTTCCACAGTCGCCGCAGAAGGAGCGCTCGCGTCCGGCGAAGTTGATGATTTTCGGCATACCCTCAGTCCAAGATAGAGCACCGCTGCGGAAGAAAGTCCATGCGACATACGGCGCGCCGCTCGCCCTGCGGCAATCGGAGCAATGGCAAATACTCGTTTGCTCTGCCGGACCGCGCACGGCATAGCGCACACTCCCGCAGAGACAACCGCCGTGGAACCGCATTTCCTCACTCATAACAAATTTCCGGTAGCCCCTGCCAATGCTCGGTGGGGAGTGGTGGTTCTTCCCTGATAGCGGATTCCACAGTTTTCGCGAGCGCGGATACCATCCGTTCGAAAAGTGCCTTGCCCTGGAGCGCAGTGGCTAACGAAGGAGTTCCCGTCACTCCGTTGAGGCTGGTTTGTGCGACTGGATAGGAAAACACCGTGCCGCCTGTTCGATCGGGATCGTCAGATGTGGTTAGTCGCTCCATGTGCACGAGTCCCGGGTGAAGATGAAGCATGAGTGCTGTTTCAGCTGCATTGGCGTGGAGGTCCTCTGCATCCTGAGTGTATTCCCACCAGATCGCCTCATCGAGTTTGAAGACGTGGACAAGTCCGATCTGGAGCTTGCCCATGTAGGCGAGCCGCAGTTGATCCACTGCGACACGTGCGGGAGCGTCGTTGCCGAAATGGGCGTTCACTAACAGCAAGCGTTTCCATCCGCTCGCCACCGCCCATGCGGCGATGTCGCGCAGGCTGGCGATGAATGTTTCATGCCGTAGGGAAAACGTGCCCGGCCATTTGGGAGTGTGGCCTTGAGAGACGGTGTAACGAAGCGCAGACATCACGGGAACGTCGGTCATGTTTGAAACTTCATGGCATAGCGCTTCCGCGAGCAGCGTGTCCATGGCCACTGGGAGGTGTGGACCGTGCTGTTCGGTCGCACCAAGCGGCAATAGCAAGAGTCCGCCGTTCTTCTCACGAAGTTCAGCGATCTCTGGCCAGGCGAGGTTTTCCAGAATAACGGGCACGACGTTAGAACATTCTTGCGTAGGTATCCACTTCCCACTGGCTGACGCGTTGGTGATATTGGCGCCATTCTTCCGACTTATAAGTGATGAACTCGTTCCGCAGTTCGGTGCCAAGGATTTCCTCGACAAAGGGATCGGCAGCGAAGGCTTTCACCGCTTCATCCAGCGTGCGTGGAAGCTCGGAAATCCCCCGCGCTGCGAATTCTTCCTCGCTGAGTTCGTAAAGGTTGTCCTCGTGTGGATCGCCGGGATCGAGTTTTTCGCGGATGCCTTGCAGACCAGCCGCGAGCACGAGTGTGGCCGCCAGATAGGGATTGCAGGCAGCGTCGGCGTTTCGGCTTTCGCAACGACCGCCAGCCATCGGAACGCGGACGGAGTTGGTGCGGTTGTTCCGGCCGTAGCTGTTAAATACGGGTGCCCAAGTGAAATAGGACATCAGGCCGCGGCGGACGAGGCGCTTGTAGCTGTTCACTGTCGGTGCGAAAGCAGCACAGAGGGCAGGGCCGTGTTTGAGGACACCGGCGATGAACTGATAGCCAAGCTCGCTGATGCCAAGGCCACGTGGATCTTCGGCATGATCGCACTTGAAGAGATTCTCCCCGGATTTCAGATCATAGAATGACATGTTGAAATGTGCGCCGCTGCCGGTGCGGTTAGCGAATGGCTTCGGCATGAAGGTGGCGAGCAAGCCTTCCTCGGCAGCATAATGCTTCGCCATCAGACGGAAGAACACATAGCGGTCGCACATGGTGAGTGCATCGGCGTATTTGAAATCGAACTCAAATTGGGAGTTAGCGTCTTCGTGATCTAGCGAATATAGGTCCCAGCCAAGGTCGTTGATGGCGGTGGAAACTTTATCGAGCCACGTGTAGCGGTCGAGGAAGCGTTTGACGTCGTAGCAGGCTTTGACGAGATCGTCGTCGGGATTGGGAATTTTGAGTGTGCCGTCTTCCGCGAGTTTGACGACATAGAGTTCGCATTCAATGCCGAGGTTCATGCCAAATCCCATCTTGGCGGCTTCCGCGAGTTGCTTCTGGAGTGCGACGCGGGTGCTGACTTCGTAGGGCTGACCTTTGAAGGTGTTATCTGCCGGGAACCACGCGACTTCCTTGTTCCATGGCAGGACGCAGCCGCGTGTTAGGTCGGGGAGCGAGGCGATTTCATCATCGTTCGGGCGTTGGCCGACACCGTCGAGTGCATAGCCAGTGTAGAGTTCGCTGCCCGCAGCGAAATCTTCGAAGTGATCGATCGGCACAAATTTCCCTTTGGGCACACCGTGAATATCGACAAAGGCACCGATGCAATATTTGACGCCTTGGGATTTGAGGTCATCGCGCATGGCGCGGATCTGTTCTTGGTTCATAAGTTTTGATGAATAAGTGTGAAGATTGAAGATGAAGTTGCGACCGGTGATGGCCGCTAGGCTCAGACGACGTCGGGATCGGCAACGGCCATCCTGAGGACCGGAGCCTCCTTCTGTTCCTGACCGGGAGGGTGGATCAGGTTGTCGATGTGTTTTCGAACGCTCAGGAACGAAGGATCAAAAAGTTGATCGTTGCTGCGAGGGCGGGGGACTGGAACTTCGACGATTTCGCGCACGCGACCGGGGTTGGCATCGAGCACCAAAATGCGGTCTGATAGGAAAACCGCTTCGTCGAGATCGTGGGTGATGAAGACGATGGTGATATCCACGTTTTTCCAAATCTCCAACAGATAGGACTGCATCTGGCAGCGTGTCTGGGCATCGAGAGCGCCGAATGGTTCGTCCATGAACAAGACGCGTGGCTGGTTCGCTAGGGCGCGTGCGATGGCAACGCGCTGTTTCATGCCGCCGGAGAGTTGATGTGGATATGAGTTTTCAAATTTTGATAGGCCGACAAGCTCGATCCATTCACGCGCTTCGGATGCTGCGGTAAATGCGGACTGTCCAGCCATGCGCGGGCCGAACATGACATTTTCTTTCACCGTCCGCCACGGGAAGAGCGTGTAGCCTTGGAATACCATTCCTCTATCAGGACCTGGGCCGGAGACGGGTTCGCCATAAACCCGCACCTCCCCGGCGGTGGGTGTTTCCAGTCCGGCTAGAATGCGGACCAATGTGGATTTTCCACAACCAGAAGGTCCGATCACGCTGAGGAGTTCACGTTTGTGAACCGAAAAGGAGACGTTATCGAGAGCGGTGACGACATTGCGTGAAGATTCAAACCGTTTGGTCAGTCCACGGACCTCGAGGGCGACGGGGCGCTGGAGGAGACGCGCGAATCGTGAGGCCACATCCGGTGATTGCTCGCGGTAGTCCGGCATGGCGATTTCGGTTGTCATGGCTGTATGGCGCTTCTGTTACTGGTGATCGCGGCGATTGCTTGGATGGGGCGTTTCACGGCATTGACGATGGCTCTGGCGACCGGTCCAGATGTTCCCGCCCAAGGGAAAAAGATGCCGTGGAGGAATGAAAGGAATTGGTCCATCACGAAGCCCGTGACGCCGATGAGGATGATGACGGGGAACACCCGGTCGAAGTTTCTAAAGCGGCCTTGAGTCTCGATGAATTCAGTTAGTCCGCTTTTGACTCCGATGAGTTCGGCGATCACCAGCCAAGTCCAAGCCCATCCTAGCAGAATCCGCAAATCGTTGTAAAGGTTGGGCATGATGCCCGGGATGACGACGTGAGTGATCATTTGTCGAGGCTTAGCGCCGAGTGTTTGGGCAGCTTCAAGTAATGACGGCTCCAGCAGGCGGGTGGTTTTTGAAACAACTAAGATCATTTGAAAGACGGTGCCAATGAACACGAGCGCGATTTTCGGAGCATCTCCGGCAAGGAGGACCGCGACCAGCAAGGTGCTGAAAGTGGGAGCCGGCATGTAGCGGAAGAAATCGACGAACGGCTCGAAAAGTTTTGAGAAAAAATCAAATACTCCGCAGAGGATGCCGATTGGAATGCCGATCAGGCAGGCCCAGAAGAAGCCCATGAAGATCACTCCGAGTGATTTTTTATAGCGTTGCCCCATGGTCAGTTCACCGTCGGGCACCTTGGCACTGAAGTCGCGCAGGCCGGTGCTGATCACCTCGTCCGGTGAAGGTAAATAGATCGGATTCGCAGGCTTACCTTGGGGGACGAGTTTTAGAAGTGATTCGTCAGGCAGTGATTTGTAGGAGAAGGTGGGCGAGGTCGCTGAAAGGAGCGTCCAGTTTTTGTGCACAATATCGAGATTTTCAGCAGTGAGTGCGGGTTTGTTAGTGATTTTCGCTCCGGTGGCGATATCTCTCCATAGAGTGTAGAGAACCGCATCGTTCTGCCCTTCTGTGTAAGGAAGCCAACCATGTTGGGTGGCCAGTGGTGCTAGTTGGCGCAGGAGTTTTTGATTTTTTCGTTTAGCTCCCGGCTCCGAAGTGCCAGTGGTGCGGGCCGAAAGAACGGCTGCGTTTTCCTTGCGAACTGCATCGACGAATTCAGGGAAAAATTTTTTGCTAACATGGTCACCCGCGGTGAAGACGGTGGTGATACCTTCCCGTTCGGCAGAGAGTTCGATTTTCACGTCCGGATGCCAAATCCATGGAACGTAGGAGACAAAGCACCAGATCGCCAGTGGGAGAAGAAAGGAGACGAACGTGAGTGCGAGACGCCTTGATTGGGGGAGGTCCCGGCGGATCAAAAACCAATCCTTTAAAATGCCAGGACGTATCATCGGGCGGAGTGATGGGGTAAAGATAAATGCACCTAGATCATGCAGCTGCGCTGCGACAGCGGCATGATCCTAGGAATTCCCTAACATCTGAATTACTCGGCCTTTTTCGTCGCGAGCGCTTTTGTGAAAGAGGGATCGAGGAACTTGGTAGTTTCTTGGCTCTTGGGATATACTTTGAACTTCATGTTGAAGTCGTTCACCACCTTGGAGGAGCCATAGACGGTCCCCAGTCCATCTGCGGTGTCCCAGCGCTTGAGTGCCTCGTCGAGCGTTAGAATATGCGTACCCTTGAGGAACGATTCGTATTCTTCGGGGCTGATCTTGACGCGGGCGGAGAGGATTTTCAAGACGTCGTCGAGATTTTGATCGTCGTGAATGTAGTCAGAGATGCGGTACCATACCTTCACCACTTTCGCCCAGTCAGCCTTGTTCTTTTCAAGACTTTCAGCGGAAACGTAAAGCAGGTCATAGATTAATCCTGGTGCATCGGCAGAGGAAAAGACTGACTTGGAACCAGGAATGGCTTTCAGGGCTTGCCCGGAACTCGGCTGCCATGCGCCGATCGCATCGACAGCTTTTGATCCGAAGACTTGCGGAGTTTCGTTAGTCGGTGTGTTCACGATCGTGACGTCATCGAGCGTCATTCCATTTTTCTCTAATCCTGTGAGGAGGAGGAGATGCTCTACGAAACCTTCCTCGAGGCCGACTTTCTTGCCTTTCAGATCTTTTACGGACTCGATGCCGGGAGCTGCGACGATCATATCGTTGCCGTTCGAGAAATCATTGATGATGATACCGACGGAAGGCTTGCCTGTGGCTCCGGTGACCAGTGCATCGCCGTTTGTCATGCAAACAGCATCCACTTTTCCGGCGACATAAGCGTCCATCGAAGGGACGTAGTCGAACCACTGGAACTCGACATCAACTCCGGCTTCTTTGAACCATCCTTTTTGAATTCCAATTTCCCATGCGACCCAGCCCGGCCAGTCCGAATAGGCGATTTTGAGAGGTTCTGCATTAGCGGTTCCGCAAAGGGCGAAGAGGCCCGCCGCGGCGGATATGAGGCTGGGAAACATTTTCATTTTGATTGGGAGCTGGAGTGATGAACGTTTCGGGTGTGAATAGTTGGCCGTTTGTTCATACTGAATTAAGCACGGGCCATACCAAGTTGATCGACCAGCGAGAATGTGTCTTTACGAGACCGTGCAGGCGCAATGATTTTCCTGTTCCTTCAGCCGTGAGATAAAGCGTAGGGTGCGGCCATGAACAAATCAGCAACCCCTCCGAAGAACATTGTTCTCATCGGCTTCATGGGCAGTGGGAAATCGACGGTAGGGCGCGAGCTCCACCATCGACTGGGCTACCCGTTGGTGGACATGGATCACGTGATTGAGCACCGAGCTGGAAAGCCGATCACGGCTATTTTCGCAGAGGATGGGGAAGAGGCATTCCGTGATATGGAGACGAAGCTCCTTGAGGAGATGAATGATCCTGACGCACCCCGGAGGATCATCTCTACGGGTGGCGGAGTGGTGGGCCGTGAGGCAAACCGCGATCTGCTCCGGCACCTCGGATACGTTGTGTGGCTGCACGCGCCGATCGCAGTGATCCTCGACCGAACTGCTAGAAATCGTGAGCGACCGCTGCTGCAAACCGATGATCCTGCGGCGCGCATCGCCGCGCTGATGGACGTGCGTAAGCCGTTCTATCAGGAATCTGCGCATCTGAAAGTGGAGACTGCGGGGCTGGATTGCGGTGAACTGGCGACCGGAATTCTGGAAAGCGCACGCTACTTTTTTACCCATCAATCGTGAGCGGGGTGGTGGCACAGGTAAAGGCGTGGGCGGCGGAGCTGGGCTTCGACGATTGTCGGATCGCGCTGGCAAGGGAGGCTTCGCATGCCGACCTTTTCCGGCAATGGATCGCGGAGGGAAAGCAGGGTGAAATGGCGTGGCTGGAGCGTACTCCGGAGCGCCGTTGTGATCCTCGTGAAGTCCTGGCAGGTTGCCGCTCGGTGATCTGTCTTGCGCTGAATTATTTCCCCGGAGCATCGCCGTTTCCCGAGGGACATGAAGGTGGTTACCGCATCGCCCGCTATGCGTGGAACGAGGACTATCATGATTTGATAGAAAAACGGCTGCGGGAGTTCGATGCGAAATTACAGACTCTCGGCGGCACGCAGCGCTTCTATGTGGATACCGGTCCGGTGCTGGAGCGTGACTTCGCGAGCGACGCTGGCATCGGCTGGAATGGGAAATCCACGGTGCAGATCCACAAGCGGATGGGGGCCTGGTTTTTTCTAGCAGAGCTGCTGACGACCCTCGATCTAACTTCCGATTCGCCGTTCGGCGACCACTGCGGGAAATGTACACGCTGCATCACCGCTTGTCCCACGCAGGCCATCACCGCACCGCGGCGGCTGGATGCGCGGAGGTGTATTTCCTATCTGACGATCGAACACAAGGGAGCGATTCCGGAAGAGTTCCGCGTCGCGATAGGGGACCGGATCTACGGCTGCGACGATTGCCTGGACGCGTGCCCGTGGAACCGGTTTGCCAGCGAATCGCGGGAAATGACGTTTCTCGCAAGGTCGAATGTCTTTGAAAAACGGCTGCGGGATTTCTTGGAACTCGACGATGAAGGATTTCGGACGTTGTTTGCGAAGTCACCTATCAAGCGCATCAAGCGCAATCGCTTCCTTCGAAATGTCTGCGTAGCTTTGGGAAATACTGGCAATAGAGCGGATCTCTCTGCAGTAGAGAAGGCCGCGCTTGACCCGGATCCGTTGATCTCAGAGCACGCCGCGTGGGCGGTCATGCAGATCAAACAAAGATACGCAGTTAGAGATCAGTGATCGGCTTGTAGTGAGGCACTAAGGCCCGCATGATCGTCCAAGCGACGAGGTAGGCCACCGCGCAGAACGAGAAGATGATGAAATAGCCAGCCTCCTCACCATGGAATCCCATGAAGGTTAGATTGGTTTTCGCCGCATAGTCGAAGAGAAGACCGGAGGATTTGTTCACTGTGAAAGCTCCGATGCCGCCTGCCATGCCGCCGATACCGGTGATGGTGGCAATTGCCTTTCTTGGAAACATGTCACCGACGGTCGAGAAGATGTTGGCTGACCATGCCTGGTGGGCAGCTCCCGCGATGCCGATGATGATCACGGGCCACCAGTAGGTGTATCTGCCGAGCGGCTGTGCTAACAGTGCGAGGAGCGGGAAGAAAGTGAAGATCAGCATTGCCTTCATTCTTCCCGCGTAGGCATTCATGCCTTTTTTTTCTACAAAGTAGGTGGGCAGCCATCCGCCGATGATGGAAAGCAGAGTGATAGCGTAGAGCACGAAAAGGGCGACTTGACCGGCCGTGTCCGATGATTTGATGTGATAGACCGCGCTGAGATAGGCTGGTGTCCAGAAGAGGAAGAACCACCAGACGCCATCTGTCAGGAACTTGCCGATGGCGAATGCCCACGTTTGGCGGTAGCGAAGGCAGGCGGCGAACGAGGTCTTACCCACCTCAGCAGCCGCATTCACAGCGGGATCGAGATCGCGATCCTGTTGGATGTACGCCAGTTCTGCCGCATTGATGCGAGGATGGACTTCCGGTTTTTCGAACATGAAAACCCAGAATCCCATCCAGACGAAGCCAAGCGCTCCGATGACGACGAACGCCGCTTCCCAGCCGAAATGGGTTGCAAGCGGTGGGATGATCACTGGTGCCGCGAGCGCACCCACGGTGGCACCGGCATTCCACAGGCTGGTAGAAAACGCACGGTCTTTTTTTGGATAGAATTCGGCAGTCGCTTTGATTGCGGCCGGGAAATTTCCCGCCTCGCCGATAGCCAACACGAAGCGTGCGAAGATAAAAAGTGTCACACTCACCGATGAGATTTTCGCGGCATTGTCCACATGGCCGATCAAATCCTTTGCACCTTCGAAGCCCACTAGCCATTGACCAGTGACGATTCCTGAAGTGGCGATGCCGCAAAGGGCGTGGATACAGGCACCCAGCGACCAGATAAAAATCGCCCAGAGAAAACCCTTTTTCGTGTCCATCCAATCGACGAACCGGCCGGCCATCAGCATGCCGAAAGCGTAGAAAATTGAGAATAGCGAGGTAATCGTGCCATAGTCAGAATTCGTCCAATGGAACTCCGGCGCGATAAAGTCCTTCCACGTGAGGGATAATACTTGGCGATCGAGATAATTGATCGTGGTGGCGAAAAAAAGTAGAGAACAGATAGTCCAACGATAGCGGGTGGCGGGAGTGGATGAATCAGTCATTGGTGGTTGGATTTTTTTATTGGGGGCTGGTAGTTCTACCAACTGTTGCAAGAATTACTGCCTCGTTTACGGGTGACAAGAATCAAAACTTCCATGGAAAATTCGTCCATGCAGCGGGTAGTTCGACGAACCGCGCATCAGCCCTGCAGAGCTCGCAAGGCCCCTCGCACGAGGGCTTCCGTCGGTGAGGAAGCATCTGCGTCTAGCACTTTCCGGACTGCTTTGCGAGCGTCCACTTGTTTGTATCCTAGGGCGATCAGTGCCAATTCTGCATCTGCGGCCGGGGCACTCACTTGTCCTGCGGCAGCGTCCTGCCAGGTCGCCGTTACGCCTACCTTGTCCTTCAACTCCAAGACAATGCGCTCCGCGGTTTTTTTCCCCACTCCCTTGAGTTTCGACAGCCCCGCCACATCGCCCGCCACCACGGCTTGTTTGAAACGTGTCACATCCATTCCGCTCAGCACGGATACGGCCATCGTCGGGCCGACTCCGCTCACGCGGTCGATGAGCAGCAGGAAAACATCGCGCTCCTCCTCGCTCGCAAAGCCGAACAACTTCTGCCCGAGCTGGCTGAAATGCAGGTGCGTCCGCAAATCTACCTCCAATCCCTCCGCCGCGTGCAGCCGGTCGAACGTTGATAGAGGGATGAACACCTCGTAGCCCACGCCATGCACATCCACCACCAATCGGTTTGGATACGCTTCGATCACCTTGCCACGCAGTCTCGCTATCATGGATGCCAGCTTGCCTGCGGGGGGTTCCCCGTCAATGCCGATCCATCCGGAAATTGGGACGATAGGGGGGAGGGGGGAGCCTTCCAAAATGTATCGCCTGAGGATTTGAGCCTGGCACCAAGACAAACCCATCACATGGAACCATCCCATGAAGTCCCTGCGGGATGAACGGAGCGCCGGAGATAAACAACGGAAGACTTTTTAGGCTGACCTACCCGTGGACCGGTTCACCGGCCTGCGCAGCGATCATGTGGGCAAGCCCGCACTCGCCAAGTCGCGGCAAGTGTTTCCCGCGCTTCTGAGAAAATCACTCTAAATAAGCTACTTACAAAAGCAGACCACAGAACCTCACCTGATTCGAACCGTAACCAAATCAACCTCTTTGACTTATAACCGGACACTCGTGGGTGCAGATATTCATGAAAAAAGTCCGCTCTTCGCGATTGGACGTTCGCAAATCCTCATCCATGCTCCGCGCATGATTCCGCAAGGCCCGCTTTCGCAAAAAATGTTCGCCGTCGCCAAGAAACACATTCCGGGTGGGGTGAACTCGCCGGTGCGTGCCTTCCGCAACGTAGGAGGCGAGCCGTTCATCGTCCGCCGTGCGCATGGCAGCCGGATCGAGGATATCGATGGCAAGCACTACATCGACTACATCGGTTCGTGGGGTCCGAACATTCTCGGCCACGCGCCGATCGTGATCACTAACACGATCCACGAGGTGGCGAAGAGCGGCATCTCATTCGGCATCCCGAACATGTTTGAAATCGAAATGGCGCGCACGGTTTGCAGTTGGGTGCCCTCGGTGGAGAAAGTCCGCATGTGCAATTCCGGCACCGAGGCGACGATGTCTGCGATCCGTCTGGCGCGGGGTTTCACAAAGCGCGACTACATCGTGAAATTCGATGGCTGCTATCACGGCCACAGCGACTCTTTGTTAGTCGCCGCGGGTTCCGGGGCGCTGACGCATGGTGAGCCGGATTCCGCCGGGGTGCCAAAGGCGTTCGCCGAGAAGACCATCGTACTGCCCTACAACGATCCTGAGGCGTTGGAGAAACTTTTCGCCGCGCAGGGAGAAACCATCGCCGCGATCATCGTGGAGTCGTATCCTGCGAATGCCGGACTCGTTTTTCCGAAACCGGGCTACCTCGATCTGCTTTCCTCGATCACTAAAAAATACGGGGCGTTGCTGATTTTCGACGAAGTGATGACCGGTTTTCGGTTAGGTAAGGCTGGTGTGCAGGGATTGGAAAACCTGACGCCGGACCTGAGCTGCTTCGGCAAGGTGATCGGAGGGGGACTGCCGGTCGGCGCATTCGGTGGGCGGGCGGATGTGATGGACTTTCTCGCGCCAATCGGCCCGGTCTATCAGGCGGGCACGCTCAGTGGCAATCCGCTCGCGATGGCGGCGGGACTGGCGCAGCTCCGCGAGCTAGACAACCATTCAGGCTTTGCACGCCTCGATTCGCTCGGTGCGCATTTTGAAACAGGACTCCGCCAGCTTCTCACAGAAAAGGGTGTGCCGTTCCGCTTCAATCGGGTCGGTTCGATGTTCTGTCTGTTTTTCACTGACCGCGAGATCGTCAATGTTTCGGACGTGATGAAGCAGGATCTCGAGTTCTTCAAAAAGTTCTTCTGGGGCTGCCTGGAAGAGGGGATCTATCTGGCGCCTTCGCCCTATGAAACCGGCTTCATTTCGCTGGCCCACACTGAAGCCGATCTGGATGATACGCTGACTGTATTTGGCCAGGTGCTGGGTCGGATTTGAATGGGGCCGCCATATTTGAATCACCCGCCGATGATCCGCGAGGCGGCGAGAAATGCCGAGGCCACTAGGACGATAAGGCACGCACCACCGGCGATCCGATCGGTCATTGTCGAGTTCGGGCGCACGGTTGACGATGATTTCGGGAAAACGATCACCGCATAGAGCATCCCGGCCAGCAGTCCTCCGGCGTGGGCCGCATTGTCGATGTAGCGGTAGCCGACCAGTCCTATCAGAGCCGTCATCAGCACCCCTGCGGCCAGCCGCCGCCGCGCGCTCAAGGGCACGAGCGATTTGTGCAGTGTTTCAAAAACCAACAGAAATCCCAGCCAACCCATCAGACCGCCGGACGCGCCGACCGACGGAGTCGCAACGCACCGCGCCGAGGCCTCGCCGCCTGCGCACGCCGCGAATAGGAACACCATTGGCAGATGCGGCCACCTTGCGAACACTTCCAGACGCCGACCCAGATAGATCAGCGCCGATGCGTTCATCAGGAAATGCACCACATTGCCATGCAGGAACGGCGCGGTGAAGAGCCGCCACCACTCGCCCTGAAGGTAGTGTTCCTTCACCAGTCCCGCCGCCGCGATGCCGTCCCAGTTGTGAAAAACTGCCATCAGCGAACCCCAACCGGACGTTCTAACGTGACACAGCAACTGCGCCACGCCCACCGCCGTCATCAGCGCTAACAAAATTTTAGTCATCGGTGCCTTCTGCCATTCCAGCCACGTTTCAAACCGCATCGCCGGCACCGCCGCCGCGATCCGCGCATCGTCCCATGCTCCGACTTCGCGACGCCGTTTTCTCGCCTGATACCATGGGATGAACGCGAAAATCAGAAAGATCAGCAGAGCCAGGCCGGACTCCCCGGAGGACAGCACGGTGCGCGCGGCGAATTTCAACCGCTCGGGAAATCCCACTGCCGGATTACCCGCGGAAACCAATCCCTGATAGAACGCCCAAGCGGCAAATCCAACGCACGCCATGCCGAACCAGCGCAGCTTGTGTTTTGCGTCCTCCAGATCGTCGCGTGTCCAGCGTTCGCGCGCGGCCCTCAGCGCGTCACCGGTGCCGGGCAGTTCCTCCGGCAGGATCATCCGCGGTTTTTCCGGAGTCCACACCAGGTTCACGCTGCCATCGCGGTCGGTGCGGATGGTTTCCGTCAGTTTTTCTAAAGAGTCGCAGGGATGGGTTTTCCCTTTCGCGTCCACCCAGCCACAGCCTTGCGGGGCTTCGGGAAACGCATCATCCCGCGCCCATACTGGCGGGGCGTCGGGAGTGTTTTGCTCGGTCGCCATCACTGGGTGAGAGCGCCAAGGCCCGGGTTACTTGTCCTTCGGGGCTTCGTTTTCCGCAGGAGCAGCCGGCGGTGCTGTCTCCGCCGGAGCTGCGGGTGGCGCGGCTTCGGCAGGCGCTACGGGAGCAGTTTCTGTTGGGGCGGCAGGCATGGTCGCCTCAGGAGCGGGAGTTGGCGCTGGCGCGTCGGCCGGCACGGTTGCTGGGGAATCGGGAGTGGCCGGAATTTCAGCGGGGAGTTCGTCGCTGAGCGATTTAGGAAGGGCGGGGATTTTCGGAGCTTCGGGCTTCGTCGCTTCCACCTTCGCGGCAGGAGTCGCTGCTGGCAGCAGTTTCTTCTGCTTATTCTGATGACCGATGAGAATCGCCAGCACTAGGCTGAGGATGAAAAACATCGAGCCCAGATAGATTGTGCCGCGCTGGAGCACGTTCGTGGTGCGGGCACCGAAGACTTGGTCCGTCACCCCGCCACCGAATGCCGCTCCCAGACCCTCTTGTTTCGGACGCTGCATCAGGATCAGCAAGGTCATCAGAAGACAGACAATCACGAAGATCACCAGTAGGAGATTAATGCTGATATTAAGCCAGTTGATCGCTGCAAAAGTCATGGGCGCGGGACTATGGGTGGCGTATCCGACCTTGTAAAGCGGCGAGTTTCCGGTTTTTTCGCCGCGAATTCGCGGGAAAATTGTCCGTTTCATAAAGAAAAATCCGTCCCTGTGTTTCCTTGCAAAGAATGCCCCCGCAGCGACGCTATTGGCCGTCATCACCACACACATGAAGTTTTTCCGGGTTCTCCTCTGTCTCGCCGCCGTCCTGCTTTCTTGCCAGAAACTTCATGCCCATCAGGTCCCCAGCGTGGAACTGGAATTCCAGAAAGAGGAGAAACAATGGCGGCTGCTCGGCGAAATGGACATCGCCTACATGCTGCCGGAAACGCGCAACATCCCCGGTGGCCCGCCCCTCAGCCGTGCCGCCGTCATGAAATCCTCGCCCGAGGAATTTGCCCGCATCCGCAGGGAAACTGAAAACACCCTGCGCAAGCTGCTCCGCTTCACCTTTGCGGGCAAGGACATCCCGTGGCGCATCGAGTATCCGGATTTTGAGAAAAAGTCCTTCGCCCTGCCGCCCGAGGACGGCGATGTCGCGCTGCTTTCCGTCCGCCTTATCTTCGATCCCGTCCCGGGCGGTGGCGAGCTACGCGCCCATTGGTCCGGCGAGCAGGAGACCGAGCTCATTATCCTCATCGAGGAAGGCGACGACCCGAAAATCATGAGCACCCTCCCCGGAGGCACCGTCCTGCTTATGAATCTCGCCGCGCCCGCCGTTCCCACCGCCGAGGCACCGCTACCGCCGCTGCCTCTTGCCCAACCCTCCACCGGCGGTTGGCTCCAGTCTGGCTTCCACCACGTCCTCCCCACCGGGTTCGATCACATGCTTTTCATCCTCGGCCTTTTCCTGTTAGTTCCGAAGTGGAAATCTCTCGTCGAGCAGTCGCTCCTCTTCACCCTCGCCCACTCTGCCACCCTTGCTTTATCCGTCTATGGCCTGGCGAACGTTCCTTCGAATTTCGTAAACATTATGGTCGCCGTCAGCATCGCATGGATCGGTGTGGAAAACCTGGTCATTGGCCGTACCGGCAAGCTTGGCAAACAACGGCTCATCCTTGTTTTCTCTTTCGGTCTGATCCACGGCCTCGGCTATGCCAGCGGCTTGCGCGAGAAACTCAGCAGCCTCCCACAAAGCAAGCTCATCATCCCACTCATCAGCTTCAACGCCGGCGTCGAACTCGCCCAAATCACCGTCCTCATCGCCGCTTTCCTCTTCTTTTGGCCCCTTGGTAAATGGAAAACCCAGGTCCAGACCTACGGCTCCGTCTTCGTCGCCCTCTGCGGCTTTGCCTGGGTCATCCAGCGGGTGTTTTTTGTCTGATAGGCTTCGTCAGAAACTCCGCTCCACCGCCCAGTAAATACCCGATGCCGCAATAACGATGGATGCCGGTCTCGCGATGGACGTCCGAAAGAAATCCCGTTTCCACCACGCCGCCACCGCCGCGTAGGCCAACCCGACGACCGCGAGCTGCCCGAACTCGATACCCATGTTGAAGCTGAACAAGGCGGGCAGGAAGTCGCCGGAGTCCACGGTTTTTTCTTGAAACGTGTGTGCGAATCCGAGCCCGTGGATCAGCCCGAAGCAGAACACCACCGCCGGACGCCAGCGGCTGAGGTGATTGAAAAACAGGTTCTCAATCCCGATGAAGGCGATGCTCAACGCAATGCCGATCTCCACCGCGGACGTCGGCACGGATAGAAATCCGTAGATCGAAAGGCCCAGCGTCAGCGAGTGCGCCAGCGTGAAGAGGGTCATCTGGAACAACAGCGGCGCGAAATCCCGCGTCAGGAAAAACAGGCCGAGAATGAAGAGAATGTGGTCCAGCCCGCCCGGCAGGATGTGGGCGAAGCCCAGCAGGAAATATCGTGGCACGACTGCCCCGGCTCCGGCGGTGGCAAGTAAGGAAATGGTGAGGAGCTTGCGGGTCATGCTGTCATTCCTTTCTCTAACTGGATTTCCGCAGCGAGAACGCCAGCACCAGCAGTGAAATCGCGATGATCCAAGAACCGACGACGCGAATGCCGATCCTCGCCCACTCCTTGTCCGCTCCGTTGGACGCGCAGATCGCGGTGTAAACGACGACGGCGTTCATGCTCAACCAGGTGCCTATCAGAGTTTTTGCGATGGCCATCGTGGTGCCGGATTCCACCCGCGAATCGAGCCCGATGCCGATGGCCGCCGCTGCGCAAATCACTCCCACAACGGGCAAGGGCGGCCGCCATCCCAGTGCCACGGTGATGGCGGCGCACAGTGCGATGGCTATCAGCACCGGCGGCGGCACGATGTTGATTTTGCCCGTCGTGCTCAGCAGCAGCGCCAGCGCGGACGCCGGAGTGAAGACGAGCATGGGTTTTTTTAGGTCAAAAGGCACCCGCTGACCCAGCAGAAGACCCAGCCCCAGCAGGATCATCACATGCGCCGGACTCACCAGCGGATGCAGTGCACCGTTGCCGATCTCTCCCGCACCTTCCACCGCCAGATGCGCGTGCGCCGTGGACTGGAAGGCCAGTAACAGAAACGTGGCCGGCAGCAGTGCAGTCCGGCGCGTGGGGAAAATGTTCATCTCGGGGGTGATCTTAAGAAGTAACCACAGATAAACAGGATAGACGCAGATGAAAGAGGAATAAGATCATGTATATCGTCCGGTTTTCGACTTTCCATCCCTATTCTTCATCTGTGTTCATCCTGTTAATCTGTGGTTGAATGATTTTCTGGATTTTTCAGCCATCTCCTCAGAACATTTTAAACAAAAATCCGAAGCCGACCAT
Organism: Verrucomicrobiales bacterium; assembly: GCA_038237425.1. Lineage (GTDB taxonomy): Bacteria > Verrucomicrobiota > Verrucomicrobiia > Verrucomicrobiales > Akkermansiaceae > Luteolibacter. Next base: position 93,739 of record JBBRYQ010000001.1, read on the forward strand.
CGCGATCACCACGCCTCCTGCCCGCACGGCGATGCGGCCCCACGGCCACTTCACCAGCAGCCCGAAGGCGATCCCGCTCAGGTGGAGCAGGCCGGTGGAAATCACAAAACCGATCGCGAAGGTGAGGGCGTTCGCAGATTCCGGCATTTCCGCACCGTGCGCGTAGCCGTGGAAAATCGCGAAAATTCCGACCACCACAACCGCTACCCACAATGGTGGTTTCGCTGCGAAAGCGACCATCCCTCCAAGGATGATCCCGGAAAGCGCGATGCCCGTTTCCACCGAAGGCAGCGGCACTCCCAAAACCCCCAGCGCACCGCCGAAGGCCATCACCACCGGGAATACCACCGGCAGTGTCCACATCGCACGGCCGCCGAGAAACGCCCCCCACAGACCCACCGCCACCATCGCGACAATGTGGTCCAGGCCCGTTAGTGGATGCACAAAGCCGCTGGTGAAGCCGCCGATGTTGCCTTTTTCTACATGGGCGCTCGCCGTGGACGGCAGCAGGACCAGCAGCAGAAGTAAGATACCGGGCGTCAGCCAGGCCGCGCGGCGGGGGGAGCTGAATTGGGTTGAAGCGGGATTCATCGGACGTTTTCTATGAGCCGTAAGGTAGTTCGCGGTCCAAAGCACACAAGGCATTATTCGGCGGTGGCGGTAGGTCTTGGGAGTGGATTCAGTATTCATGGTTGTGGTGTTGTTGGTGGTGGTGACGGGTTATCAAAAATTCAGGATTTCAACGCGCACCGGCGGACTTGAGTTTGGCGATGGCTTCGTCGAGGCGGGCGCGGGTGGCGGTGAGGTCGGCGTTCAGGTTGCGGAGCTTGGCATCGCGGGCGGCGATGGAGGCTTCCCAGGTTTTGACTTGTTCGCGGGCGGCGGTGAGTTCGGTTTCGAGATTGCCGGATCGGTTGTTCTGTTCAGCGAGAATGCGGGTGGATTCCTCGGTGGACTTGCGGGTGATCTCGATGGTTTCCTTGAGCGCTACGATGTCGCGTCCTAGAGCTGCGGAGTGTTTGGTTTCGTTTTCCAAGCGGTCCTTCGCGGCGGTGACTGCGGATTCGAGCACGAGTTTTTCGTGAAGGTAGTTTCGTTCCTTGCACCACTGGCTGACGACAAGGCCGGTTAGTGCGAGGCAGCCGATAGAGTTGAGGATGGGCAGGATGCGGGCTTTCACACTTCAGGGGTGGGGGTTTTTCGACTCGAAGCTGACTTTCTCGATTCCCGCATCGCGCACGGCGTTGAGCACGGCGAGGACCTGCTTGTGGAGTGAGTTTTCATCGGCGGAAATAAGGACGCGGGATTCTTTCGTGGCCTCGGTTTTGAGGCGGGCAGTGATTTCAGAGAGGGTGATGATTTTCTGGTCCCATGTGGCGAGACCGTTGGCATCGATGGCGATCTGGAACGGCGGTGTTTTGGAATCCGCGACGCCTGTGGAGGCCACGGGCAGGGCGATGGGCACGCGGTGGAGCTGCGTCATGCTCAGACTCACTAACATGAAGGAGGCGAGCAGGAAGAACATGATGTCGATCAGTGGGATGATCTCGATCCGCGCTTCATCGCCCTCGTCGTCCGAGGAGTGGCTTTTGAGTTGGACTGGCATCAGCGCGGGGGCAGGTTGGCGGCGAAGCTTTCCAGGTTGTGGCCGTGTTCCTTGGCGGATCTAACCAGCAGCTCGGTGTGGTTGATCCAGCGCTCGAAGGAGGCGCGGAGGACGGAGACGCGTTTGCGGAAAAAGTTGTAAGGCAGCAGGCAGAGGATGGCGATGGAGATGCCGCAGGCGGTGGCGATGAGGGCCTCGGAGATGCCTCCGGAAACCTTGGATGCGGCGAGCTGGTCGTCGCCGATGGAGGAGAACGATCCCATGATGCCGACGACGGTGCCGAATAGCCCTAACAAAGGCGCAAGAGTGATGAGCGTGCTGATGACCCACATCCGGGCTTCGGATTTCTCGATGAGATGGGTGGCGTGGAGCTGCATGGCGGCGAGCATGGAGGTGTGCGCGTGGGTCATGCCTTCTGCCAGATTTTGCAGATAGGGATCGGCCGCGCCCTGGCTGAGTTTCCATGCGGTGGGGAAATCCCCAGTGCCGATGGCGCTGCGGGCTTGTTCCTGTTTGATCGGCTGGAGGAGGGATTTGAACCGCAGCCACCAGAAGGCACGGTCTAGCAGGACGCAGAGGGCGAGGAAGAAGGTCGCGAGGATGGGCCACATGACCCAGCCGCCCTTGATAAATGTTTCGATGACGATGTTTGAGAGCACGATGGTTATTTGATGATGAAAACGATGGGACGTTCGATTGTGATGAAATCGCCGGGTGGAAACTTCCAACGGAGGACGGTTCTGATGGCTTCCTGATTGAGCATCGGCCATGGGGAAGGGTTTTTGGCGACCGCGGCGGTGACGCGACCGTTGGAATCAACGGCGAATCGCACGATGATGGTACCGGTTTGCTTCTTGCGTCTGGCCTCGGCGGGATAGGAGGGAGCGGGCATGTGGCCTGCGGCGATTCGGTCGTTTTTTGACATCCCGGTGCTGGATTTACCATTACCCGGAGTGCCTGATAGCGCGGGATTTTCTGAGCTGGCGGCACTGGTTTTCCTGCCGGATGAGGACTGAGGTATAGCGCGGGCTGCGGGTCTGGGTGAAGGTGACGGAGCGGGCTTCCTAGTTTCCACCGGTTGAGGAGAAGGAGCAAGATCGGGAATCTCCGGGAGCGGTTGGGTATCGGCGATATCCGGAATTTCAGGAGGTGCGGGCAACGTTTTCAAAGTATCCGGCGAGGAGGGTCCTGATGCCGCGGGGGCGGGATCCGAAATGGTTTCGTCACTGAGATTGAGATCAGGATCGACACGAACGGTTTCCAATTTCTCAACGATGGGAGACGGATTGGATTTCCAGCTTGGAAAAATGGCCCCGATGGTGCCGAAGCCAGCGACGCTCAGCCAAGTGGCCAGCGTGCCGATGTTCAGCGCATGGAGCAGGGCTTTCATGTCAGTTTTGCTCGATGATGGGGCGATGAATGTGCCCGGCGTGGTTTCATAGATCGCACGCCGGGCGCACGATTTCAGAAACGTTTGGTGAGGGAGACCCGGAAAGTCCGTGGTTCCGCCGGGTGAAGATGCACGTCTTCCACGCCACCAGCCGGTTCGCCGGGAAGACGCGAGGCGTAGAAGTACTCGATGTCGTTGTCATCGCGGCCTAGCAGATTCAGGCAATCCAGCGCCACTTCCCAATCGTTTTTACGGTAGCCGACACGGGCGCTGACCTCCCAGTTCTGTCTGGAATCGACGCTGCCATCTTCGATCAGCGGCCGCGGGCTGAAATAACGCGAGCGCAGGCTGCCGAAGAAGCCCGCTTCTTTTCCGATGGTGATCCCGGTGTTCATGACGAACGGAACCGCGCCGGGGATTTCATCGTCCGGGCCTACGCCCAACAGCTTCGCTTTGGCCAGCGTCATTTCGTGGTCGAGCGTGAGCCAGTCGGTCGCGTGCCAGTAGGTGGACCACTCGACGCCGTAGCGCTGCGAGGCGGGCCCGGCTTCAGCAGAACCGGCGTCACCTACATAAATCAGCTCCGAGTCGCTGTGCAGATAGAATAGCGAGAGCGTGCTGACTACATTGGTCACCGCCTCGGTCCGCGCGCCGAGTTCATAGCCATAGGTCCGGACTAACGGGTCTGCCGCATCCTTGCCGAGCGTCACGCCGCGTGCGTCATTGCTGTGGAAACCGGTGCCGGCGCTCGCATAGAATTCAGTATCGCTCCATGGTCCGAAGATGAGGTTGAGCTTCGGGCTGACGATGCCATCCGAATCCGTGCCGGAGTTCGCCGGATCATTGCTATCCACATCGAAGTAGAAGCCATCCGCGCGCAGGCCTGGCTGGACGCGGAACCAATCGTTCACATGATACTCTCCTGTGGCGAAAATGCCGACGCTGCCCTCATAGACATCGTCCTTTTTGATCGTGTTGAAACGGTCGCGGTTCTGGGTGTTATAGAGGCCGATGCCGTTGATGAAATCGTTCCGCGTCTGCAGGCCGATCTTGATGGTGTCCTTCGCGCCGATGTTCCACTCGCGCGTCACCTCGCCACCGGCGAACATGCGGTTATCCTGTTGTTCGAACTGGTCACCCCTCACCGGATGATCGAGAAAGTAGGTGAAGTTCGAAAATAGATCGAAATCATAGTGGCCCACATAAACGTCCGCATGGGTATGGCCGTTGGTGTTTTCATGATCCCACGCACCCATCAGACTGTATCGGCTGGACCGGTCGTCGCCCAGACTTTCGTCGATATTGCCCAACCGTCCGACGTGCCCGCTGTCGATGGCGCGCTGTGGAATCTGATCCGTGGAATCCCACCGGCCGTCATAGCCCATCGCCGTGACGCTGAATTTGTCCGGTCCGGAATCCTTGAAATACTTAAGGAAACCATTGATGCGCTGCGAGTTTCCCGGTTGTTCCCAAGGGCCGTCGTAGTAGTTGTATTCCAGCGCATAGGTCAGCCCCGAGCGGTCACGGCTGGGCGCGGCGAGGATTGCTCCCTTCGCGCTGTTTTCCGTGGCGGGCGGTGGGTTTGAAAGATCGATGCTGTCCGCCAGCAGGCCGTGGAAATAGTTGTGCTGGCCGATGCCGATGCTGGCGATGCCCTGCGGCAGCATGTCGAAGAAATTGAACTTCGCGGCTCCGGCAGTGCTGAGATCGCCGATTTCTGCGTTGAACGGGCCTTTCCAATAATCGAGCTGTTCGACGAGTTCAGGGATGATCGGATTGAGATCCGCGTAGCCCTGTCCGTGGGCGTGGGTGACGAAGTTCACCGGTTGCCCGTCCATGCTGATGGAGAAATCTGTGCCGTGGTCGAGATTGAAGCCGCGCACGAAATACTGGTTCGCCTTGCCGTCGCCCGAATGCTGCGTGATGACCACGCCGGGGATGGCTTCGAGGATTTCGCCCCGGCGGAGATAAGGCCTTTCGTCCAGCTCTTGGTTGCTGACCTGGCCCTTCGAGGCGGTCGTCGCGACGCCGACGAGGCTTTCCGCCTTCCCGATGACGACCATCTCCGAGAGCACTTGTGGATTCGGATCATCTTCTTTTTTAGTTTCAGCGGCAGCGGTGATGGTGAGGAATGAGAGATAGAATGGTGAATATTTGAGAAGTTTCATGGGAAAGAGAGTCAGGAATAAAATCGGATGTAGATGAGGCCTACCAGACGGCGGGCCACGGTGAGGAAGCCGGCAACACGCCGGATTCCTTTATTTCCGGCTGAAAAGCCGGTTACGATTTCATCCCACTCTCGGCGGCGGCCCTGGTGGCGCTTGCGGCCATGCAGGCGTCCAGACTCGAGCGCGATCCGCGATCATACAGCGCACGGAAAAATCCGATGGCACCATCATGATTGCTTCCCACGAAATAGCAGGATTTTTTGCCTTCTCCAGTTTCAACTTCTGGCCATCAGGCATTGGCTCGGATTTTTTCCCACGGGTTTTGGCCACGTCTGCCGTGACGAGCGCCGCTTGGAAATCATCGGACTGCCACGCGCGGACCACTGCCTTGGCCATGCCCGCGCTGGGAGTCTCGTGCAGCGCGATTTTACAAAACACCGTCACCTGCAGCAGCACCAAAGGACCGCCTACGAGTTGGATCAATGCCAACACGTAAAGCCATCGCAGTCTGCCTCGGAAAAATCCCATGCGCGAAAAAGGTTCCTGAACTTTCGGAGATCTGCAATCCCGCAGATGTGATTCTCTCGCCATGCCGCCACTGCTCTGTCATTTCTCGGCCGCCGGGGCTCGCCTGTTGAACATCCGGTCCGGGTATTCCTGGATCGGCAGGGCAGTGGCCTCGGAGAGAAGGCGTGCGTTGGCCTGAGCCTCCGCGCAGACCTCGTTTTTCCGGGCGTAAAAGTATCGGATGTAGCTGAATTTCCCCGACGGCCGCACCAGGGCGATCCACTCACACTCAGATGGCGAGTTGCCCTTGCTATCGCTCGACCTCCGGCTCGTGACAGCTTCGTAGCGGGAAATCGGCTCGTCCTTTTTCCACACGGGAATGACCCCGTAGAGCTTCCAGCGGTTTCGGATGATGCCACTTGCCCTGACGATTTCACGCTCGCGGTCGGTTAGTGCGATCAACGGGAGAGCGATGCACCAAAGGGGAGCGATCAGAGGGAGCGGGTTCGGAACCAACAGCATCCCCAGGCCGACCACGAGGGGGATCGAGAAAAAGCTATAAGCCCACCGAGGCATCGAGCCATGAAATGAGAAACGGCAGGTGAGGTGGGCTTTGTCGTCTGCTTGCATGCTATTTGCCATCCGCGTGGCGGGACACTCACAGGATTCTACTGTTTGAAAGCGAAGCGCTCATTCCCGACCATGGAGGCAAGTCTGCCAATCAAAAAAACAGGTAAGTCGGAGGAAGTCCGAGCGATTGTGAAAACATGCGCGGTGGCCCGGCGTCAACCGCCGCTGTCATTCGCTTTGCAGTTTCAAAAGCCCCACGCTCCTTCCGATTTCATGAATCGCACCGTTTTTTCCATCCTCTCACTCGGGCTTGTCCTTTGCACCGTCTCGCTTGCTGCAAATCCCGGCGCGCCGGAAAAAACAGCTTCCTCCCGGTCTACTCACCCCGCTCAACAAGAATGAGCTGCTAGATCTCTTTGCTTACATCCTCTCCGCCGGAAACCCGGAGGATGCGAAGTTCAAATAGCAGCCTATCAGAACGCGGCTCTCAGGGTTGTGAGGTGACTGAGGCAACCGTACGGACGAGGAGGTGCGACCGTGGAAAAGGTGGTCCGCACAGGGCCTTCATTCAGAAGCTGCTGGAAACGTCTCAAACGGACCGTTCAGCAAGATAAGAAAAACTCAGCTGCGGATGAGCGGGATGTAAGCAGACGGAAGAGAGAGCGGATGATGCGATTCCTCAGATCGATAAATCCACCGTCAGATCGCCACCCAGAGTTTCGATGGCGGTAATGAGGGTATCGGTTTCCGTGTCCTCGGCAATGGAGACGATGCCGTGGGCGCGGAACATCGGGTGGCCGCTCATCGGGGCGCTTTCGAGTCCGGTGGTGAGTTCCTCGACGTTTCCTCCAGCATGGGCGATGGCGGCGGTGAGTTCGCGGACGATGCCGGGGCGGTCGTTGCCGACGACATCGACGACGACGGTGCGGCGGGGCAGAGGATCGGCGGCGTCCTCGCGCACGGCTTGGACGGTGAGTCCGGGGATGCCGGGGGACTGGAGGTCACGGAGGAGGGCGTCCACCGCATCGGGTGGGCATTCGATGCGGGCAATGCCGGCGAATTGTCCAGCGAGGCGGGCCATGCGGCTTTCGAGCCAGTTTCCACCGTGGTTGGCGATGGTGTCGGCGAGGGAATTGACGAGGCCGGGGCGGTCGTTTCCGAGGAGCGTGATCACTAGATAGCTTTTCATGGAATGAGAAAAGCAGAGGGCAGCGGGAATGCCAGTGATTTTCCGCCCTCTGGTCTTGTGAAACCCGGAAAAGCCATGCAGTCTCCGCGCAATTCGAATGATTACCCCCATGGCAAACGATCACCCGTTCCAGATGCTTTTCGAAACCCTCGGGCGCATTCCGACTTCCCACGCGGAATCGGTGAACCGCCAGGCCTATGAAATCCTCTCGGATATTCTGACAGTGCCGGTCGAGAAAAGCGGCCGCTGCATCCTGCTCCGCGCGCCTCGCGCCGGTCATGGGAAAACCCACCTGCTTTCACGCATCCAACATTATTTGGGATCGACCCACGAGTTCATCCCACTGCATCCGGCGTTCGGCTGCCGGATCGATGCGGCGTCAGTGACTGATGACGCGCTGCGCCGTCTGGTGCGTCCGCTGCCGGCATCGGGCGGGCTGTGTGTGCTGGATCTGGTGACGCGACGTTTGTTTGCCGCGGCGCTGCAGCCGTTGGTAGGATCGGGCGAGGTGCCGTGCCAGGACCGCGAGGGTGCTCTAACTGCGCTGCGCACGCGGCCCATCGAGACATTTGATTTCCATCATCCGAATGCGGTGACGGCACACTGGGCGCGCGAGAATTTCGAAGTGCTGGGCCAACGCCTGAGCATGGAACTCGCGCAACGCTGCGGACTTCCGGTGCGTGAGATCGCCTTCTGGGTGGATGCGCTTTTCCGGTTCGCCGCCACACCAGTGGAAAACTCCGGCCGCGTCCGCGCTCTGGCGGAAAGCGTGCATGCAGGCGGTGCTGCGGACGGTGAATCGATGGAGCGTCTAGAGGCGCTGCTCGGTCTGCTTTCCCAACTGATGCGCGTGGTGCTGGTGGCCGACGATCTCGAAGGATTTTCCGCCGATGAAACGGCCGCGCTTCGGCTGGCGGCGTTCCTTGGTTCGCTCCGCCAATCGGTCGAGCGGCTAGATGTGATTCTTTCGTTGAATCAGGATATCTGGCAGAGCGCATTCCTGCCGCGTCTGAGCGGTGGTCTGGCGGATCGGTTGTCCGAAGTCGTGATCGAGCTCGATCCTCTGACAGAGTCGGAAATGATCGCGCTATTGGAATCCCGCGTTCCCGGATTGGGCAGTCGCGTGCTGGACAAGATCGATGTGAAAACTGCCGGCACTCACGCCCGCGGCCTGATTCGCGCGGCGGGCATGGCCTGGCTGAAGGCGACGGCGATGGATTCTGCTCCTTCATCAACTCCGGCGGTGGCTGTGGCCGCTGCCGCCTTGCCCATTTTCAATCCGCCGCCGATTGCGGAAGTGGCAGAGCCAGAAATCGAAGCACTTGTCGCCGAGCCCGTCGTGGAGGTTCCCGAGCCAACGCCGGATGTGGTCGAAGCTCCCGCACCGTCGCCATTCGCAGCGATGGTGGAAACTGCCCCGGTTCTTGAATCCGCACCCTTGATGGACGAAGCGCCGTCAGTGGTTGAAGAGCCCGCTGTGTGGCCTGCCGCAGAACTTTCTCTACCCGTGCCGGCTGAAGTGATGGCCGAGCCGGTGGTGGATTCACCATTCCAGATTTCCGAGCCAGCTCCCCAGTGGCAGGCTCCAGCGCAGCCGGTCGAGGTGGAAATCGCGCCTGCCGCGCAATTCGTCGCCGAGCCGGTGACTTCGTGGCAGCCGCAAGTTGATTCGCCGTTTCAAGTCGCGCCGCCAATTTTCACGCCCGACCCAGCCCCGGTGCAGCAATTCACTCCACCGGTTGAATCACCGTTTCAGCCAGCGCAGGAATTCAACCCGCCGCCGGTCCAGCCGTCGTTCCCACCTGCGCAGCAATTCAATCCACCGGTTGAATCGCCGTTCCAGCCAGCTCAGGAATTCAATCCGCCGCCGGTCCAGTCGTCGTTCCCACCTGCGCAGCAATTCAATCCACCGGTTGAATCGCCGTTCCAGCCAGCACAGGAATTCAACCCGCCGCCGGTCCAGTCGTCGTTCCCACCTGCGCAGCAATTCAATCCACCGGTTGAATCGCCGTTTCAGCCAACGCAGGAATTCAACCCGCCGGTTTCCATTCCTGAACCCCAGCCTGCGACCTTCAATGCAGCGCCTTGGCAACAAACGCAACCCACTGCGCCTGAGTCGGTCGCCACATTTCAGCCGCAGGTTGATTCTCCCTTCCAGATCGCCCAACCGGTCGCCGAGGCATTCCCGCAGTCGCAGAATTTCACGCCAGCCGCCGCGCCTGTGTTCGAAGCGAGCCCTGAGCCGGTTTTTGCGCCGCTAGTCCAGCCGGTCGAGACCACGCCGCCGCCTTCTCCGCCGGATACGGATCGCGTGGACGACCTGCTGCGCCAATTCCGTGAGCGCTACGGTCGTGGGAGCTTGTGAAAATTTTCACAAAGCCCTTGCGAATTGACACTTTCTGGGCGCTTATTTGCCCGGCAATTCCGGCATGAGCACCACTACCAAAGAAATCGAGGCCCCCGACACCATCGCCCGCGCCGCCCGAGCTGCGGACCATTATCATGCGGAAACGGATGACCTCGTCGGCGAGCGAATGGTCCTCAACATGGGTCCTTCGCACCCTGCCACCCACGGCGTTCTTCGCCTCATTCTTGAGCTGAACGGCGAGATTATCGATTCCGCCGATCCAGACGTCGGATTCCTCCACCGCGGTGACGAGAAAATCGCGGAAAACATGCACTATAACCAGTTCGTTCCCTACACGGATCGGCTGGACTACCTCGCACCTCTCGCGAACAACGTCGCCTACGCCTGCGCCGTGGAAAAACTGATGGGTTGGACGCTGCCGCCACGCGGTCAGGCCCTGCGCGTGCTTTGTTGCGAACTGGCCCGGCTTTCCTCTCACATGTTAGGCGTCGGGGTCTGCGCTATGGACGTCGGCGCGATGACCGTTTTCCTCTACACCTTTACCGAGCGGGAGAAGATTTATAACATGTGCGAGCAGCTCACCGGTGCCCGCTTCACCACGTCCTACACTCGCGTCGGAGGCCAACTCCGCGACATGCCGCCGGGCTTCGAGGCCACCGTCCGCCAGTTCCTCGACGAATGCCTGGTGACGATCGGCGAAATTTCCAAGCTGCTCGATAAAAACAAAATCTTCATCGACCGCATGGTGGACGTCGGCGTGATCAGCCGCGACTCCGCCATCGCCTGGGGCATGACCGGCCCGAACCTCCGCGCTTCCGGCGTGCCGCGCGATCTGCGCAAGGACAGCCCGTATCTCGGCTACGAAAAATATCAGTTCGACGTGCCGATCGCCGAGGAAGGCGATTGTTATGCACGCTATCAGATCCGAATGGAGGAAATGCGCCAGTCCATCCTCATCTGCCGCCAAGTGCTAGACACCATGCCCGATGGTCCGGTAAATCTCGCAGATTCGAAGAGCATGCTCCCTAACAAGGAAAAGGTAGCGATGTCGATGGAGGAGCTCATCCACCACTTCATTATCGCCACTCAGGGCATCGACGCACCGGCTGGCGAAGTTTACTTCGCCGCAGAAAATCCCAAGGGTGAGCTCGGTTTCTACATCCACTCCAAGGGCGGCGGAGTTCCCTATCGCCTGAAAATCCGTAGCCCCTCGTTCTGCAATCTTTCCATCACCTCGAAGCTGCTTCCCGGCCACATGGTTTCCGATATCCCGGCCATCCTCGGTTCGCTCGATTTCGTGATGGGCGAGTGTGATAGATGATAGGTTTTGCGGTTAAAAAATCTTTTCCTAAGCATCCATGTCCACCACCTCTCTTGAAGAATCCGTCGCCTCGCACGAGACACCTGGCACTCCATTCTATCCGCCGTTCGTAGTGACGCCGGAGCTTGAAGCGGAGGCCGACGAGCGCATCTCACACTATCCGGTGAACCCTCGCTCGGCCACGCTGCCGCTTCTCCACATTGTGCAGCACAAGTTCGGCTACATCTCTGCGGCGGCCATCGAGTGGGTCGCGGCGAAGCTCAATTTGGAGCCGATCAAAGTGCTTGAAGTGGTCACTTTCTATCCGGGCTTCCGCCAGTCTGCTCCTGGGAAATTCCACATCCGTGTCTGCCGGACACTGTCCTGCGCGATGGGTGGCTCCTATGAGCTGATGGAGAAACTTTGTGAACTAACCGGGATAGATCGTTCGGGCAGTGATTCCCATCACCACCCGGTCACCGTCTCGCCCTGCGGGAAATTCTCTGTCGAGTTCGCCGAGTGCCTTGCCTCCTGCGGTAGCGCTCCCGTCTGCATGGTGAACGACAATTTCCACGAGGCAATCGCTCCCGAAAAAGCGGAGGAACTGCTGGCGAAGTACTCGCAGCGATAGCCGCCGCCGAAGTGCCAGGCGGATTTTATTGGCAAATCCAACAGGCCGTGTCGCTGGCATGTTGTTGATCGATCCGTAGGAATCCGCTACGTTCCACCCTATTCCAGACCGCATGCCGATCCACCACCATATTTCCAGATTCTGGACCGCGATCGTCGTGCCCATTACGATTGGAGTGATAGGCAGCCTTATCGCCACCTGGGCGGCGCAACACGTGGAGCAGCAGCAGCGCACCGGACAACTGGTGGAGGCGCTCCAACAGGAAGTGCTCGGCAACGCGCATCACCTCGATGCGGTGGTTTCCGAGTCCGGCCGCAAGGCACTGGCGGACATCCCACAGCGCTTTCTTTTCCAAGCGGATTTCTATTCCTACGCACGGCGCGATCCGTGGGTTTTCCATCTGATTGCGGGCTATCAGGACTATGACGACGTCTATCGACTCTTCGCCGAGCTGGCGGTCATGATGAGACAGTCACCGACTCCGGAAACCCTCGCAGAGATAGAGAAGCGGCGTGAGGAACTCCAGCGGATGATCCGCGAGCGCCTGAAACTGGACATTTCCCACAAATGAGCGAGCCCGCAGACATCACCGCAGAAGCCACCGCGCCCGAGGAAATCTCGCGCCTGCGGATCTGGCTTTGGCGTCTGGGAATCGCTGCGTGGGTAGGGGTAATGGCCTTCGCCCTGATCGCGCTCCACCGCGAGTGGGCGACGTTTCATATAGACGATCTGCACGAGGCACTTTCGAAGCTCGGTTGGAAACACATAGCGCTGGCACTTCTCTGCACCGCGCTCAGCTATCTGAGCAATGCGTCGATTGATCTTTTCTCACTGCGCTGGCTCGGGAAAAAAGTTCCGGTGCGGGATGCGCTTGGCCGCTCTTACATTGCGGCGGCCTTCAGCATGAATGCGGGCGGCACCTTGCTCGGTGGCGGCGGAGTACGGATGCGATTGTTTACCGGGCTTGGTCTAACACCGGCGGAAGTTGCGAAAATGGCGGGCTTTGCGATGATCGCCGGATGGTCTGGCAACGCGCTGGTAGCCGGCGTGCTGTTATTGATTTCTCCATCGGTGCTGCCGCTCATCCACCCGATCCTGGTGCGCGAGTTGGCACTGCTGCTGATCGCCGGAGTGGGCGTGGTGATAGGACTGAATGCTTGGCGCAGGCGTTCGAAAGACGGCGAGCACACGCTGCCGCCGACTTCGCTGCTTGCTGGCTCGATCTTCGTATCCGCGCTGGACTGGGTGATGGCGGGCATGGCCATCCGCGTCCTAATGCCTGCAGATCTGGGAGATGTGGGAACAGCGGGATTTCTCGGCGTCGTGATCGTGTCCCAGTTTTTAAGTGCCCTGAGTCATGTGCCGGGAGGAGTGGGCGTGCTCGAACTTTCCGTCACCAAACTGATCGGTGCCGCTCTTCCGTCCGCCTGGCTGGCGGCGGCGCTGCTTTCGTATCGAGTGCTTTTCTATCTCTTTCCATTCGTGCTCGCCGCTGCCTGGATGGGTGGCCGCGAGCTTTGGGAGCACCGCAAGCATTTCACCCAAGGCGCGGAAATCATCGGCAACGTCTGGCGCAAGCTCGGCCCCCGGCTCGGTCCCTTGTTAGCGCTGGCCAGTGGATTCGTGCTGCTACTCTCGGCGAACACGCCGATGGACGAGTCTCGGCGGAACTGGCTGATGGACCGGGTGCCGCTTCCATTCGTGGAGACATCGCACTTTCTATCAAGTATCGCGGGCGTAGCGCTGATCATCGTCGCACGGGGACTCCAGCGCCGGGTGCACGCCGCATGGTGGGCGGCGATCGTGCTGTCGTTTTCCGGCATCATTTTCTCGCTGCTGAAGGGCGTGGACTACGAGGAGGCGGTCATCCTCGGTTTCCTGCTGCTCTGCCTGCTGCCTTATCGCGAATATTTCCACCGGCACGCGGCGGTCTGGTCGCGGCGGTTCACGTTAGAGTGGTGGCTTTTGTTAGGTGGTCTGACGGCGGTGTCCGTCTGGTTGGGGTTTTTCACCAGCCGCCACATCGAGTATCAGCACGAGCTATGGTGGCAGTTTTCCTTTGAAGGAGATGCTTCGCGTTTCCTGCGTGGGCAGGTTGGCGTGGCGGTGTTGTTGATCGGGGTGATGCTGGCCCAGTGGTTCCGCCGGACGCCGCCGCGGTCGGCGGGGAAGGGCGATGTGTTTGACGAGGTGGCATGGGAGAAAATCACGCAGCTGGTGCTGGCGGCACCGCAGTGTCAGTCGTATCTGGCGCTGCTGGGTGACAAGATGTTCCATTTCAGCGAGAGCGGAAATTCCTTCGTGATGTATGGCGAGCAGGGTCGGTCACGGATCGTGATGGGAGATCCGGTGGGGGATGAGGAGGAGTGGGACGATCTGTTATGGAGCTTCAACGAGGAAGCGGAGGATGAGGGTTACCGGGTTTGTTACTATCAGATCTCGTCGGGCAGTATTCCGCACTATGTGGACATGGGGATGCGGCTGTTCAAACTGGGCGAGGAGGCGCGGGTCTCACTGAAAGACTTCGATGTGGAGAGCTCGGCTGCGAAAAAACTCCGGAAGGCCCGCAACCGCGCGGAGCGGGAGGGGCTGCACTTCGAGATCTGGACTGCGGATCAGGTGAAGCGGGACATGCCCGCCCTCCGCGCGCTTTCTGATGAGTGGTTGGCGAAACACGCCGCGCGTGAGAAGAGCTTTTCGTTAGGCCGGTTCGACGAGGCCTATCTGGAACGAGGATCGGTGGCTGTCGTCACAAAAGACGGCGTGCCCTGTGCATTTGCAAACCTATGGTGCGGTGGCGGCCATGATGAGCTTTCTGTGGATCTCATGCGGCATAGCGAGGATGCTCCGAGCTGCGTGATGGATTTTCTTTTCACCGAGTTGTTTCTCTGGGGAAAAACGGAGGGCTATCATTGGTTCGGCCTCGGAATGGCTCCTCTATCAGGAATGGCCGCGCATCCGCTGGCACCGCTCTGGCAGAAGCTCGGCGCGCTGATCTATCTGCGCGGTAGTGCGTTCTACAATTTTCAAGGCCTACGGGAATTTAAAGAAAAGTTCAATCCCGAGTGGGAACCTCGCTATCTCGCTGTAGCTGGTTCGTGGCACCTGCCCGCCGCACTCACCGACATCACCGCGCTGATCGGCGGCGGATGGAGAAACGTCATTGGACGACCGAAATCAAAATGAACACCGCTGCTCCCGCATCACTTGGAAAACGCCGATGGCTGCGTCGCACGCTGGCGGTCCTCGGTATCGTCATCTTGATCCTGCTGGTGAAATTCATCATGCACCTCGTCCTGCCGCGGAATTTCAGGGGAAGTGGTGAAATCCTTCCCATCGATCTGCCGCACGGCCACTATCAGACATTATACTATAACGAAACCGACCAACCGCTGGGCATCGTGATCGTTGGGACAGGCGACGGTGGCTGGTCGTATTGGGAGGAAAACGTGGCGAAGCATTTGGTGAAAAAAGGCTACGCGGTCGGTGGTTGGGACTGCCGCGGCTTCGCGGATTCCCGCAAATACGATCAAGAGGAACTCGCCGCCGGATTTCATGCCGCCGTGGAAGCGGTGCGGTTGCATTCCGGCGCTGACGACGTGCCTGTCTGGTATGGCGGCTGGTCAACCGGTGCCGAGCAATCCGTGGCTGCGGCTGCGGTTGCTGATAGGCCGAATGGTCTGATCGGACTTCTGCTAGCGGCCCCCGGTGAGCACGGGCGCTACGGCATCACCGAAAGTGATCTGCTAGGCGTCGAGCCGTCTGGTCCAGGCTCCTTTGCCCTTGCCGATCTCGCTCCAAAACTCACCGGTTTGCGCATCGTCCAGTTCGCCGCCGGGCTTGATCCCCTCGACGATACGACGTGGCAAAACCACTTGGGCGAAATTTCCCATAAGGTCATCAAGCTCCCGAATTGCCTCCATGACATGGGCGGCGCGGGCCCGGAGTTCCTTCAAAAGCTCGACGAAGCGATGAAATGGACGCTTTCCGACGCCAAAAAGTGAGTTTTTCGGAAAATCGGTTTTGCGAATCCAGCCTGAGTAGCGATACTGCGCTCGTCCGTCTCCATGATCACCTACACGAAGCAGCCCCACCCGAGAGAATACCGTCTCATCTTTAAAAATGTGGATCGCGAGGGCTGGGACCCGTCGATCGACTGCTACATGCGCGATGGCGGCTACGACGAGCTGAAAAAAGCCATCACCATGCAGCCCAAGGACATCACCGAAGAGGTGAAAAAGTCCGGCCTGCGCGGTCGCGGAGGCGCGGGATTTCCTACCGGCATGAAGTGGACCTTCATCCCGCCGAACAACACCAAGCCGGTCTATCTGATCTGCAACGGCGACGAATCCGAGCCCGGCACTTTCAAGGACCGCTACATTCTCCATCAGGATCCGCACCAGCTCGTCGAGGGCATGGTCATCTCCTGCTTCGCTGTCGGAGCCCATACCGCTTACATTTATATTCGCGAGGAGTTTCCAGAAGCTGCTCTCATCGTCGAGCGTGCCATCGAAGAAGCTCGTGCGAAAAATTTCCTAGGCTCTAACGTGCTCGGCTCCGGTTTCGACGTGGAAATCTACGTCCATCGAGGTGCGGGTGCCTATATCTGCGGTGAGGAAACCGGCCTCATCGAATCGCTCGAAGGCAAGCGTCCCTATCCGCGCATCAAGCCGCCGTATTTCCCCGCAGCCCTCGGCCTCTACATGTGCCCGACCATCGTCAATAACGTGGAGTCACTCTGCCACGTGAAGCATATCATCCGCATGGGCGGCGATGAGTATGCGAAACTCGGAGTTGCTAGAAATACCGGCACCCGCATTCTCTGCGTTTCCGGCGATGTGAAAAATCCCGGATATTTTGAAGTCGAGGTCGGCAAGATCACCATGCGTGAGCTACTCTACGACATGTGCGGCGGTCCAAAGGACGGACGTGAGTTTAAGGCCGTCATCCCCGGCGGCTCGTCCTCGAAAATCCTCAAATGCAACGAGGTTTTCAAACTCAAGAATCCAGATGGCACCACCAAGGACCTCGATTTTTGGGACATCCAAATGGATTTCGACACCCTCGCCGCCTGCGGCTCCATGGCCGGATCCGGCGGTGTGATCGTGCTCGATAACACCCGCAAGTTGTCCTGGGTGCTCAACAACCTGAACGCATTCTACGCCCACGAATCCTGCGGCCAGTGCACTCCGTGCCGCGAAGGCTCGACGTGGATGAAAAAAATCTCCGACCGCCTCGTCGATGGCACTGCCAGCCCAGCGGATATCGAAACATTGGAAAGCGTCGCCTATCAAATCGACGGCCGGACCATCTGCGCGTTCGGTGAGGCATCGTCATGGCCGGTCGAAGCCATTATCGCAAAATTCCGCGATGAACTTCTATCAGACACCAAGTCGTCTAACGAGACGATCGCTCACAATCCCGAAGAGGAAGCTCAACGCCGGTTCCTTCAGCCTGTTTGATGAAAGCTCCGGGCAAATCACAGGTCCTCGCTTTGATCGCCCGCGTGCTTCTCGGATCGTGGTTTCTCTACAGCGGTGGTTTGAAAATCTTCGGCACGGGACTCGACCGCTTCACCCGGGATGTGGCGAACTATCGCATCGTGCCGCCGCCATTCGACGCGGTGGCTGCCTACACCGTGCCGTGGCTCGAATGCATCGCGGGTGTCTGCCTCATGCTCGGCATCCTTCGCCGCGGCGCGATTCTAACGACTGCCGGACTGGTGGTCGTTTTCTCGATCTCCATCGGCTGGGCGTGGTATCACAATCTCGAAATTTCCTGCGGTTGCCATGGCGGCGAGACACCGATCCAATACTGGAACAAGGTTGCGGAATTCGCCGGATATTTCATCCTGCTTGGGTGGCTGTGGCGGGTGGAAACGCGGAATCATCCTGCCCGGATCTGTGCTGCCGCGCGTCAGGATTTGGGGAATCGGGTGTAGCCGCCGTTTTAAATCCACAAATCATCGCGCGTGCCAGTATAACGGAATTACGTTTTGGAGGAAGCGTCGGTCTAATCAACTCCCTCCCTGCTGCCAAACTTTTCAGGTCCACTTCTTGCCGCTAGACTCCCGTCAGGAATGGAAAGTCAGGTAAAAGAACTCCTGCCGCTCGCGGCAAAGATCGCCCCCGAGTTCTCCAACATCCCCGGCCTGCCCCATGCGGAAATCGAGATGACCGCGCAGGAAGCTCTCGCTCGTGCGGCACGCTTGTTTGATCCCGCAAAGAGCGACTTCACTGCCTACGCCGCCCGTGCAATGAGGAATGCCTTGCGCCGTCACCGAAAAGAAAACGCACAACTTCGACCTCGCCCTGCCAGAACACTTCGCCGAGCAGGCGGATGAGATGCTCAAAAGCTCCTACAGTCTGGACTTCCTCGGCCTCGGCAAGGCAGTCAAGGAACGGGAACTCGAAGACCGCCTCGTCTCGCGCCTGCAAGCCTTCCTACTCGAACTCGGCTACGGGTTTTGTTTCGTCGGTCGCCAGCATCGCTGGCTTTGCCGGGAGCTTTCATGTTCACTGGCGCTCACTCCGCATTCTCGGCACTTTCCATTCTCTTCCTCTTCACTACGAAGCGGGGTGAGCGAATCAAAAAGTCCCGGACGATCAGGTTCTGGCGTTTGCGACCGACCAGCAACGCGCCATGCTCACCCTGATCGTGCAGGTGGCGTGAGATTGCGCCTTGCCCGCGCCATCGGTCCTGTGCAATATTTCTGACTGGATGAAATCATTTTTGAAGTGCGTGAGGATGAGATCGATGGCGGTTTCGTCGCCACAGCTCTTGGCCATTCCATCGCACTCTGTTCCGAAATCTGTGCATTTGAGGCAACGCAGAGCGGAGGATTAGCGGAAAGCGGAAATTGACAAACAGCAGATACGTGCATAGAATTTGCTGTAAATTCACTGTTATGCATACCCTCAAGACTTCCTCCATCAAGCCTCTTTCCGATTTCGTTCGGAATAGCAAAGCCTTCATTGAAACCCTCAAAGTAAGCCGCGAGCCGCAAATTCTAACCGTGAACGGGGAAGCCGCCATCGTCGTCCAGGATGCGGCATCCTATGAGGAAATGGCAGCTCTGGCGGATCAGGCGCGGCAAGATGCCAGGCTCCAGGCCTCCATGGAATATTTCCGCCAGGGCGGGAAAGGTATCAAGGCCGCCGACGTCTTCAAAAAACTTGAGGCCAAATACCTTTAGCAATGGAGCACTACGAAATCGTCTTCGCCCCCATCGCCTACGAAGATCTAGAATCCGCCCTGAAATGGCTGAGCGAAAACGCCCCGGACAAAGTCGCAGAGTGGTATGCCGCGATCAAATCCACCATCCAAACCCTCTCAACTTTCCCGGAACGCTGCCCCTACGCCCCCGAAAACGGTCTATGGGGAAAGGAGGTGCTGAGGCAACTTCTCTTCCAAGGCTACCCCTCGAAATACCGCATTATCTTCACCGTGGGGCGAGACACAGTCCAGATCCTGAACATCCGCCACGGCGCGAGGAGATTCATGCACGAGGAGTGATTCCAGAACCACACGTACGCCATCCGCATGTAGTCCGTGCTCTTTCACCATCCAACCTCACCAGGAAGAAGAGCCCTCACCGCATGCTCGAACACACATCATGTTGAAATGCGACACCTGACCCGATTTACAAACAATGACGCGAACCCGGGTGCCGAGGGAAACCTCCGCGACCACGCTCCGCTGGAGCAACTCGTTGTTCTCACCAACCTCGAAAGCCTGAACTCCGTCCTCATCCGCCGAGGCCTGCCACAACCCGAACGCCTCGCCATCACACAGATGCGGACACTGCTATCCGCCAGTAGCGTCAAACGCCTCAAATGAGCACCACCGCACCTTGCCGTTCCGTTTCCAACCATCGGATTCAAACCTCATCTTCTTCAGCGTTTCAGCTTTTACCTCCCTGCCGCCAATCTGTGTTATTTGCGACCCCGCCGCCGGCGGTTGGAACCGCCGCTCCAGCGCTCCGTCCTTCTCAATCGTCTGCCGGTATTCCTTGCTGGTCGTCGCGCCGATCAAACGAATCGCATCACGGGCCAGCGCGAGTTTCAGGATGTTCGCCGCATCCATGCTGCAGCCCGCCTGCCCGGCACCCAGCAACAGGTGGATCTCGTCGATGAACAAAATCGGCTTCGGCTCGGTGGAGGCTTCGCTGATCACCGCTTCCATCCGCTCTTCGAATTCCCCCCGGTATTTCGTACCGGCCACTAGAGAGGGCAAGGAAATCTCAATGATCCGCGCCTTGCCCAGCTCTTCCGGCAAACGCGAAAACGGTAGGGCGGTTCGGCCTCGGGCCGCGCACTTTTCCGCCCGCATGGGCGGCGCGAATGCGCTGAGCATGAACCGACATTGAGCGATTCACCCTCGGGGGCAGTCACGGCGCGGCGAGGCCGCCACGCCCTACGGATTTCCCGACTTCCGGTTCACCGATCAAAATCAGGTTGTTCTTCCGGCTTTGCAGCAGAATCCGGGTGATCGCCACCAACTCCGCCCGCAGGCCGATCAACGGCGGCAAAGCCCCCTCCGCCGCCAGTGCCGTAAGATCCCGCCCGTATCGCTCCAGCGCGGATTGTTTCTTCGGCTTTTCATCCTCCTCCACTCGTTGCCCGACCCAGATTACGACGTCTCCGACGAGGAAGTCGCCGAGAGAGTTCGCCAGATAAAATCCGGCGAAGTCGCAACCATCGCCATGGATGAATTGCGCGACGGTGTTTTATCCGACCGGGGACACTGATGCCGAGGTTTCACCCACAGGTCCGGTGCGACGTGACCATCGCAATCCGCCACTATGACTCGATAAGCGATTCGCTCGGCGACGATTTATGGACGAAATTTGAGAAAATCTGTCTCCAAGTGGAAGCGCATCCTGAGCGTTATCATTTCGATCCCAGTGGCTGGCGACCAGTGGCTGGCGACGTGCCAATCTTGAAAAATTCCCCTATCACTTGCTGTTTTACCAGGAACTCGATGGCGTGCGGATCATGACACTACGTCATGACCGCCGGAACCCTCGCTTCGGTTTACGGCGGAAATAAAATCTCAGTCCAAAACGGCACTTCGCCGCCAGTGAGGTAAGATCCCGCCCGTATCGCTCCAGCGCGGATTGCTTCTTCGGCTTGCCCGACAAGGCGTTGGATTTGGTGGACCAGGCGTGTGCAGCGGCGAGGTTTCGGACGCTGACGCCGCAGGGGAAGATGAAGAGTGATCATCTTCGATCACCCCAGTCCAAAGTTGGCCTCCTGTGCGGAGACGGAAGTCGATTTTCGACTTCCGAAATTCCTTCCGCTATCCATCCTCCCCGCATGAGCTACGCGGAACGCCTTCAGAAACGCATCGAGAAAACCGGGTCTCGCCTTTGCGTGGGCCTCGATCCGCGTCCTGGAGACGGTGGCGCGGAATTCGCGAGAAATTTCCTAGAACAAGTCATCGAGGAAACCGCTGTCTGGGCCGCCGCTTTCAAACCTAACATGGCTTACTTCGAGGCAATGGGCATCGAGGGCATTCGGCTGTTGGAAGACCTGCTGGCGAAAATGCCGGACGATGTGCCGGTCATCCTTGATGCGAAACGCAGCGACATCGGCGAGACTCAGAAATACTATGCGCAGGGCTATTTCGGCGGTTGGAACGTGGATGCCGTCACGCTCAATCCTTTCCTCGGTTATGACTCCATCGAGCCTTTCCTCGACTGGGAAGGGAAGGGGATCTATCTGTTGGCGGTCACCTCGAATGCCGGCTCCGCGGATTTCCAACGCCAGAAACTCGCCGATGGACGTTCGGTTTTCGAACTCGTCACCGCCCTCGGCGAGCGTGCGATTTCTGAAGGCCGCAAGACGGACGTCGGCTACGTGGTCGGGCTGACCAACGCTGCTGACGTTCTCGAAAAAATGCCCGACGCGCCGCTGCTCGTCCCCGGTCTCGGTGCCCAAGGCGGCGATCTCGCCTCACTTGCCGCAGCGGCGCGGACTGCACCTGATGTGATCAATGTCTCACGTGGAATTCTCTACGCTGCCGATGAACTTGGCTTCGGCGCGCGTGCCGAGGCGTGGGCGGAAAAAATCGCGGACGCCTACGCAAAGTAAGCGGTAATTTTCCATGTAAGTTGGCGGGGGATCGCGTAGTAGTCAGCGCAAGTGGAAAAAGACGGCCAATTACCGATGAACGAGATTCCAACCCGCTATTCGGGCTTGCTTCCACACAAGGGATGGCCGCGGCGGAACCTTCGCTTTCTCCGCCACCGGATCGTCCCTGGCATGTTCCGCAAAGCAGGTGGCGATGTGCTCGATCCCGTGCTCGATCCTCCGGAACCCGACAAAGTGCGCGTCACCTGGATTGGGCACGCGTCATTTTTCCTCCAGTTCGCCGGCCACTCGGTGATTGTCGATCCGAACTGGGCGAAATGGCATGGCCCGGTCAAACGCCAGCGCAAGCCCGGCCTTGAATTGAAAGGCGTGCCCGAGGTCGATCTGGTGCTCGTCACCCACGCCCATTTCGACCACCTCCACAAGCCGAGCCTGAAAATTCTCCAAGCTCGCGAAGGCATCATCGTCCCTCGTGGCAGCGGGTCGTTAGTCAAGCGCCTCGGATTTCCGGCCATCCATGAAGTGCAGATCTGGGACCACCTGAATTTCGACGAACTCGAAATCATCCATACCCCGTCCCACCACTGGGGCGCGCGTTTCATCCACGATACGCATCGCGACTTCGGCGGCTACATCGTCCGCACCGGTGGCAAGAGCGTCTTCCATTGTGGCGATAGCGCTTACTTCGATGGCTTTCATGAAATCGGCAAACGCTATGAAATCGACATCGCGCTCATGCCAATCGGTGCCTACGAATCGCCGAGTGGTCGCGACGTGCACATGAATCCCGAAGAGGCCGTACGTGCCTTCGCCGATCTCGGGGCGAAGGTTCTCATCCCGATGCACTACGGAACATTCCCGTTAGGAAACGAGCCCCATCACGAACCGGTCGAGCGCCTGTTGATGGAAGCCGACCGCCTAGGTATCAGCGAACAGATTCTTATTCTAGAAGAGGGAGTGGGAATTGAGTGGTGATGAAACTTTTCGGGAACAAAAAACGAATTGATGTATCCTACAGTCATGAACCGCCGAACCGTTCTCTCACTATTGTTGCTTCTTCCCACCCTCGCTTCTTGCGAACCACAGAAATCCGCCATGTCTCCTGACGCCAAAAATGCCGCCAAAATGCCCGAAATTCCCGCTGGTGCGGAAGTGACCACACTTGGTGCCGGTTGCTTTTGGTGCATCGAGGCCGCCTACCGCCAGATCCCCGGAGTCTATTCCGCGACATCCGGCTACATGGGTGGCAGCGTGAAAAACCCAAGCTATGAGGACATCTGTAGCGGCGTCACCGGGCATGCTGAGGTCGTTCAAGTCGTCTTCGATCCGAAAAAAGTTTCCTACGAGAAAATCCTCACCTGGTTCTGGAACCTCCACGATCCTACCACGCTCAACCGCCAGGGTAACGACGTCGGTGACCAGTACCGGTCCGTGATTTTCTATCACTCCGAGGAGCAGAAGAAGGCGGCCGAAGCTGCAAAGGTCACCGCCAAGGACAGTTTCAAGGATCCCATTGTGACTGCAATCACCAAAGCCACCGAGTTCTATCCGGCGGAAAATTACCATCAGAACTACTACAACGAGAACAAATCAAAGAACCCGTATTGCCGCTTCGTTATTGAGCCGAAACTCAAGAAGCTGAAACTCGATCACTGAGCGGGATTTCCATAAAAGTCGGGCTCGGTCACCCATCACACAGGCATGCCAAGGACACGGCAATTCGGAGGTCGCCATTCTTTGGAGGGCTATCTCATTCGGTATCAACTCATCTTCTAACTGCGACGCGTGATGCTGATGATGGAGGCGAGTTTCTGGCAGATCGCGTTGAGAGCGGGTTCGCCTTCGATTTCCTCTAGCGTCCACGGCATCCGGAAGCGCCAGTTCTCGCCGCCGGTGGTGCCTGGGTGGTTGATGCGCTCGTCGAGATCGAAGAGTTCGGTGACCATTAGAGTGGCGTAGCGGGAGTTAGACGAGAGCAGGGCCTTGATCAGACGCAGGCGGATGCCCTCGGTGAATGGTGGCCATGGGGCCTGGTTGGGGATTGGGATCCCTGCGAATTCTGATAGAATTCGCAGGGCGTTGTGAGCACCGTGGACCCACATGCCGGTCTGGTCAGTGGGGTTTTCCTGGTGCTGCTGGATCACGCGTAGGCAGCCGCGCCAGATGCCGTTGACCGGATCGTGGTCGTGGGTGGAGTAGGTGGCGAAGGAGTTTTCCGGGAAAAAATTGCCGGGCGTGGGATGTCCGAATTCGTTGCAATCCCAGTGCGGGATTCGGAATCCTGCAATGCCCAGTTCCGCGAGATGGGGGCGGACGTATTCTGGCACCCAGCCGAGGTCTTCGGCGATGATTTCGGCATTTCCGGCTGCCGCGACGATGGCGCGCAGGCGCGGGTCGCCATCCGCGCGGTTGGCTTCCTTGTTTTCCATGGTGTCGTCCGGCCGCAGCCACCAACGGGGCAGGCGGCCGGAGTTGATAGAGGCGGCTTGATCATGACTGAGGCCGATGAATTCGTGGTTGCGCACGGGACTCCACGGGAAGGCGTAGATTCGATAGAAGCCGAGGATGTGATCGAGCCGGAAGATGTCGAAAATCGTGGTCAGCCGCTTGATGCGCGTTTTCCACCAGCGGTAGCCGTTAGTCGCCATGTGGTCCCAGCGGTAGAGTGGGATGCCCCAATTTTGTCCCCACTGCTGAAAAAATGGATCGCTCTGGCCCATGCCTTCGGACGGTGAGCCACCGCACCAGTCGAGGTGGAACTCCTCCTGATTGAAAAACACGTCGCTAGAGTGCCAACTGATGCCGATCGGCACGTCGCCCATCAGTTTCACGCCACGCAATGCCGCATGGGCACGTAGAGCCTTCCACTGGCGGAAGCAAAGCCACTGGACGAAGGCGAAATAACCAAGCCGCTGGTCCACCCTCGCGACTTCGCTCTGACGCAATCGTTTCAAGAATGCGTGTGCTTTTTCCGGCGTCTTGCAGGACTCCGGCCATTGGTCCCATGTCAGTGACTCCCCATGGATTTCCATCAGATGGCGGAAGACACAGTAGTCATCAAGCCACTCCGCCTCTTCCTTTTTGAATAGGGCGAACTCTGCAATCATCACTGGCTCCGCCTGTTCGAAGCGTGACCACGCCAGCTCCAACAGTTTTCGTTTCACCCGACGCACGACGGGGTAGTCCACCAGCTTTGCGTGCTTTGCATCGCCGAGCTGAGTGCGGGCCTTGGCGATCTCGGCCTCGGTAAGACCGGGGATTTCTCCGGCGTCGAGTGCCAGATAGATCGGATCGAGCGCAGTGGAGGAAATGGCACTGTAGGGACTCTCGTCGACACCGTTTTCATTAATCGGCAAAAGCTGGATAAAGCCGACATTGTGCTCCGCTGCCCAGTTGATCCATTCACGCAGCGCCAGCGTATCGCCGATGCCGAGATCTGCCTCGCGGCGGGGCGAGAAGGCGGGCAGCAGGATGCCGGCCGAGCGTTTTCCATGAGGTTGCACGGGCGGGATAGTGGCAGGCAAAATGCCAAGGTAAACGCAGAAATCGCGTAACTAACAGACATTTCGTCGGCACAGGTTTGACTTTTTCATCGAGTTCATTTCATTGACAGCGTGGGATGAAATTACTAACTTTACGAACGGCAGAAGCCATAACCGTTTGAACCAACCACCATAACACGATGAAAACCAAGCTCTGGATATCCGCAATCGCCGCACCATTCCTGTTCTCCGCCTGTGACGCCAATAAAACGGTGTCTGAGAAAATGGACGCCGGTAAGGACAAGATCGCCGAAGGCGTAAAGCAAGTCGCCGATGCCGCTAAAGAAACGGGCAACGCGGAAGCCGAGAAGGCGAAGGAAAAGGCCAAGGCTGCCATGGATAATGTGGCAGCAAAAATGGAAGAGGCGCAGGCCAAAGCGAAGGAAAAGATGGACAAGGCCGTCGATGCCACTGGCGCGGCCGTAGATAAGGCCAAGGTAGAAGTCGAAGCCGCCGCCGGCGAGGCGAAGGAAGCCGTGAAAGAAGCGGTCGATGGCGTCAAGACTGAGGAAGCGAAATAGATTTTACCCGGCATTCTTCCTTGGGATCAGATTTCGTGCTCTTGACTCGTGCTCGGGCGGTGCGAACGCTTCCTGATGCCATCGGAGGAAAAACTCAGAGATCCGTTGCTTTTGGCGGTCTGGCCCGGAATGGGCGGGGTCGCCATTGGCGCTGGATATTACCTGATGGCCAAGCTCGGCATGCACCTCATGATGGAGTTTCCTGCCGACGAAATCTTCGACGTCGAGCAAATCAAAGTGAAGGACGGTCTGATCGTCACTCGCCGCCTGCCGCGCAGTCGGCTATTCATTTGCCGTGATGAAAATCGAAACCACGATATCATCCTCTTCATCGGCGACGCCCAACCTTTGACCCGCGGCTCCGCGTTTTGTCGCAAGCTCATTGCTTATGTTCACGAGCTTGGTGTAAAAAAGGTGTTCACTTTTGCCGCCATGGCCACCCGGATGCGACCGGAGCACCCGTCGCAGGTCTTCGGTGCGGCGATTGACCGCGGGACGCTGAGAACTTTTGCAGATCTCGGCACGCGCGTCTTCGAAGATGGGAAAATCAGCGGACTCAACGGTGTCCTGCTGGGAGTGGCGGCCGAAAATGGAATGACCGGCGGCTGCCTGCTAGGTGAGATTCCCAGTTTGTTTTCTCAAATTTCTTTCCCGAAGGCTTCACTCGCCGTGCTCGAGATGTTCACACAGATGGAAGGTATCGAAATCGATTTCACCGAGCTCCGCAACCACGCCCGGACGGTCGATGCGACGCTGGGAATTTTCCTCAGCCGCATGGAGCAGAGCGTCGAAGAAATGGAGGCCGAGGAGGCGGAGGAAATGCTGGAGGAGCGAGCTCCCGTTCGTCCCGCGAATTCGGACCATCAGCGGATTGATTCGCTTTTTGCGGAGGTCCGTATGGATCGTTCGAAGTCCTACGGATTGAAGCAGGAGCTCGATCGCCTCGGTCTTTTCAGCGAATATGAGGACCGCTTTCTCGATTTGTTCAAGGAACCTGAATGAGTCCGCAGAGCCGTGGCGCAAATAAATAAACGGTTTTTAAAGAATACCGTTGATCCACTCAGTTTGCTGCGCATATTTTGCTATTGAAGCCGATGGAGGGAAATATCATGTCGCGGGAATCGTGGCGGAATCCGTGGGCGGACACCGAATTTTCGGAATTTCAGAACCCATTGAACCATGAAAACCCAATCACCACGCCGCTTCAAAAACCGCCAGGATGCCGGTCGCCTGCTCGCCCGTAGCATGGAGGACTTTGCATCGATCCGGGACGTCGTCGTCCTTGCATTTCCCAATGGTGGCATCCCCGTCGCTGTGGAAATCGCCCGCGCGCTGGGTAAGCCTTTCGATGTCCTGCTCATGCGGGAAGTTGCCCATCCGGCCGATAGCAGCATCATCCTCGGCTCCATCACCAGCGGCGGTATTCGTGCGCTCAACTGTGCCTTGATCGACCAATTGCAACTCAGCGACGCCCAAGTCTCTAACGCCATTCTCATGGAATGCGCGGAGCTTGCCCGCTGCGAGCAACTCTATCGACACGATCATCCTTCACTCTCCGTTGCGGACAAAACGGTGATCCTGGTGGACGATGGCGTCACCCCATGCCACATGCTCCGCGATGCCATCCACTTGTTGCGTCGTCAGCATGCGGAGCACATCGTCGTGGCGCTTCCCGCCACGTCCTGTCATGATTGCTGCGACCTCCGACTCGAAGCGGACCAAGTTGTGGCTCTAGCTGAGTCAGAAACCTGCGGCGAGCCGCAAAAGTGGTTCAAAAAATTTCCACCAGCCTCCGACGAAAAGGCCTGCCGCATCCTCGCGAGGGAATGGGCACAGGTCTGATGGGAAAGAGAGATCAAGCGAAGAGATCCGTGATGATCTTCGCCGGTTCTACGCCAGTTAGGCGCTGGTCGAGGCCTTGGAATTTGAAGGAAAGCCGTTCGTGTTCCAGCCCGAGCGAGTGAAGTACTGTGGCGTGGAGATCACGGATGTGCACGGGATCTTTGACGATGTTATAGGACATCTCGTCGGTTTCGCCATAGACGGTCCCGCCCTTGATGCCTCCTCCGGCCATCCAGATCGAGAAACAACGCGGGTGATGATCTCGGCCATAATCGGTCTCTGATAGTTTGCCTTGGCTGTAAACCGTGCGCCCGAACTCACCTCCCCAGATCACCAAGGTATCCTCTAACATTCCGCGTTGTTTTAGGTCCTGGATCAGGCCGTAACAGCCGTGGTCCACGTCCTTGCACTGTGAGGCGAGGTCGCGCGGAAGGTTTCCATGCTGGTCCCAGCCACGGTGGAAAATTTGCACGAAGCGCACGCCGCGTTCCATCAGGCGGCGTGCCATGATCGCTGAGTTGGCGAAGGTGCCGCGTGTCTTGCTATCGTCGCCGTAGAGTTGATAGACGCTCTCCTGCTCACCTGATAGGTCGGTCAGCTCAGGCACCGAAGCCTGCATGCGGAACGCCATTTCATACTGCTGCATCCGGTTCTCGATTTCTGGGTCCCCGATGGCTGAAAACGACCGCTGGTTGAGTTCGTTCATCCCGTCCAGCATCGTGCGGCGGGTCTCGCGGGAAATCCCGGGAGTGTCCTTGAGAAAAAGCACAGGATCGCCCAGCGAGCGGAGTGCCACGCCAGCATACCGGCCGGGCAGGTAGCCGGAACCCCAAAGGCGTGAGGAAATCGCCTGCACGTTCGAAAATGGCGAGGAGTGACTTGCATGCAGCACCACAAAGGACGGCAGCTCCTGGTTCATCGATCCCAGCCCGTAGGCAAGCCAAGATCCGAGCGACGCCTTGCCCGCCTGCATCGATCCGGTGCAGATCAACTGGTTCGCCGGCTCATGGTTGATCGCATCCGTATGCATCGACTTGATGATGCAGATATCGTCCACCATTTTCGCCGTCCACGGTAGCAGCTCGCTGACCCATGTGCCTGCCTCGCCGTGCTGGTTGAATTTGAAAATCGATGGGGCTAACGGAAATGTCGCTTGCCCGGATGTCATGCCCGTCAGGCGCTGGCCTTGTGCTTTCAGATAGGCGTTGAGGTCTTCCTTGAAGCGTTTTTGCAGCTCAGGCTTGTAGTCAAAGAGATCGATCTGCGAGGGCGCGCCGATGAGCGAGATGTAGATCGCCCGCTTCGCCTTCGGAGCGATCTGGGGTAACATTTGGTTGATACCCGCGATGCTCTCCGCTGCGGAGATGCCGCGCTGGCCGAGCAGGCTGGCGAGCGCCGCCATACCGAGACCGGTGCCGGATTTCCTAAAAAAGTGGCGGCGGCTGTAGGCGGTGTTGTGAAATTCCAGAGGGTTCATCGCAGTTCAGCGGGTGATGGTTTCATCGAGGTTGAGAATCTGGCTGGCCAGCAGCGTCCAAGCGGCCAGTTCGGGGACGTCGGCGTCCTTGCGGGGCTTCGACTCCCCGGTGGTGATTAATTCCTCCGCTTCTTTCATGTTGGCGCGGAATGTAGTGAGCGAGGAGTCAAGCGATTTCCTAACAATCACTCTTTCGGCTTTATCAAACTTCCGGCCATCGAGACGAGTGGTGATAAAATCCAGCCGAGCGTCGAAGTCGGCGGTGGCGAGCATCGCGTGCGAGGCAAGCTCGCGGGAGGCCTCCACGAACTGTGGATCGTTCAGCAGCACCAGCGCCTGCAGCGGCGTGTTAGTGAGATCGCGCCGGACGCAGAAGGTCTCGCGAGTCGGAGCGTTGAGAATCTCCATCGACGGCGGTGCGGCGGTGCGCTTCCAGATTGTGTAAAGCGAGCGGCGATAGAGATTCTCGCCATGGTCCTCACGGTAGGTGCGGGTGTTTGACTGCGGCATGGCCACGGCCTCCCAGATGCCTTCCGGCTGATAGGGTTTGACTGACGGGCCGCCGATTTTTTTAGAAATCAATCCTGAAGCGTCGAGTGCCATGTCACGGATTTGTTCCGCATCGAGGCGGAATCTTGGGCCGCGTGCGAGAAGTTGGTTGGACGGGTCTTTCTCCAGCTTTTCCGCACCCACCACTCCAGACTGGCGATAGGCTGCGGACGTGACCATGAGCCGGATCATGTGGCGGTAGTCCCACTTCGAGGTGACAAACTCGGACGCCAGCCAGTCCAACAGTTCGGGATGACTCGGGCGCGAGCCCATGATTCCGAAATCGGCGTTGGTCTCGACGATGCCGGTTCCGAAAATATACGACCATGTGCGGTTCATCGTAACCCGGGCGGGCAGGGGATTCGCCGGATCAGTCAGCCATTTTGCCAGACCTAACCGGTTCTTCGGAGCGTCCGGTGCCATCGGCGGCAGGGCGGCGGGAGTGCCTGGCGTGACTTTTTCCCCTTTGTCGGCATAGGCGCCGCGGGTCAGCACGTGGGCGAATGGTTCTTCTTTCTTTTCCTCCATCACCAGCGACATCGAGCCATGCGCACGCAAGGACGATTGTTCGGATTTTAAGGCATCCATTTTAGTTTCTAACTGGCGTGCCGGACCATCGATGTTAGCCAGATAGTATTTGAAAAGTAGTTCGTTCTGTTCCTTGGTCCGCGTGTCAGCGGGCAGGGACACAATCTGGCCGAGCCTGCTGGTTTGCGCCAGACTCTCGATTTCCTTCGCATCGAGAAGCCGTCGGTAGAACCGGAAATCCTGAAGCGCGACCTCGCCATTCAGCTTCGCGTCTCCGCCGTTCCTCGCGCCTAATTGGAGGTGCACGGCGGTCTCGATGTTTCCTCCCACGCTGTTTGGATCGATTTTGCCTTTGGCGTCTTTACCATCCACATAGAGCGTGGTGGACTGGTGG
Source organism: Verrucomicrobiales bacterium (assembly GCA_038237425.1). Lineage (GTDB taxonomy): Bacteria > Verrucomicrobiota > Verrucomicrobiia > Verrucomicrobiales > Akkermansiaceae > Luteolibacter. The sequence continues at coordinate 124,415 of JBBRYQ010000001.1, forward strand.
CCCGAGATCCTGCCGTCGAAGGTCACCATCACATGGTGCCACTCGCCGGATGTTAGCACGGCATCGTCGGTGATCTTGTTAGCCGCCTTTTCCCATGAGTCGATGATATGGGCTGTGGGCCTGCCGTTTTCCAAGTAGAGGTCCCAGCCCCGGAACGATTCAGCAGGGTTCATCCGTGCGACGACTGATCCCGTAGGCGTTCCCTCGATACGGATGAATCCGCCGTAGGTCACACGGTCTCCCCTCGAGAAGCTGCCGATATCCCCGAGGTCCACGGGCTTGTCACTGATGACCGGGGCCTTCCCCAGCGGAGATTCTATGCGTGAAAGCTCGGCCGGCCACTCGCTCGGCTTCCCGTCTATCATGCCATGGATTGCACCCTCCGTCTCCGTCAGCGGAAGGTGGATGGAGAGGGTGGAATCGATGTCCCGCGCTGGCTCGATGGTGGCGGTTTTCAGCCACTTCTCAAAGTCTGGACCTGCCGTTTTGGTGCGGGTTGCAATTTGTTTTTCCATGCTGGAAATTTCCGCGCTCACGGTTGTCCAGCGTTCGCGATCTTCCAAAGCGGGCACAAAGACATTCGGCGGATGGTCTTCCTTGTTGCGATCGAGCGCGGACATCGGGGTGTTCCTGAAAAATGCGGTTAGGGAATAAAATTCCTTGGTAGAGACCGGATCGAACTTGTGGTCGTGGCAAGCCGCGCAGCCGGTGGTGAGCCCTAGCCAGATGGCAGACACTGTCTCCACGCGGTCCTTCGCATAGATCGCATCGTATTCCTCGGCGATGGCCCCGCCCTCGCCGGTGGTCGCTAGGCAGCGGGAGAATCCGGTGGCCACGAGTTGGTCCAGCGTGCGGTCCGGCAGCATGTCTCCGGCGATCTGCTCGGTGGTGAACTGGTCCCACGGCATGTTCGCCGCGAACGCGCGGATCACCCAGTCCCGGTAGGGCCAGATCGCACGGTAATTATCGATGTGGATGCCGTGCGTGTCGGCGTAGCGGGCGGCGTCCAGCCAGTGACGGGCGAGATTCTCGGCGCTGGCGGGTGTGGCCAGCAGTTCATCCGCTGCAGCCTCGGTGGCAGCCTGTGGATTGGTGGCGTAGGATTTCTTGAAACTATCGATCGCTTCGGGAGCCGGTGGCAGTCCGGTGAGATCGAAATGCAGGCGACGGTAGAAACGGGCAGCATCGTCCGGTGGATTCGGCTTCATGCCTGCTTTTTCCAGTTTCGCAGAGATAAAACGGTCGATTGGATTCGCCGACCAGTCTTTCCCCGATACCGGCACGTCCGGCCTTTTCACCGGGCCGAGCGACCAGTGCGGTTCGTATTCGGCACCTTGTTCGATCCAGCGCTTGATCAGGGCGATCTCGCTGGACTTCAGAATCTTGTGGCTCTTCGGCGGCGGCATGATTTCGTCCGGATCTGCGGAAATGATGTGCTTGATCAGCGCGGATTCCATCGGTTTGCCCTTGATGATCACCGGTCTGCCATCATCACGGGGAGCGAAGGCATCTGCCACACGGTCAAGACGCAGCGGCGATTTTTTCGGCTCCCGAGTCCCAGAATCCGGGCCATGGCAGTGGTAGCAATACTCCGAAAGGATCGGCTGGATGTGCTGGTTGAACGAAATTTTCTCAGGAAGCGGCGCTGAATCAGCGGGCTTCGTCAGTGCTGGAGACTCCGGGGAACTGATTTTCGAAATCGCACGGTCACAGCTCGTCATCAGAAGCGAACCGGTAATGGTGAGTGCGAGTCTTTGAAATGGATTGAGTTGTGACAAATTCACGGGAAAGGAAGGACGATACGAGGCACTAAAACGGAATGGGATCGTTAATCCTTTCAGGTCGAGGACCTTTCAAAACCGCTTGTGAACGCTTGCTCAAGTTACACAGAATTTCCACAAATCACGGCCCCTTCTGGAAATTTCCGCCTTCCTTCGACACCGGCGGCACTTTTGCCAGAGCTCGGATCATTCGCGAAGTGGCCACCGAGCGCAACTTGCTCAATGTGCACGGAAATTTCTATGAGCTCCCTGCAAATAATGCCGGCGGCTTTTCGCGGATCCGCCCGGTTGCGGCCCAAAATCGCATGATCCAGGACTTCTGCTCCTACCGCGGACTTGGGTATCAGTGAAACGGCCGCCCACTCGGGAAAAGAAAAATGCCAACGGCGCTCGGCCATTGGCATTTCACGGTGGTTCTGGAAGGGATGCTTACTTCAGCTCGTCGTCCTCGTCGATGTTGTGGGTGAGGATGAACTGGAGGTCGTCCAGTCCGAGGTTCGAGGCGAATCCTTCATCGCCGAGCACGTTGGTGACGAGCTGGGTTTTCTGATGCTGGAGGATACGGATCTTTTCCTCGACGGTGTCGCGGGTGAGAAGACGATAGGCGATGACCTTGTTCTTCTGACCGATGCGGTGCGTCCGGTCGATGGCTTGGTTTTCGACGGCTGGGTTCCACCATGGATCGTAGAGAATGACATACGATGCCGAGGTGAGGTTCAGGCCGGCACCACCCGCCTTGAGCGAGAGCATGAAGACGGACGGGTCCTTGGTGGTCTGGAAGCGCTCGATCTCGCCTTTCCGGTCCTTGGTTTGGCCGGTGAGGTAGTTGTAAGGGCGGTTTTCCAATTCGAGGCGCGCCTTGATGAGGTCGAGCATGGAGACGAACTGCGAGAAGACGAGGACCTTGTGGCCTTCCTCGTGGAGCTGGTCTAGCAGATAGAAGAGCGATTCCATCTTCGCGGATTCCTCCTTGAGATACTTCGGATCGATGAGGCCGGGGTGACAGCAGATCTGGCGCAGGCGCATGAGGCCTTGCAGAATGGCGAAGGAATTTTTCTTCACCGCTTCGTCGGAATCGAGTCCTAACAATGCTTTCTGAATGCGCTTGAGCTCGGCCTTGTAGAGATCCACTTGGATGCCTTCCATCTTCGAGTAAACCTCCTCTTCTGTCCGTGGCGGAAGGTCTTGGGCGACCTGCAGCTTGGTGCGGCGGAGGAGGAACGGACGGAGACGCGATGCAAGGCGGCTCTGGCTGAGCGGGTCCTTCCGCTTGTCGAAGCGTTTCTTGAAATACGCGCGGCTGCCGAGCACGCCGGGCATGGCAAAGGCCATCAGCGACCACATGTCTAGCAAGCGGTTTTCGATCGGCGTTCCGGTGAGGACCAGGCGGTTTTGCGAATCCAACTCGCGGGCGCACTTGGCGGCCTTGGAGTCCGGGTTCTTGATCTGCTGGCCTTCGTCAAGAATGGTGGTGAGCCACTTGATGCCGTTGAGCTCCTCGCCGCAGACGCGGAGTTGGGCGTAGTTGAGGACGAGGATATCGATGTGGTTTTGAATGTAGTCCACATTGATATCGTCGCGGTTCTTGAGGATCTTGACCTTGAGCTGCGAGGTGAATTTTCCAGCTTCGCTGTACCAAACGTCCAGCACGGACTTCGGACAGACGACGAGCGCGGGCTTTTTCATGCCGCCTGTTTTCCGGTGCTCTTCAAATAGCCAGAGCAGATAGGTGAGCGACTGGATGGTTTTTCCAAGACCCATGTCGTCCGCCAGGATGCCGCCGAAGTTGTTGACGGAAAGGTAGGCGAGAAACTTGAAACCATCGACCTGATAGGGACGGAGGGTTGCATTGAGTCCTTCCGGTACGTCCGGATTGACTTCGAGCTGGATGTCTCCGGCGCGGTTCTTGATGCGTTCCCAGGCTTTCGGATCAAAGACTTCGGCAGCCTTCGGATCGGCAAGCTGGAGGGCGTGCATGCGGTGGGTTTCACCGGAAAGGTCGAATGGATCGAGGCCGAGGCGGGTGACGGCTTCGCGCTGGTCGGCGTCGAGCTTGATTTCAAGACGCATCCACGAGCCGTCGTCCATCCGGACGTAACCACCGCGCGCGGCGACGAGCTGGCGGATCTGCGCTTTCGATAGATTGACTCCCTGCACATCGATGACGATGCGGAGGTCGAACCAATCGATGTCCTGGCCGATGACTTCGAAGCGCACGGCGGCGGTGACGGGATCGGCAAGGATGGAACGCAGGCGAAGATCGATGTCGAGTTCGATGTTTTCCGGCATTGCCTTGATCCATTCCGCGAATTTCTCGGGGAACTGCTTGGTGATGCGGGATTTGAAGGAAAGTAACTTCTCATCGTAGCTGAGGCCCATTTCATCAAGGATGGCGGGCACCGGATAGAGATCCTCACGGGCGAAACGCATGAGCTGCTTGCCTTTGACCGGCTGTTGTTCGGCAAGTTCCCAGCCCTCTTTGACCAGGCGCTCGGTGCGGCGGCCCTTGGTCTCGATCGCAGTCACGTCGATGACTAAATGCTCGGTCTCAGCAGCGGTGAGGCCGGCGATGAGCTTCATTTCAAACTTCGGCTTCAGCTCTAGGTCGACGACGCGTTTCTTAAGCGACTCGGGCAGCGAGGCCCCGATCTTACGCAGGAACTCGACGCCTTCTAGCGAATCGATCACGCGCTTCGGAATCAGATAGCGCGGCATCACGTCGGTTTCCTCTAGCCAGCGGGGTGGGCCGGGGAAAACGGTTTCGTCGGACTGATAGAGTTCCTTGCGGCCCGGCAGCAGTCGGACGGAGTGGGAAACATTTTCTCCGGTGGCGGTGACGAGTTGGAGGGCGAAACTTTTCGCGTCATAAGGATCGTCCTCACAAACCCAAGCGAGGCGTTCCTCGACGACTTTGAATTCCTTTTCGTCAAGGTTGACGATGTAGCCCTTGAGCGCAGGCTGGCGGAAAACGCGGTTCATGAAACGGCAGGATTCCTCTTGATCGAAGTCGAGGGTGGTGTCGCCGTATTTCCGATAGAAAGCGAGGTAATGTTCCCACAGCGTCTGGCTGGAGGCATCCATCATCAGCGCGGCTTCGTGATGGAGAACGACGTAGCTCTCGATGTCGTTCTTTTCGCGGAGCTGGACCCAAAGACCGGCCTTCTCCTCCCTCACCTCGATGCGGGCCTCGTTGATCGTGGCGACGAGACGGAAAGCAACGTTGAGCGGCGCGTCCTGCGGCGGGCGCTCGTTCACCTGTTCTATGCGGTCATACCAGGAAGCGACCTCGCGCTCCTGCTCCCAGTCCGCCATCTTTTTCTGCACGTGACCGAGGTCCGTGATCACGCTCATGAACTCGGGGTAAGCGAGCTTCTTTTTGTAAAAGGCGTAGGCGATGTAGTTCCAGAATTCCAGAATATCGCCGGGCGGCATGGGCCACAATTCGAGAGGCTCGTAGGTGGTGATTTCCCACCGTGGCGTGATGCGGACCATGTCGTGATCGTGAAGCTCTCCCTCGATCACATAGCGGCGGTAGCGCTTTTCGATTTTCGTGACGAAATCAGCTTCCTTGTCGTCTAACTCGCGGCCGAGTTTCTCCTCGATGATGTCGAGCACCGGCGTGTCGTCGAATTCGTTAGGCGACTCTGGCAGGTCCTCGCCGCGATGCATGCGTTCCATCATCGTCGCATACTGGCAGGCACCGGCGATCAGTTCGTCCTCGGCCGTACACGAGCCGAACCAGCGGTTCCCCTGGAGGCGCAGGCTGGTGCGGAAAACACCGGCCTCGTCCTCGACGCGGCCTTGGATGAAAAGATGATTGCCGAAAATTTGTGTAACAGCTCCGTCTTTTTGGAGCATTTCGCCCCGTTTTCTTGCATCTTCCGGAAAACTGTTGAGGAAATTGAGAGTCGCTCTATCTGGATTCATCGCGTCTGAAGTGTGAAAAATACCCGGAAATGATCGCGCAAAACCTTTTGCCATGCCACGCATCGCCGGGAAGCGAGTTTAAGCCACGAAAATGATGGCACGCAATAAAAACCTTATGCGCCCGATTTTTCGGATTCCGCCAGGTGTGTGCAGCTACAAATTCGGCCTGGCGATTCAGCGAGCAGTCCTTTTTCCCGCCATCGCACGAAACGAGATTCCCAGCCCGCCGATCACGAACAGGGCGGGAAACCAGATCGAATAACCGGGGGCGAGCGAGTCTGGCTGGAGCACGGCAAAATCGGGATTTGCCGGATCGACCCGGCAAGTCGTGTTCTCGCCCACCTCGTATTGCGAAGCACGGCTTTCCATTTCCTCGCGCTTCGACGACCACGGGTTTTCCCGCAGCGTGAGGCGGTCGCCGGTGTGGCGCTCTCCCTTCCATTCATAGCCGAAGCTCAGGTCTTGGCGGTATTCGGTGGGCGAGTTCGGATCGTGGCGCTTTTCCTCCAGCTCCGAGGCTAAGATCACGCAAGCGACTTCCGGCCATTTCCGCATCTCGTAGGCTCGCAGAAAGCTTCGGCCCAACAGCCAGACGAACAGGCAGCCCAATGCCGCGACCACCAAACCGAGTAAAATCAAAAACACACGCCCAGCCATGGTCGGTGGTGGGGATTTTACTGGGTTGATTGATGCATTGGTCATCACGCGGCCAAGATGGAGCGATTGAAGCAGTATTGCCATTGGAAAACCTCCGCATGGCGATGATCTTGGGCCGCGCCGGGAAAAAAATGCCAAACAGAGATTATTTAAATTCATTGTAAACACATTGGATGTATTATTACCATGGCCATCAGACCTACCTACCCAGTTGGGTAAGTTGACATCCAACGTTTTGTCTTCACACAATTTGCGAGTTGCAAAATCCCAAAGCCGTCCAACCCATGAAACTGAAATCAAAATACCCTAAAAATCGTGGCTTCGCTTTGATCGTCACGCTGAGCTTGATGATTCTTCTTACCGTCGTGGCTGTTGGGCTGCTTTCACTTTCCAGTATCTCACTGAGGACATCGAGTCAGGGCGAGGCGATGTCCGTAGCTCGCTCGAATGCCAGACTGGCTCTCATGCTCGCTTTGGGTGATCTTCAGAAGTATGCCGGCCCCGACCAGCGCGTCACGGCGAGGGCGGACATCATCGACTCGAAAATCGCCAGCCCCCGTTTGACCGGAGTGTGGAAATCATGGGACATCAAGGCCAGCGCGCCGCCTTCCTCCACCGAATACGAGAAAACCGCGCGAGATCAGAAGTTTCTCGGCTGGCTCACCTCCAGCATCGACGTCGCCTCACTGACGAAAGTGGACACCGCAAGCAAGACCCCTACGAATCCGGTGACGTTATGGGGAAAAGGCACTCTCGGCAATAGCGTGGTCGCCGCTGATATTGTTATGGCAACGAAGGTGCCGACATCTCCATCGCGTGGGGCGATCGCTTGGTCCGTGATGGACGAGGGAATCAAAGCCCGGATTAACACGCCCTACGTGAACTCAGTGGCGAGCAATGGCATGAAGACCGCGCAGCTTGGTTCTGGAGCACGGCCTAACAGCGCTTCGGTGGCCGGACTTTCCACGCTGGAGCGGCCGTATTTTGAAAAAAATTCCGCGCCGTTCAGAATGATAGATAAAGGAATTTCCAAGCTGACCTTCAGCCTCGCTGCCGAGTCCCTCGCTCCCGGAACCAGCGATCTCCTCAAGCCCCTCGCACACGATGTCACCTCCACTTCTGTCGGTCTCTTTACGGATACGGCCATCGGCGGACTCAAGGAGGATTTCAGTTCGCTCACCAATAGCAGCACGCTGCCCACAGCCTATAACGGCAAGACTGTTTATGCGACACGATTGGCGACGACTGGTCCTTCCGACCCCCGTTGGGAATCGCTCCAACAGTTTGCCAGTATCTATCGGGATACGACCCGGCTCACGGCGTCCGGCGGCGTGCCGGTTCTCAAGGCCCAGGGACCGTTGAATTGGAAAGCATCGAATGGCTCTGACCCCACATCCGGCACGCAGGGCACGGTCCAACCGGCTCCTCCCGCAGGCGTCGTGCTGATGCCCGAAATCGCCAAGGTCCAGGTGGTCTTCAGCCTGATGACACGCGATATTTACAATTACCCAAAAGTCAGTGACACCACTCCGAAAATCCCAGGAACCAAGGACGAGGAATCAAACGCACAACTGCACGGTCCTTGGGGGAAAAATATGGCGGGTTCGAGTTATGACTACCTGCTGCACCTCCTCTACACCCCAGTGGTCACCGTCCATAACCCCTACAATGTCGCATTGGAGTTCACCGAGCTGAAGGTGGTGTTCGGGAACGTGCCCTTCGCCCTCCAGGTGTTTCGCAACGGCCAGCCTCAAACCAAGGGGCCCGCCCCGCTAGACACGATGTATTACCAAGGTTCCGAAACGGGCAGTGTTTCCAAACGTTTCGGCATGACGCTCAAGACTAACGGCGGCAGCCCCACCTCGCCGGTCGTAGGTAGCACCACCTTCCGCCTCCTTCCTGGCGAAGTGATGTTGTTTTCACCCTACATCAGCCCTACGCGGACGTGGAAGGATGAGTATTCGAGCCGCACTTTCTCCGATTGGGACACCGCCGGTAACAACTCGGCCCGGACTCTCACCATGGATGGGCTTCCCGGCTGGCGCGGTGACGGCATCGGCTTTGATCTCGACTGGTTCTGCCCTTCTTACAAAGAACTGCGCCTCACCACCACAGAGGTGGAAAACGGAACCTCGATGGATAGGGGCGGATGCATTGCCGCCAAGGCGACCGATCAATTTACCCTCCAGTTCGCCCCATTGAGCGTGGACGCACTTGCCAAAAACAAGTTCACGGTCGAAATCTTCGCCAAGCCCAGCGCCGCATTGCCATTAGTCTCCTCCGGTGCCATCGAGATGAATTACGAAACCCCCACCGGCCTCCAAGACGCCCTTCTTGGAAAGAACGGAACCATCACCTGGCCGAATCCCAAGGGCACGAAAAAGTTCTACACCGCGATGGAAATGCACTCGCACTCACTGACCCCGATCAAGGACATCGCCACTGCCAAGCCCTTCGCCATCGTCAGCGCTCAGGCGAAGACCACTTATGGCGGCCTCAATCCCGACGGAGAGGACGGCAAACTCGCCACCAAACCCTGGGCCTTCGCCAACGGTTGCATCGGTGTTTCATCCGGGAAAATCGTCAGCGAGCACCCCGCCAATCTTTCGCACGAATTCTCCATCCAGCGCCTCGACAATGGAACCACCAACCTGCTTCAGTTCGACCCCAAAACCGGCCGGGGCAATTTCATCACCGGTCTTACGGGCAGCACCGGCCTGAAATTCGGCGCAACCTACGACATCCCGCTCGCTCCGATCCAGACACTCAACAGCCTCAATGGCGCGAATCCCGGCGGCTCGTCAGGCTACCTCCCACGCTTCTCCCAGCCGATCGGGAACTCCTGGGCCCATCCGATGCTGGACCCGTCCAAGGTGGTCACTGCCGGAGGCACCTACGCCTACCTGGATCACTCGTTTCTCCTAAACCTCGCGCTTTACGACCACTATTTCTTCTCCGGTCTATCCGACCAGACCGGGCCGTTCGTCAGTCCCACGAAAACCGCCGCCGCCCTCGCTGCGGATCTGGTGGCCGGCACGCCGTTGCTCGATCCGCGTCTCGCCATCTACAGCCCGGCAGGCAAGGACCCCTCAACGTTCGTCGCTGACGCCACCAATACGGTTGCTTACACCAACATCGCCTCACGCCTTGTCATGAACGGTGCGTTCAACGTCAACTCGACCTCCGTCGCTGCTTGGAAAGCAATGCTCGGCTCGATCCACGACGCACAGGCCCTCATCAATAAAATCAACAAAACCACCAATACCTCGACCCTCGCCACCATCAGTCCCACCAACGTGACCGCCAACGAAGCACGCATCAGCCGTTTCCGCCTGCCTGCCAGCGAATCCATACAGGTCGCCTCAGTTGATCCAGCGGACGCCTATTGGCTCGGAGCACGCGTATATACTGATGCCGAGTTGCAGCTACTAGCGGAAAAAATCGTAGATCAGATTCGCATCCGCGGTCCCTTCCTTTCCATGTCGGAGTTCGTCAACCGCCGGCTGGGCAGCGGACCGACGGCAATGCGCGGCGCCCTCCAACAGGCCATCGACAACACCGGGCTCAACCAGACCTACGCGGGGAACACCAACGCCGGCTATGAAATCCCCCCCGCCAGCGTCTCAAGCTACAACTACAAAAACACAGAAGCTGGCACCGGCTCCAGCTATCAGGGGGCACCCGGCTACCTGACACAGGCGGATCTGCTGGGCGTCCTTGGCAACGCAGCCACTCCGCGTTCCGATACCTTCACCATCCGTTGTTACGGCGAGGCCCGTGACTCCGCTGGAAAGACCACCGCTTCGACTGTCTGCGAAGCCGTCGTCCAGCGAGTCCCGGATTACCTTGATCCCACCGATCTCCCGGAAATCCCCACCGCTTCCCTCAGCCGAATGGTCAACAAGAACTTCGGCCGTCGCTTTCAAATTCTCTCATTCCGCTGGCTTGCACCGAGCGAAGTCTGATGCTGAAATTAAGCCTATCAAACCCATGCGCAACATTCTCCTCTCCATCATTTTCCTGATGCCCGCACTTCTGCACGCCGAGGACGGTCGGCCGGTCCGCTGCCGTTTCCTGGGTTTCGGAGGCACCGGGGAGGACGCCACAGCCATCGCACTCTCCGACAAGGGCGCGGAAATCAACTGCCCGTTGTCTTCCAGCCAATTGTCCCAACCAATCACCTGTGCCGCCAAAAATAACAGCATTCCCTTCCTCTCCACCGGAGATCGGAAGCCCATCGCCACCGCCACAATCCCGGCTGGCGTAAACGCCGCGCTGCTCGTCTTCATCCAGGTGCCGAAAAAGGCCGACGCCCCGGCGGACTCCTCCCCATGGCGAATTATGGTCATCGAAGATTCCCCCAAGAATTTCCCTGACGGAGGGGCGTATATCGCTAATTTTTACAACAACGACGTGCGCTTCGTCATCGGCGAGCACAAAGGGATGCTCCACCCGGCGGCCGCCTACGGATATGCCATGCCAAAAGAACGCGACGACTTCAACATGGCCCCCGTCATCTTCGAGTTCCTCAACAACGACCGTTGGCGCATCGCCAATGAAAGTTCCCTGCGGTTCCTGCCCGGAATGCGGTATTTGATCTTCGCCTACGTGGATCCCGTCTCCGGCCGTCCGCGCATCAATACCTATCAGGACTTCGCCGCCCCTGCGGTTCCGTCCGTTCCCACCCCGGCCTCGCGCTGACGCCCGGCCCGGCGGATTCGGCAATTGGGATCTTTTTTAGCTACCATTTCAAGTTTACTGGGTTTCAGTAAAGCCGTGCGGAAACTTCAACCCATCATCCTGCTCCTTACCTTTTGTATGGTGGTCGGCTTCGGCTACTGGCTGGCGAGAACGGCGGCTCCACACCAGGCCACTCGGGAAAATCTGCCGAAAGCGCCGGTCGAGCCGAAGCGCACGGTGATCGCGGAGAAAGCGCCCGTTTTTAAACGCGGCGACCGTGGGCCTGCCTTGCGGGGCGATCCGGATGCGTCCAAAGCCGGCGCTCTATCCGGCCAGCGCATCCTCACGTTCAAGGACAAGTCCGCGCTTGAGGATTTCCTCAAAAGGATGGGGAACCGCGTCCGGCTGATGGGCCGACTGGATGCCTTGAACTCGCTGCAGGTCGGATTTTCCAACTACGATGACCTCGCCAGCCTGCTCGGCAGTGAGGATGAGCAATCATTCGTTTTCCCGGTGGATGTTCCAACTAACAGTGAGGGCAAGGCGCAGGCCGGGGCCGTCGAACTCGGCGCGGGTCTGTTGGAATGGCTCGGCGTCGCGGGTGACAATTCCGCTTGGGGCACCGGCGTCCGCATCGCGGTTCTCGATACCGGCGTGCTTGCGAATCCGGCGTTCCGCAGCAGCATTTCCTCCATTGATCTTCTCAATTCCGGCGGACAGATCACCTCAAACGGCCATGGCACGGCGGTCGCCTCCATGATCATCGGGGTGAATTCACTGACTCCCGGAGTCGCCCCCGGGGCGGACATCGTCTCGATCCGCATCGCCAACGACTTCGGGCAATCGGATAGTTTCCTGCTCGCGAAAGGCATCGTCGCCGCAGTCGATGCTGGGGCGCAGCTCATCAATATTTCCATGGGCAGCTTCGGCGATAGCGTGCTCGTTAGAAACGCCATCGAATACGCCCGCGCCGCAGGATCGCTCATCATCGCGGCCTCCGGCAACAATGGCACAGACCAAGTCACCTATCCGGCCGCGAATGCGGGCGTGATCGCCGTCGGAGCCGTGGATGCAGCGGGAAATCACATGGATTTCTCAAACAGCGGCAGCCAGCTTGCCATTTCCGCACCCGGCTTCGGTATCAACGCCGCATGGCTCGCGGACCAGGCGGCGAGCGTCAGCGGCACCTCGTTCAGTAGTCCGATCGTCACCGGTGCCATCGCCGCCATCATGACTCAGCCGGGCGCGAAAAAACTAACTGCATCGCAGGCCGTTAACCTGCTTTTCTCCTATTTGAACGATGCCGGGCAGCCTGGCACCGATCCACAGTATGGCGCGGGCATGCCGGACATCGGCCGCGTGCTGAATGCGAACACACGTGGGATCTACGATGCCGCCATCGCGTCCCAGCGCATCGTCAACGGCCAAATCGAAGTACTCGTCCAGAACCGTGGGACGGAAACGCTCGTCAACACCGCCGTGGACGTCTCCACTCCGGCGGGCGTGATCTCCGCCAACATCACCTCGCTCGCACCCAATGCCGTCCAGACCATCCGTGTCCCGCTCGCCCAAAAGAATCCGACAACTCTCCGTTACGATTCAAGGGTCCGTCTATCCGGCGGTAACCGTGACGCGAAGCCTTCTAACGACCGCCGCGTTGACCAGTATGTTCCGGCGGGCAAGTAGCGCCGCCTGCTTGGTGGCGCTGGCGTTTACCTCGCTTTCCGCCGGTCCGCTGCGCGAGGCTCCCAATCTTACCGCCACTCCGGCCGACCAACTCGTCGTCTCTGGCAATGCCTGCGGGCCCACCGCTCTTCTGAATGCTTTCCGTTTCGGAAATGCCGACTGGCAACGCGCTTTCAATAACATCAAAGGCACCACCGATAAAGAACGCATCTACTGCCTCATCCGTGAAAGCGGCATGCGCCCCTCGCAACACCTAGCAGGCCACACCCGCTGGTCCCGCAAGGGCGTGAACATCGCCGATCTCTGCGATATGGCTAACGAAACCACCCATGGCCAGATGCTCCCGTTGGTCAGTCAGGAAGTGCTGTTTTTGAAAAAGGGCGAGACTCCGGAAAAGCTCCTCCAGCGCGTTCGGCAGCGCCTCGATGTTTCTCTATCAAAAGGCCTGCCGCCCCTCATCAGCCTCCGCCGCTACGTCCGACGCGATGGGGGATGGGTGGTGCTTGATGCCCATTTCGTCACGCTGCTCAGCCTGCCGAAGAAGTTAGAAAGAGACGCCCGTTCATTTCCCGTCACCTACGCCGATCCTTGGGGCGGCCGGATTCGCCGCGGCAGCATCGCCATCGCGAGCCGTCCGGTTCTATCCGATGCTCTAGGCGTTTCCCCGTGTCTTGAAGCCGTATTTCCGGAATCCTCGGTAGGCAAAAAACTCGTGCACTCCGGCGAGCAAAGCACCCTCACACTAGCAGCCGCCCTCGGTCGTTGGTGATCGCCCACTTACCCCTGCGACCGTGCATCTCGCCTCGCGTCCTAATTTCTGCTAATAGTTGGATTCAGAAAATCTCCCTCCTGTAACCTGTCATAACACACATTCCGCACCTAGCAGCAGTTGTTTTTTGCCTAATTCGGGAGCGGTGTGTCTGCTAGGGGCGTCTTTGGGTTTTGCTGGGTGAGGGAGGGGTGGTGTAGATGCTTTGGTCAAATCCCAGTGCTGCCAAGTAGT
>JBBRYQ010000002.1:0-122960 GCA_038237425.1 Verrucomicrobiales bacterium
CACACCGCCACCGAGTTCATCGGCGTTCTAAGCGTCACCGATCCCGCCCTCCTCCGCGAAGCCTTCACCCATGGCATCGGCTCCGCCAAAGCCTTCGGCTTCGGCATGCTCTGCCTCTCACCGATCTAAAATTCCTAATTTACCCCGCCATGTCCGCCATCTCCCTATTTGAAGAAAAGCAAGTCCGTCGCGCCTGGAACGCCGCAGAAGAAAAATGGGTTTTTGCCATCGTCGATGTCATCGCGATCCTGACCGATAGCCCAAACCCACAGGTCTATTGGCGGGTCATGAAAAAACGGCTCAGCGATGAGGGCAATGAAACCGTTACAAATTGTAACGGTTTGAAGATGACTGCTGCGGACGGCAAGCAGCGAACGACGGATGTCGCGGATACCGAGCAGCTTCTCCGTCTCGTTCAATCCGTCCCATCGCCCAAGGCAGAGCCCTTCAAACGCTGGCTTGCCAAGGTCGGCTATGAGCGGTTGGAGGAAATCGAAAACCCCGAACTCGCAGCCAAGCGGATGCGGACGATTTACGAGCAAAAAGGCTACTCCGAGGAGTGGATCGAAAAGCGTCTGCGCGGCATCGCCGTCCGCGATGAACTCACCGACGAGTGGAACAAGCGCGGGGTGAAGGAAGGCCGGGAATTCGCCATCCTCACGGCGGAAATCAGCAAGGCCACCTTCGGCATGACGCCTTCCCAATACAAAGAGTTCAAGGCGCTCTCGAATCCCAAGGAAAACCTCCGCGATCACATGACCGATTTGGAACTCATCTTCACCATGCTCGGCGAGGCCTCCACCACCGAAATTGCCAAAAAGCGCGACGCCCAAGACTTTTCCCAAAACCAACAAGCCGCCAAAGCGGGAGGCACCATCGCCGGCGATGCCCGCAAAGCCCTCGAAGCCAAGAGCGGCAACAAAATCTCCACCCCCGAAAATTTCAAAGCCCTCACCGAATCCAAAAAACGTATCTCCAAGAAAAAATCTTAACTCTCAACTCTCAACCATCATCTATCAACTCCTATGAACCTCATCGAACTCCACATCCTTCAGTCCTTCCCCGTCTCCTGCCTCAACCGCGACGACGTCGGCTCCCCGAAATCCGCTGTCTTCGGCGGTGTCACCCGTGCCCGCCTTTCCAGCCAATCGCTGAAACGCGCCGTGCGACTGAATTTTAACGAAGCCCACTATGGCGACGCGTTTCATACGACGCGGACGAAGCTTGCACATGAAAAGCTGATTGAGGACCTCACAGCGCGAGGTTTGTCTCTGGAAAGCGCAAAGCCTTTAGCCCTTGAAGTCATGTCAAAGCTCGTTGATCAAGCTGGCGCGATCAAGGCGAAGGTCGATAGAAACGGCAGAATGAATATGCCTGCGCTGATCTGGCTCTCTCCCTCACAAATCAAAGCCGCAGCCGATGCCATATTGGCGAACAAGGATACGATTGAGGCGGCGACTGCCGCAAACTCGACATCGGACAAGACAGCGAAAAAGGCGGCGGAAAAAGCGCTTAAGGAGGCGCTTTCTCCAGTGACTAAGGCGATCCAGAAGGCAGGTATTTCCGATGCTGCGGACATAGCTTTCTTTGGAAGAATGGTTGCCAACGATCCTTCGTTGAATGTTGAGGGAGCATCCATGTTTTCCCACGCGCTTTCCACTCACTCATCATCGAACGAAATCGATTTCTACACCGCGGTGGATGATGTGAAGCAAAGAGACGGCGAAAATGATGAAACTGAGGGAGAGGAAGCAGGTGCCGGGATGATCGGCACGCTTGAATTCAACTCCGCCACCTACTATCGATACACAGCCATCAATCTTGATTTGCTTTTCGACAAGAAACACCTCGACGCGCTTCCGGCAGGTGATCGAAAAGAAGTGCTGAGGTCGTTCATCAAAGCGCTCCTCATCGCCATCCCCGGTGCCCGCCAGAACTCGATGAACGCCGCCACGCTTCCCTTTGAAGTCCTCGGCGTTCGCAAGACCAAGGGCCAGCCGCTCCAGCTCGCCAACGCCTTCGAGGCCCCGGTCAAAGCCAATGGCAAAGGCCTCCAGACCGCTTCCCTAACGGCGATGAAGGAGCACCTCGAAAAACTGGAAAAAACCTGGGGCTCCCTTGGTGAAAAACTCTGGCTCACCGAAATCGGTCTCGACTCCTTCCTCGAACAACTCCTTGCCACCGATGTCTGATACCCTCGCCTTCCTCATTGATGCCCCGCTCCAATCCTGGGGTGCATCCTCCAAGTTCCAGCGCCGGGAAACCGAAAGCTGGCCCACCAAGAGCGCCCTCGTCGGCGTGCTGGCCGCCGCCCTCGGCATCGACAAACACGCGCCGGATGAAGCGGAACTGCTCGCGCCCTACGCCGCGCTTACCTTCAGCGTCCTGCGCTGGCCGAAGCCCCATCCGTCCCTCCGCCTCGCCGATTTCCACACCATCGGCGGCGGCTATGACAAAACCGATCCCGTTCAGAAGCTCCACATCCCCCGCAAGGCCGGCGATGGCAGTCCTTTCGGCACCGTCATCACCCGCCGCACCTACCTCACCGACGC
This sequence comes from Verrucomicrobiales bacterium, assembly GCA_038237425.1. Lineage (GTDB taxonomy): Bacteria > Verrucomicrobiota > Verrucomicrobiia > Verrucomicrobiales > Akkermansiaceae > Luteolibacter. The sequence goes on from JBBRYQ010000002.1 coordinate 2,553, forward strand.
CCGTTTCATCGCTCTCTTCCAAGGCGATCCCGCCATCCTGCAAAAGGCCGCCGCCGCCCTGCTCGATCCCGTCTGGGGCGTTTGGTTCGGCCGGAAAACCTGCATCCCGTCCACTCCTCTCAGTCCCATCGTCGCGGCGACCGCCAGCGAGGCTCTCGCCCGACTCGCCACGGCTCTCGGCACCGATCCGGCGGAGCTTTCCGGCCTCGACGGCCTGACCGAAGCCCCCGGTGACGGCAGCTATTACCAGTCCGACCAACCCACCGCCTACGGCCGCCATCACGGCCCCGTCCCGCTCGCCTACCACTCCCGCCACGTCCGGCGACTCATCCCCGGCGAACTCCCCTAATCACCACACCCGCTTCACCCCATAATCATCGAACCGATCATCCGAGCCGATCACCGTAAGCCCATCATTCAGCGCCTGCGCGATGAGCATTCGGTCGAACGGATCTTTGTGATGAAACGGCAGATCCTGGATTTTCCGGCAGCCAGCCAGATTCACTGATAGAATCTGAAATGCCTGCTCCTCCATCCAGGCCCACAGGCTTTTTTCCCAGTCGATCGGAACTTCGATGCCGTCGAAGCCACCACGCGACATTTTCAAACCGATCTCCCACAAACTCACCATCGAAACACCAATTGTCTCCGCGCTGAAAAAAGCATCCTTGGCTACTGCGGTTAACCTTTTCGGCGCATAGGCCGCCCACAGCAGCGCGTTGGTATCCAGCAGCACCTTCATTTTGGAAAGTTTTCCTCTGCCGAACCCATGAAATCATTCTCAATCTCCTGATCCAGCGCGGGGTTATTCGTCAGGTGCTCCAGCAATTCCGGCGACATGGTGCCGGCGAGTGCCCCCAACCTCCGCTTTGGCTTCTCCTGCCTCTCTATCACCAACCTTACCACCGGCTTGTCCCTCCTCGCGATGATGACCTCCTCACCCCGCTCCACCGCCGCGATCAGCCGTGAAAGATGCGTCTTCGCCTCATGGATCGTCACCTGCATGCCCGCAACCTAGTCAACTTGACTAAAACTGTCAATTTCTCTGTCTTCCGTCCTCTTTAATTGTCTCTTGCGTCTTCAAATCTTGCGTCTTTCCTCCCATGCCCATCTTCGAACGCCCGCCACTCGATACCCTCGCTCCTGCCAAGGACCGCTGGACTCCCATCTATCTGGAACACGGCCGCTTGGAGGTGGACGACTCATCGATCAAATGGATCGGCAAAGACGGACTCATCACCCGCCTTCCCGTGGCCACGGTCTCCGCGCTCATCCTCGGCCCGGGCACCACCATCACCCATGCGGCGGTGAAGGCCGCCGCCCAGTGCAACTGTCCCTTGTTCTGGCTCGGTGAGGATGGCCTGCGTTTCTACGCCTTCGGCATCACGCCGAACCATGACAACTCGATGGCCCGCATCCATGCCACCGCCTGGGCGAACAAGAAGTCCCAAAATGAAATCGCCCGCCGGATGTTTCTCCATCGTTTCCCGGAAGCCAGCGTGCATGGCGTGAACATCAAACAACTGCGCGGCATGGAGGGAAAGCGCGTCAAACAAACCTACGCCGACCTCGGCCTGAAATACGGCGTCACCTGGAAGGGCCGCGACTACAAGGCGGACAACTGGCAAATCGCCGATGGCATCAACCGCGCCCTCTCCGTCTCCAACGCCTCGCTCTACGCCCTCACCGCCGCCGTTTGCTGCTCGATGGGTTTCATCCCGCAGCTTGGCTTCGTCCACGCTGCGGGAACCCTGCCCTTCATTTACGATGCGGCGGACCTCTACAAACACGAGACAAGCTGGCCCGCCGCCTTCGAGGCTCTTTCCATCAATCCGAATGACGACGGCACTCTGGTCCGCAAGCTCCTCAAACAAAAGGTCGAGGAAACCCGCATGCTCCGGCGCATGCCGGGAGATCTGAAAAAACTATTCGAAGGCCTCGGCGAGAATCCTGATGACGCCCCGCCCGATCATCCGCTCCAACCCCACTCCGAGGCGTGAGGAACGGAGCGCGGAATTCATTCCGGCTTTCATTCATTCATTTTCTTCCTCCTTCCGTTTCAATCCATGACCGTCCTCGTTTGCAACGATGTCCCGCCCGCCATTCGAGGCCACCTGAAGCGCTGGTTCATTGAGCCGAAGCCCAATGTCTTCGTGGGCACTCTCAATGTCCGCACCCATCGCAAGGTGATGGATTTCATCCTGCGCAACGCCTCGAAAAACTTCGGGATGCTGGTCATTTCCTCCGCTCCGAATTGCCAGGGCTATCTGGTTGAAAGAATCGGGCCCGAAGGAAAGATCGGTAGGACGGCAGTCGAGTTATCGGGCATCCCCTTGATCGCCGAGTCATGGATCGATCCCGACAACTGCCCCTTCTAGCAAATGGCGGACAGATTGACACATCTACAGAACCATTGGAAACTGCCCCGACTCCTTTCGCAAGTCGTTGGTAAAACCAGAGATTTCCCCACCCACGTGGGGATGGCCCGCGAAATCCCGACTGGCCGCCGGCGAGGAATACGATTTCCCCACCCACGTGGGGATGGCCCGAGCGGAGGGTTGATCTTGCGCGGGCGATTGCAGATTTCCCCACCCACGTGGGGATGGCCCGGGGACCGGCGCATGAGCGCCATCTTGAATCAGGATTTCCCCACCCACGTGGGGATGGCCCGGTTCCGGTGCGGACTTGTGAGTAAGCATAGGCGATTTCCCCACCCACGTGGGGATGGCCCGTAAAGCCCGCGCATCCGCTCGTAGTTCTCCCCTATGTCCCCACCCACGTGGGGATGGCCCGAGCTTGGCCCTGCTAAACGACATGATACACCTGATTTCCCCACCCACGTGGGGATGGCCCGACCTAATGACTAAGGGGGAGGAACGAAGTGCTGATTTCCCCACCCACGTGGGGATGGCCCGCTCGGCGAGAGCTTTCTGGCGTTCGACCTCAGGATTTCCCCACCCACGTGGGGATGGCCCGTTTCATCGCCTCCGCTGTCGGCTGGTGGATGTGATTTCCCCACCCACGTGGGGATGGCCCGCGCGGCACTCTCATGAAGAGCGTTCGTGACACGATTTCCCCACCCACGTGGGGATGGCCCGCTCGCGCTGCTGGCATTCAATCCGGTGGTCTCGATTTCCACACCCACGTGGGGAAGGCCCGTTTTCCCGAGAGATCGTGCGGACCTTTGGATTGATTTCCCCACCCTCGTGGGGATGGCCCGTGCTGATGCGGCTCCACCACCACGGGCGAGCGGATTTCCCCACCCACGTGGGGATGGCCCGGGTGATGTCCGGCGCGTATAAACGAGCGAAAAAGATTTCCCCACCCACGTGGGGATGGCCCGTCTTGATCGGGTCGCGGCACTGGCGCGGCACCGATTTCCCCACCCACGTGGGGATGGCCCGCTGGTGCAGAAGCGAGGCACACTCGCAGCATCCGTAATTTCACAGAACTTGTGGCAGGACCTACCGGTTTCGCATCAGACGTAAGTGAGCAATAGCGAAAGCGCGGCGCGGATGGAGTCGAGCGAGGCGGTCTCGCTGGCGGTGTGATAGCCGGTGGTGGGGATTTGCAGGGTGGTGCCGCTGATCTCGCCGTTGCTGGCGGCGATGAGGCGGCCGAGCTCGGTGCGGCCGAGCGAGAGGGGTTTCTGGCGGGTGGCGTTTTGGGCTTCTACATAGGCGTCCTTGTAAGAACAGGTGATGCCGAGCTGCGCACATTTCCGGCCGAGTTCGGCGGTCATTTCTGGATCGAAATCTGCGGTGGCGTCCTTGTTTCTCAGGACGAGGTGCTGGGCGTCCGCCGCCTCGCGGGTGGGGTAGGGGCTGGTGTCTAACACGATCAACCGGTTGGTTTTGATCTGCTGGCGGAGGAACCAGGCAAGCGCGTAACGCCAGCTCCGGCCGGCTTCTTCCTGTGCCGTGAAAAGCGCGGTGCCTTGGAAGCCTTGGCGGAAAAGGAAGACCAGCAGCGCGACCGAGAGCACGTTATCGAGTTGCGCGGAAATGCAGCCGTCCTGCATGGTGAGGCGGTCGAGGAAGGAAACGGGCGTGCCCGGCTGGAGGAAGCCGAGGCCTTCGATTTCAAAAATCAGGTTGTTCCGGTGCGGGCAGACGTAGGAATGGGTGATTTGTCCCTGTCCCAGATAGGTGCCGGTGTAGGGGATGTGGGCCTGCACGCGCTGGCCGCCGAAGCGGCCTTGGATCGCGCCGAGCATCTGCTCTGAGACGGAATCGCCAGTTTGCTCGCTGCGGTTTGCGGCGAGGAAGGCGGAGTATTGGAATTCGTTAGGCCCGGTGCAGACGAGGCCGTGGCGGTCGATGTGGGCTGACAGAATGAGGGATTGCGGGTCCTTTCCCCGTGCCACCAGGATGCCCTGATAGTAGGTGAGGTCCAAATCCATTTCATGCAGTTCTCGCGTCAGCACGCGGAAGAAAGAATCCTCCGCGCCGACGACGGACGGCTCGCGGATGAGGTTGCGCAGGAGGTCGAGAAAATCTGCGAGCAGTGAGGGATCGGAGCCGTCAGCCATGATGGGTTTAAAGCATGCGGAGTGCCGGATTGCGAGCTTCCGGTGCTGACGGGAACTTTGGAGTGCGGTGAGTAGCCGAGCGCGGTGAGCGATGTTAGGGGAAGGCCAGCCATTGGAAAATGCGGAGTCGTTTGGCTGAGACTGCGAGAAAGGCATGCACGCGGGACAGCGAGCTCGGAGACTCGCGGTCCCGGGGCCTCACTCCTTGATGAACTGATGATCAATCGCATGCCGCTCGCTCAGATCGAGGAGTGGCTTCGAGTCGTCTCCCAGCTCGTCGCCGATGATCTCGTATTCCTGTTTGAGATTGGTGTGAATGAGATAGGGATTGTCGGTGTTGATGCAGTAGGGGATTTGGTTTTTGGCGAGGTCTCTAACGAAATTAGCGATGCAGGCGTAGTCCGGAATCACGCGGGTGACGAGATTCACCGTGGGGCAGAGTTCGAGGCAGATATCTCTCTCGCGGAGGAGTTTGATGAGTTTGGTGCGGGTTTTGCCTGTCGCGCGGCGCAGTTCGATGCCGTGGCCGATGCGGTCGGGGCGGATGGCTTCGATGACCTTGAGCATGCCCTCGGGGCCGGTCGCCTCGCTCTCGCCGACATGATAGGTGATTTTTAAACCTGCCTCGCGCGCCTTTTCCATCATGGCGGAAACCTCGCTCATCCATGGTTTGCTGAGTTCGAGCGAGCGAGATTCGGGGCCCGCCATGTCGATGCCGACGACGCCGTTCGCGCCGTTGAGCGAGCCGCGGCTGCGCCATTTGATTGCGGCATCGATGATCTGCCAGTTCGACTCTAGCGAGAGATCGCGGCCGAGCGAGAGGATGATGCCGGTGGCGACGCCATAGTGGAGCGATGCGCGCTCAAGGCCCTGCATGACGGCGAGGATGATGGCATCCATCGTGTGGAGGCCGTGGCGCATGCGCTTCTGTGGGTTGAAGCGCAGTTCCAGCGCTTTCACCTGCGCCCGGCGGTAGGCCTTGGCGACGACCTGATAGGCGGAAACGCTGGCGGCGGAGGGCGAAGACTGAATTTCCTCGGTGACTTGGAAATAACGGCCGAGGAAGTCGTCCAGCGATTTCACATCATCGGCGCGGGCGGTGAGGGAATCGTGGAAGGTGGTGAAATCGACATATTCGGTGCGCAGGCCGTTGTCGCAGAGGATTTCCCAAAGGACGGAGGATGGAACGGCTCCGCCGAGGTGGATGTGGAGATCGTGCATAGGTGATCAAACCGGATGGCGGGTGAAATGGCAATCCGAAGTTGCCCGGTGATCATCACGTCGCGTGCCAATCTCATTTCCCATCAGGGCACAAAAAAACGGATGCCGTTTGGCACCCGTTTGTTTCCCTGGTCGCGGAACCGGAAATATTACTCAGCAGCTTCGGCAGGAGCGGCGGCTGGGGCATTCGAATAGCGCCAGCGGATCTTGTTGCGCTTGGAAGCGGAACGCAGCTTACGTTGCTTGCGCTCGGTAGGCGTTTCAAACGCGCGACGGCGGCGCATTTCTTCGAGGATGCCCTCGGTATCAAGTTTGGTTTTGAGGCGTTTGAGAGCACGGTCAACGGGCTCGCCTTTTTTCACAGTCACTCCACGCATGCGATGATTGTTGGTTGGTTGTTTGGTTCCGCAGATTTGTCGGGGCGCGGTAGATGCGGGAACGGGCACGCTTTGTCAACACAGAACCCGACCGGATTTTGAAAAAAGGGGGGCTTGCTACGGGAGAGGTGGCCGTGTATAGAGCCACGTCCTTTAGCTATCGGTGCGCGATTGCACCGTCCGTTCGGTTAAACATCCGGCTGCTCGAGGTTGTAAGACCATCAATTATGTATCGCATTCCCTTCGACCGGGTGAACTGGGTGACTAGCTCATTCCTCATCGGCACCGCCCTAATGGCCCTCATCGGGGTTCCCATCTACCTGGTAAAAGTCGGCCTCGACTGGTTCCAGTTCGCCATGTTCTTCTTCTACGTCACTGCGACGATGATGAGCATCACCGTAGGATATCATCGTTTGTTCTCGCACTTGTCCTTCAAGGCGAAGCTGCCGGTGAAACTCTTCACCCTCGTTTTCGGTGCCTGCGCATTTGAAAACTCCTGTCTCAACTGGGCCTCCGACCACCGCCGCCACCACAAGCACGTGGACCACGACGAAGATCCCTATGACATTTCCAAAGGCTTTTTCTGGGCTCACATCGGCTGGCTGCTTTTCAAACTCAATCCCGAGCCGCCGATGGACAATGTGGCCGACCTGCGCAAGGACAAGCTGGTCATGTGGCAGCACCACTACGTGCATTGGATCGGCCTCGTTGTTGGTCTGGCGATCCCCACGGCCATTGGTTATTACTGGAATCTTTCACACGGCATGAATCCGATGATTGGTGCACTCGGCGGATTTTTGATCCCCGGTATCGCCCGGATCGTGGTCGCCCAGCACTGCACGTTTTTCATCAACTCGCTCTGCCACACCGTCGGCCGCCAGCCTTATTCCACGAGCCACAGCGCGCGTGACAGTGCGATCATGGCCGTTCTAACTTTCGGCGAGGGCTATCACAACTATCACCACGAGTTCCAGCACGACTACCGCAACGGCGTGAAGCCATGGCAGTGGGATCCTAGCAAATGGACGATCTGGACACTCTCCAAGCTTGGTCTTGTGGACGGTCTCCGCCGCGTGCCTGATAGCCGGATTCTTCTTGCGGAAATGGGTGAGGCCCGGCGCAAGGCTCAACAGCAACTCGCGGAACTGCGCGAGCTCACTCACGGCCCTGCCCAGCGCGCTGCCGATGCGGTAAATGAGCTCGTCGAAAAACTCTCCGCGAACTACCACGAGTTAGAAAAGGCAGTTTCAGACCGCGTCCAGCTTTCCCGCGAGGTGCTCAACGGCTGGCAGAACGAAACCCGCAGCATGATGCGTGAACTCCGCCGCATGTCGGACCTTCAGCCCACCTGAGTTTCCTGATTTCCTCAAGCGCCCGCTGGCTGGAAGGCCTGCGGGCGTTTTTTTGCTCAGCGGCCAGCCTCACGGTGCTTTTTGAAGATGGAAAGTGTGCGTTCGCGCTCGGTTTTGTGATCGACGCATGGGAGTGGGTAGCCTTTTGCGATGGGCAGGCCGCTTTTCGGCGGTTCGAGGAACTGGACTGGGTGGGTGTTGGCGAGTTCGGGAATCCAACGCTTTATATAAATACCATCCGGATCGTAGCGTGCGGTCTGGGACCACGGATTCTGGATGCGGAAATAGGGAGCCGCATCCGCGCCAGTGCCGGCGGACCATTGCCAGCCGCCATTGTTTGACGCGATTTCCCCGTCCACGAGGTTTTGCATGAACCAGGATTCGCCCTGTTTCCAGTCGATGTGCAGGTCCTTGGTGAGAAACATCGCGGTGATCATTCGGACCCGGTTGTGCATGAATCCGGTGGCCGTCAGTTCGCGCATCCCGGCATCGACAATGGGAAATCCGGTGCGGCCTTGTTTCCAGAGTTCGAATTTCTCGCTGGGTTCGTCCCACGGCAGTCCGCGCCAGTCTGCGTTGAATTCCTCGTCGAGCACGTTCGGGAAATGGTGGAGAATGGCGAAGTAGAATTCCCGCCACGCGAGTTCTTTGATGAAAACATCGATTCCTCCCTGTCCCGCAAGATCGGTGGTGGTGCGGGCTTTCAAGGCTTCTGCGTAAACGGTGCGGATCGAGATCAGGCCGTAGCGCAGATCTTGGGAAATCCGCGAAGTTCCGTCGAGTGCCGGGAAATTGCGCGTGGCGGAGTAGGCTTGGATTTTCCCTGAAATGGCGGCTTTCAGTCGATCACGGGCAGCGCGTTCTCCGGCGGCGGGCATTTCGGTCTCCGGATTTTCCAGCCCCCAGTGACGGACGGTGGGGAGCGGGAGCGAGCTCAGCTCGGCAGGAGTGCGGAGCGATTTCGGTTTCGCGACTGGCGAGGCTTTGGGGAGGGAAAGCCAGTTTTTGCTGAAGGGCGTGTAAACGCGGTAGGGGAGGGCGCTTTGGGTGAGAACTTCGTCGGGCCCGTGCAAAGCGGCGTCCGCATGCGAGTGACATTCGACGCCGAGCTCGGAACAAAGCTGCCGGACGGCGGCTTCCACCAATTTTCCGAAAGGATCCGGGTCTGCATTGAAATGCAGCGCCACGGCGTGGGTCTCCCGGATGAGTTGGCGAAGAACTTCGACCGCTTTTCCCTGACGGACGATCAGGCGACCACCAAGTGTTTCAAGGTTGCGGGCGAGCGACCCGAGGTTTTCGCAGAGGAACTGCTGCCGATTCGGGCCGGTCCAGGAGTGGGAACTTTTCCACTCGCTAAGGATATAAAGCGGGATGAGAGGAAGGGCGGGCTTCACCGCGTGGCTCAAAGCCAGATTATCTGCAATACGCAGATCGCGGCGAAACCAATGAATTACTGAACCTTTTTTTTCCGGCATGCTGGAGCGACCTTGGCTTGCGGAGAAAACCGCGCAAGCCTTGAAAGGCGCCACACCGGAAGGAAATCAGGAATCAGCGAGCATTTTCTCGGCCTTCTTGATCGTCGCAGGAGCCAATTTTCCATCGACACGCTTTGCGCCTTCGATGAGAGCCTTGAGTTCCACGAGGACAGCTTCAGCTGCGGCCAGGGACTTCTTACCACCGCCGAACTTCTTGTCGGGATAGTATTTGGTGAAGGTGGTACCTGCACGGCTGATGCATAAACGCCAGCCTTCGAAGGCTGCTGTTTCGTAGGTGAACCGAGTTAGATTTTTCTTTGATTTCATAGTTGTGTTGTGGATTGCTCATTAGGGATGTACCATAACTGATAGGAAATCTAGCGATTTTTTCACGGTTAGAGCTGATTTTGTCACTTTTTCGTAACAATCGGGTAAAAAATTGCCTTGCATGCCCCTCGGACCCGACATTTAGTCGCGCCCCCGCGGGCAATCGCACCATCGCCGTCGGTCCTCTCGCTGTCCCGTTTTCGGGTCAACAAGCCCGCAAGAGGGTAACCCGGCCATCCAAAAAACAACATGTCAGCAGTCAAACTAGCTCGTTTTGAGCTCCCGAACCGCCTCGTCCGTAACGAGGACACCGCCACCGATACCTACGCCCAGTTCAGCGCCGAGCCATTCGAGCGCGGATACGGCCACACCATCGGCAACTCGCTCCGCCGCGTGCTCCTTTCCTCTCTGGAAGGCGCATCCATCACTTCCGTCCGCATCGCGGGCGTGCAGCACGAATTTTCCAGCCTTCCAGGCGTGGTGGAAGATGTCACCGACATCGTCCTGAACCTGAAAAAGGTCAAATTCTCCCACAATGAGAAGGATCCGCGCATCCTCACCATCAAAGTGGAGAAAGAAGGCGTCGTCACCGCCGGTGACATCCTAGCCGATCATATCTACGACGTGGTCAATAAGGACCAAGTCATCTGCACCCTCGACAAGAAGGTGAAATTCGATTGCGAATTCGAAGTCCGCGTCGGTCGTGGTTTCTCCACTGGCGACGAAAACAAGCGCAAGGACCAACCGATCGGCGTCATCGCCATCGATTCGATCTTCTCGCCTGTCACCCGCGTCAAATATTCCGTGGAAACCACCCGGGTCGGCCAAATGACCGATTTTGACAAACTCATCCTCGATATCTGGACCGACGGCCGCATCACCCCGCAGGACGCACTCCTTCAGGCATCCGCGATTCTCCGCCACCACCTCGACGTCTTCGTCAACTACGACGAAAACGCTGTGGACTTCGAAGAAGCACCGGCCGAATCCAGCGAAGAGAACGCCGCTCTCAAGAAGCTTCTCAACATGTCGGTCAACGAAATCGAACTCTCGGTTCGTGCCGCCAACTGCCTCAACAACGCGAACATCACCTCGGTGGGCCAACTCGCGATGAAGTCGGAAGCGGAAATGCTCAAGTATCGCAACTTCGGCAAGAAGTCCCTCAACGAGATCAAGGACAAGCTCGTCGAGCTCGGCCTCGGTCTCGGCATGTCCTTCGAAGCATCGCTGCTTTCCGGACCTGCCGCCGCCTCCCGTGGCCCACGCCTCGGTGCGGAAGACGAAGCGCCGGTCGGCCTCGCCGATCTGATCGCTCAAAACCTCGACGACTAATCATTTAAATAGAAACGGAAGCAACCGATGAGACATCGCAGCAAAACAGTTAAACTCAAACGCAACGCCTCGCAACGCCGGGCATTGCTCTCCGGCCTCGCATGCAATCTGATTGAGCATGGCCGCATCAAGACCACCTTCGGCAAAGCCAAAGCGCTTCGCCCTGTCGCCGAAAAGCTGATCACCCTCGCCAAGCGCGACGATCTTCATTCGCGCCGCCAGGCCATCGCTTTCCTTCGCCAAGAAGACATCGTGAAAAAGCTTTTCTCCGAAACAGCACCTGCTTCGAAGGACCGCCAAGGTGGCTACTGCCGCATCACCAAGCTCGGCGCCCGCATGAGCGACTCCGCACCGATGGCGATCATCGAGTGGGTCGATGCTCCGGCGAAAGACGAGCCTGTGGAAGAAGTGGCCGCCACTGAGGAAGCCGCTCCCGTAGCAAAGAAGGCAGCCAAGAAAAAGGCTGCTGACACGACCGTCGAAGTCGCCGCTGCTGAATAAGCCGGTAGATTTCAGGAAACTTACCAAAATCGCCTGCGTTCGCGCGCAGGCGGTTTTTTTTGTGTGAATTCAGTTAGCGACGGTCGCAGACGCGCCGCTACAGGTGCGAATGGGCCGCCGTTAGTTGTTCCCGCTGGACTTGAGGGATTTCTAAACCTCGGATCTAGCAGATGAGTTAATCGGAGTCGTAGGGTGCGGCTGGAACGATCAAGGCGCGAGGTCCGGCAGATCGAAGGCCTGCCGCATTTCGCTATAGAGGCGGACGTATTCCGCTTCCAGCAGGGCGGCGAAGGCGGCGCGGCCGGAGCGCGTGTTGCTCTCCGGTGAGGCGTGCATGGGAGTGCCGATGGAAACCCACAAGCGCCCGCGTTTGGCTGGCATCCATGGGCCGATCCGCTCCAGCTCCCTAGTCCCGAGGACGATCACAGGCAGCACCGGCCGCCCGGAACGTGCGGCCAGCAGGCAGACGCCGCGTTTGATGGCAGCACCTCGCAACACCGAGTCCAGGCCATGGACGAGTCCGCCCTCGGGGAAAATGCCGACCGCCTCACCCCGCTTCAACCGCCTCAGGCCTTCGCGGATGGCAGGCAGCGCGGCTCCTTGGCGATCCACTTGGAAGGCTCCACCGTGATAGAGCACATTACGCATGAGCCATTGTTTGTGAAATTCCACCCGCGACATCCAACTGATCCGCCGCCGGATGACGGCGCTGATGACGATGGGATCGAGGTGGCTGACGTGGCTGACGGCGATGAGCATTCCCCCTTTTTCCCGCGATGCGCCGAGACCGGAGGATTTCACCCGCATGGTGAAGGCGAAGACCCCGCGCCAGACGATGCGCCAGAAATCATAGAACCGCCCGGGAGCCTTGGACGGGTGTTCCGGGGAAAGTCGTGGGAGCGTGGATGCGGGCATGTTTTCGAAGAGCTTCGACCATCGAAACGACCGCCGTCGTCACAGTTAGCCCGGGATCGGTCATGGAGCAAGGAACATTGCCCACCGTCTCTGGTCTGGACACCCGCAAGCGGCTTCTCCAGAGTGCGGCTAACTCATGCGAATCTCGGACCGCTACATTGGAAAACAGGTGCTGCTGGGCACCGTGTATGCCGTCGTGGTCCTCGGGATTGTTCTGGTTTTAGGAAATCTTTTCCAACAGATCCGGCCGCTGCTGGTGGATCAGAAGGCCCCGTTAAGCCTCGTGCTGCGGTTCGTGGTGATGGTGCTGCCGCTCTCGCTGATGTACACCGTGCCATGGGGATTCCTATCGGCGGTGCTGTTGGTGTTTGGCAAACTTTCCTCCAATCAGGAAATCACCAGCTTCCGGGTGGCCGGGCTGAGTCTGGTGCGACTGTCTGCGCCGGTGTTTGTGATCGGTGCGCTGCTCTCGTTGGGCAGCCTGTATTTAAACATCTACGTGGTGCCGTATTCGAAGGCCTCCTCGGTGCAGTTGTTGTATGAGCAGGCGGCGCGCGATCCGGACTCACTGCTCAAACCCGGCGTGGTGCAGGGAAATTTCAAGGGCGATGATAGCAGCCTGCAGAAAGTGCTCATCGAGGGAAAAACGAACGAATGGGTGACCGGATTTCATTTCTATCAGCTCCCGAAAACCGCCGACGGGAAGGGTGACGTCACCTACGTGCACGCCGGCCGCGCGGCCTTGTCCGTGGACCCGGCGCGGACGCAGCTCCGGCTGAAACTTGAGGACGCTTATTTCGAAACACGCGATGAAAAGGGCGGGATCGCGATGGCCTTCGCCGGCGAGGCCGAGCCACTGTTGATCGATCTCAAGGAGTCAAAAATCAAGAAAGTGCGCCAAACGGCGATGACAAACGAAGAGATCCTGCGGGAAATCGATACGAACCCCAATTTGTCCCGCAGCAAGAAAGTGGCGCTGCGTTCCGAGATCACGCGGCGTTATTCGTTTTCCATGGCCTGCCTGGCGTTCGCTTTTGTGGCGGTGCCGCTAGGTTTGAACGCACGCCGCAAGGATACATCGGGCGGTTTGATCATCAGCCTGCTCATCGGCGCGGGTTATTTCATGATCACTCTGCTCGCGAATCAGTTCAAAACTGACTCGGCGGCGACGATGATGCTGTGGGCTCCGAACATCGCCTGTGTTTTGTTAGGTTTATTTCTTTTCCGCAGGGCCCGCTTCAGGTAGAGTGCTTGGGATCCGATGAATTTTTTCCGCCCGATCCTCAAAGCGACCCGGAACATCCGCGATTTTTTCGCCAAGGAACATGTCTCGCCGGCCCCTTTTGCGAACGACCTGAGGCGCTACAGTTTAGAAAAATTCCGCCACGATGCGTGGGCTGCGGCGAACGTGACGGTGCTGGCGATCGCGCAGGGCATCGCCTTCGCCGCCATCGCCGGGCTGCCGGTAGTTTACGGCATCATTTGCACAGCGGTGGCGGCGTTCATCGCGCCGTTGTTCGCCGGCTCGCGTCACACCATCCTCGGTCCCACGAATGCGACGGCGGCGGTGCTGTTCAGCTTTTTCTCGCTGCATCCCGATCTGGCCGACCGGGCGACCGAGCTGATGCCGCTGTTGGTTTTTCTCGTCGGGCTGATCGCGACGGCGGGTGCCATTTTCCGCGTGGCGGATCTGCTGCAATACGTTTCGCGCAGCGTGTTAGTGGGCTACATTTCCGGTGCGGCCGTGCTGATCGTGGCGAACCAAATGAAGTCGCTGCTAGGCGTGGAATCCTATCTGAGTGATGATAAATCAGGCACGCTGGCGAGCTTGCTGGTGGGATTGGTGAGGGCGGTGCCGCACACGAGCTGGATCTCGCTATCGGTCGGAGTGGCGACGTTTTTGATCTTCCTCGCGTTCCGGCGATGGCGTCCGACGTGGCCGGCGTTCGGGATCGTGCTGGTGATTTCTTCCGCGATTTTCGGGGTGCTGATCCATGAGAAGATCGGTCCGTTCGCGGGGGTGAAGACGTTCGCGACCTTCGGCATGAAAGAACTGATGCCGAAAATCCCGCATCTGATCACTGCCGATTTCTTCGGAGATATTTCCGCGCTGATCAGTATCGCCTTTGCTCTGGCGTTTCTCGCGTCTTTGGAAAACTCGCTGATGGCGAAAACCCTCGCGTCCATCACCGGCGACCGCACCGACGGGAACCAGGATATGCTCGCGGTGGGCATGGCGAACTTCGCCAGCGCCGCCGCCGGGGGCATGCCCGCGTCGGGGTCTCTAACTCGCTCGATGCTCAACCACGAATCCGGTGCGCGCACGCGATTCGCCTCGATGATTTCCGGACTCTACACCATGGGCTTCGCGGTGCTGATCGCGGCGTCCGTAGGCTGGGGCGTGCCGCTGATCGACTACGTGCCGAAGTCCGCGCTGGCGGCGCTGGTCATTGCTCTTTCGTTTTCGCTCTTCAACCTCCGCCACATCCGGATCTGCCTGCGCTCGACCTCGGACGATGCTGCGGTGCTCGTGATCACTTTCATCGCCACCTTGTTAGCGCCGCTGCACGTGGCCATTTTCATTGGCGTGGCCATCTCTATCACGCTCTTTCTGCGCAAAGCGAGTCGGCCCTATCTGGTGGAATACGATTTCAATGACGCGGGCGAGCTCCGCGAAATGGGCGAGAAACGCCAGCGGCCGATCCCTGCGATCTCGATTGTCCACGTCGAGGGCGATTTATTTTTCGGCGCGGCCGAACTGTTCCGCACGCAGATCCAGCGCACCGTTTCCGATCCGGCGATCCATGTGATCATCCTCCGCCTGAAAAACGCGCGCCACCTTGATGCGACGAGCGTGATGGCACTGGAGGACTTGATCCTTTTCATGCGCAGAAGGGGCTTACATCTGATCGTGTCCGGCGCGACCCGTGAGGTCTATCGGGTTATGAAAAAATCAGGAATTCTCATCACCCTGCAGGACGGCTGCGATCGCCGTGCTGGTGAGAGTAACATTTTCCTCACCAACCCGCAGAACCCGAACCTATCCACCCGCGCCGCGCTGAAGCGGGCCCAACAGCTTCTCGGCACCGACAAGGCGGACATCCGGATTTTCTACGATCCTAACCAACCCAAAGAACCCCAATGAAACGACTCGCCCTCTTCGGCCTGATAGGTGCTATCCTCGTGGCGCTCGCCATGTGGTGGTTTTCGCCCGTGCAGGTGATCAAGCGCCGCACCGAGACCCTGTTCGGGACGCTTACCCTGAAGCCCGGCAGCGGCAGTGCCACTCGCCAGATGGGCACTTATTCGCTCAACGCCCTGCTCGCCTCCGAGGTGACTTTGGAAAACCCGACGCTCAAGGAAGCCAGCGGAACCTTCGATCGTCAGGAAATGGAATCCGCTTACTCATGGCTCTGCAATCAGGCGAAACAAACGCGCTTCGAGCTGGTGAAGTTCCATTCCGTCCGCATCACCGATGACCACGCCACCGTCGATCTCACGCTCGATGGCCTCGTGGAACTCCCGACCTACAATCCTGCCGATGGAAAATACGATGCCACCTTCGACTGGGTGAAGGAAAAAGACGGCTGGCGGCTGGAGAAGGCGAGTTGGAAAGAAGCGAAGTGAGGGTGCCTGCTAGAATTTAAAAACCTTCCCTCCGGCCATGACTTCTTGTGCCTTTTCATCGAAGGTCACGCGCTCCCCTGTGCGGGCGGCGGCGTTGGCCATGATGGTGGCGATGGAATGCTGATAGCCTGCCTCGACCGGGGCGTGCGGCTGCTTGCGCGAGCGGAGGCACTCCAGCCAGTTTTTCATGTGGGCGGTGGTGAGGTCGTCCGCGCCGGTGTTGGCGGAGGTGGTGGCGGGTTTGGCTCCTTCGAGATTGAAGTCGGCGAGCTGGTTGGCGGGCAGTTTCATTTCCTCTGCATCTTTTTTCGGGAGGCCGCCGTTGGAGGTGACCTTGCCGGTGGCGAGGTTGAGCTCGCCGCCGTTTGAATAGTAAACTTCCTTGGTGCCGCCAGCGGAGTTGGTGAAACGCGAGCCGTAGGTGACTTGGAAGCCGGAGGATGGATCATCGAGCGGGCCGTAATCGAAGACGGCGGTGAGCGTATCAAAATTCTTGCGGCCGTCCTTCCACTGATAGATGCCGCCGTTGGCCGAGACCGAGCGCGGGTGGGGGAGTCCGGTGAACCAGTGAATGGTATCGATCTGATGGCACATCCACTGGCCGGGAATGCCGGACGAGTAGGGCCAGAATAGGCGGTATTCGAGGTAGGCGCGCGGATCCCATTTGGCTTCCGGGCGATTGCAGAGGAAGCGTTTCCAATCGGTGTCCTCCTCTTTGATCGCCGCGACGAGGTCGGGCCTGCGCCAGCGCCCGGGCTGGTTGACGTTCCAGGTCATTTCGGCAGCGACAATAGGGCCGAATTTCCCGCTCTTCAGATAGTCGAGAGCGGCCTGATAGGTGGGGCCGGAGCGGCGCTGCGAACCGACTTGGAGAATGCGGTCAGATTCCTTCACCGCTTTCAGAGCGGCGCGGGCGTCCTCCATGGTTTCAGCGAAGGGCTTTTCACAATAGACGTCGCAGCCCGCCTTGATCGCCTCGATGGCGTGGGTGGCGTGCTGGAAATCCGCAGTGGAGATGATGACGGCGTCCAGATCGGCCTTTTCATACATTTCCTCGTTGTTCCGGTAGGTAGTGATTTCCTTGCCGAAATTTGTGGTGAAATACGCTTTCGCGTCCTCGCGGCGGCGGCTCCAGAGATCGGAAACGGCGACGATCTCGCAGTTGAACTCGTCTGCGACGTTCTTATAGGCGGGAAGCAAGGCGCTGCGGAGACGGTCCGAAAAGCCAACGATGCCGATGCGGATGCGGTCGTTCGCCCCGGCGGTGCGGTTCTGGCCCAGCGCGGTTTGAAAAGTTTGCGAGGCGATCAGACCGAGGGTGCCGAGCGAGCCGGTGCGGAGGATTTCACGACGATTCATGAGGTTGGTAGGGTTTTGGGATAAGAAGTGCGCTGGGTTTACGATGGGGAGTGCCGGGATCTTGCGGGTCAATTCACGGCTTGCTGCGGGCGAGGAGCCGGTGCGATCGGGGCCATTTTCCGGCGCTTTCAAGGAATTATCCGAGAAAAAGCGACTTTGGGCTTGCAACCTCGTGCTCATCCCGTAACACCTGCGCCCCGAATTATGGCTAAGAAAAGTTGGATCGCACGCAACGCGCGTAAAAAAGAAACTGTCGAGAAATTTGCCGCACTCCGCCTCAAGCTGAAAGCTGAGAAGGATTATGTTGGCCTTTCCATGCTCCCACGCGACGCGAGCCCGACCCGCTTGGTCAACCGTTGCGAAATCACTGGCCGTCGCCGTGCTTTCCTGCGCCGCTTCCGCCTCTCCCGGATTACCTTCCGCGAGCTTGCTTCCGCCGGGATGCTTCCTGGTGTGACCAAGTCGAGCTGGTAAGCTGGCACGATTTGCGCTAATTTTTGACGTGGGACGGAAATTACCCGTCCCGCGTCTTTCCCATGCCATTCTACGAATACGTTTCAGAAGCCCCGGAGGATCCCGAGCATTCGTGCCGCGTCTGCGCTCGCGGATTCGAGCTCAGACGCCCCATCGACCGGGAAGCCCTCGTGGCTTGCCCGCTCTGTAAGAATCCGGTGAAAAAAGTGATTTCGCGGATCAATACTCCGACAGTCACCAAGCCGCTCTCGGTGAGCGATGCGAAAAAGGCTGGATTCACGATCCTCCAGCGGCGTGATCAAGGCGTTTATGAAAAACTCTGACGCCCCGTGATCGACGCCATTCCCAACCTCTTGCTCGCCTCCGCCGGGCACCCGATTTCCACCGAATTCCCCACCGGTGGCGAGGTCGTGCTCTACATCGTAGGAATCACCTTCTTCCTCTTGCTGAACGCATTTTTCGTCGCGGCGGAGTTCGCCATCGTCAAGGTGCGCCCGAGTCAGATCGAGGCCACCGCCAAGGAAACGGGCCGCAATTTCAAGACCGCGCTGCATGTCGTCAATCATCTCGACGGCTACCTTTCCGCCAACCAGCTCGGAATCACGATCTCATCCTTGGCGCTGGGATTCCTGGGCGAGCCCTTCGTCACCGCCTTGGTCGCGCCGCTGCTTTTCCAGGTCGGCTTGCCGCAAAATGTGGTTTACTGGACCTCACTCGTCCTTGCCATCGCATCGTTCACCTTCCTGCATGTCGTCGTTGGTGAGCTGATGCCGAAGTCCATTGCGATCCGCAAATCCGTCGCGACCACTGTGCTCCTCGCCGCGCCGCTGCACGTTTTCTATAAAACCTTCAAGCTCGTCATCGTTTTCTTCAACGGCACTGCGAACCTACTGCTCAAGAACCTTTTTCGCATCGATCCGGTCAGCGAAAGCGAGCACAGCCACTCCGCAGAGGAGCTTGCCTTGCTGGTCACCCAAAGCGGAAAAACTCAGGAAGTCACTGAAACTGAGCGGGAAATCCTTATCAACGCCCTCGGCCTCAACGAGCTCTGGGTGCGCGACGTGATGACGCCGCGCAATAAGGTCGTCATTCTCGATGCGGATCAGCCGTTCGAAAAAGTCCTGGAAATCGCGATTCGCAGCAAGCACACACGTTTTCCGCTGGTCAAAGGCCACCTCGACCACGCCATCGGCCTGATCCACATCAAGGATCTGTTCAAGCTCATCAAAGATCCCGATCCTGATCTGATGCGGATCAAGCGCGAGCTGAAAATAGTGCCGGACACGATGCCGCTTGATACGCTTCTGACTTTTTTCCTCCGTGAGCACGCTCACCTTGCCATGGCAGTCGATGAATTCGGCACACCCGTCGGCATCGTTTTCCTCGACAATGTGATGGAAGAACTGGTCGGTGACATTCAGGACGAGTTCGACAACGAGCGCTCGTCTTTTACTCAGATCAACGACGACGAATTCGTCATTGAAGGTGCGATGACCCTGAATGATCTCGCCGGTCATGTGCCCGAGTTGTTTGTCGAAAGCGGTGAGGTCACCACCGTCGGCGGCTACCTCACTCAGCAGTTAGGGCGTTTTCCTGAAGTGGGTGAGACCATGGAAATCCTCAGCTACGAAGCCCGCGTCACTAGCACCGACGGCCGCCGCGTCGGCCAGGTCCATTTCCGCAAGCTGACTCCGGTTGAGCAGGAAGAGGAAGTGGCGGAGGAAGTTTGAGAAAAGGCGGTCTTGGTCAAAATTTGACCGAGGAGCCACCGTCTCTGAAGTGCTCCCAGCCGCCGGTTAGCGATTGGCCCGTGCCGGCTTGCACGAGCTGGCCAATCACGGACAAGGGCACATCCGCGAACGGCCAGGCTGCGAGCAATTCCCCAACGCGCGATTCTTCGAGGGCGATCAGTAGTTCGAAATCCTCGCCATCGCCGAGCGCCTGTCGGGGCGTGCAGCCTGAGGTGAGAGGTAGGGCGTTTTGATCAATGACAAACCCGCAGCCGGATGCGGTGGCGAGACGCGGCAGGTCTTTCGCGAGGCCGTCGGACAGGTCCATCATCGCGGTCGGTTTGAAATGTGACACCAGCCATTCCGACTCGCGGAGGCGGGGCGTGAAATCGAGGTGCTTTCCTGCGAGTGAGCCGCCAAGTCTGCCGGTGACTAGTAGAACTTCGCCAGGCTTGCCAGTGGTGCGCAGCACTAGATTTTCCCTCAGCACACTGCCGGTGGCGGCGATGGAGATGACCTTGGCAGAGCCGTTAGGGACACTGGAGGTTTCCCCACCAGCGAGGAGGCCGCCGGATTGTTTGAGGCAATCGCCCATTCCCCGATAGAGGTCCTCCACCCAGGCGATCTCGGTTTCCGGCGGCAGGGCGAGGGTGATGAGAAACCGTTCTGGCCGCCCGCCCATCGCGGCGAAATCTGATACGACGCGGGCGATAGATTTCCAGCCGACACTGCGGGCCGGGGCGTCCGGTAGATAATGCACGTGCTCGACGAGGGCATCGGTTTTCAGGAGCTGAAGGGTGGGGGAGCCTTGGTCGATCACCGCGCAGTCGTCGCCCGGGCCAGCGGCGGGATCCAGATCGCGGGGGACTAGGCGGATGAGGCGCTCGATCAGGGCGTCCTCGCCAATGTCGTGGAGGGATTTCACTGCACGGAATCGAGCGGAAGGTGGTAAACACGGGCGGCCATCTGGACTAGCACGGTCGCGCCATTGAAGCAGAAATGCACGGCGATGGGTGCCCACAGCGAGCCGGTTTTTTCGTAGATGAAAACGAGCACACAACCGAAGATGAACAGCGGCAGCAGGGCACTCAGGCTGCCATGCGCGGACGCAAAAACGATGGCCGAGAAAATCCCCGCCACCCACGGGCCGGCGAATCTCTTCGCCGCCGGATAAAAATACCCGCGGAAGACAATTTCCTCACAAACGGGCGCGGCGAGCACGGCGGCGAAGGCCATGAGCCCGAGGATCAACGGGTCCTTGGAAGTTTGCAGGAGTTTCACGGTGTCTTGTACGGACTCGACGCCGAATGATTCAATCCACTTCATGTAACCGGTGGCTTGGAGAGTGCCAAATAACATCCACATCACGACCACTGTGCCGGGCGCGATGAGAAACACCCACGGCCATGAGCGCCAGCGGAGGCCGAGCCAATCCACCAGGTGGGCGCGCTGGGTGACGATGAAGGCGACGATGCCGGCGATGGCAAACTGGAAGCCGATGGATAACACCAGTGCCTTCGGGTCGAGCACCAGCTCCGCTTTGTGAGAGGCGCGGACCGACGAGATGACGAGGGCGAAGAAAATGAGGTAGATCAGGCCGATGCCGAGAAGGTCGAGCGGCTGATAGAGCCAAGTGGGCACTTTTCCCGGCGGCACGGGCGGCGGGAGAATCTCGCTGGCCGGCGGCTGGTAGGGCGAGTCACCGGTTTCCGGAACGGGCTCGTGCGCAGGTTCGGGCGCGATTTTTTTGACGAGCAGTTTTCGCGCAATGGCAGCGGAGGCGAACAGGCCGAGTGCCGCGATGTAACTGATGGTCAGGACGAGTTCGGTGGGATCAGACATGTGGCTGCGGAGGGAAACTGCGACGGCTAGGTGTGGCCGCCAATGGAAAAATCGAGGTGGGCGGCGGATAAGTGATTCATAAGACAAGATGATCAACAGATGCTTGCATTTTTTGAAATTTTACGAAAAGCTCGTAAATTATTAAAAAATCATCAACAGGCCAGATTGCTCCCGGGAATCCTTACCGTGCCATCCTGCGGCGGGAATATCCCGAGCCGTTCATCGCGCTGTTGGCGTTTGTGCTCGGAATCTGGCTGTGGGATCACTATTTCGGAAAAACCGAAGGCTACGAGCCAGGAACTGAGGCGATCGCGCTGGTGAAGATCGACCGCGACCTCCGCCTGGCGGATGCGATGGTGGATGATCCTGCTTGGTTGAGATGGTTGGCGGCAGTGGATGAGCCGGTGGTGGCGCGGCGCAGCGCAATCGAGGTTTTTCAAAAACTCGCTGCGGAGAAATCGATCAGCAACCGGGGATTGGAGGCATTTGCGATCATCAAATCTGAGCAGGAAGGCTTGCCGTTGTTGCAGACACTGAGCGGGGCGCTGGGAGGGACGATGATTTCGGATTTTGCGGAAACTTCCAACGATCTGGCAAGCCATCGCGGGACGTGGTGGCATGCGAAATTGATCAACGCGTGGGAGAAGAACACGCAGCCGGGGAGGCATTGGCGCCAGGCTTATGGCGAAGATTGCCTGCAACTCAGGACGCGGGCGGTGTTCGTGAGATTGGCGGTCTGGCTGCTGGGGGCGGTGGGTTTGTTTTTCCTACCGTCTGCGCTTTATCGTCTGGCGGCGGTGCGGCAGGTGAAGCCGAAAGGTTATGGTGGAGCATGGCCGCTTTCGCTCGGGCTGGTAGTCTTCCTAGTCACGACGCTGGCGTGGATCGGCTTCAATATGACTTTGGAGCTGGGAATCGACGCGCTGCCCGGACTGCCGCCGCTGCTTGGTATATTTCTCGATTCGGTTGCGCGAGTGCTGCCGACCTTGATCGCGCTTGGTCTGCTTTTCAGGCGGCCGTCCCATGCGGCGAGGGTGATGGGTATGAACCGACCCATCGAATTTCGGTCCATTCTGGGGCTTTTCTCGCTATTGATGATCGTGGATCAAGCACTACCACTGATTTTTAGCGGTAGTTCTTCGAATCAACCGGGCGGCGGTCTCAGTGCCGGAGACGCGGGGCTTTTCGGGCTGGCGTTTGCGATTATTTCAGCCTGTTTGCTGGCCCCACTGGCTGAGGAAACGCTCTACCGTGGCGTGCTTTTCCGCTCGTTTTGGAACCGGCTGGGAGTGGTGCCAGCAGCGGTCCTTTCATCTGTGATTTTCGCGGTGCTGCATTTCTACGATGGCTACGGCCTCGCGAGCGTGGGGATTTTTGGATTCACCTGCGCGCTGCTCTACGCCTCGACCGGCTCACTCAGCACGGTGATCGCGTTTCACATGCT
This sequence comes from Verrucomicrobiales bacterium, assembly GCA_038237425.1. Classification (GTDB taxonomy): domain Bacteria; phylum Verrucomicrobiota; class Verrucomicrobiia; order Verrucomicrobiales; family Akkermansiaceae; genus Luteolibacter. The sequence goes on from JBBRYQ010000002.1 coordinate 25,060, forward strand.
TTATAATACCTCGATCAAGATTCCGGAGTGGATCGTTTATCACGCGCCGCTCGGGTGATTTCTCAGGAAATCGGCGACTTGAGCGAAAAACGGATCGAGAAACGCGCGCGCTCCGGCAGAGATTTCCGTTTCATCCATGGCGGCTCCCATCAGCTCCAGCCAGCGGTCTCGCTCCGCGGTGCCGATTTGGAAAGGGTGGTGGCGCATCCTCAAACGGGGATGCCCGCGGGATTCGATATAGGCATTCGAGCCGCCCATGCGGAACAACAGGAATCCTGCCAGCCGCTCTTCGGCTCCTTCCCAGTCCCCGTTCGGATACATCGGGCCGATGAGGTCATCCGTCCGCACGCGGCGGTAAAATGCGGCCACCATCTTCCGGATTCCGTCCTCACCGCAGCTCGCCATCACTTCCGCTTCGTTCATCTGGCCGAGTAATCTTCGATTTCCAGCTTGGTGGGCAAGCATCGTTTCCGAAACGTGGGCTAATCTGACGCACCGAGTGGCCCTGCGGCTGGACCTCGAAGAAATCATTGGTCTTGAAATTCCGATTTTATTAAGTGTAGTCTCGGTCGCGAGCTGTTATTTTTCTCGTTTTTATACCAATCCATGAGCGATTCCCACGAACCCGTCGGCTTTTTGGCCCCGGATCCTGCCGAGCTAAACAAGCTCTTTCCCGGCTATGAAATCGAGAGTCTGATCGCCACCGGTGGTATGGGGGCGGTGTATTGCGCGATCCAGAAATCGCTGGACCGCACCGTCGCGCTGAAAATCCTACCGCAGGAATTCAGTAAGGATGCAGCATTTTGCGCCGGATTCGAAGCGGAAGCGAAGGCCATGGCGCGTCTCAACCACCCGAACCTCATCGGCGTTTACGATTTCGGCGAAGTGGGCGGCATGCTTTTCATCATCATGGAGTATGTTCCGGGAAAATCGATTTATCACTCCGCTCACGGCAAGGCGATCAATCCCAGCGAAGTCATCCGCCTCGTGACCTGCGTCTGCAACGGCCTCGCCCACGCCCATGAGAACGGCATCATCCACCGCGACATCAAGCCGTCCAATATTCTGCTGGACCTGAACGCGCAGCCGAAGATCGGCGATTTCGGCCTCGCTCGCCCCATTGGGCGGAAAGTTGAAGAGGGTGAGGAAATTTTCGGAACTCCGGGCTACACCGCGCCGGAAGTCGTCAATACGCCGAACGCGGTGGACTTTCGGGCGGACATTTTTTCCGTCGGAGTGCTCCTCCACGAGTTGCTTACCGGGAAACTTCCCTCGGCCGACCGTCGTCCGCCATCGGCCATTTCGAAATGTGATTCCCGCTTCGATGTGATCGTCCGTCGCGCCACCCACGTGAGTCCGGCGGGACGCTATTCGAGTGCTGCGGAAATGGCGAAGGATCTGGCAATCATTGCAAACTCCTCGAGTTCGAAGGTGATACGATCATCGGCCACAGGGGGGCCTGGGCATCCTGGTCCCCGCGTTGCCGCGCCGCTCACGCCGCGCCGTCCGGTGAAAGTGAAAAAATCATCGAATGCGCCGGTGTTTCTCCTCACCCTTACGCTCGCGGCGGTGGGATACGGCGCTTACATTTATCTGAACAAACTGCCCTTGTCGCCGAAACCGGACCCCACTGCTCCACCGAAAGCCATCGCGGTGAACCCTGAGCCTGCGATCAATCCGCCGATTCTATCGACTCATCCCGAGCCGGATCAGACACCACAGCCGACTCCTGAGACCAATCTTGAATCCATCCCGAAAGATTCTCCAGAAGCGCACGCTGAGGCCTCCGCCGATCCGGAGCCAGATGTCGTTCCGGAAAACACCATGCCCACGCTACCAAAATATGATGTGGCAGCGTTTTTTGCTCGGGCCCGCAAGATCATGCAGGATCGGGCGAAACCCTACATCGCCGAGCATGATGCGAAGCTGAAGGCAAATTTCGCCGACTTTGAAAAAGCCCTAAAACGTCAAGCCCGCAAGGTGGAATACGGCAGAGACGTGGTGGAGAAAGCATTAGAACGGCGGATCGAAGACTGGAAGGCGTCGGGCGTTTTCATGATCCCCACAGAGTCGGACGCGCGCCTTTCGGAAATCCCAGAGGTGGCCGATGCCTTTGCCGCCTATCTCACCAAGGAGACTGCCATTGATGAAGCTCTCCAGAAGTCCCTTTCCCCGCTCTCAAACTTATATGTGCAAGGCATGCAACTGCAGGTCGGGCGCCTCAAGGCCGACAACGACGCGGCTGCCATCGAGTTGATCGAAGGGGAAATTGCGAGCACCAAGGAGTCCCCGGAATACTTTGCGAACCTGATGACCGGCAAGTCTTCCGGCAGCGCGGAGTAAAAGCGGCTTTTTCCTTCGCGCGGTTCACACTTCCACTGGCGTGGGTGGCATTTCCGCCTACCATTCGGCGTGCCCCGCGCTGACAAGAAACCCGCCTCCCGTCCCACACCCCCTGCCATCGTTTTACGCGGATGCAGGCAACACAACCTCCAAGGCTTCGATCTCGATATCCCCCTTGGGAAACTCACCGTGGTCACCGGTCCGTCGGGTTCCGGGAAATCCTCGCTCGCCTTCCACACGCTCTACGCCGAGGGCCAGCGGCGCTACGTCGAGACCTTCTCGCCTTACGTCCGGCAGTTTTTCGACCGCATGGACAAGCCCGCCGTCGATCACATCGAGGGCATCCCGCCCGCTATCGCTATCGAGCAGAAAAACCACGTCCGCACGACCCGCTCGACCGTCGGCACCCTCACGGAAATCAACGATTACCTGAAGCTGCTCTTCGCCCGCCTCGCCATCGGCTATGATCCGAAGACCGGCGAGACCATCCAGCCGGACTCCCCGGAATCCGCCGCCGCCTGGGCATCCGGAAATCTGAAAGGAAAGCCCGTCCTCGTCACCTTTCCCATTCCCATCCCCGTCAATGCGAAATCCGAAGAGCTCTTTCCTTTCCTCAATGCCCAAGGCTACCTCCGCATCCTTCTCGATGGGGAAATCGTCCGGACCGATGAACCACGGACCGCGAAATTCATTTCGCCCGTCATCCAAGTCATTCAGGACCGCCTCACTCTAACTCCTGAAAACCAGCCCCGTCTCCTCGAAGCCCTCGAAGCTGCCTTCACCCTCGGCAAAGGCCACGCCACCGTCAGTGACACAGGCATTCCTGCCTGTTCGTCTCGCGCTTTTTCTACCAGTTGGACCAATCCCAAAACCGGCTTCACCCTCCGCGCTCCCACTCCCGCGCTGTTCTCGTTCAACAGTCCGTTAGGTGCCTGTCCCAAATGCCGCGGCTTCGGCCGGGTCATCGGCATCGACCTCGAAAAAACCGTTCCTGATCCCTCGCTCTCCATTGCCAAGGGCGCCATCAAGCCCTTCCAAGGCGAGCGCGGCGATGAATGCCAGCGCGACCTCGTCCGCAACTGCAAGGAGCGCGGCATCGATATCAAAACCGCTTGGGAAGATCTATCCGAAGACGAACGCGACTGGATCTACTACGGAGACCGTAAATCCGGCGATCTCTCGCCCGAAGCCCTTGAGGAACTCTGGCAGTCCGGCGATTGGTATGGCGTCAAAGGTTTCTTCGACTGGATGGAAACCAAGGCCTATAAAATGCACGTCCGCGTCTTCCTCAGCCGCTACCGCTCCTACACCACCTGCGGCGCGTGTCGCGGAAAACGCCTGCAGCCGGAATCCCTTTGTTTCAAGGTCGGCACCCGGACCCTCCCGGATCTCTGGGCCCTCCCGATCGCCGAGCTCCTGCCATTCGTCACCGACCTGAAATCCGGAATCGCCAGCCGTCCCGCCGATGCGACGCTCGATCTCGTCGTCAATGAAATCGAATCCCGCCTCACCTACCTCGATCAGGTGGGCCTCGGCTATCTTACCCTCGACCGCGCCACTCGCACCCTCTCCGGCGGAGAAGTCGAACGGGTCAATCTAACCACCTGCCTCGGTGCGGCGCTCACCGGGACGCTCTTCGTGCTCGATGAACCCACCGTCGGTCTTCACCCGCGCGATATTGATCGCCTCGTCGGCGTCATGCACGGCCTTCGCGATAAAGGCAATACGCTTGTCGTCGTCGAGCACGAGCAGACCGTCATGCAGGCCGCCGACCACCTTGTCGATCTCGGGCCCGGCGCAGGCTCCTTCGGTGGCACCCTGATCTATCAAGGTTCTCCGGCACCGTCTAAAAAATCAAAAATCAAAAATCAAAATCCACCAATTGGCACTCTCCCCTGGCTGGATGGCACCAAATCCATTGCCATCCCCGCCACCCGCCGCAAACCTTCCAAAAAAATCCTCTCCATCCGCGGTGCCACCCGCCACAACCTCAAAAAACTCGATGTCGATCTCCCACTCGGCGTCTTCACCGTCCTCACCGGTGTTTCAGGCTCCGGGAAATCCACCTTCGCCCACGACGTTCTCTATCTGAATCTCGCCCGCAAGCTCGGCCAGGAAGCCGAAGGCGACGCTGCCCCTATCAAGGAGTTGACCGGCTCGCAACATCTCCACGGCGTTGCACTCGTCGATCAAACCGCCGTCGCCCGCACGCCGCGTTCCACCCCCGCGGTCTTCCTTGGTGCCTTCGATCCCATCCGCCAGCTCTTCGCCTGCACTCCCGAGGCGAAGGCGCGCGACTTGAATACGAGCTTCTTCTCCTTCAATTCCGGTGCCGGCCGCTGCGACCGCTGTGCTGGCAACGGATTTGAAAAAGTGGAGATGCAGTTTCTATCCGATCTGTATGTCACCTGCCCGGATTGCAACGGCCGGCGCTACAAGTCATCCACACTCGATCTGCATTATCTCGGGAAATCCGTCGCCGATATCCTCGATCTAACTGTGGTTGATGCCATCGCCTTTTACTCCGAGACCGCCGGTCTGCCACCCGCCCACGGTAAGCGCCACCAGCAGATCATCCGCCTGCTCGCGCCGCTCGTCGAAGTCGGCCTCGGCTATTTGAAACTCGGCCAGCCGCTCAATACTCTCTCCGGTGGCGAGTCCCAGCGGCTCAAACTCTGCCAGCTCCTGTCCACCACCTCGTCCAGCGCGAAACTACTCATCCTCGACGAACCCACCACGGGCCTGCATTTCTCCGACATTGAGAATCTTCTACTGGTCTTCCAGAAACTCGTCGATTCCGGCCACTCGCTGTTGGTCATCGAGCACAACCTCGACGTCATCAAATCCGCTGACTGGATTCTCGACCTCGGCCCCGAAGCCGGCAAACACGGCGGCCAGCTCGTTGCCCAGGGCCCACCTGAAAAAGTCGCCAAATCCAACACCCCCACCGCCCATTTCCTCAAGCGAGCGTTGGCTCCATCCGGCTCTTCCTCTTTCTATCAACCACCGACTCTCAACCATCAACCCTCTTCCAACTGCATCTCTCTCAAAGGCGCGCGCCACCACAATCTGAAGAACATCTCCGTCGAAATCCCGCGCGATCAACTCGTCGTGATTTCCGGTCTATCAGGATCCGGTAAGTCCACACTCGCCTTCGACATCCTCTTCGCCGAGGGCCAGCGCCGCTTCCTCGACTCCATGTCCGCCTACGCCCGGCAATTCGCCGAGCAGTTGGAAAAACCCGAGATCGATCAACTCGCCGGCCTCCCGCCCACCGTCGCCATCGAACAACGCGTCTCCCAAGGCGGCGGGAAATCCACGGTCGCGACCGTCACCGAGCTGTGGAACTTCATTCGTCTGTTATATTCGAAGCTCGGCACGCTCCATTGCCCGGACTGCCACGTTCCCGTTGAAAAACAATCGCTCTCCGCCATTGAAAACACCATCCGGGCCTTTTTGAAAAAAGGCCCGGTAACCATCCTCGCCCCGCTCATCAAGGGCCGCAAAGGCTTCCACACCGAAGTCGCCGAATGGGCGGTGAAACAGGGCTTCAGCCGCCTGCTCGTCGATAAACAATTCAAAGATGCCGAGGGCTTCACCCGCCTCGAACGTTTCAAGGAACATGACATCGACGTGGTGGTGGCGGAGATCTCAAAAGCCACCATCGATGACCTTCCATCGACCGTCGAACGCGCTCTAACCATCGGCAAGGGCCTGATCAAACTCTTCACCGCGGACAAAAAATTCAGCCTGCTCTCCACCAAATCAAGCTGCCCGAGTTGCAATAAATCCTTCGAAGAGCTGGACCCCAGGCTCTTCTCGTTCAACTCGCCGCACGGTTGGTGCACCGGCTGCCGCGGCCACGGCAAGGTGCCGAAACGCCGCCAGCATCTAGACACCGCGCGCTTCGATTCTGTGCTGGAGGCTGAAATGGATGCGGACCGCGCCATCGAGCGGATGGACGACGTCGAACTCGTCGAGTGTCCCGAGTGCCACGGATCGCGCCTCAACGACATCGCCTCGGCGGTGCAGTTGAAAGGCACGCCGGTCGCATCGCTCGGCCATCTATCCATCGACTCCGCAGCATTGCATTTCCACGGGATCACATTCCCGGAAGACCGTGAGACTCTCATCGCCCGCGACATCCTGCCAGAGATTCGCCAGCGGCTATCATTTCTTCAGGAAGTCGGCCTCGGCTACCTCCAGCTCGACCGCTCGGGCAATACTCTATCAGGTGGTGAGTCGCAGCGGATCCGCCTCGCCGCGCAGCTCGGGTCGAACCTCCGTGGCGTGCTTTACGTGCTCGACGAGCCCACCATCGGCCTCCACCCACGCGACAACGCCGCTCTGTTGAAAACGCTCATCGCCCTCCGCGATCAAGGGAACTCAGTCATCATCGTCGAGCACGACGAGGACACCATCGCGGCGGCGGATCATCTCATTGATCTCGGCCCCGGTGCCGGCCGCCTCGGCGGCGAAATTGTCTATCAGGGAAAACCACCGGTAATCTCTTCCTCCAACTCTCAACCATCCACTCTCAACTCTCAACTCCGGTCCCCCACCTACCGCGCCCTCTCCGCCGTGATGAACCACCCCTTCCGCGGTGCGCGCCGTCCGGTGAAAAAAGACCATCCATTTCTCACTCTCGCGGATTGCACGGCGAACAATCTGAAAAGTGTGACCTCCGCGTTTCCACTCGGCCGCCTCACTGTCCTAACGGGAATTTCTGGTTCCGGGAAATCCTCGCTGATGCATTCCTGCGTCGCCGCGCTTTTCAAGAACGAGGCGAAGACCACGAAGGTGAAAAAATCCAATCTTCCATTTGGAAAAACCAGCGGTGAGAAGGCGATCAAGGCTTGTTATGAAGTGGACCAATCGCCCATCGGCAAGACCTCGCGCTCGTGTCCGGCGACCTACGTGAAAGTATTCGATCACATCCGCGCCCTCTTTGCCCAGCTTCCGGAAGCCCGCATGCGCGGCTTCGATGTCTCGCGTTTTTCCTTTAATACCGAGGGCGGTCGCTGTCCAGAGTGCAAGGGCAACGGCCGGGTGAAACTGGAAATGGATTTTCTCCCCAGCACCTGGGTGCATTGCGAATCTTGCAACGGCCAGCGCTACAATCCGGCCACGCTGGAAGTCACCTTCCGCCAGAAAAACATCGGTCAGGTGCTTGCCATGACCATCGACGAAGCCTCCGCATTTTTCGAATCCCAACCACGCATCTCGCATCCGCTCAAGCTGATGGCGGACACGGGTCTTGGTTATCTCCAGCTCGGCCAGCCCAGTCCCACTCTATCAGGCGGAGAGGCGCAGCGCATCAAGCTCGTCTCCGAGCTCGTCAAAGGCCGCGGCACCAAGGCCACGCTGAACAACGCCCATTTCACCCAGCGCAATCTCTATCTGATCGAGGAGCCCACCGTCGGCCTTCATCTCGAAGACGTCCAGCGCCTCATCGATGTGCTCCACCGCCTCGTTGACGAAGGCCACACCGTCATTGTCATCGAGCACCACATGGCCGTCGCCGCCGAGGCAGACTGGATTCTGGACATCGGCCCAGAAGCCGGAGAGGCCGGTGGTCGCATCGTGGCTCAAGGCACTCCGGAGCAAATTGCAAAGTCCGCGAAGTCCAGAACCGCGCCGTTTTTGAAGGCGGTGCTGGGTTGAAAAGCAGTCGGTTTCTTCGCATTACGTGATCGCGTAGTGCTTTCTGCTTGGCTGATGCGGAATCGATTGATATTCAATCGATGTTGACCTCCTCCTTCCAGCCGTCCCGTATTCTGATTCTGTTGTTGGCCTCGTGCTTCATCTGGATCGGTGCCATCGCCTTGGCGATCGTGTGTTTCATGGGCACTTCAGTAACCACCGGCTGTATTATTGCGGGTGGTCTTGTCATTGCACTGGCGGTCTGGGTGATCGTGATGGCGGGTGAAATCCGCCATGCGGTCAATTATTCCGACCACTTCGAACTGGAAAGAACCGTGCCGAAACCGACGCCAGCCGAGGGCAGCGGAGTTTTTGTGGCCTCTAGTTCGTTGCTTGGCACCGCCCCACAAGAAAAGCCGGTGATTCACGGCAGACGGATGGCTCTAAGGTTCCGCAGCCGCGGACGGAGCGGTCTTTCCCTGCCACGCGGGCCGGCTGCCGGGCGTTGATTCCTTGCTGAAAATCCACCCGAGGTTTGACATCTTCGCCCGGACGGAAACATTGGTGGCCATGTACGAGGCAGCAGGAAAAATCAAACTGATCAGCGACACCCAAAGTTTCCCCAGTGGTTTCACCAAGCGTGAATTCGTGGTGACCACTTCGAACGACAAATTTCCACAGGATCTCAAGTTCGAGGTGGTAAAGGATAAGTGTTCGCTACTCGATTCTTACCAATCTGGACAGGAAGTGCAGGTCACTTTCGACATCCGCGGAAACGAATACAACGGGAAGTATTACGTCAGTCTCTCCTGCTGGAAAATCCAGTCATCGGATGGCTCAGGAGAACCGTCCCGCTCTTCCGGTGGATCCTCCCGCAGCCAGTCGTCCGCCAGCGGTGAGCCTGTCTTGAGTGATCTCCGCAACGACGACGACGACTTCGACGACGACGTCCCGTTCTAACGAGCGTTCTGCGGAGGACGAAAAACGTTGTGCCCGGGGTGGTTTTAAGTAACTTGCAGGGTGGAATGAACCTCTGCAAACATCATGAACCCGACCACTGAAAATCTGTCACCGCTTGCTCGGAAAATTGCCGAAGCGGAAACCAAACTTGAGAACCTCGCCACCACCGTGGCAGAAATCGGGATGCCCGCTGCGACTGAGCTCCGACGGCGGCTCGAAGTATTGAGGATCGAGGAAAAGGCGCTGAAGCGGAATTTTGAGGAGTCGGTCCGCCGTGGCGAGCCGGATTCCATTAGAATGGCGAAAATCGAATTGCTGCTGGAACACATTGAACGTGAAGAGGCTTCGGTGGGTAGTGAAGCGGATTTCCTGCATCAGGCGGCGCCTTCATCGATGAGTGTCGTGGCTGAGGCGAGTGCACATGTCGTCGATCTTTTGTCCCGCGGGGTGAAGCGCGTCATCGGCGATCATCATCCGCTCGGTAGTTCTGTTTTCGTGAATCACACACACGATAACTTGGTCGAATACCATGGTCTCGTGGACAAAAAGCTGGAAGTGCCCGGGAAAACTGTGGGAGAGGCCTGAGCGGTTCTTTTGCTTGCCGGATTTTTCCAAGTTTGCCACCGTCTGCGGTCGTGAACTTCTCGAATTACCTCCATATGGATCCTCACCTCCTGCTGGGGCTGATCAATACCGAATTGAGAAATCACTGCGAGACTCTGGATGATCTGGTAAAAACCCACAACCTCAGCGAGTCGGATCTTCTCGATAGGCTGGCGAGCGCGGACTACATCTATCAGCCTGAGAATAACCAGTTCCGCTAGTTCGAGAGCAAAAGAAACGCCCGGTCTCCTGTGAAGGAAACCGGGCGCTTTTGAAAAACGTTATTTGGGAGACGTTGGATTACCAACGACCGCCGCCGCCGCCACCGCCGCCACCGCGACGATCACCACCGCCGCCGCCGCCGCCTTTGTAGCCGCCGCCACCGCCGCCACCTTTGTAGCCGCCGCCGCCGCCGCCACCACCGTAGCCGCCACCACCACCACCGCCGCCGCCGTAGCCACCACCACCGCCGCTAGGACGTGATTCTTTAGGCTCGGATGCGTTCACGCGAAGAGGGCGACCGTTGTAGTCTTTGTCGTTGAGGGCCTCGATGGCCGCGTTCAACTGGCTTTGATCACCGAGGGTCACGAAAGCGAATCCCTTGGATTGCCCGGTTTCACGGTCGGTGATGATTTTGACCCGTTCGACGGGTCCAAAAGCGGCGAAAAGTTCGGAAACGTCGCCTTCAGTTGCAGTGTAGGGCAGGTTGCCCACGTAGATGTCCATTTGATTCAATTCTGATGACGCCATATTGATAGAGCACTTCGGCGGACCATGGCGTCACAGATCGAACAAAGAGCGAGAAAACAAACTTTCGCCGTCCAATCGACCTGTGAATAGGCTGGTGAAAACGGGAATGGCAACAATTCATTTTATTTATATTTCAGGGAGTCCCAAGATTGCAGCGATAAAACCCGCCGCGTGGCATACCGCAGAAGGGAATGCGGCTATCACGCCGCTTCGTGCCGATACCCGCCTCTTGCCTGGACCGGTAGTTGGTGGCATCCTGCGTGCGCTGCCGGGCGTCACGATTTGCGGGTAGTAATACGATACGAAACGATGCCCTCACGCGGACGCCACCAGAGTTCCTCCAAGGAATGCCACCGGATCATGCGCCGGATTGAGGCAATGGAGGGAGTCATCGGCGTGATCATCGGTCGATCCTACGGGGGAAAATCGCTGGGGCAGGGGAGCGGGACCGGCGCTATCAGAATTCAGCGCAAGGTGTCCGGTGGACTCAAGGCGGTCACGCAATCGGAGAAGGGTTTGCAGGAGATTTTCATCCGCATTGATGCCGGAATGGAAGACGTTGTCGCCGGCGAGGTCCTGAAATTGTAGGCGGTCGGTTCCGCGTTTGGCCGTGACCGGGAAATCTGAATATTACGCATATGCGTAATATCGGGCCGCGCGGGCCGTGATACGATCCGCTGATCAACCAAGTTAGATAAACCGCTGTCGTGAAATCAAGCCACCACCACCGTTCCGCCAAGGGCATGACCTTGCTTGAGCTGACAGTCGTCATTCTCGTCCTGCTCACACTGATTTCCATCCTGTTCATCGGAGCTCGAGGGTGGAAGGAAGGTTCTGATCGCTCGGACTGCATTCTTAACATTCGCAACGCACAAAACGCGGCGAAGGCCTATCAGAATGTCCATCAGATGTCGGAAGGAGCTAGCCTCAACATGGCGACGGATCTGATCGGAGAAGGAAACTACCTACAGAGTGCTCCGGAGTGTCCGAGCGGCGGCTTTTACAGTTACCTCAGCCATATTCCCTATGCTGGCGAGTTGGTGCTGGCCTGTAGCCTTGCGGGCAGCGAGGCACATGTGCCGAGAGATTCTTCAGGCTGGTGAAGTGGGTGGAAAATCCCGGTTGCCCACGAGGCCCGGGTGATGGAAAATCCGCACGTGACCGCCTTGGAACTTTCCCTCTCCGCCATTTCGGATGCCTTTCCACCGGCAGGGATTTCCATCGCTGTGCATGCCTTGTGGTTTGCTAGGGCTGGGAAATGGGATGCGGCGCACGATCTCTGCCAGGATATTCCAGGTGAGACAGGATCATGGATTCACGCCTATCTTCACCGTGAGGAAGGCGATTTGTCGAACGCCGCCTATTGGTATTCCCGCGCGCACAAGCCGACACCACCATCATCGCTGGCGTTGGAGGACGAGTGGTTAGCCATTGCTGCGGTGCTACTGCTTGCCAATTGAAAAATCCCTGCCACGGGATTTCCGCAGACAGGGATAGGGATGAAGGGTTTCGCAGGCTTTGGAAGACTGCGCCCATCTATCAGGAAACCGCCTTCAATAGTTCGTAGTGGTAGTTTTCTTGTAAGTGGTGGACCCGGTGTAGGGATCCTGTTGTGCGCTGGTGGTGGTCTGTTGGGTGGTGGTCGTAGGTGCTGGGGTAGGATCTACGACGGTCGTGCAACTCGTAAACAGAGCGGCTGAGGCGAGGGCGGTGATGGCGATGGTTGTTATGGTTTTCATGATGTGTTTATTTTGTGGAAGGCGGGGTGCCTCTTCGCAGATTCCTAGCAATCGGGATGCAAATCGCATCTGTTTGCCTAAGGCGTTGATTTTCAATGGTGATTTTGTTGGACTACATGCGGGGGAGTTTTTCCGCATTGCAAAAAGCCGGAGATTCAAATGGTAGGATGCATCCTGCCCGCCACCTTAACGGTCATCTTGAGCGGACAACTAGCACTCGGCGATCAAGCATCATCTGGGCTTCGCTGCCGTTGGGATACATAGGATAGGATTCTCCGTAGCCGTGGGCGCTGAGTACCGTGGCGGGGATTTTGTAGCGGATGGTTAGCTCGTCATAAACGCGTTTCGCGCGGGCTGCTGATAGGGTCATGTTCATTTCGTCGGTGCCATCGGTGCTAGTGTGCCCCTCGATGTCGAAAACGGCGGTCGGGTCTGCTTTGGTGATTTCCGTGATGGCGGCAGCGGTCTGGTCGAGCGATGCACGGGATTCGGAGTCCAGCAACTCAGCCGTTTCCTTCACAAAAAGCACGGGGACAGTAACGTAGGGCAGTTCGCGGCCTTCAACAACGACGACACTGCGGGTGGAGTTGTAAACGCGCGATCCGACGCGGGTCGTGGTTTCCGTGGTCTCTGTCTTGGTGCCGACTGCTGGATCCAAGGGGATTGCATGCGGAGCTACGGAAAGCTGGCGACGTGGGTCGTAGCCGCCTGGAACGACGGGGACCGGAGTTACAACAACAGTTTCCTCGACCACTTTTGTTCCAGGGGTGTTGGTTTCGACCACTGATTTTTCTACGACCACCGGCGGCGATGCCGTTTGGGCGAGGGCGGGACAAACGAAGGCGGCTGCTAACAGGATATGTCGGGTGGTTTTCATCGTCGGCATTATCGCACGTGTCGTGCCGCTGGTGGCCCGCTACCGATAGAGTTTTTCATTTCCAGCGGCAAATAAAGCCCGCGGACCTTGGAACAGGCGGGGAAAACTGCTGACGGAGATTCCATGAAATCCGAGGATTGAAACTCCCCGTTCGCGAATCTTTAGGGTCATTCTGCCTAAACGCATCGGGCGTTCTGCCGCGTCATCGCGCACATCGCGCACATCGCGGATAAAGATTTCCCAATCGCAAAACTTTACGCCGCCTCAGGGGTTTGATGCGCAACGATGAAAACACGATTCTTCTTCACCCTGATCCTCGCTATTAGCTTCTGTGCCGCCACTGCCGATGCGAAAGGCCATGCGAAATCCCACAAAAGCCGCGACACCAACGGCGACAAAATTCTTTCGCGTGACGAGTTCATGGCGCACCGCAAAGACCCCGAAAAGGCGGCAAAGCATTTCCAAAAAGCCGATGCGAACCACGATGGTCAGCTCGACAAATCCGAACGTGCCGCCCTGAAAAAACACGGGAAACGCCACGGTGGAAAACACCGCGTGGGGAAAAAGAAACACAAGCGGAACGGCTGATCTGTTTCCGTCTTCTCGAAGGGCTGCCGCATCCCGGTAGCCCTTTTTCGTTTGGAAGACTGGAGCACGAATTTAAATCCGTGCCATCAGTTGGGGCGGCGGCCTATGCTCCGCCCATGCCGTTCAGCAAATTCGGACTCGATAAAGGGATCCTCCTCGCGATTCAGAAATCAGGATACACCCGCCCCACGCCGGTGCAGGCCGCGGCCATCCCGAAGGTGATGCAGGGAGGCGATCTGATCGCCATTGCCCAGACCGGCACCGGCAAGACCGCCGCATTCGTCCTGCCGATGCTGCACCGCCTGGCCCACTCGAACCGCGAGGGTAGGCCGCGCGGTCTCAAGTCGCTCATCCTCGCTCCCACCCGTGAGCTTGCCGTCCAGATCATGGAAAACATCCGGAACTACGGCCAAAGCTTGCCGATCCGCGTGGCCGCCATCTTTGGCGGAGTCGAGGAGGAGGCGCAGATCAAGGCGCTGCGCAAGGGCGTCGATATTGTCGTCGCCACGCCCGGGCGGCTGATCGATCTGATAGGACGGCAGAAGCTCGATTTCAACTTGTTGGAAATCCTCGTGCTCGATGAGGCGGACCGCATGCTCCACATGGGTTTCCTGCCGGACATCGAGAAAATCGCAACGTTCCTCCCCAAGCGCCGGCAGACGCTCATGTTCTCCGCCACGCTCTCCAAGCAGATCGAGTCACTGGCGCAGCGCTTTCTCTATCAGCCGAAAATGGTTCAGCTCGGCAAGCGCTCGAACCCGGCCGACACCGTCGAGCAATGCGTTTACGAAGTGCCCGCGCACTTGAAAAACGTCATGTTGTTGGAACTTCTCCGCCAGCCGAAGTTCACGCGCGTGCTCGTCTTCGTCCGCATGAAGGATGGCGCGAATCAGCTGACGAATTTCCTCAAGCTCGCTGGCATCAAGGTCGGCAAGCTGCATTCCAGCCGCTCGCAGGAACAACGGCTGCAGGCGTTGCAGGAGTTCAAGGACGGCAACGTGCAGGTCCTCGTCGCCACCGACATCGTCGCGCGCGGCATCGACATCGACGGCGTCTCGCAGGTGGTGAACTATGATTTCCCGGTCAATCCCGAGGACTACATCCACCGCATCGGCCGCACCGGTCGGGCCGAGGCGCAGGGCGAGGCGATCAGTTTTGTGCCCAAAGGCGATCTCAATCTGTTGGACATTCTCGAAATGTCCATCGGCCAGCGCCTCGACCGCAAGCGCCTGCGCGGCTTCGACTACCATGCCGCGGCTGCCGCCCCGCTGCCCGGCGAAAAACTGGCGAAGCGTGACTGGCGGAAACGCACGCGCGAGATGGAGGAAAAGAAGACGGCGAAGCCCGCCCCACGCACCGCAAAGAGGCCGATGGGTGGTCCCGGAAACGACAGGAAGAAGCGTTAGTCCGGTAGCTCTCTCTCGAAAAACGGTGTTTCCTTGTGCCCGTGCCCGATCAACCGCCTTTCAGGTTTGCTCCGGCGGCGGATGCTCGCCAGCATTGCCCGCACAGCACCGAGGCCCTGCCGCTTCCACACCGTCCAGCCCCAAGGCTCCTCCATTAGGGATCATCACCGTAAAAATGCCGCGTCGGTTGGAAGAATTTGAACCGCCAAGAACGCCAAGTGAAGAGGAGTTGACTGCTCTCAATTCTATTTTCGGCCCCCTACCTTTTGATTTTTGCTCATCTTTCCTTGGCGTCTTGGCGGTGAAAACCTCTTTTCACTGTCCAGTTAGTCTGGGCAGTTGATTTTTTGGGGATGGAATCAATAGCCTTGCAGATCAATCGCGTCGCCGCTGAGGATCGTGACCCGTTTGCCCATCTTCTTTTGGATCACTTTGAAATGGTCGGATTCCTCGGGGCTGACGAGGGAGATGGCGGTGCCGGGATTCTCGGCGCGGCCGGTGCGGCCGATGCGGTGGAGGTAGTCCTTGGGCGAGCGGGGGAGCTCGTAGTTGATGACGCAAGGGAGGAACTCGATATCAATGCCGCGGGCTAACAAATCGGTGGCGACGAGCACGCGCAGTTGGCCGGACTTGAATTCCTGCAAATTAAAACGCCGGATTTGCTGACTCAGCTTGGAATGCACGGCGGCGGCGTGGATCCGGTTTTTGAGTAGCTTGTTGACGATGGCGTCCGCCTTGACGGTGGAGGAGGCGAAGACGAGGACTTGTTTTAATTCACCTTGCTTGATCAGGTAGCGCAGCAGGGGACCTTTCCGTTCCTCGGAGACCAGATAGGCGAGCTGGTTGATGAGATCGATGGTGTCCGTTTCATCGGCGATTTTGAGCACCAGCGGATTTTTCAAAATCACCTGTTGGATGAGGCTGAGATCGTCACTGAGGGTGGCGGAAAATAACAGATTCTGGCGTTCCACCGGAAGCAGGGCCAGGATGCGGTCCACCTCTTCCTTGAAGCCGAGGTTGAGCATTTTGTCCGCTTCATCGAGGACGAGCGTGGTGATCGACGACAGCCGCACGGCATTGTTTTCTATCAAATCTAGCAGCCTTCCGGGAGTGGCCACGACGATGTCCGCTTTGCCGATCGCCTGCATCTGTGGGTTGATGGAGACGCCTCCGGACACGGCGAGACAGGTGAGCCGACGGGTGAGGGCGGGGAGAAAAGTTTGGAAAACCTGCTGCACTTGGTCGGCCAGCTCGCGGGTGGGCACGAGGACGAGCACGGTGGGCTCGCGGTAGTGGGAAACGGCGGCTTTTTCAAGGTTGTGGAGGATCGGCAGAACGTAGCCGGCAGTCTTTCCAGAGCCTGTTTTCGCGATCCCCAGGACGTCCCTTTTCGCAATCACGGCTGGGATTGCCTCACGCTGGATCGGCGTCGGCTCGGAGATGCCTTGTCCGGCCAAGGCCTTGAGAAAAGCGGGGGCGAGGCCGAGCGAGGTGAAGGACATGGAGGTCAGGTTGGAGGATCGGAAAAAATCTGGCGAGCTTGTATTTGGTTCCAGGCAGTTTCGCATCTTTGCAAAATCCTCATGTCCAGCGGCTTCGAAAATGATCGTGCGCGCGGCCGTCGGAAAAGCCGGGCATGCGCGAATTTGCCATCGACGGATGGCACGTGCCGTGCTCAATCTAACGATTGCGTGCCGTCGTGGTGCGCTCCCATTGCCGCGGGATGTCGCGGTCTATTCAAAACTCCCCGAAAACTATGCGCTGCCTCACGAACTCTGAGATTCACAAGTGGCTGGCCGGACAAGGGATGCACCACCAACCGCTGGAATGTGGTGTGCCCGTCGCCGGTGATTTTCCAATCCCCACCGCACGCCGAAGTCGCCTGATGCTGGCGGATTACCTCGCCGACTTGCTTTCCAAGGACGGCAACAAGCTCTTGGAAATCTTGCCCGGTCCGCAGCAGGACACCGATGACTGGGATCTGCTGGACCGCTTCCGCGTAGGGCTCGACGAAGCCCGTCCGCTGATCACGGCGCCGGGGCATCTTTTCAAAAGCGGCGACCGCCGGGACTTTCGCAGTCTGCTGTCTCAGGTGCTCGGGGCGAAAAACGGCTGGTCCTTTTACATCTATTCGGCTCCTTCGCACACCACCCTGCTGATTCATGACAGGATCGAAGTGTGGTCGCCGAAAAAAGGCATCCGCAACGAACTCGGGCGACACCTTGTTCCGGAGCAGGCAGCCTAACGCAATCATTGGGGTGCGCGGGGAAATTCACCGCGCGCCCCCTCATGTTTTCATTTCACCCGCTTCAACGTTGTCGCGTGTTCGGGCATTTCCTTGCCCTCCATGATCGCTTTGCAGCTTGTGGAAATGGTCTCGGAGTCCACGAATTTCACCACCATCCCGTGCATGTGCGAGTCCTTCACCGGATCGACGGTGCAGCATGATCCGTCGAAATCAAAAGTGATCGAATTGGCGTCCGACGATTTCACGTTCATGGTCGGTCGGTTGCCGAGGGCGAATTCACGTGCCCACCGAATCTAGCCAGTCCAATCTGAATTGGAGCTTCATCTGCCTGACCGCAGATGGATTTGGATAGAGAATCGGATACCACGCGCTCATCACTGCGGCGCGGGCGATCAGGCTGTGGTGAAGGGCGATGGGATCGATGCTACCGCCGGCCTGCTGATAGGCATCGAGGATGGCGTCGGCCGTTTCATGATCTTCATCGAGAATGCGCGCGTTCCAGATGATCGAGGCGAGATCCCACTCGACTGGGCCGAGGAAGGTGTCCTCCCAATCGGTCCACAGTAGGCCGCGCGTCGTGTTCAGGAGGTTGCCGGGATGGGCATCACCGTGGAGGGGTTGATAGGGAAATTGGGTCAGCACGGCCATCGATGAAACGAGGCGGTCTTGGAGAAGTCGGAGGGTGGCTGGCGGGAAAAGTGCACGCCGTTCCAGAGTTTCTAATAGATCAATACTCTCGGTAATGATGGCGAGTTCCGGAAGCGGTTGGAGGAAAGAGCGCAGGATTGCGTGACACTGATAGAGCGTTGTTCCGGTCGTCGCCGGATCGGCTTCCGACTCGATGGTGGTAACGAATTGCCAGAAATTGAGCGGATAGCCGAGATGCTCGTAGGGGCCGGGCGGAACGTCGGGATGCAAGGGGATGACAGTTGCTCCATGTCTTGCCAGATGCTCCGCCACGGCGTTTTCCCGGGCGAACCACTCAGTCCCAACTCGCGGCCCGTCCAGATCCTGCACCACTCTAGCAACCAGCGTTTCTGTCAGACGCAGGACCAGCGTGCTGCCGTTCTGCAGAATTTCACATCGATCAGGGGAAACTCCGTGGGCGACAGCGGTTTCCGTCGCGGCACGGATGGGAAGGTCGAGGTCGGACATCGGGACTTCTGTGCCATGGAGCGGGCCCAGCAGGCAATTGCGATCCGGGGTCACCTAGCAAGTTTGCTGGCGCTGGTGATCAGACTGCTGACCTGCTGCTTGAACTCGGGACTGCCGATTGAACCCAGGAGCGGGGCGGCGACCGAGTAGAGTAGCAGGATGGCGATCAACATCACGATCCAGTAGGCCAGTGCGATGGCGTATCCCGGAGGATCTAGCTTTTTGTGATAGGCGTAACCCGCCGGGCAGGCAAGGCAGCGGTAGCCGACCCAGAGATTGAGAAAAGGGGCGAAAAGCGCGAGGCACCAGAGGCGGCTCATGCCCAGATTGGCGAGGCGCTTCCAGGCGAACCAGACTAACACGAGCAGCGGCACGTAGGTGGCGAAAGGCAGCAGCCGGGTGGTCAATAGCTCACCTAACTGGCGGCTCATCATGGGGCTGGCTGCGGCGAGTAAATATTGCCAGACGAAGGGGAAGATCAGTGAAGCGACGAGCAGGCTCCTGCGGCGAGCGCCGGGCCACGGGCCTTTTGAGGCGACTGGTGTCCGGGCGATCGCTTGCGTTTTTGTGGCGGTGGGAGGGGCGAAGGAATCGTTAGGTTTCGCTGGCACGCTGTTGCGCTCGAACAAGCCATCGATCTGGCCAGCGGGTTTCCACGCGTCCATGTCCTTCCGCCAGACCATGTCCAGACGCGGATCTAGGTGGGAACTCTCAGCCAAGGTTCTCAGCTCTTCGAAAGTCACCGGGCCGAGGCGGTCACCCTCGCAGGTGTAGAACCAGCAGGTTTTTGCAGAGACTTTTGAAAAGTTCTGTTTCTTTGGTGCATCCACTTCTGGCGGAGTGGTCACGTTTTCGGCGGGCTGTTCCTTGGAGTCGGTGTTAGGCTGCGCGGCGGGCATTCCGGCTCTGGCGAGGACTCGGATTTTAGCGTTTTCGAGGGCTTTCGCGCGGAGTTGTTTGCGAGCTTTCGCTTTTCCCGCAGCGGCGATTTTCGCTTCCTCGGCGGCTCGGGCTTTGATCTCGGCGCGTTCTTTTGCTGCTGCCGCCACCCTCGCTTCCTGCGCTGCTAGGGCCTCGATTTCCGCCATGGCATCATCTTCTTCTGCTTGATCCGCCGCAGCGATGGCGAGTTTGGTAGTTTCGGCGGCTTTGGCTTCGGCATCGCTACGGAGTTTTTCTTCACGGGCGGCTTTGGCTTCGGCAATTTCGCGGAGCCTCACTTCTGCGGCGGCTTTGGCCTCGGCGGCCTGGACTTTTGCTTCGGCCTTGGCGGTGGCCTTTGCCTGCTCATCCGATTTGGCCTTGGCGGCCGCTTTGGCTTCTTGAGCGGCGATTTCATCGGCAGTCGCCTTGGCGATTTCTGCGGCGGTGGCTTTGATTTTCAGCGCTGCCTCGGTTTTGAATCGTGCTTCGTCTTCCGCTTTGGCAAGCGCGCGTGCGGCAGCGGCTTGAGTTTCGGCTTCGGTCCGGAGTTTTGTTTCTTGGGCCGCTTTCGCTTCGGCGATTTCCCGTAACTTCGACTCAGCGGCTGCTTTTGCTTCGGCGGCTTTGAGTTTCGCTTCTGCCTCGGCAGCGGTCCTTGCCTGTTCCTCGGCTTTCGCCTGGGCACTGGCGATGGCAGCGGCCCGCAGTTTGACTTCTTCGGCGGCTTTCGCTTCTGCTGCCGCAAGGAGGCGGGTTTGTTCGGCAGCCTTCGCCTCTGCAGCATTTCTTGCTTCCTCTGATGCTTTGAGTTTTTCCTCGGCTTCGGCCTTGGCGATTGCGATTTCTCTGAGTTTTGCTTGTTCAGCTCGCTTGTTTTCGGCATCCGCGAGGCGTCCGGCTTCTTGCTCGGCTCGGGCTCGTTCTTTTTCTGTAGCGGCGATTCTGGCGTCTCTCGCGTCCTTGGCTCTCAGATCGTTTTCGGCTCTTGTGGCAGCGGCGATTCTGGCTTCGTCAGTGGCTTGTGACTCCGCGGCGGCCTTGGATTTGGAATTAATTTCCGGTTTTTGTGCGGTGAGCGCCGGTGAGCTTTGCGCTGGCTTGTCATTCTGAGGGATGGTGGGTTCGCAAAGTTTACGGACGTCATACACCGGTTTCCAGTCGTCCATGCCTTCGGTCCAAACCAGTCTGACGGGCGGTTCCAGCGATAGATCCGAGATTTTTTCCTTAATCTCGGCCAATGTCACCGGTCCGAGTTGCACCTCCTTTTGCATGTAGAACCATAGGTCTGCTCCGGCGGCATCGATGCGGGCTTCCTCTTCTGCGATCGCCTTGGCTCTGGCCTCGGCCCTTGTCTTCGCCCTAACCCGGGCCTCGGCTTCCTGAATTTCATCCTGCACCTTGATCCTCGCTCGTGCGGCAGATTTCGCCTCAGCGGCGATCAGGGCCTCTTCGATGACCTGCCTCGCCTCCTCCTCAAGTCGAACCGTTGACTCGGCTTTTTTGCCGATGGCTGGTACGAGCTTGGAATTTTGCATGGCAGGAAATGGGTGTGTTTCTGGCGATTTACTGCGAGGAAACAGAGTGATTGGAGAGGCAAAACGCCAGCACCGGTGGCCGTTCGAAGCGCGGCAATTCGGGTGGGTGAGGTCTGCTTTCCAGTCGTGCCGGGGACTCCCGGATGAAAGATAGGATGCCTGAAATTTCAGTGAAGCGAAACAAGTATGAGGGCCCAAAAACGGCCAGTTGGCCCCAAAAACGGCCACCCCTCAACGAATCACGCAAATGGGTGTCGCTACGGCAGGTGGCAGTGTCCCGCGCGGATTCGTGCGAAGATTGAAATTTCCGGTTGAACAACCAAAGAATCTCGCGGCGTTATACGGGAATGAAAACGCACTTCCGCCGGCTGACCGTGGCAAGCTTGTTGACCGCTTGCCTGGCGTGCGGTGTAGGGTGTTATCCCGTCTATCCACCGGGTGGCTACAATTCCGCCTATAATCAGGATGCGAAGGGCTCCATGCCTCAAGAGCCAGCGCCGCCGGGTCCCCCGGTCCGCTACGCAGTGGATCCGGGTCTGGCTATCGCCGGGGTGGCGGCAGCGGGGATTCTCGGTTACGCCATTGGAAATCACCATGACTATCATGATCATTACAGTGGTCCGGGCTATTACCGTCCGGCTCCCTATGGCCGGGGATATTACGGACCGCGCTATTGCCGCTGAAATCCTCGCGCGGTCATCTGGGAAGGTTCTTTAATCTAACTCATGCTGCATCGCAGCTTCCTCTTCGTGCGAGTGGATCAACAACAGCGCGTGTGCTCCCTGTGCCGCTGCGCTGGATTTCAATATGCTGCGGATAGCGGACGCCGTTTGGCCTTCCCTGCCGATCAACATCGCCACGTCCCGCTTCACGAGGATTAGGCGGAATCGCAGCACACCTGGGGTGATTTCCTGCACCTTGATGTGGGCATATTTCGGTTCGTCGATTAGATTCGCGACTAAGTAGTGGAGGAAATTTTTCAGCCGCGCCGCCAGCGCCTGCATTTCCTGCGGTTCTATCTGTTTTTCGGTCGGGATTTCTGTTTCAGTGTCAGCGGCCAAGGTGTTTCGGAAATCCCATTCCATCACCTTGTAACCCGCAGTGCGCTTGACCAGACCGACGACATCTACCTCATGCTGGGCGAGGCGATTCATCGCAGGCAGGACCGTCCGGAAATCCCATTCCATCACCCGGATGCTCGCCATCCGTTTCATCGAGCGGGAGATTTCCAACTCCTTCAGATCCTTGTTGAGGAGGTCCATAAAATCGTAATCCGTGACTTGGATTTCTCCCAACTCCCTGAGCGAACTGGTCAATTTGGAAATTCGAGAGGACATGGAAGGTATCAGGATTGGGTTGCAAATGTGCGGGAGCTTCCCCGCACGAGTGATGTGGAAGGCATGTTGCTCCGGGACAGGGCGTTTGGCAAATCAATCGACATGTTTGCAGGACCTTCCGGCATTCCTTTTTGCCTCGCCATGAAATTCTCGCTGCTTCAAATCGTGGGGGAGATAAATCGGTCTCGTTGGAATGGGCGGAATTTCACGATATCGTTCTAACGATTTGGTGAGGGATCTTCGTGGGATTTTACCTCTCAGATCTTGTTGGGCCGCAAGAAAATGCCGTTGCAGTTTGCGGCGAGAGGAGGGTGAGCCTGACGCTTTTTGCACCAGCGGTGGTGGGGAGCGTTTCGGGGTGGTAATTGGAGATGCGTGAGTTACGCGGTTTCCCGCGGATGGCATGGGGTTTGCGAAAGAGGGGAGAGTCTTCCAATCCCACCCCGATCTCCCATGAAACTCTTTCTCAACCTTTGCAGCGCTGCGAGCATCCTTGGCCTGTTGACGATTGCTGCCAGCAATCTCGGGATCTCCGTGCCCGCCGCAGTGGCAAGAAAGACCGACGGCAGCGTCGTCCGGGTGACGGGACGTCCAGCTCCAAAGGCCTCCTTCGCCGCACCGGTGGTCTTCAATGCGCATGCCAGATCCAAGGTGGTCCAGTATTTCGATACCTATCGGAGCGAACCGCTCGCACTTCCGGCCGTCTGCGCGGCACAGGCGCGGGTCGGCGGGATGCCGGTGGAGTGGGGCACGCCGGGGATCGTGGCCGGCATGGTAATTCCGGAAAGCGAGCGCTCGTATCTAATCGATTTACCAATGGAGCTCGTGAGAGTGCTGGCGGTACAGTCGGAAGTCGAGGTGCGTTATTTTCTAGCAGGCAGTAGTTTGGTGGCGGTGGACTCTGGCTACAAGGTGATGGATGTCGTGCGAATTCCGATGATGAGGGCGGGCGACGGGGGGAATATGCAGTTGGTGGGCTTTAGAGATAATCGTTAGATATGAAGATGGGCGAAGTTGAAATCATAGAAACTAACTGATGATGGTAGTGCCTTCGACATCGATCACGAGATCGCCCGGCAATAGCTGGATTTCACGGCCGAAAGTATCGATGGCGGTTTTCCCTACCTTGCGGGTGTCCCACAGTGAGTACCCGCCGATCAGAATAGGTCCGATGACTGGCAGCCAGCGGGATAATGATTTACCGACGGCTTTCTGGGTGACGTGAATGCCGATTTTTCTCAGCGTCTGTTGGATGACCCGCAGGCTGGCTTCCCTGATGATGACGCGCTCGCCCACGCGGGCGACCACATCACGGAGGACCATGGCTGCGCCGTGGCGGAAGAGGCAGTAGATCATGAGCTGTCGGTTGAGCTGGGAGGTTTTCCCGAAGCAGGCGGCGACGTCGGCGACCATCTGCTGTTGGAACTGCCAGATTTTCAGAAGATCTGGAATGACGGTGAGCATTCCGGCCGGTCCGGGCGGGATGGCGAGGGTGGCGGACATGGCACCGGCCTTGAGTCCGGCGACCCGAACGATTTCAGCGGCACGCTGGCGGGGATTGGAGCTGACGGGTTCGGTGGAGCTGGGAATGTGGGCGGCGAGATCTTCTAGTGCCCGGAAAAGCGCGTTTCCGCCGGGGAGCGCGAGTTCACCGCTGTGATCGTGGATTGGCATGCTTTTTCAATGGCGCTTGGAACGAGTGATTTCAACCGATTTCAGCGGAGTTGCGAGAAGCGACAACACTTGGGACTTCTCAAAGCGGGTGGTTCTTTCAAGACTGTGGGCATGCCAGAAATCGTAGCGCCCTATTCTATTCTCCCGCTGACTGTGCTGCTCGGCTGCTGCTTGGTGCTGCTGGTGATCCTGTTGTTCATGAGTTTCCGGATCTCGGGGCGGCTGAGGAGGATCGAGCGGAAGCTGGAGCAGCAAAATACGGAAGTTTCTGATAGCGGGCCAACGGTGGCGGAAAGCTCGCCGGGTGGGGCGTTCGAGGCGTTTCTCGATGAAGATCCTGTGCGTCGCGAAATGACGAAAAGCGAGCAGTTTGCCGCGTTCCGGCAGTGGCGGCATGAGAAGGGGATGAACTGGTCGAACTCCTAAAATCCTCAGTGCAACTGCCGATAGAAGGTGATGGCGGAGATGCCGAAACCAATGCTCAGAACGATTCGCCGCACCCAGATCTGTGGGATTTTCTGCGAGAAGTGGGAGCCGAGATAGTAGCCGGTGATGGCTCCGATGGTCATGACGCCGGCTTTCGGCCAATCGACCATGCCACGGCAGATGAACATGATGGAGGCGACGACGTTGATGAGTGAGCCGAGGATGTTTTTCAGGGCGTTCATCTGATGGATATCGGTGAGGCCGATGAAGCCGAGGGTGGCGAGCATCAGGATGCCAATGCCCGCGCCGAAAAAGCCGCCGTAAACGGAGACGAGGAACTGGAACACGATGGCGGGCCAGATCCGTGGGGCGTAAGCCGGTTTTCGCACGGAGCGGCTGAGCATTTTTGAGAAAAGGCCTTGGGCGAGGAAAAGCAGCGTCGCAAATAAGATCAGAAATGGAACAAGGCGGCTGAATGCCTCGTTGCTAGTGACGGTCAGCAGCCAACTCCCGATGAGTCCGCCGAGCAAGCTGACCGGGACGAAGCGCCAGAGCCACTCGCGGATCGATACGATGTGCCGCCGGAAGCCATATACCGAGCCGCCGGTGCCGATGACGAGGGCGACGGTGCTGGTCGCGTTGGCGACGATGGGCGGGGTGCCGATGGCGAGCAGGGTGGGGAAGGTGAGGATGGTGCCGCCGCCCGCCACGGCGTTGATCGCCCCTGCGGCGGTGGCGGCGCAGAGCAGAGTGAGGATTTCGGGAGCCGTCATCTTCGGAGGTGGAAGGCTAAACGCCTGCCGTGGCGTGACAACCGTGGATTTGAAATCGCTGCGGAAATCGATTTCCACCGTTCCAAGCCACTGAAAACGAATCCATCAGAGCATTTTTACATCATCGGCAATGACGGCATGAAATATGCATCATCGGTCTGGACTCCTTTGACATCATGGAAAATCGGACGAAGCCCCCGCAGGTCGTTACAATTTCTGTCAAAATTTCTTTTTTCGCATTGCCACACGGACTTTCGTTTGCATCCTCCGCCCGTCCCGATCCGCCTTAAAAACATTTCGGAAACAACCTTGTGAAAAATTTCACAAGCTCCACCTTCCCGCATCGCACCGCCCTTGCCATGGCAAATATTTTTCCTCGTTGGTCCAATCTCCTGCCTCTCAAAATCGCTGTCTGCGCCGGAACCGCAGCAGCAGGCGTAGCACTCGCATTTTCCTACTACGCGACGCCAAAGACGCTGACCGTTGGATACCAACCGAGCCAGCCGATCCCGTTTTCGCACAAGATCCACGTGGATCAGATCGGCCTCGACTGCCGCTATTGCCACTCTTTCGTCGATGTGGCGGGTCATTCGAACGTGCCGACAGGCAGCACTTGCTGGAACTGTCACCAGCACGTCCAGCGGGAGAGCCCGAAACTCGCGCCGCTTCACAAGTCGATGGACGTGAACTACCCCGGCTACGACGGCAAGCCGATCGAGTGGGTGCGCGTCCATAAAGCACCTGACTACGTTTATTTCAACCACTCGGCCCACGTGAACCGCGGGATTTCCTGCCAGAGCTGCCACGGCAACGTCAACAAGATGGAGGTCGTTTACCAAGCCGAGAGCCACTCGATGGGCTGGTGCCTCACCTGCCACCGTGCCCCAGAAGTGAACCTCCGTCCGCTGGAAGAAGTCTATAATTTCAACTACAATCCCGAGACTTACATCTCCAATCATCCGGAGCTTGGCGTGAAGACCACCGAAGAGCTCGGGCTAAAGCTGAAAGAGGAGTTCATGGTGAAGCCCAAGGTCACTTGCGCCACCTGCCACCATTGATCGTCCCGCCCGTTTTTCCGAATTCCATCATTTTCCGCAGTCCAATATGAGCAAACGCATTTTGCAGCACCCCGAAGTTCCCGCCGGCGAAACCACCGTCGCTTGGCGCAGTGCGGGGCAGCTCGAAGATACCGCAGAGTTTCGTCAGTGGCTTGACCGCGAGTTCCCCCGCGCTGCCGCTGAAATGACGAACGAGGATGATGCGGAAACCTCGCGCCGTTCGTTCCTCAAAATCATGGGTGCGTCCACCGCGCTCGCTGGATTCGGGATGGCCGCTTGCCGCCGCCCGGAAGGCTACATCGTTCCTTATACCAAGGCACCCGAGTGGGTGATACCTGGTAAGGCGACCTTCTACGCCTCCTCGATGCCACGCGGCACAGGTGCGACGCCGCTGGTGGTGACCACCTTCGAAGGCCGCCCAACGAAAGTTGCTCCGAACAATCTCCATCCAGACGTTGAGGGCACGGACGCCTTCACTCAGGCATCGGTGCTGGACCTCTACTCGCCATCGCGCTCGCGGAAAATCCTCAAGGGCGCGAAAGTCGCTCCCCGCGCGGATCTCGAAGCTGCCATCGCCGCTCTCTCAGCCGACAAGGCCGCGAAAATCGGTTTCCTCTTCGGGGCCGATGACAGCCCGACCCGTGTGCGTTTGAGCAAAGAGCTCGCTGGAAAATATTCCGCCGCGAAGTTCTATCAATACGAAGCGCTCACCGGCGATGCCTCCACGGACGGCGTGAAGCTGGTTCCAGATTTCTCCAAGGCTGACCGCATCCTCTCTCTCGATTGCGACTTCGCCGGAAACGATTCCCAAGGCCCGGTCGGTCCGTTTTTCGACCGCCGCAAGCCGGAAGGTAAGGACTACTCATCGAAGCCGAGCAAGGATGCGATGAACCGCCTCTACGTCGTGGAAGGCGCATTCACCCTCACCGGCGGCATGGCGGATCACCGCTTGCGCATCGCACCGAGCCAAGTGGCTGGCATTGCTGGTCAGGTCGGACGCGCTCTCGGCGTTTCGTCGTCCGTCGCGGAAATTTCCGATCCGAAGCATGTTGCATGGGTGACGGCACTCGCTGCCGATCTCAAGGCACACGCTGGCAAGTCCGTTGTTCTCGCCGGTTCGCGCCAGTCGGCTGCCGTCCATCAACTCGCCCTCGCGATCAACCTCGCCCTCGGAAACGTGGGTGAAGGCAAGCCGCTCGCCGCGTTGCAATCCGAAACCAAAGGCCTCGGCACTCTTGCCACCCTCAAGGCGGACATCGACTCCGGCGCGGTTGACACGCTCGTCGTCGCCACTCCGTCGAACCCGATTTACGACGCCCCCGCCGACCTCAAGTTCGCGGAATCGTTCGCCAAGCTGAAGACCAGCATCCACCTCAGCACCCGCACGGATGCCACGGCCCATGCGGCCACTTGGCACATCCCGGCTGCTCATTACCTGGAATCCTGGGCGGATGCTCGCACCGCCAATGGAGTTTACACGATCGTCCAGCCGATGATACTGCCGCTTTACGTGGACTGCGTTTCCGAAGTGGAGCTGCTGCTCGCCATCCTTTCTAACGATGGCAAGCTTCTCAACGGCGAAGGGCCGAAAGGCGCTGCTTCTCCTTCCTACGACGCCGTCCGCGCTACCTTCACCGCTCTCGGTGGGGAAGGCGATAAGGCTTGGAAAACGCTGCTTCGTGACGGTTTCCTCGCTGGCTCAAAATATGCGGCCGCCTCGCCGACAGCGAACGTTTCCGCTCTGGAGAAAACACCGGACGCACCGACTGCGAAGGCGCTTGAAATCATTTTCGCCACCGACTCCTCGGTCTTCGACGGCCGCTGGATCGACAACGGCTGGCTACAGGAAGCTCCCGATCCAATTTCCAAGGTCACTTGGGACAACGCTGCGCTGATCGCTCCGAAGACGGCGAAAGAACTCGGCATTTATGATCTCCTCATCACTCCGGAGCCCGTTAGTTCGGTGCTTGGTGTGGAAAGCAAGTTCGCAAAGGTCGGTCCAGATGGCGAAGGCGAAAACCGCAAGCAGCCGATGATCGAAGTGACGGTCAACGGCCAGAAGCTGGAAATCGCTGTTCTCATTTCCTTCGGCCAAGCCGAAAACACCATCGTCATTCCGCTCGGCTATGGCCAAGCCTACGATAAGGAAAACGAACTCGGCTACGCTCCGGTCAATACCAGCCACGTTGGCCTCGTTGGTGTGAACCGTGGTTTCAATGCCTATCCGCTCCGCACCGCCGCCACCGCTTATATCGCGGGTGGTGCGACGGTAAAGCCGACTGGCAAACGCTACTCGATGGCCCTCACTCAGGAGCACAGCGCCATGTATGGCCGTGCGCTTGCCCGTGAGATTTCCACCATGGAGGATGAGGAAAAGGGCGGATTCGATGCCCAGCTCGCCAACGTCGTGAAGCAAGGCAACGACGCCCACGCGCCGCCGAACGTCTATCTCTATCAGCCGAAGAGTTCCGCCACTTTCCACCCTGACAAGGATGGCAAGGCCGCGCCGCTCATCAACGACCCGCTCCACCAGTGGGGCTTGTCGATCGATCTTTCCTCCTGCTCCGGTTGCAACGCCTGTCTCGTCGCCTGTCAGGCGGAGAACAACATTCCGATCGTCGGCAAGGAACAAGTCGCACGTGGCCGCGAAATGCACTGGATCCGCATGGATCGTTATTACGCGACGCAGTCGGATAACACCTTCGATGATGGCAATCCGGAGCTCGTTCCGCAGCCTGTCGCCTGTGTGCAGTGCGAGTCCGCTCCTTGCGAAACCGTTTGCCCGGTCAATGCCACAATCCACACGGAAGACGGCCTCAACGCGATGGCCTACAACCGCTGCATCGGCACCCGCTACTGCGCGAACAACTGCCCTTACAAGGCCCGCCGTTTCAACTATTTTGACTACAACAAGCGCAACCCGCTCATCGCTCACAACCTTTACAAAGGTCCATTCGGCGAAACCCAGCGTGGCGAGGCACCGCACCTTCAGAAGAACCCGAACGTCACCGTCCGCATGCGGGGTGTGATGGAAAAATGCACCTACTGCGTGCAGCGCCTTAAAGACGCGGTCATCCGCCAGAAGCGCGGTCAGAAGCAAGGTGCGCTCGAAGCCGGCAAGCCATCCACCGATTTCCAAGTGACCACCGAGACTCTCCGCATCCCGGTGGATTCCGTAAAGGTCGCTTGTCAGGACGCTTGCTACGCCAGTGCGATCAGCTTCGGCAATCTGCTGGACGAAGACAAAGGTGTCATCGGCCGCAGCAAGAAGATCGAGCGGAACTACGACCTCCTCAACTACATCGGCACCCGCCCGCGGACCAGCTACCTGGCCCGCGTCAAGAATCCGAATCCGGAAATGCCGGACGCCCCATTCGTCGGCAAGGCCACCATCCACATGGTCTGATTTCCGTATTTCAGAATTTCAGTATTTTAGCTTTTACCCCACCATGGCATCCACCACCCATACCGCCCCGGAGACCCACACTGGAGTCAAACTCCCGGTGCTTGAGCGCGAAAAGCTCATCCTCAGCGGACGATCCTACCATTGGATCACCGAGCGCATCTGCGGCGTCCTCGAAAACCGGCAGCCGCTTCTCTGGTGGCTGCTGTTCATTCCATCCGCTCTCATCGCCATGATCGGCGTCGGCGGCGGTCTGACTTACCTCGTTTCTACGGGTGTGGGCGTCTGGGGGATGTCTAACCGGGTGTTCTGGGGCTTTGACATTACGAACTTCGTGTTCTGGATCGGTATCGGCCACGCCGGAACTCTGATTTCAGCGGTTCTTTTCCTCACCCGACAGAATTGGCGGACGTCCATCAACCGCGCGGCGGAAGCGATGACGATCTTCGCCGTGATCTGCGCCGGTATTTTCCCGGCCTTCCACGTCGGCCGCGTTTGGTTCGCGTGGTTCCTTGCACCGGTGCCTAACGCCAACGCGATCTGGCAGAATTTCAAATCGCCGCTGCTGTGGGACGTGTTCGCCGTTTCCACCTATTTCACCATTTCGCTGATCTTCTGGTATCTCGGCATGGTTCCCGACCTCGCGACCATCCGTGACCGTTGCAAGCCCGGTCTGCGCAAGATCCTTTACGGAATCTTCTCGCTGGGCTGGCGCGGTGGCAACCGCCAGTGGAGCCACTATGAAATGGCCTATCTGCTCCTCGCGGCTCTTTCCACACCGCTGGTGCTTTCAGTGCACTCGGTCGTTTCGTTCGACTTTGCCACCTCGATCGTTCCCGGTTGGCACACCACCATCTTCCCGCCGTATTTCGTCGCTGGTGCCATCTTCGGTGGTTTCGCAATGGTGCTTACCATCATGATTCCGGCCCGTTTCATCTACGGCCTGCAGGACTTGATCACCATGAAGCACATCGACAACATGGCGAAGATCATCCTACTCACCGGCACCATCGTCGGTTACGCCTACCTGATGGAGCTCTTCGTCGCCTTCTACTCGGGTGCGATTTATGAAATGGATGCCTTCAAATTCCGGATCGCCGGCCCTCACTGGTGGGCCTACGCGATGATGATGAGTTGCAATGTGCTTTCTCCGCAGGTGTTCTGGTTCAAAGCTTGCCGCGAAAACCTATGGGTGATCATGGCAGTGGCGATGTGTGTGAACGTCGGCATGTGGTTCGAGCGCTTCGTGATCATTGTCACCACTCTCGAGCGGATGTTCCTGCCGGGTGACTGGAAAACCTACTCGCCGAGCGG
This sequence comes from Verrucomicrobiales bacterium, assembly GCA_038237425.1. Lineage (GTDB taxonomy): Bacteria > Verrucomicrobiota > Verrucomicrobiia > Verrucomicrobiales > Akkermansiaceae > Luteolibacter. The sequence continues at coordinate 55,816 of JBBRYQ010000002.1, forward strand.
CGTCGAGCTGATGACCTTCGTCGGCACGATCGGCCTGTTCCTCGCCCTCTTCATGCTCTTCCTCCGCTTCTTGCCTTGCATCAACATTGCCGAGGTGAAATGGACGCTGTTGGAATCGGACCCGCACTTCGACGACAAGGAGCATCACCCGGATCACGGCGTGGTCGTCGAGGCCGCCTATCAGCACGAGCTGGCTCAGAACAAAATCTGAAATCTCAAATCTCAAATCTGAAATTTAAAAAGTGAGCACCACCCGCAAACGCGTTTACGGCTACCTCGCCGAGTTCAAGAGCGCCTCAGCTCTTTACAAGGCCGCGGAGAAAGTCCGCGACGCCGGCTTCAAGAAATGGGATTGTTATTCGCCCTATCCGATTCACGGCCTCGACGGTGCGATGGGTATGAAGCGCTCGATCCTGCCCTGGTTCGTGTTTTTCGGCGGCATCACCGGCACCTGCACCGCGTTCGCGTTGGCCTACTCCACGCAGGTCGTGATCTATCCGACGATCGTTCAGGCGAAACCGGCGAACATCTTCACGGTGCCCGCGTTTTTCCCGATCATGTTCGAGTTGACGATTTTGTTCTCCGGTTTCACCACGCTCTTTGGCCTGCTGGCGCTCATCCAGCTTCCGCGCCTGAACCATCCGCTTTTCGCGAGCCGCCAGTTCCATCGTGCGACGGACGATGGCTTTTTCATCGCCATTGAGGCGCGTGATCCGAAGTTCAGCCCGAACGCCACCAAGGAACTGCTCTCCGGCATCGGTGGTGCGAACATCGAACTCGTCGAAGAAGAGGACTGATAGAGAATTTCAAATTTCCCATTTCAAATGCGTTACTTTTTCCTCATCTACGCGCTCATCGCGCTGCTCGCAGTCGGAATCTTCGGAGTCCGCGGCCAGCATTTCTCCAAGCCTCCGATCCGGATCTTCCCGGACATGGACGAGCAGGACAAGCTCCGCGCCCAGAAGCCGGATCCGTTCTTTGCGGACGGCCATGGCGGGCGTCTTCCCGTCGCCCAAACCCAGCCCCGCGGCTTCAACGAAACGGGCGCGAAGTCGCTTGGTGGCATCCCTGAATATGAATTCGGCGGCCAAACTGGTTACTATTACAGCGGTCACGTCGGTGATTATTTCGGCAACGGAATGCCCGAAGAGCTAGGACTGACGGCGGAAAACGGAGTGGCGCTCGTCAAGCGCGGGCAGGAACGCTTCGGCATCTATTGTGCGGTGTGCCATGGCAAGTCCGGCGACGGTGCCGGCGTGACTTCGGCCTATGGTGTCCCGGTCGCGGCCAATGCCAATGCCAAGCTCAACGCCATTTCCTCGGAAATCTATCCGGACGGACGTTTGTTCAATACCATCACCAATGGCTTGGGGCAGATGGGCGGATACGGCTACAACATTCCGGTCAGAGACCGCTGGGCGATCATCGCCTACATCCACACGCTTCAAGCGGCGAAACAGATTCCTGTCGCAGCCAAATAACTTTCCCCTGAAACCAACGAAATGGCTCACCACCACGTCACCTCCGCAGACATCGCGATCAACGGCGATCACCTCGACTCCTCCAAGGTTTCGAAAGTGAAAACCATCTCTCTTGGCATCGCCGCGATCGGCATAGTCGTCAGCATCCTCGCGTTTGCAGGCGTGCTGGGCGAACACTTCCGCGGGACCTACGCCTATTCCTGGGAGTTCGCGTTCTACTTCTTCCTCACGCTGCCGATCGGCGGGGTGTTCTGGGTTCTTCTTCACAACGTTTCTAACGCAAGCTGGGGGACCTCCGTGCGGCGGGTTTTTGAAAATATCGGCTCCACGTTTCCATGGATGTTCCTTTTTTCCATTCCGCTACTGCTTCCTCCGGTCCAGCAATACCTCTATGAATGGATGAACATCCACCGGTCCGCCACCGGGAATATCAAAGAGTGGCTCCATCACAACGACCACCTGCTTTATAACAAGTATTGGTTCATGAACACGACGTTCTGGTATGCACGCGTGGCGTTCTACTTCTTCGTCTTTGGTGGAGTAATCATCTGCATGCGCAAGCTTTCGACCGATCAGGATACCGACCCGAATCCGGGAACCGCGCGCTTGTTGAAAGCCCGTTACCACTCGAGCTATCCGCTCATTATCTTCGCCCTGACGATCACCTTTACTGGCTTCGATTTCGCGATGGGCCTCGATTACAAGTGGTTCTCCACGATGTGGGGTGTCTATCTGTTTGCCGGTGCCGCGCTTAACTCGATGGCCGTCGGGGTGTTAGTCTGCACTTGGTTGAAGAGCAAGGGGCACCTCAAGCGCGTCGTCGGACCCGAGCAATTCCACATCATGGGTAAGCTGATGTTTGCCTTCACCACCTTCTGGGCCTACATCGCTTTCTCGCAGTTCTTCCTGATCTGGTATGCGGGAATCACCGAGGAAACCTCGTATTTCCTCATCCGCAACACCGGCAACTGGAACATCGGCATGATCGCCCTTGTGTTCGGCCACTTCGTGGTGCCCTTCGTCGTGCTGCTTCAAGCATGGCTGAAAAAGAATCCGAAGCTGCTCTCGGTCGTGGCGGTTTATACGCTCTGCATGCATGCTTTGGATCACTATCTGATCACCATCCCCGAGCGCGGTGTTTCCCTCGGCAATATCAAGCCCGATGTCTTCGGCCCGATCCAAGTGAGCATCCCCGGCGCGTTCTGGGGAGACATCCTCGCGTTCGTGACCATCGGCGCGGCCTTCGTGTTTTTCCTCGTCCGTGCCCTTGGTCAGCATTCGCTCTATCCGAACCGCGATCCGCGCATCCTCGAGTCCGCTAACATTTCCAACTGATCCTCTTTTATCTTTCTCATGGACCCATCCCGCGACAACCCGATCCTTCGCTTCACCACTTTCTGGTGGGGTATCGGCACCTTCCTGATCTTCGCGCTGCTGTTGGCAGTGATTTGGTTTTTCAATAAGTCCGTGCCAACCACTCTTGAGGATGCGGCCGCCGTTCCGCGCTACGCGACCAAGGCCAAAATCGATGCTGCCCAAGCGGCTGCTATTCCTGCCGAGAACATCGAAGCTGCCATCCTAACCGTCGGTAAAAAACTTGCAGAATCCAAGCCGGTTGCGGTTGAGAAACCGGAGCAACTCCTCCCGGGATCGCCAACCGCGCTTAAGCTCGCAGCCGCAGCTGCCGACGTCCCGATCGACCCTGCCCAAATGGAAATCGGCAAGGCCCAGTTCCTCGTTTGCGGTGCCTGTCACGGCCAGAATGGCGAAGGCGGCCCGATTGCTCCGCCGCTCGCGGGCTCCGAATGGGTGAAGGGCCCGGTTTCCAACCTCATCCGTATCCAGCTCCGCGGCCTGCAAGGCCCGATCACGGTGGCTGGCAAGGAATACAACATGCCTGCCGGAATGGCGGCTCTTTCCTATCAGACCGACGAGCAGATCGCCGGCGTGCTCACTTACGTCCGCAACAGCTTCGGCAACAAGGCCCCCGCCGTGAAGCCTGCGGAAGTTGCCGCACTTCGCAGCGAAGTGGGCAAACCGCAGATCACCGTGCAGGAGCTGACCAAGCCGTAATTTTCATTTTCCCATCATTTCAAAGTCGATGTCTTCCTCCAATCCTACCACCACTGAACAAGACGCCCTGCTCCGCGCCGGGATCGATCGTTCGTTGCGCCATCCGGTGATGTTTTTCCTGACCAGTGGTGCCGCGTGGCTCGCGGTTTCGATTGTCTTGGGAATTCTTTCTTCATGGAAAACTTTCAGCCCGGTGGCGATCACGTTCACGATTCCGTTTACGGCAATTTCTTTTGCGCCTGGTAGCTGGGGGTGGTTGTCCTACGGGCGCCTGGCTCCTGCGCACATCAACGCGCTGATCTACGGATGGGGATTCCAAGCCGCCTTCGCGGTGATTATCTGGTTGATGGCCCGTCTTTCCCGCAAGGAATGCACCGCATCCGGAATTATCCTCGCTGCCGGACATATCTGGAATTTGGGAATTGCGATGGGTGTTGTTGGAATTCTTACCGGCTTCAGCACGGGAATGCCATGGATGGAGTTTCCTGCATTCGCCTGGCCGGTGCTGCTGATCAGTTATTTTGTGATCGTCATCTGGTCGTTCATCCAATTCCGGGTCCGTCCCGAGGGGCACGTTTATATCTCCCAGTGGTATATCTTAGCGGCGCTGATCTGGTTTCCGTGGGTTTTCATCACAGCAAATACCCTGCTTCATTGTCTGCCAGGTCACCCGGTGATGGGGGCGGGTATCAATGCTTGGTATAAGTCCGCGCTGATCTTCCTCTTCTTCACGCCAGTTGCTTTGGGCACTGCCTACTACCTGGCACCGAAAGTGACAGGTCGTCCGGTTTACAGTTACTCGCTGGCAAAACTCGGATTCTGGTCGCTGGCCATCATCGCTCCGTGGGCTGGCTTTCAGAAGCTTGCTGGTGCGCCGCTTCCCTATTTCATGCCGTATCTCAGCGCTTTCGCAACGGTTCTGCTATTTATCCCCGCCTTCGCAGCGGTCATTAACATCGTCCGCACGATGATGGGCTCACCGGATACGCTCGCCGCCAGCCCGGCGCTGCGCTTTACCGCTGCTGGCATGGGCGGACTCGGCCTGCTGGGACTCGCGGCGGTGCTCCTCAATCTGCCGGATTCCACGCTGCCGATGACCCAGTTCTCGCTGTCTGGTTATGGTTTTGAAATCCTCGCTTTGTATGGCTTCTTCAGCTTTGTGATGTTCGGCGCGGTGTATTTCATCGTGCCGCGGGTCACCCGGCGCGAGTGGCTTTCCCGCCGTCTGATCAAGATGCATTTCCTGTTTTCAACCTACGGCATTGCCGCCATCGTTTTGTTTGCGATCCTCGGCGGCGTCGAGCAGGGAATTGGTCAGGAAGAATGGGTTCAGCCATGGGCCAGCGCGGCGGATCGCGCCTTCCCGTATGCCGTGGGAACAACTCTTGCCTGGTGCGTCATCTTGTTCGCAAACGTTTTCTTCTTCATCCACCTCACCCTGATGTGGTTGCGTCTCGGACGACGCAGTTCCCACCCGACATTGCTTGTAGCCCATCACGGTGGGAACAGCCCGCATGGTGAAGAGGGTGATATCGACAACGCCGGACCGGGTCACATGCCCGCCCACTAACATGAATTTTCGGATTCCGAATTTCAAATTTCAGCAACTTTCCCAATGAGCCTCCGCACATTTATCCTCGGTCTATCCACCAGCTTCGGCATCGCTTGGCTTGCGATGGTCGTCGTGCCATTCATCAAGATGCGCAACCTCGCCCCGGTCCAGCTCACAGAGGCTGCCGATGGAGCCACCGGGATTTTCTACCCGAAGCGCACTGGTCGCGTGGCAAACGGCGCCGAGGTTTACGCGGAAAACGGTTGCTATCTCTGCCACACCCAACTGGTTCGTCCGACCTATGCCGGCAATGATCTTTATCGCCCGGATTGGGGTGGTTTGAAATCCGACGGCGATCGTGGTGACACCCGCCGTGAGACAAATGCTTACGACTTCTTCGGCGAGAAATTCGCCCAGATCGGCGTGGTCCGCATGGGCCCGGATCTTTCCAACCTCGGCCGCCGCGTCGAGTCGATCTACGCGGTTGGGAAAAATCCTGCCGATTGGCTCTACGCCCACCTCTACAATCCGCGCCTGAGCCCGGACCGTTGGAAGTCCACCTGCCCGTCCTATCGCTTCCTTTTCGAGGAGCGGAAGATCAAAGGCAGCCGCTCGGCGGACGCTCTATCATTCGGTAGCTCTGAGGATACGGAGATCGTGCCCGATTCCGATGCAAAGGCTCTCGTTTCCTATCTGTTGTCCATGAAAAAAGACCAAGCGGTCCCCGCCTCGCTGAATTTTTCTCCTGTAAAAAAAGCACAGTGACCGTTGAACAAAACGATTTCCCCAATACTTTCATCCATGTCACAGCCTAATCAAAAGCCAGACCTTGAGGAATCGATCAATGTGACCGAGGCCCACGGCCGTGTGGTGCGCGAAGCCGCCGCCTGCGCCCGCGAGAAGCGAATCGTCGATAACGGAATCGAGCCAGTTTCCCTATGGGCCATCGTCGCCTGCGGAGTGGTAGCCATCATCGCCGGTGGCGTTCTCGGAACCGCCGGAAACCTCTTTTCCTACGAAGCCACTTTCCGCCCCGGCTATGTGCGGACCGCTGCTCCAGGTGCCGCTGATGCGGGACCTCAGCCGAAACCAGCACTGGCCGCCTATGAAGCAAAAGGTGCGAAAATTTTCTCCGCCAAGTGCAGCGGCTGCCACGGCTCCGATGCACGCGGGAACGGCTCGACTTACCCGTCGCTTGCCGGATCTGCCTGGGTCAATGGTGAGACCGAGCGCTTTGCGATGGTGATTCTCAATGGTCTCCAAGGCCCTGTCAGCGATGGCAAAACCTACGGTGTGATGCCGCCGCAAGGAATCGGCATGGCTCCCGAAGATCTCGCGGGAATCATGACCTACATGCGCAATAACTTTGGTAACAAAAAGGGCGATGTTGTTACTGCTGAAATGGCAAAAGCCGCGATCGAAATCTCCGGCAAGCGTGCCAAGGCAGGTGCTTCCGCGACTGCTGAGGAACTCACCGCTGATCATATCAAGATGCTGCCCGGAGCCGCACTCGATCCTGCCACATTGCTGGATCCGATCACGCTGGCACCCGCCACCGCGAAGCCCTGAGCGCCCCAAGACACTTTCTAAATTGAGCCGAATTTTTCGTTTTACCCCGATACACGACCTTAATCCCTCAGCCTGAACCAAATTAATCGGAATCAACCACGCATATTTTGCTATTCACTTTCCATAATTTGGATTAACCAACGCCGCCAGACGGAACCATGAGCTCTCACGACACCACCCACGCCGGGCACGATGCCCACCACGACGAACACCACCATGAACAACCGTTCATTTGGAAATACGTCTTCTCCACAGATCATAAGATGATCGGCCTACAATATGGAATCACTGCGATGTGCTTCCTCGCCTTCGGATTCTATCTGATGATGGTGATGCGCTGGAGCATTGCCTTCCCGCACCAGCCGCTACCGGAGTGGATGAGCTGGATCTTCACCGATGGCTGGAAGGCTCGCTGGTTGCAAGACGGCAAAGTGACTGGTGAAACGTATAATATGTTCGGTGCCATGCACGGGACGATCATGGTGTTCCTCGGAATCGTTCCTCTCGGCTTCGGTGCTTTCGGAAACTATGTTACCCCGCTGCAGATCGGTGCGGTGGACATGGCCTTCCCTAAACTGAACATGGCAAGCTACTGGATCTATTTAATCGGTGGCCTGATCATGTGTGGCTCGTTTTTCATGGAGTCCGGCGCGGCCAAATCCGGATGGACGAATTACTCGCCGCTCGCGGGATTTGCCGATGGGCAGGTGGTTAACCAGTTCCTCGCGGGTCAGTCTCAGTGGCTGATCGGCCTCGTCTGCCTGATCACCTCGTCGCTTCTTGGTTCTGTCAATTTCATCACCACTATTATTAATCTTCGCGTCCGCGGGATGACTTGGATGCGGATGCCGTTTTTTGTTTGGTCAATGCTCGTCACGGGATTCCTACTGCTTCTTGCGTTCCCTCCGCTTGAGGCTGCAGGTATCATGCAGTTGATGGACCGGGTGGGTCACTCTTCGTTCTTCATGCCTTCCGGCCTTTTCACGAAGTCCGAAGGACTTGCTGATCTCTCCGGCGGTGGTTCGCCGCTTCTGTTTCAACACTTGTTCTGGTTCCTCGGCCATCCGGAAGTTTACGTGCTCCTGCTGCCTGCCTTCGCCTGCGTTGCTGAGATCATTCCTGTCAACACTCGCAAGCCGCTGTGGGGATACAAGTCGATGGTATATTCGGTGCTCGTGCTCGGTTTCCTCTCCTTCGTCGTCTGGGCTCACCACATGTATATGACTGGCATGGGCGCTGCGGTTTCCACTTTCTTCCAAACTACAACGGTGCTGATTTCAGTCCCTTCTGTGGTTATTATCACTGCGATGCTGATTTCGCTTTGGGGCGGCTCGATCCGATTCACTCCTCCGATGATGTGGGCCTGTGCCTTCATTCCGATGTTTGGTATCGGCGGTCTAACCGGTTTGCCTCTCGCATTCAACTTGGCTGACCTCCACCTGCATGACACCTACTATGTTATCGGCCACTTCCACTATGTCGTGGCTCCTGGCATCCTGTTCGGTTTCTTTGCAGGCGTCCTCCATTGGTATCCGAAAATCACCGGGCGTTTCATGAGTAAGACGCTCAATCACCTGCACTTCTGGCCCAGCCTGATTTGTATGAACTTGATTTTCTTCCCGATGCTGGTTCAGGGCATGGCCGGATTCCACCGCCGTTGGTATAACGGAGGAGATGCCTACCTTGCCAAGGCGCAAGACAGTGTGAACATCTTCGGTAACACCGTCGCCCATAACATTGATATGAACATCATCATGTCGATGGGAGCTTGGACGATGGCCGCATTCCAAATCTTCTTTGTGATCAACCTGTTCACTTCTTGGAAGTTTGGTAAAAAAGTCACCAGCGACAATCCATGGGACGCTACCACACTCGAATGGGCCACTCCGACACCTCCAGGCCACGGCAATTTCCTCGTCGAGCCCGTAACCTATCGCGGTCCCTACGAATACAGCCGTCCCGATTGTGAAGAGGATTTTCTTCCGCAATGGATCGCCCCAAAGCATGCGGCTCCCGCCGAAAAGCCCGCCGAAAAGCACTAACACTCCAGCATCCGCGGTCCTCAATCCTCCACGCCTTCCCTTTTTCAAATGGAAATTCCATATATTGTCACTCCCCGAAAGGACACCGGCCTCTTCAACTCGAAGATCGCGATCTGGTTGTTCTTGGCCTCAGAAGTCATGCTCTTCGGCGGTTTCTTCTCGGCCTATGTTTTCCTCCGCCTCGGTGCGGACTACCCATGGCCCGAGCGTACACTTCCCGTGCTGCCCGGTCTGATTAATACCTTTGTGCTCATCGGGTCCTCGGTGACCGTCGTTTTCGCATGGGCCTCGTTGAAAATGCGCCAATGGCGGAGATTTCAGATTTTCATGGGCATCACAGTCTTCTGCGCCCTGATCTTCATGGTGCTCAAGGGAGTCGAATATAACGTAAAGTTCCATCACCAAGCCCTTCGTCTGAAGGACTACACTGTGATCGAAGGTCACCTTGGAAAAGAAATGGAAGACGGCAAGCCGGTGCTCAATCACCATGGCAAGGAGATCGAGGAAAACCTGATCTATGTCGAAACCACCAAGCTCACTTTCAATACGGTCCGTTTTTACAAGCCATGGATTGAGGAACTGCTCACCCAAGCAGAGCACCACAAATCGTCTATCAAACTCGCCGCCGACGTCAAGACGGTGACCAAGGAAGGGCAGCCAGCCGAGGTTCTAGCAAAGGCCGGTGAGCCACTGTCCATCGAACTTCTCAATAAAATCCAAAAGATTCACCTCGCCGCCCGCAGCCACAACGGCGCGTTGCGGACCGCCGCTCTGCGCAGCGAGTGGAAAACTGCCAAAGCAGCGAACCCCGACAAAAAGGGCTGGCAGTTGGCTTCTAACGTGAACATCGATGCTACCGCGCTGGCGCCACGTTTATTGGACGAGGTTTCCAGCGTCGCTTTCACCGTTGATCCTGCGACCAAGTTTGATTTTAAGCCGCGCGATATTAAAGAGGCCGATGGTTCATCGACGTTGCGCGACGACACCGTCGTAGAGGGCAAGCTTCTGGAAAGCCCGATGGTGTTCCATGCCGTTGACGCGATCGACTTCCAATACCTCGCGATGAAGGCCGTGCAGAAGGGTGTTGATCCTGAAGTCGCCATCGAAAATTCCTGGCTCATTAAGAACCACCCGTTCGCTAAAGAGGCTTGGGAATGGAACAAAGCGCAGGTTGCCAAGATCGAGAAGGAACTTCTCGACAAATACGGCACCGACAAAAAAACCGGCAAGGCCAAGCGCGAGCCGACCGCCAAGGAGCGTTATCGTGTAGGATGGAAAGACTTTATCGCAAAGGCTGACGGCGTTGACCGCGAGAAGGAGAAGATCCAATTCAAGGAAGAGTTCTTAGGCCCGGATTACGCAGGACGCGAAGAGAAGCACACTTTTGAAGAGTTAACCGTGCCACGTGAGGAAGTTGGTTTCGCGGCCAAGTTCACTCCTGCTTGGAACACCTACTATGCGATCTACTTCACCATCACGGGTCTTCACGGTCTGCACGTCATCGGTGGCGCACTGGTGCTGGCTTACTATTTGTTCTTCGGAAAGAAGATGTATCTCGCCAATCCTGAGTGGCTCGCCAACCGTGTCGAAATCGGTGGTCTATTCTGGCATTTCGTGGACCTTGTTTGGATCTTCGTTTTCCCAATCCTCTATTTGATGTAACCCCCGGATTCCGGTCTTTTCCACTTCGTTTCAAACATTTCCTATCCACATCATCATGGCCGATTCACCAGAAGAAATCAAAAAAGCCGTCCGCACCTATCTCTATGTTGGTTTGATCCTGTTCCTCGGGACGGGCCTCACCGTAGCTGTGGCCACCTATCCTCCATTTGATGTTGGTGCCCACGGCTTTGATAAATGGGACTGCATCCTTGGTCTCACCATCGCGACGATCAAAGCCACCCTGGTGGGGGCCATTTTCATGCACTTGAATCACGAAAAGAAGGCCATCTACTGGCTCTTCGGTTCGGGGATTTGTGCCGTCATCAGCCTTGCCGGCCTTACTGCCCTCGCGCTGGGAGACCCGATTTTCGACAAGTTCTTCTACTCAGGTCATTGATTTTTTGTCATCCGATTGTTCCTTAAATCATGTCCCTCAAAAGTTTCCACATCGTTTTCGTGACTGTCAGCACCTTGCTCTGTCTGTTCTTGGCGCTGTGGTCGTTTGTGCTCTCTTCCGAGTCCTCGTCCATGTTTACGGCTCTCGGTATCGTCGGTGCTATCGGCTCGGTAGTGATGCCGGTTTACGGAGTGTGTTTCTATCGTAAGGCCGCCCGAATTCACATCTGATCAATCTTCCATCTTTTTTCCTATGAACCTGATCCCTGAAATATTTGCCTGTTCGACTTGCCGTATCACGATGGTCGAGGGCGGTGGAGATGCCGCAGGGTGGTCGATTTTCTTTCTACTCGGAGTGATTCTGGCGATTTTGGGAGGTATCGGATTTTTTATGTTCCGCATCGCTCTTCGCCAGAAAGCGCACTTTGATCCCACTCTTTCTGACGACTACGTCGCGCCTGAGTCCTCCAACTGATTTTTCAACACCACCTTAGCTTCCTTCGTCTCCATGAGTCCTTCCAAGTTCCTCGGCATTCCAGAAAATTTCTCCGCCCACGGCGGGCAGGTGGATCACATGATCGATGTGGTTCACTGGTTCATGATCGCTTTGTTTTTCTTTTGGACGATTTTCTTCTTCTACTGCATCTTCCGGTTCTGGCACAAAAACAACCCAAAGGCGTCCTATGAGGGAGTTACAAGCCACTTCTCGAGCCACTTGGAAGTCGGCGTAATCATCGTGGAAGCCGTGCTATTGCTAGGTTTTGCCTTTCCGCTATGGGCCGAGCGAGTGGATAGTTGGAAACAAGTCCAGAATCTCAACCCAAACCGCGTCCGCGTTACCGGTTGGCAATTCGGTTGGACCTATCATTACCCGGGTGCCGACAATAAGTTCGGCCGTCGCGATCCGAACCTCATCTCCGGCTCCAACGAACTCGGCATCGACTACACCGATCCAAACGCTCTCGACGATTTCACCAGCCCCATCCTCAAGCTTCCTGTGGACCAACCCGCCGTGCTAAACATTGGCACTAAAGACGTGATCCACAACTACTGCATCGTCCCGATGCGTGTGCAACAGGACGCTATCCCCGGCCGCGAAATCCCGATGTGGTTCACGCCTATCAAGACTCTCGAAACCTACGTCGTCTGCGCCCAGCTGTGTGGTGAAGGACACGGCAACATGGTCGGCTCCATGGAAGTGGTACCCCAGGCTGAGTATGATACTTGGTTCAAAGGCCAGACCGAAGGCGCGCTCAAGCAGCACTCCCCGAAACCGGAGCCCGCTCCTACGGCGAAAAACTAGCAGATCACTGTGGCTGGAATTCCCGAAATCGATCGAGAGGATTTCCACAATCTGCTCATCGAGATTGGGAAAACACGCATTCCTTTCGGGAAATTCGGCGTTAAGTTCTATCCGCCAGCCGGAGTTCCCATTATGGATCTACCGGAGGAATACCTCTTCTGGTTCAAGGAGCGCGGCTTTCCCAAAGGTCGCTTGGGGGAGCTAATGGCCCAAGTCTGTGAGATCAAGGCCGTGGGAATGGATTCGATTTTCGATCCGCTCCGCCAGTCGAACGGTGGCCGTTTCAAACTTCTTCCCACTCGTCGCAAATCGTTCGACTTCGAATGATCAAGAGACGGGGCCGCTTGGTGCTAGATGGGGTGGACGCCTCCATTGCATGAGGAGATTGGCCCCCAAGATCAATCCGCCACCGACGATCATCGCGGAGGAAAGGTGCTCGTTTGGGTAGTCGCCGCCACTGAATTTTTCTAGCATGGAAGGCAAGAATAGGACGTAAACCGCAGTGAAAATCGGCTCTATCGTGTAAATCATCCCCGCCTCCGTCGCGGAAACCCGCGGCTGCCAGACGTTCATGAGCACGTAGGCTCCGACCGAGCAAAACAACGCGAGGGATGCAATTAGAACGAACGAAGGGACCGAGGCTCCCGCCTTCAGGCAGGCGCCCAAGTCCGGTGCCGAAACCAAGGTGATCGGAACGAACACAATGGCGATCACGAGAAACATCACGAAACTCACGCTGGCACCGCGGTTCCCCTGATACTTCGGATTTTCCAATGCGAGAATTTGGAACGTGAAAAGGAATGCGGCCAGCAGCGTTTCCCATTCACCACGACCGAGCCGCAGATGTTCTATGCGGATGCCTGATAGAACTGCTCCGCCGGTCATCACCATCGCAGTGGCGAGCACCACCCGAAACGTTGGCGCTTTCCACAAGCGAAGACAGGCCCACAACGGGAGGAGAATACAGTAAGCCTGAGTGAGGAATGCGGAGGTGGATGCCTCGGTATAGGCAAGTCCATCAGCCTGCACCCACATCCCGGCACCGCCCCACAACGCGAGTGTGGCTCCCTGACGAATCTCGCTGGCCGTCGGCCGTTTTCCACCCAACAGAAATGGCAATAGCAGCAGCGCGCTCAGACCGAATCTCGCGAACTGCATCCATGATGAGAGAAACACGCTCGAAATGCCCGGCATCCGTGTGGTCTGCTCCAAGTGCAGTGCTTTCACCAGCGGGAAACTCACCCCCCACAGAGCACAGGCGATGATTAGTAGAAATACCGGCATAGGCAGGGCCAAACCATGTCGTATCCCATAAGACCCGCAAGACGCGAAACAGGCTGGCTTGCGTTTTCCGTCAGACACGACATGCTCCAGTCCATGAATGGATTCACGCATTCGCGGCGGCAGTTTCTAGCAGGAACAGGAGCTTGGATAGGCGCATCGGCGCTTGGTTTCGGAGCTGATCCAGCGAAGACCAAAACCATCTCTATTTTCCACACCACCGACCTCCACGGCCACATCGTGCCGACCCAGACTTACGGAGGCGTCAAGGATGTCGGCGGTTTCGCGCGTTGTGTTTCGTGTATCCGTCAATGGCGCAAGGAAGCACCTGACTCGTTGCTGTTGGATATCGGCGACGTCTATCAAGGTACTGCAGAAAGCCTGAACAATGGCGGCTCCCTGATGATCGGTCTCTTCAATCGCCTTGGCTACGATGCCTGGGCGCTCGGCAACCACGATTTCGACTGGGGCCCTGAGATGTTGGAAAGAAACCTCGCACTCTCCAACTCCCCGGTTCTAACTGGCAATCTCGAACTCGGAGGGAAACTTCCCGGAAATCTCGAAGGTGCATGGAAAGCGGTCAAGCCTTGGACGATGAAGGAGGTCGGGGGTTTTCGCGTCGCCCTGATAGGCCTCGTGACTCCAGGCCTGCCCTACTGGCTTGCACCGGATACCTTGGGCGGAGTTTCTCCAACAGATCCTGCGGAGTCCCTCAAGCGCTCCATCGCCGAGGCAAAAGCGGACAAGGCTGATGTCATCGTCGTCATGGGTCACATGGGCTGGCGCAAGGATGACGATTTCGCCAATCCGGTGCGCGAGGTTCTCCAACAGAACAGCGGCGTAGACATCTTTCTCGCCGGTCACACGCATCAGGATCAACCGTCGTTCGAACTCTCTGGCGTGCTCTGTTCTCAGGCGGACTATTACGGTATTCACTGTGGTCGCGTGGATCTGGTGATGGATTTGGAATCCCGGAAAATCGTCGAGCGCAAAGCTTATACGATGCTGATGGACAAGCGCTTTGACCTCGATCCCGTGGTGATGGAAATGGCCCAGCCGGATTTAAAAAAGGCTGACGAACAGTTGGCCCGCAAACTCGGCGTGGTGAAAACCGAGATCGACGGCAAGGGCAGGGGAAACCGTCTCTCCCAGCTTTTCTGCGAATTTTTCAGCGAGGCCCTTACCCGCAATCAGACGCCGGTGGATGGTGTCTTCCACGGCACGTTCGGCACCGGAAATCTCGCACCCGGTGAACTCACGGTTGCCGATTGTTGGAAAATGCTCCCCTATGAAAACCTCCTCACCACGGCGGAAGTGACTGCCGAAGAACTGGTCGAAATCGTCCGCGAGGATCGAAAGGAATACCAATCCGACCGCATGCTCTGGCCGTTTGACCTGGAAATCGACAAGGCCGGAAGCATCGTCCGCTACCTCTATAAAGGCGAACCTGTCGCCGGAGGCAGGCGATTTACCATCGGCTTCAATAGTTACGATGCCCAATCCGGCGGCCAGAAACTCATGCGCCTGCGCGAAATTGCAGCGAGCCCTGCCGCGAATCGCAAGACCACGAAGATCGACACCCGTGGCGCGCTCATCGATGGCATTCTCAATCGCAAGGATATCTCCTGAAATTTCACGCTTTCTTCATTGGCATTTCACAGGGAGGCGTTGGAATCCTCCCATGCCCCGCGTCCTACTGGTTGAAGATGAACCGGCCATCGCCGATACGCTCATCTATGCGCTCCAAACCGAGTGTTTTGATGTGACTCACACTCTAACTGGCGCGGACGCACTCGCGGCTGCCGCGAGCGAGGCGTTCGATTTCGCCATCCTCGACATTGGTCTGCCAGACATGACCGGGCTGGATGTCTGCCGCCGCTTGCGCGAAAAATCATCCATTCCCGTGCTCTTTCTAACTGCTCGTGACGGTGAGGTGGATCGTATCCTCGGTCTCGAACTCGGCGGCGACGATTATGTGACGAAGCCGTTTTCACCCCGGGAAATCGTTGCTCGCGTCCGTGCGATCCTTCGTCGATCGCAGAGCACGGTTTCGCCACAATCGCAGGTTGCTTGCGCTGGAAAATCGCTGCATCACGATCAGGCATCGATGCGCATCCATTGCCACGGCGAGCTGCTGGATCTCACCGCGCACGAATACAAATTGCTTCTCGTTCTCATGGAAAAACCCGGCCGGGTCTTCACCCGGGACCAGTTGCTCGATCATGCGTGGGAGGATCCCGGTGCTGTTACAGACCGCACCATCGATGCGCACATCAAGTCGATCCGTGCGAAACTTCGCGCCGCCCGTGAGGGTGCTGAGAATCTGATCGAAACCCGCCGTGGACTCGGCTATCTGGTGGTGTCGTGAATTTCCCCACCTCCATGCGTTTCACCCGCGTCACGCTGTTCTTCATCGCGTTCATCATCACGCTTGGGTTCTATCAATTGGCCCGGAGTTTCATCGCCGAAGTCGAGCCGCAGACGTTCCAAGCCACTGAAGAAGTGTTAGTTGATATCTCTAATCTCCTTGCCGAGCTTGTCGCCAAGGATATGAGTGAAAATCACCTCGATGCCGAAGAACTTCACAAGGCATTCGAAGGAGCTCATGGCCGCGTCATCGAGGCACGGATTTTCGATCACATGAAACGAGCCATCGGTATCCACGCCTATCTGACCGATGCGAAAGGGAAAGTGATTTTTGACTCGGATGGCGGCCGCAGGGAAGGGCAGGATTATTCTGCGAAGCGCGATGTGTCGCTGACGATGGCCGGTCGCTACGGTGCACGGAGCACTCGGGACAATCCAAAGGATTCCACTACTTCAGTGCTCTACGTCGCCGCTCCGGTCGGTGATAAAGTGAATCCGATAGGTGTGCTCACGGTCTATAAACCCCAAGCGGATGTGCTTCCTTTGGTCCGCCAGCGCCAGCGGATCATCTACAGCGCCTGTGGCCTGATAGGAGGTGGTATCCTTTTTCTGATAGGCGTGGTTTTCCTCTGGTTGTTTCATCCTATCGGGAAAATCACCGAATACGCCCGCGCCATTGAGCGTGGTGAACGGCCTGCGAAACCTAAAATCGGCATCGGCCGTGAAGTGAATACACTGGCCCACGCGCTTGACTCGATGCGCGATGTTTTGGAGGGCCGCCGTTACGCCGAGCGCTACATTCAGACGCTCACTCATGAAATGAAAAGCCCGCTCGCCGCCATCCGCGGTGCGGCGGAATTGTTAGACGAGGAGATGCCAATCGAAGATCGTAAGCGCTTCCTCGAAAACATCCGCGCGGAGACGGCCCGCAGCGAGAGGCTCATCAACCGGTTGTTGGAACTCTCTGCCATCGAGGGCCGTGCCAGCCTCGAAATCGTCGATGAACTCGACTTCCACGCCATCGTCGCCCGCGCCATCGATCAAGCTCGGCCATTGGCAGAGATCGCGGATGTCGTGTTGGAAATCCAATCAGCCGATGCCGTAATCCCGATGCGTGGAGATGGATACATCCTCCGTGCGGCTGTGACCAATCTGTTGGAAAACGCGATCGACTTCTCTCCACGCGGCGGAAAAATCCAGATCAGCTTGCGAACTCCCGACGGGCACGCGGTTCTAACGATCCACGACCAGGGACCCGGCATCCCTGACTATGCGCGGGAAAAAATCTTCGAGCGTTTCTATTCGTTGCGCCATCACGCATCGAAACGCAAGGGCACTGGGCTCGGGCTGACTCTGGTCAAGGAAACTGCAGAGCTCCACGGCGGCACGATCACCTTGGCACCTGCCGATGGGGCAGGCACAGTCGCGACCCTGACTCTGCCGCTCTGAGCATAGCAGACCGCTTTTCCCCTAAATTTCACACAAGCTTTATCAGGCTTTCACGCAGGGAGGCTTTCATCAGCTCGTCAACCCCGACGAATGCATGAAAGCAA
Organism: Verrucomicrobiales bacterium; assembly: GCA_038237425.1. Taxonomy (GTDB): domain Bacteria; phylum Verrucomicrobiota; class Verrucomicrobiia; order Verrucomicrobiales; family Akkermansiaceae; genus Luteolibacter. Next base: position 73,095 of record JBBRYQ010000002.1, read on the forward strand.
TATTCCGCCTCACCTATTTTACCATCCTCTACGGCGTCCTCACCTGGCTTGCTCCGGCGGCCGAAGAGAAATCCTCCGCACCCTATTTCCAGATCATCGGCACCAAGGATGATCTATCTAACGAGCAGCTGCCGCTGAAATCCGCCGATGCGAAGGTGATCATTGATGGGACGATCGCCCACGTCGTGCTGACGCAGAAATACGCGAATGCCGGGAAATCGCCGATTGAGGCGACGTATGTTTTCCCCGCGTCCACCCGCGCTGCGGTGCATGGCATGACCTTGAAAACCGGGGGGCGCGTCATCTCCGCCAGGGTGAAGGAATCCGCGAAGGCGAAGGCTGAATATCAGACGGCGAAAGCGGAAAAGAAAACCGCAGCGTTGTTGGAAGAGCATCGGCCTAACGTATTTCAAATGTCCGTCGCCAATCTATTGCCCGGTGACGACATCGCAGTGGAGATCGAATGGACGGAAACCATACCAGCGGTGGATTCTACCTATGAGTTTGTTTTTCCTATCGTTGTTGGCCCGAGATACACCGGTGGCTCGGCAGCGGGGAAAGGCGAAACGTGGACGGCGAATCCCCATCTCAAAAAGGACAACCCAAACCCTGCGACCTTTTCCCTCGATGTCGCGCTGACCACCACGCTGGCGTTGGCAGAGGTGAAGTGCCCGAGTCATCCGGTGGTGATAGATTTCAAGGCAAAGGACAAGGCTTGCGTAAAGATCGATACGAAGTCCGGAGAGGACGCGGCCAACCGTGACTTCATCTTGCGTTGGAAGTTAGGAAACGAGCAGGTGGACGCCGGTTTACTGCTGCATCATGGCGAGGCGGAGAATCATTTTTTGCTTCAAATCGCGCCGCCACCACGGGTGACAGTGGATCAGATTCCACCTCGTGACTATGTGGTGGTGCTCGATGTTTCCGGTTCGATGGAGGGCTTTCCACTGAACACGGCAAAGATGTTATTGCGCGATCTCGTGCATGGGCTGCGTTCTGACGACACTTTCAACGTTGTGACTTTCGCCTCCGGCAGCAGTGTTCTATCTGAAAAACCGCTGCCGGCGATTCCTGGAAACCTCGTGCTGGCGAATGAATTGATCGATGGCCAGCGCGCTGGCGGTGGCACGGAACTGGAGGCTGCGCTCAAGGTTTCACTCGCATTGCCCGGCGGAGAAAACCGCTCGCGCTCGATCCTGCTGATCACGGATGGCTTCATCTCGGCGGATGCGGATGTTAGGGATCTGATCCGTAGTAGGATCGGAGGAGCGAATCTGTTCGCTTTCGGAATCGGTTCATCGGTAAACCGTGAGCTGATGGAAAGCGTGGCCCGCGCCGGTGGTGGTGAACCGGTGATCGTGACTTCAGGCAGCGAAGTGGCGGTGGCAGGAAAGCGATTCCGTGAAATGGTATCGAATCCAGTGCTCACCAAAATCCGCATCGAGGCGGAAGGGGTGACGCTTGGCCGCATCGAGCCGGACCCGCATCCGGATGTGTTTGCCTCCCGCCCTTTGATCATCACCGGCACTTGGAGCGGCGAGCCGAAAGGGAAAATTATCGTGCGCGGCATCGGCGGAAATGGTGCTGCGTTTGAGAAATCCATCGACCTAGCAGAAGCTGCTGTGGCGACGGGAACGAATCATCCGGCGCTGCCCGTATTGTGGGCGAGGGAACGCGTGCGGCATTTGGAAGAGAAGGAAAAGCGCGATGCCGAGACAGTGCGCGAGATTACTTCGTTAGGTCTGAGCTACTCGTTGCTCACGCCCTACACCTCGTTCCTGGCAGTGGATGAAACACCAAAAGTCTTCGATGGCATTGCTCAAACGGTGAAACAACCCGTCCCTTTGCCGAAGGGCGTTTCCGAGATGGCGATCGGTGAAGCATCATCCGGTGCTCCTGTGATCGTGAAAAACGGCTCGATTCCCGAGCCGACGAGCATCGGGCTAGTCTCGTTCCTGATTGTGCTGCTAGCGCTGCAACGCCGGCGTTGAAAATCTAATCAAATTGATCATGCACGCCATGCTCTCCGCCGCACAGATCCCCATTGAGGATGAAAGCCATCGCATTCCCAAGCTCATCGCAAAAGTCTATCCACTGCTGTGGCTGCTGATGGCGCTTTCTCCGGTGATTGTCTGGTATGTGAAGCGCCTGGACGATGGCAGTGATGAGCCACTCGGATTGCTGACCCTTGCCTTCGCTCTGTTGTTAGCTTGGCGTGATCGGAAGTTGATTTCCGCTAGCATCGAAGCGCGTGTCTGCGGGGCGATGATCGTGTTGGCATCCGCGATGGCAATCGTCTGGCTGCCCCCGATGTTGCGGGCGGGGCTGGCGGTTTCCGGAGTTGCGGTTTTTTTCGGCATCCACCGGCGGGCGGGATTGATGGGGTTGTTGGTATTGTCGCTTCCGTTAGTGGCCTCGTTGCAGTTTTTCGCAGGATATCCTCTGCGGGTGGCGGCAGCGGAAGGTGCGGTTCGGCTGTTGGAGATGGGCAGCGTGGTAGTTTCGAGGACAGGCGCACAGATGGAAATCGGTGGAAAAGTGGTGGGAGTGGACCCGGCTTGCAGCGGTGTGCGGATGCTTTGGCACGCGCTTGCGGCGGCCATGGCGCTCGCCGCGTTGCATCGGCTATCATGGCGGACGACCGTGATGATGGGTTTGTTAGCGATTTTTCTCGTGATCCCTGCGAACATTCTGCGTGCGTTCCTTTTGGTTTTCGAACAAATCGGATTCTGGGAGAAATCGGATCTGCTGCATGGTGGGATCGGGCTTGCTTCGTTTGGGATTATTCTCGCGCCGCTGTGGTGGATCGCGGCGAAGCGGGGGGGAAGAACAGACAGGAATGTCTGTGTCACGTCTTCGGAGGTGACACCGTTTGTGACGGTTCTGCTGATTGCGGCTGCTGTTCTGGCACCGCTGTTAGCTATCAGCACGCCGCGGACTCCTCTGAGGTCGGAGATTGGCCCGGAGCCGGTGATGTTTACTTTCGACGGACTGACCTTACCCCTGCTGCCGATGCCTTCGACGGATGCGGAAGTCGCGTTCGCGAAAAGTTTTCCTGGAACACTCTCCAGCCATCGCTGGGGTGACGATCAGGTGATCATCCGGCGCATGACCGAGGCGACCCGGCGGCTCCATCCATCGCGCGACTGCCTGCGTGCGGCTGGATTTGAAACGTCCGACGCCATCACCGTCACGCGGCCGGACGGTAGCGAGTGGGCAAATTTTTCCGCTGTCCGCGATGGGGAGCGGCTCGTGGTTTGCGAACGCATCGTCAGCGAGCGTGATGGCGCCACATGGACGGATGTTTCGGCGTGGTATTGGTCCGCGATGAGGCATCCGCTCAACGGCCCATGGCGGGCGGAAACGGTGATTTCGAGAAGATGAGATTCTTTTTTGCAAGTCGGGTGACTTCGCAGGTCGTTTTCATGTCCGGGACTTTGCCCTGGTGTGGATTGCATGGGTTCCCAAGCCCTGGGATGTAGGTTCGGTTTCCGGTGGTCGGGATCGGATCTCGTCAGCAGGGCTTGGGGATTCGACCCGCGAGCGGAAATTTTGTGCTTAGTGAGCTGCAATTCATGCGCTAGACCGGGGCATGGATGAACTGACACGCGATCACGGACCGCAGCCGCTCGACGGCTTGATGGTCCGCTGGAATTTGGCCAATCATGAATTGGTGGAGGTTTCTGAGGAACAACTGAACCACAAGCAGGTGCAGAAGGCCCGCAAGGGACGCCAATTGACGCTGCACCTCATGCAAAAGATGATGCGTGCACTCAACGCGACGATTCTCGCCAAACTGCCAAAGGAGGATCGCGAGAAATTTGCGCCCTATTTGCACAAGCATCTCTTCAATTACGCGAAGGGCTACGATGCTGCGTGGGCGGATCCGAATGAGGAGCTGATGCCGAAGTGAACGCGGATACTGCCAATTTGACCATCGTCGGACAAGGCCTTGCCGGGACTTGTCTGGCATGGGAATTTTGGAATCGTGGGGTGCCGTTTGTCATAGAAGATCGCGGCACGGGTGGAAGCTCGCGGGTGGCTGCGGGGATGGTGAATCCGATCACCGGGAAAAATTTCGAGCCGAGCTGGCGCATCGCGGAGTTTCTGCCAGATGCGCTGGCATTCTACGCGGATGTCGAGCTGCTGATAGGGCGTAAGGTTTGGCACGCGTATCAAGTGTTGCGGCTGGCTGGATCGGATAGGGAGTGGGCGAAAATTTCCTCAAAGCTCGCGGACCCCGCGGTGGTGCCGTGGGTAGGGGGGGAACTATCAGCGCCGGATGGCTGGGTAGGTGCTGTGGAAGTGCGCGGTGGAGGTAGGTTGGATACCCGGGCGTTCCTCGATGGATCGCGGGAGTTTTTCGAGAAGCTCGGTTGCTATCGGATAGGCGAAAATTCAGCAAGTGGCCCGCAGACGATCTGGTGCGAGGGAGCGGCTGGGCTAATGGCGGGAAAATTCGGCGCGCACCGCTGTGCAAAGGGGGAGATTCTAACGGTCCGTGCGGCACGTTGGGATGAGTCGCAAATCCGAATCGGTGCGGGCGGCTGGATGGTACCGGTGGGAGATGGGTGTTTCAAGGTGGGCTCGACTTATGAGTGGAACGAGTTGGACGAATTACCGACGGAAAAAGGGCGGGTGCGGGTGGAGGAAATCGCCGCGAAGCTGGGTGGGGCGGATTTCGAAACGATCGCTCATGATGCTGGAATTCGGCCGATTTTGCGACGCAGCCAGCCGTTGATCGGGCCGCTGGAAGATGGTGGATGGATGTTTAATGCACTGGGCTCCAAAGGTTCTCTCTACGCGCCGGGCATGGCAGCGAGATTGGCGCGTTGGCTGTTGGATGGCACCGAGCCCGAGCCGGATGTGGACTTGCGTGTGTTTCTGAAACAAAGTGGATCGAATGAATCCGCCTGACTCCATGTTTCCACCGCGCCCGACGGCGCTGGCTCAGGAACTCCTGTGAGAGATTCTCCGCGAGGGTGATCTGGTGATCGACGCGACGGCGGGCAACGGACACGACACGCTTTTTCTAGCGGAATGTGTCGGGGCAAGCGGACGCGTGCTCGCGTTCGACGTGCAAGAGGCGGCGATTATTTCCGCGCGCGGGAAGATCGCACAGGCGGGTTTTGCGGAGCGGGTGGAGTATTTTCTGAAATCCCACGAACGGATGGAAGAACATGCAGCGCAAGGTTCCGCTGCGGCCGTATTGTTCAATCTCGGCTACCTGCCAGGAGAAGACCACGAACTAACAACCGGAGCTGAGACTACGCTTATCGCTCTCGCCGCTGCGGCGCGGGTGCTGAAACCGGGCGGAGTTCTATCAGTAGTTTGTTATCCCGGTCATCCGGCTGGAGCCTTGGAAGCGGAAGCGGTCGAGGGCTGGATGATGGATCGAGCGGGGACCGGATGGCGGCTGGCGAAGTATGGCGCAATCGGGACGCGGAAGCCTGCGCCGTTTTTGTTAGTCGCAAAGGTGTGATACAGGTATTCCTGCCTGTTTTTTCAGTGCTTGTGAAAGAATAGACAGGAATGTCTGTGCGCCCTTCACGGGTTGGCCGTGGGCTTTATTTCTCCGACAAGCGCTTCCGCGGTTAGTTCGACGAAGGAGCCGGGGGCACCGGCGTAGTGGATCTTGCGTTCGCCATCAAGCACGTAAACGAGCGGCCAGGAGCCGACGCGGTATTCGGCGGCGAGTTTGTTTTCTGGATCGGAGAAATTTTGCCAGGTGACGGTGCCGTCAGCCTGCATGGCGCGGAGTTTCTCGACCGGATCGTGGTTCACACCGATGATGGTAAAGGGGCGGCCACGGAATTTTTTCTCCATGGCTGCGGTGATTTCGATCACACGGGTGGCGTCCGGATCGCTGGTACTCCAGAATAGCAACACGATGACCTTGTCCTTGTTAGCGGACAAACTGAGCGGGCGGTTAGCAGAATCGACGCCTGCCAGATCTGGCGCGACGCGGCCCTTGGTGAGGTAGCGGATGATGTAGAGTTCGTCTTCGGCGATCTTGGCGACGGTGGTGCCGTTGAGATCAATGTCGGAGCTTTGAATGATGGCTTTTCGCAGATAAGTTAGGCGTTTTTTCATCAGCTCGGGGTCATCCCCGATGGTCTTGAGCTGAATGGCTGCGCAGAGGGCGGCGACGCCTTGGATCTTTTTGTCAGAGTGACTTGCTTGAATCTTTTCAAGGATGCCGAGCGAGCGCGGGTCTTGGTTTCCGACGAGGGCGAGGCACATGGGGATGAGCTTGCCGCTGTTGAGGTGATAGGATTCGACGGCCTTACGGATCGCATCGTTTTCCTTAGCGAAGGTGGGAGCTGTAGAGCCGTTAGGATTGGTAGTGATAAGACCTTGGGTGGTGCGGAGAAACCAAGCGGCGGGCTCGAGGGTCCATTCTTCACCCAGCGAGGTGCCGATCTGGTCCCACATTTTGCGGGCGGCGACGGTGGCATCCGGGCGGCTGCCGAGGGTTTTTGTGCGTTCGTCCGGAGAGGTGGCGGTGCGCATGTCGAGCGCCCACTTGTCGAGCGCGAGCTGATAGGATTTCTGGACGAGCAGGGCGTCGGTGGGGGATGCTAGCGAGCCCGCGGCGATCAGCAGGGAAAACAGGACAGTGAGATGGCTCGGGCGGTTCATGGCGGAAAGGGTTGGTGGAATCAGAAACGTGCGGCGCAGAAGGCCAGGGCAGTTTCACGCGCCCACTGGTCCGCTGCAACCACGGATTCGAGGGTGCAGGAAGGCTGGACCTCGTGTGCGTCCATGACCGCAGCGACGCATTTCCAGATGCCAGGGAAAGTGATGCCCCCAGCACGGAAGGCGGCCACTGCGATTTCGTTGGCGGCGTTGAAAACCGCAGGCAGCGTGCCACCGGTGGTCCCTGCCCGGCGGGCGAGATCGAGCGCGGGGAAATCTTGGGTGCGCGGTGCCTCGAACTCCAGTTTCGCCAGCGCGGTGAAATCCAGAGGGCGCAGGCCACCCTTCACCCGTTGGGGCCAAGTGAGAGCGTATTGGATCGGGAAACACATGTCTGTCCGGCTCAACTGCGCGAGCACTGAGCCGTCTGTAAATTCGACCATCGAATGCACTACACTCTGCGGATGCACCACCACGTCGATGCGGTCCATGCCGATGCCAAACAGCCAGCGGGCCTCGATCATTTCCAGCCCCTTGTTGAAAAGTGTGGCAGAGTCGATCGTGATTTTAGGCCCCATTTCCCACGTCGGGTGCTTGAGCGCCTGCGCTGGAGTGACGTTTTCTAATTGCTCGGCGGGCAGCAAGCGGAACGGGCCACCGGATGCAGTTAGGATGAGCCGGGAAATTTCCTTCTCCCCGCCGCGATGACCTTCGAGGCATTGATAGATCGCGTTGTGCTCGCTATCCACCGGCAGGAGTTTTACCCCGCGTCTTTCGGCGGCGGCGGTGATCACCTCGCCGGCCATGACGAGTATTTCCTTCGACGCGATGGCCAGGTCCTTGCCTGCCTCGATGGCGGCGAGCGCGGGAAACAATCCGGCGGTGCCGACGATGGCAACGAGCACAACGTCTGCATCAGTTAGCGTCGCGAGTTCATCGAGGCCCTTCGCTCCGAGGTGAAGCGTGACATTTTCCGGCAGCAGCGTGCGGAGTTCCGCGGCCTTGGATTCATCGTAAAGCGCGACGTGTTTTACGCCGGTCTCGCGTGCTTGCTCCGCGAGTTTTTCTACACTGCCACACGCGGCGAGGGCGATGATCTCAATCTGCTCCGGCAGCTCGCGAGCGACCTTGAGGGCGGACGTTCCGATCGAGCCGGTGGAGCCTAGCAGGACGACCTTGCGTTTGCGTGGAGCGTTCATGCAGGTGAGAGCAGGACCCATTTAAGATAGAAAAACAGCGCCGGAGCGGTGAAGCAGATGCTGTCGATCAGATCCAGCGATCCACCGATTCCGGGAAGCATTTTTCCCGAGTCCTTGGCACTGAGAGCGCGCTTCACCACGCTTTCCGCGAGATCTCCGATGACTGCGAGCACCGCCAGCAACAGGCCGAGCAGAGCGACGTGGTGCCAATGTTTGAAGAACGCCAGTTGAGTCGGAAACAGTGAGTAAAGCCCGCAGGCTGCGATCTGTGAGAAAATCAGCGCGCCGCCGAATCCCTCCCACGTTTTCCCCGGGCTCACATGCGGGATCATCTTGTGGCGGCCGATCATCGAGCCGGTGATGTAGGCTCCCATATCCGTGAATTTCGTCACCGCCAGCAGCCATAGCAGCAGAAAGGCGCCCTGGTCGCTAACGATTCCCGGCACCTCCGTCCCGCCGTGCACCATGAAGGTGACTCGGGCGGTGAAGTTGAAGAGAAACGGCACATAAATAAATCCTAACAAATTTGTCGCCACACCGGTTAGTGACTCAAGCCCGAGGATCGGGTGGCGGAGCTGGAGAGTGAAGGCTCCCGCAGCCGCGATGAAGAGCATTACCGCATCAAGTGCGAACGAAACTTCGTTCTGCCCCCTCATCAAGCCGGAGTATAACAGCCCGATATAGACAACGCCCAGCGCGATGCCAAAGCAGGGAAAGCATTTCACTCCCGCTGCCTTCAGCATGCGAAAATATTCCACGGTCGCGACGATGGCGAGCACGCCCATCAGCCCGAGAAACGCCCACGACTGGCGGCTCATGAAAATGGAGGTGACTAGCGCCCAGAGAAAAATGGTGCTGGCGCTGCGCCGGGCGAAGACGAGGATTTTGGATTGGACTGGTGGCTTGGGGTTTTCGTCCATTGGCGAACGAATCCAAGACGGCTCCGGCGGGCGTGGCAACTCATTCCATCTGCTGCCGCGCAACCTTTTTCCGGAACTGAGGTTTGATGCTCAGACGAGACCGCCAATAGGCCTCCAACCCATAAGAACAAGCGACAACATGAAATCTACCAAACTGATGACCCTCGGTGTCCTGATCGGCACCTCCGCCTTCGCCTCGGCCCAAAACACACCACCCGCAGGTGGCCCACCTCCGGGCGGGAAGCGTGAAATCCCCGCTGAACTCCTGAAAAAATTCGACAAAGATGGGGATGGTAAGCTCTCCCCTGAAGAGCGCGATGCCATGATGGAGGCGCGCAAGACCATGATGGAAGAGCGTAAGGCCGAAATGCTCAAGAAATACGACAAGGACGGTGACGGCAAACTTTCCGAAGAGGAAAAGGCCGTGTTGAAGGCCGACATGGAAGCCAAGCACAAGGCGATGCTCGAAAAATACGATGCCAATAAAAACGGCAAGCTCGATCCTGATGAAATCAAAGCTGCGCGCGATGCCGGCGAAGAAGTCCCATGGATGCGCGGACCTGGTGGTCCGGAAGGTCCCGGCGGTCACGGTGGCGGACCAAAGGGCCCCGGCGGCCCTGGCACTCCTCCACCAGCGGTAGAATAATTTCCACTCTGCCTGACTCATTTCATAACCGCAGACGGGTCGTTCCGGTCTGCGGTTTTTTCGTGTCGTCCTAAACGATGTTTACAAATCCTGCTCGATCGCCTTCAGTGTTAGGAAAAGTTCCTGCCAGCGTTTCAATTTCGGTTCGACGGCGATTTTCTCGTGAGCGAGGTGGCTGCGGACGACGCCGAGGGACGACAGGTAGTCTTGGAAAACGATGCGCAGCGCTTCCTCGTAGTCTGAGCGCAACGTGCTGGCAAAACTCCCACAGGTGTCTAGCAGGCGTTTCTGAAAATCCGCGGTGATCGTTTTTTTTGTGATCATGGCGGTAAGCACGCCGCCGACCAGGAAAACGGTGGATAGAGCGCAGAGGATGACGGGGGCCCACGGCACTCTGAGTGCACCGCAGATGGCTCCGGCGGTGAGGAGGACCAGCGTCATGAAGGTAAATGATTTCAGTGCCACATTGCGGCGGCGGAGTTCCTTGTCGAGTTGGTTGCGGACTTTGAGATTGCCGATTCCCTGACGAGCGGCGCGACCCAAGCGGCTGACAAAACGTTTTTTTGAAGCGGCCAGAGTTTCATCGAGCGGCGCGGGATCGCCCATTTCCACGTTCATCGATTCCTTTACGCGGCCGACGAGGTCGTTCCAGTGCTGGCGGCAGTAATCGACGACTTCCAAGCCGTCTTTCTCCGCTACGGCCTCGACGGCGGACTGCAGGCGCTCGATGAAAATCGACTCCATTTCCGGCCCGGTGCGGTCGCCGACGAAGAGACGGAAGCACGAGGGAATCACGCCCAGTTTCCAGCGGAGTTTTTTAGAAACCCACACGCCCTCGGACTCGAAAACCTCCGCCACTCCGGCGAGGTGGCGTGGTAGGCGGGTGACGAATTTTTCCCGGATATCATCAATCTCGCGCTCGATGGATTCGAGGAAACGGCCCTGTTGGTTGAGCTCGCGCGTTTGGTCTTCGATGCTGTCTTCCACCGCACGCAGGGCGGTGGCCGCTTGATAGCGCCAGTCGTCCAGAGTTTTCTTGCGGGACGGGGATTCGCAGACGCTGCGGGAAATGAATTTTTCCAGCTCGGGAAAGCCGCTTTTTTTCAGAAGATCGGCGGCGAAGGGCTTGGAGCGTTTCGCCTCGAAGGCCTGTTTTCCTGAAACGGCGAAGATCGGTGGCGTGCGGCCGATGCGTTTCATCGAGAGGTCCGACATGTGGCCGAGGATCACGGTGATGTCGATGGCCTCGCGCTGGTCCGCCTGCTGGACGATGAAGACGACGCGCTCCATCGCCTCGGCAGGCAGGCGGGAAATGAAGTTCCAGGTGGCGGCTCCCCACGGATTGGTGACGGGGAAAACGAAGAGAATCAGATCGGCGGACGGGAGGAATTTTTCGGTGATGTCCTGATGGCCTTGGACGATGGAATTGGTGCCCGGAGTGTCGATGAGGTTGAAGTCGCGGAGAAATTCGACGGGCCGATAGCGTTCCTCTAACATCGGCGTGACCTCGGCGTCGCGAGCCGGGCTACCGTAGCGATACCAGAGCACGCGGTCGGTTTCTGGCAGGATATTCACGCGGCATAGCTCGCGGCCGAAGAGGCCGTTGATTAGAGTGGATTTCCCTGCATTCACCTCGCCGGAGACGACGAAAACAAAGGGCGTTCCGAGGCCCTTTGCCATCTCGGCGAAGGGCAGTCGGTCGCCTAGCTCGGTGCCAGTCTCGACCGCCAGCGCGGCGATGCCATGCATGACGTCAGAGAGCCGCTCACGCGTCGCGAAGTAACGCTCGCCGAACATCATCTCGCTCACGGGTAATTGCGGTGAGGAGAAATGCTCAGGAATTGGCAGGTGCCACGGACGCTTGTGGTGACGGCACCTCGGTCTGCATTGCGAGCAGTTGGGAAACCGTCACGAACTTGTAGCCACGGCGGAGCAGGGCATCCAAGGTAGCGGGCATGGCGTCCACTGTTTGGCCGTGGAGATCATGGGAAAGGACGATGCCGCCGGAGCTGGCACCGGCGAGGATGCGCGAGCTGACGACGCTGGCACCGGGGCGTTTCCAATCGAGCGGATCCACGGACCAGAGGATGATGGGATAGCCAAACTGTGAGTGGACCATTTCGCGCTGCTTCTGGAGCAGGCCACCGTAGGGGGGGCGCATCGTCGGAGGCTTGACGCCGCAGGCATTGACGACGGCGGTCTCGCAACGGCCGAGATCGGCGACGATTTCGCTATCCGAGAGCTTGCTCAGCAGGCGGTGGGTATTGCTGTGATTGCCGATTTCATGGCCTTCCTCCACCGTGCGGCGGACGACCTGCGGGTAGAGATTCACGCTCTGGCCGATGACGTAGAAAGTGGCCTTGATGTTGCGGGCGCGCAGCATGTCGAGCAGCCGCGGTGTGTTCTGCGGGTGCGGGCCGTCGTCGAAGGTCATCGCGATGTAGTTCCCGGAAACGTGGACGCGGGAGAAGCTGATGCCGTTGGCCTTGGAGAAATTCGAGTCCAGCGCCATGTCCGGATTGCGCGGCACCGGGCCCTGCACGGTGGGGGTGCGGTAAGCGGTGTTCGAAGGTGTTTTCACCGGCGCGGCAGCAGCGGGAGTCGGTGGGCGAGATCTCAAAGGCTCGGCGGCGGCGCAGCTCGTGAGCGAGGCGGCGGCGAGCAGGAATCCACGGCGAGTGAGCGTGCTGTATTTTTCCTGATCCGGAGAATCCGCCTCAAGCGAGGTGGTGAGGAGTTTGTAACCGAGGGCGTTGAGAGGATGGTCCATGGGTAATAGGGGCGCAGCGGGGATGTCTCGGGGAACTTAGTGAATCGGCGGCCGGTGTCACGTCTCGTTTTTGGCGGGGAAAAGTGGTGGAAGCAGATAATCAGACGCGCGGAGCTGGACGAAGGGATTGCGCGGGTGGCGCGGAAGTTAGCGAAGAAAGGAGAATAGTGTCGCGTAAAATTCAAATTGGCGGACTGAATCCGTCCCACCGTGGTTGCGGCGTCTCGCTGCAACGATTCTTTTTCTGTGACGTTGCTGCGGGACACATCGGGACAATAGGTCGTATGGGACTTACAGGACCTATTTATTTTTTTAGAAGCGCGTGCCTTGGTTGAGAGCGTGGAGGGATTGGCCGTTGGGGGAGTGGTAAGAATAAGAGAGGCGGAGGGTTTCGCCGAGGTAGGATTTGGCGGTGGCAGTGGCTTCAGGAAGGGATTGGCCGAGGGCGAGCGCGGCGGCGATGGCGGCGGAGAGGGTGCAGCCGGTGCCGTGGGAGCCGGGCACCGGAATGCGTGCGGCGGTGAAGCGGTGGACGGTGCTATTTTCTAGCAGGAGATCGATGCACTGCGGGCCATCGAGGTGGCCACCTTTAAGGAGGATGGCGGTGCCGAATTTTTCCGAGAGCGCGCGGGCGGCGGGTTCGAGTGCGGATTCATCGGGGATGGGCTGGCCGAGCAGGGCTTCGGCTTCGGGGAGGTTTGGGGTGATGACGCGGGCGAGTGGGAGGAGAAGGTTTTTATAACAATCGATGGCGGCAGGCTCTAGCAGCGAGGCTCCGGTGGAGGCGATCATGACGGGATCGACGACGAGTGCGATGTGCGGGTGGCTTTTTAAAATTTCCGCGACGGCGGTGACGTGGGCGGCGGAGAAGAGCATGCCGGTCTTGATGGCGGCGATGGGGAAACTTTCGAGCAGGAGTGAAATTTGGTCGGCGAGAATTTCTACCGGCACAGGGTGGACGGCGCGGACGAGGTTCGCGGTTTCCGAGACGACGCAGGTGACGGCGGTGAGGCCGTGGACGTGGAAATGTTGGAAGGTTTTCAGGTCTGCCTGGATGCCTGCGCCGGCGGAGCAATCGGAGCCGGCGATGGTGAGGGTGACGGGGATGGCCTGCGGCATGGGGGTTTGATAACGCTCCGGCAGTTTGCGGCAACTCTCTTTCTTACTTGGCAGTTTGAGGATCAATGGAAACAGTGGGGGAGATGGCAGGCGTGATTCGCGAATTCGAAGGGCTGAGGGTAAAGGTGGATGATGTCATCTACATGCCCAGTCTCGACGCGCCGCCGGAGAAGCCGCATCCGTTTGTGTATTTCATTTCCATCCATAATGACTCGCCGGTGCCGGTGACGATCCGTGGGCGGAAATGGGTGGTGCATGAGGACGAGGGCGAGGTGACCGTGGTGGAGGGCGATGGTGTGGTGGGCCAAACTCCGTCGATTGAGCCAGGCGGGCATTTTTCTTACAACAGCTACCACGTGGTGGCGAAGGGAGCGCGGGCGTCTGGCGCGTTTTTCGGGGAAACGGCGGGAGGCGAATGGATTTTCGCGAGGATTCCGGAGTTTCGGCTGGAAGTGCCGGGGTGGGCTTGAAGAAAGTTGAGAGTAAAAAAGACGAAGATCTGCCGCTTTTCACACTCAACACTCAACTCCAGAGTCTCAACTTCCACCACAAATGACCGAGTCCATTTGGATGTCGTGTGGCTCACGGAAGGTGTCATGAACGATTTGTTCCGGGAAGCAGACGCCGATTTTCAGGGCATCGGGGCGGGCGTGGGCGAGGGTGCGGTCGTAGAATGCTCTGCCACGGCCGAGGCGACCGCCGGTTTTGTCGAAGGCGAGGCCGGGGCAGAGGAAGGCGTCTATTTCGGCAGGCGGGATTTCCGCGAGGGTGGAGGAGGGTTCGAGGATGGAGAAATTTCCGCGAAGGAGGTCGGCGGATGGGTTTGGGACGTGGTGGAATTTTAGGTTGTTTCCTTCGATGACGCGGGGGTAGGCCCAAGTGATTTCCGGATGGCGAGCGATGAATGGGTGGAGATCGACCTCGCCGGGAAGGGGAGAAAAGACGGCGATGGTTTTGAGCGCAGGGTGCTGGGCGAGCCAGATTTCTAAAGCGCTGCAAACCGGGTGGGAGTCTGCCTTCAGGTTGCGCAGGAGCTGCCGCATGGTGGTGCGGAGGGTGGATTTTCGGAGGGATGATTCGGGAATTGCCACTTGCCAACGATTAGGGTTCTTCCATCCTTACTCCTGATGAGGCGATTTTGGCAAGCAGCGGCGATTTTTTGCGCCACGACGGCATTTCTCGGAGCAGAGGAACCGGTGAAGCCATTCACGTGGGATGCGCCGAAAGTGCGGGTGAGTTGTTTCTCAAATGATCTCGGGCTGTTGGATTCGGAGCGCGAGGAATATGCCACGAATTTAGCGACGATCGCATCGAACCAACTGGCGGAGGCGAAGGCAGCGCCCGCGTCGCTGACATCGGCGCGGCGGATGATCGGGCTGGCCCTGCAGCTTTCGCCTCGGAACAAGAAGGCCGTGGTGGTGAATTTCCAACTGGGGAAAGGAATTTTGCCAGCGATGGCGGAGGGAAGCTACAGCGCGCAGGTTTTCGCGCGGCTGATCCTGACGCGCGGGCAGTTGTTGGACAAACAAGGGGGGGAGGAGAGTAAGAAGCTAGCGAAGCTTTTCATCCAACTCGCCGCCGAATTGGATCCGAAAAACGAGGATGCGGTCTATCTGAGCGAGGTCCAGCGGTTGGATCATGGCAGCGCGGATTGGAAATCCATCACAGATCCGCCGGAGAAAACTCCTGAACCTTGATTTCCCATGGCTGCTGAAATTGAGCGGAAATTTCTCGTCGCAGATGAATCGTGGCGAGACGGAACGCAGGGCGTAAGAATCGCGCAAGGCTATCTCTCGCAGGACCCGGAGCGCACGGTGCGGGTGCGGGTGGCGGGCGAAAAGGCGTGGCTCACAATCAAGGGGCGGTCGCGGGGAATCACGCGGGCGGAGTTTGAATACGAAGTCCCGCCTGCGGAAGCGCGGGAGTTGCTGGAGCTGTGTTTGCCATCGGTGATCGATAAAACGCGCCACGAGATCCGGCACGGTGGGCACGTGTGGGAGGTGGACGTTTTTCATGGTGAAAACGACGGACTGATCGTCGCCGAGGTGGAGCTTTCCGATGAGAACGAAATGCCTAGAATGCCTGCATGGCTGGGCGCGGAGGTCTCGGACGATGTGCGGTATTTCAACTCGCATCTCGCGAGGCATCCGTTCACGCGCTGGGCTGCTATTTCGGAAGAATGAATCTTCTGCAATCTCCCGCTTGCCAGCGGCCTGCTTCTCCTTACCCTTGGCGAAGAATCTCACATGAAAATCTGGCTCGACGGCAAACTGGTGGATGAATCTGAAGCGAAGGTATCGGTCTTTGACCACGGCCTTCTCTACGGTGACGGCGTTTTTGAAGGCATCCGTTTTTACAACGGACGCATTTTTCGTTTGGAAGAACACATCCAACGGCTCTTCGATTCAGCGAAGGCGATCATTCTGAACCTGCCATGGACGCAGGAGGAAGTCTGCAAATTCACCTGTGACACGGTTGCTGCGAACGGCCTCACCGATGGATATATCCGGCTTGTCGTCACGCGTGGTGCGGGAGAGCTCGGCTTGAATCCGTATCTTTGCCCGGTGCCGACGATGTTCATCATCGCCTCGACGATCAAGCTTTACCCGGACGAACACTATCAGAATGGCCTTGCCATCATCACCTGCGCCACCCGCCGTCCGGCACCCGGCGCATTGATGCCGCAGGTGAAATCGCTGAACTACCTGAACAACATCATGGCAAAAGTGGAGGCGATCCAAGCCAACGCGCTCGAAGCCGTGATGCTCAACGAGCTGGGCTACGTGGCCGAGTGCACCGGCGACAACCTTTTCCTCTTGAAAAACGGCACGCTTCTAACGCCGCTCATCTCGGATGGCGCGCTCGATGGCATCACCCGCTCGGTGATCATTGAGCTGGCGGAAAAACTCGGCGTGCCTTTCAAGGAACTTTCACTCACCCGATATGACATTTTTACCGCGGACGAATGTTTCCTAACGGGAACTGCAGCGGAAGTCATTCCAGTCGTCGCACTGGACCGACGGATCATCGGCACTGGTAAGCCCGGCCCGCTCACGAAACGTTTCCTCGATGCGTTCCACACACTTGCAATGAGCACTGGCACTCCCTTTGCTTAGGTCGTAAAAGTAGATAACCCATGAAATGTGATTTCTGCGATAAAAAGGCCACCGTCTTCCTGACCCAACTCGTCGAGGGACAGATGAAGAAGGTTTGTCTCTGCGACAATTGCGCCAAGGAGCGCGGTGTCACGGACCCGACTGGCTTTTCGCTCGCAGATCTCCTTCTGGGCGGTCTCCCTGGCGGACCTGGAACAGTCACGGCCAACACCACCTCGCAGAAAGCTCCTGGAAACGGGAAACAATGCGTGACCTGCGGATTCACTCTCGATGATTTGCGCCGCGTGCGGCGTTTCGGATGCAGTGACTGTTATGCCACCTTTGGCGAGGAAGTCGCGCAAATGGTCCGCGGCATGCACAAGGGGACCTCGCACATCGGCAAGGTGCCGGAAGGTCTGATGGCGATCCAGTTCCGCAGCCAGCGGATCGAGGAACTCCGTTCGCGGCTCGATCAGGCGATCGCTTCCGAAAGCTACGAGGAAGCCGCCGGCATCCGCGATGAGATCCGCAACCTCGACGAAGTCAGAAGTTAGAAATTTTCACTCCCTCTCAAAACCAATCCCATGATGCGCTTCACCACTCTCATTAAGCACCCCGCCGATTGGATGACCGGCGGGCAAGGGGAGCACGGTGCCGTCCTGACCTCGCGCATCCGCCTCGCGCGGAATTTGCGCCGCCAGCCATTTCCTGGTTGGGCGAAGCGCGACCAACGTGCCGCCGCGCTCGATCTGATGCGCCCGGCCGTGGAGGCGCTGCCCGCAATGAAAGGCGCGTTTTCCCACGAGCTCGGAGATCTAACGTCGGTGCAGAAACAAGTGCTCGTCGAGCGTCACCTGATTTCCCGCGAACACGCCGCACGCGGCGATGGCTCCGCAGCGGTCATCGAGCGCCGTCAGACCTTCAGTCTGATGCTGAACGAAGAGGATCATTTGCGCATGCAGGCGATCCGTCCGGGGCTTCAGCTAACGGCTGCTTTCAACGCTCTATCGGAACTGGATACCGAGTTGGAGAGTTCTTTGGAATTCGCGTTCGATCCGACGCTCGGTTATCTAACGACCTGCCCGACCAACCTCGGCACCGGCCTTCGTGCTTCCGCGATGCTCCATCTTCCGGGCCTTGTTCTCAGCGATCAGATCGGCCAGGTGTTACAGGCGGTGAACAAGATCGGACTCGCCGTTCGCGGGCTCTATGGTGAAGGCACCGAGTCGCTCGGAAACCTCTATCAAATTTCCAACCAATCCACGCTTGGCGAGAGCGAGGAAACCATCATCCGCCGCCTCGAGCGGGTGATTTCGCAGGTTTCCAATCACGAGCAGAACGCCCGCGAAAAACTGCTGGAGGACGATCCGGAAATGGTCGCTGACAAAATCGGACGTGCTTACGGCGTGCTGCGCCACGCGCACATCATCGATTCCAAGGAGGCACTGAACCACCTTTCTCTCCTCCGGCTCGGTGGGACTCTCGGATTTTTCCCTGCAGAAACGGTGATGCTGTGCGATTCCCTGCTGATGGATATCCAACCGGCACACCTCCAGCTACACTCCGGCCGCAAGCTGTCTCCTGAAGAACGAGACTCTATTCGTGCAGAAATCGTACGCTCCCGTTTGCATTTACTCGATTCTCCTGATATTCGTATTTCAACAAAAGACGAAAAAAAGTCTTCAGACTCACCCAACCCCGGCGACGCATGAACAACTTCACCCCACGCGCTCAACAAGTCCTCGCTCTGGCCCGAAAGGAAGCAGACCGATTCAACCACTCCTATGTAGGCACCGAGCACTTGTTGCTCGGCCTCATCAAGCTCGGCCAAGGCGTGGCCGTCAACGTGCTGGAACGCATGGGCTTGGAACTCGAAGCCGTCCGCATGGAGGTGGAGAAGGAAGTCGGATCCGGCCCGCCGCAGAAGGCTGCTGGAAACATTCCTTACACGCCCCGCGTGAAGAAAGTCCTCGCACTTGCTAACAAGGAAGCGAAGGCTCTCAACCATTCCTACGTCGGCACCGAGCATCTTCTCCTCGGCCTGCTCCGCGAAGGCGAGGGCGTCGCCGCCCGCGTGCTCAAGCGACTCGACGTGGACATTCAGCGCACCCGCAACGAAATCCTCGCGGAAATCGATCCGAATTTCTCGCCAGACGATCAGGATGATGACGATGATGACGATGAGGATGCCGAAGATGGCGATGGACCTTTCGAAGAAGAAAGCCAGTCCCAAGCCCCAAGTGCGGATGGCGACGGAAAATCCAAAACTCCCGCGCTCAAGGCATTCGGCCGCGACCTCACGAAAGTCGCTCGCGAAGGTGGGCTTGATCCAGTGATCGGCCGCGAGAGCGAGATCGAGCGCGTGATTCAGATCCTCTGCCGCCGGACGAAAAACAACCCGGTTCTCATTGGTGAAGCCGGTGTCGGTAAGACGGCGATCGTCGAAGGACTCGCTCAGGAAATCGCCACTGGCAATGTGCCTGAAATTCTCCGCGACAAGAAAGTCATCACTCTTGATCTCGCATTGATGGTCGCCGGAACGAAATACCGTGGCCAATTCGAGGAGCGCATCAAGGCCGTCATGGATGAGATCCGCAAGGTGAAGAACGTCATTCTTTTCATCGACGAACTGCACACCATCGTCGGTGCCGGTTCCGCGGAAGGTGCGATGGATGCCTCCAATATCATCAAGCCCGCACTCAGCCGCGCTGAGTTGCAATGCGTCGGTGCCACCACGCTCAACGAGTATCGCAAATACATCGAAAAGGACTCCGCCCTCGAGCGCCGTTTCCAACAGGTGAAAGTGGAGGAGCCATCCGTCGATGATGCGATCAAGATTCTCCAGGGCTTGCAGGAGAAGTATGAAAGCCACCACAAGGCTTCGTTCACTCCTTCCGCCATCGAGGCGGCCGTGAAACTGACCTCGCGTTATCTCACTGCTAGATTCCTGCCGGACAAGGCCATCGACGTGCTCGACGAAGCCGGGGCCCGTGCCCGCATCGGCACGATGACGCGTCCTCCTTCCATCAAGGGACTCGAAGCTGCGATCGTCGAAATCAACCGCGACAAGGTGGCTGCCATTGCCGAACAGAATTTCGAGAAGGCCGCCGCGCTGCGCGATGACGAAAAGCACGCAAAGAAAAATCTCGAAGACACCCTGAAAAACTGGCGTGCCTCCTCTGAGGAAACCATTGTCACCGTCACCGATGACGACATCATGGCCGTCGTTTCCAAATGGACCGGAGTGCCGCTCCGCCGCATGGAAGAGAAGGAAGCCGAGAAGCTCCTGAAGATGGAAGACGAACTCAAGGGCCGCGTGATCGGTCAGGACGAGGCCGTCATTGCCATTTCCAAAGCCCTCCGCCGCTCGCGTGCCGACCTCAAGGATCCGCGCCGCCCGATCGGTTCGTTCCTTTTCCTCGGACCCACCGGCGTAGGAAAAACCTACCTCGCTCGCAACCTCGCTGAATTCATGTTCGGCGATGCGGATTCGCTCATCCAGATCGACATGTCGGAATACATGGAGAAATTCACCGCCAGCCGTCTCATCGGATCGCCTCCGGGCTACGTCGGCTATGAAGAAGGCGGCCAGCTTTCCGAAGCCGTGCGCCGCCGTCCGTATTCGGTCGTCCTCTTCGACGAAGTGGAAAAGGCCCATCCGGATGTGATGAACCTGCTTCTCCAGATTTTGGAAGAAGGCACTGTCACCGATTCGCTCGGCCGTAAGATCGACTTCCGGAACACGATCATCATCATGACCTCCAACGTCGGTGCTTCTTCCATCAAACGCCAGACCTCACTCGGTTTCGGCGCGATGACCGAGGACCAAGCCGACTTCCAAGGCATGAAGGACAAGATCCTCGAAGAATCGAAACGCTACTTCAAACCGGAGTTCCTCAACCGCCTCGATGACCTCGTCGTTTTCCACATGCTGGAAAAAGTGGATCTCAACCAGATCGTCGATCTCGAAGTCTCGAAGCTCGTCAAGCGCCTCAAGGAGAAGGAAATCACCCTCACTCTCACCACTGAAGCACGCGACCTGTTGGCGATCAAAGGCTTCGATCCCGCATACGGTGCACGTCCGATGCGCCGTGCTGTGGAGCGCTTCCTGGAAGATCCGCTCGCTGAATCGCTGCTCCGTGGCGACGTCAAGTCGGGTGATTCCGTGAATGTCGTCAAAAAGGCCGATGCCGAGGAGCTCGACTTCGTCTCCAGCCGACCCGAGTCGCAGGAGGAAGCCAGCGCTGCTGGAGTTTGATCGATCAAGATTCATCAAGCCCGTGCTGGTTCCTCCGGCACGGGCTTTGTTGTGAAAAGGGTGGGTTCAGGCTGCCCTAGGCGATTTTTACCGCAGACCTTTGGCTTGCGAAGGGAGCTGATTTGGTTCAAGCCTTGCCGACGCTTGATTCATCCGTGCCCACTGGATTTCCGGTATGCTTCGATTCTCCCCAATACCACCTTTCGCATTTCTTGTCGTTCCGGCGCTTCTCGCCGGGATGATCGGTGCGTCTGGTCAGGGGACTACTGGCGGCAATGCCGGTCCGAAAGTCGTCGTTCCAACAGGAGTCCGTCCGGTCGTGCCGGTCCGCCCGCCTGCGCAGACGGCGCGGATTTTGTATCCTTGGAAAACCCACGTGACCTGCACGATCTTCTGGATTGGCGAGCAACCCTCGGAACGCAATCCGACGCCAAATAACAAGTCCTCGTGGGATCAGCAATGGTCGTCGAATTTCGGCGGTTTTGACGATCCTGAGCCTGCCAGCAGAATCGCGAACCACACCACCGGAGAGTTCCGTCCGAAGTCGTTCATCCCGAAACTCAATCCATTTTACATCGCGCTCCCTTACAACGACGTGCTCGGTTATGGTGCGCATAAACCCGAGGCATCGAGGGTGATTCCGTGGTTCGCCCGGATGCGTCCGGAGCCGGGAAAAACCGTGTGCAAGGACCGCTGGATCCAGATTTATTACGGAAATCGCAGTTGTTACGGCCAGTGGGAGGACTGTGGGCCATGGGAGACGGATGATTGGGAATTCGTCTTCGGGACCAAGCCTCCCAAGACCACGCAGAACGGTTCCGCCGGGATCGATCTCTCGCCGTCTATCCGTGATTACCTAGGGCTGCGATCCGGGGAAAAAGTGCACTGGCGCTTCGTCGAGGCTGGCCAGGTTCCCTATGGACCGTGGAAAAAATACGGGCAGGAAGTTCCTGTCGGAAATGATCCAGACCTCGTCGCCCAACAGAAGTATCTCGAATACCTAAGAAAACTGCGCGACGAACAGTTTCAGAAAAAACCGTTGAGCCAGTTACAGAACTAACCGGGCCAACCGCCAGTCTTCAGAAATTGCAGGCTGAGGCGGATCGCTTCCGGGTGCATCTGGATGAACGTGTGATCCGCCGGAATGACCGTGAAACCGCTCAATCCGTCGATTCTGCCTTTTTCCGCAGAGACGATGCCGTCGTTCTCCGGGCTGAGAAGCTTTCTGAAAACGGGAATGGAACTGCGGTTACCCATGATCACCGCCGTTTCCAGTCCGGCGGGAAACGGCGGCAGGTGATGCGGCAGACCGCTCGTGCCAAGTTCGCCACCTGCTGGGCCTAGCACTCGTTTGAGAAGGGGATGCCCTGAAACCCAATCGACGATCTCACTGCCCCCATTCGGCGGAGCCAGCATGACGATTCTGCCGGTTTGCCACGGCACCACTTCTGACAAAAGCGCTCGCAGGACGATCCCGCCGAGCGAGTGGGTGATGAAATGAATCGGCTCGTTACACGAAATTTTCTCCACCTCAGTCCGCACGAGCTTGGTGAGGACCGCGATGGGCAAGCGCGCCGAGGGGTAGGGAATGCTCAGGGTGGAAAAACCGCCGTTCTTCAGCGCCCGGGCCATCGGTTCCATTGCCCGCCAGCCGCGCCACAAGCCGTGAAGCAGGACGACCGGTGGGCCCCCAGCTTCGCGCCAGCGCGGCCGGTCCCATGGAAACGGCGGCGTCAGGATCTCCGCGCGGTCGCGCCATTGGGAGAATGATTTCACTTCCCAGAGCATGCCATCCACCGCCGGAACGGCAATCCCTAGAGTCCGACGGGCGGAAAATCGTTCACCAACGATGAATTCTCAGCCCGAGAACGGAATAAGCCTGCATTCTTCTTGACTCATTTTGGATCGAAGCCTAAATCGCCGCCCCCAAACGAACTTTTTACCACTGATTCCCATGGCCAACGCACAAGTCATTCTCAAAGAAAAAATCGAAGGCCTTGGTGCCGAAGCAGACGTCGTCAAAGTCCGCGCCGGTTACGCCCGCAACTTTCTGATCCCACAAGGCAAGGCTTTTGAAGCCAGCAAATCGAACCTTCGCCACGTCGAGGCGCTCAAGACCAGTCGCGCAGCTCGCGAGGCTGCTGAGCTCGTTGCTTTTCAAGAGCTCGCCGCCAAGATCTCCAAAATCAAGCCGAAGTTCACCCTTTCCACCGGTCAAGGCGGCAAGGCATTCGGTTCGGTGACGAACATGGACATCCACAAGGAACTCGAAGCTGCCGGCATCGTCATCGACCGTCACGCCATCGAGCTCGACAAGCCGATCAAGAAATCCGGCAAGTCCGAGGTCACCGTGCGCCTCCATCCCGAAGTGATCGCTACCCTCACCATCTCGGTGGACGCGGGCGACACCAAGGAAGAGGAAGCCTGATTCCTCCTGCTTAAATCAATTTAATAAAAACCCCCGACTCGTTTACCGAGCCGGGGGTTTTTGTTTACAAACACCGCCGTTCGATGGCGATAACTCCAGACAGAAAATTTCAGACGAGGCCCTGGCGGAGGGCCTTGGAAACGGCTTCAGTTTGCGAGCGCACTTCCAGTTTTCGGTAAACCGAGCGGAGGTGCATGTCCACCGTGTGTTGGGAGATCGAGAGTTCATCGGCGATCTCTTTCTTGATGAGGCCCTTGACGAGGTAGCGCAGAACTTCCTCCTCGCGGTTGGTCATCGCCTCGATTTGGCTAACAGGGCCGTGGCGTGAGAAACCTTGGAGGATCATGCTGGCGATCGATGCGCTGAGAGCGGAGGCACCGTGGATCACGTCACGGATGCCGGAGAGAATTTCATCAGGATCGGCAGTTTTCAGCAGATAGCCGGAAGCGCCGTTACAAATGGCCCGATAGACCTTATCGCGATCGTCAGAGGCGGTTAGGATGAGAACTTTGACTTCCGGCAGCATCGCGCGGATGTCGCAGAGCACCTCTAGGCCGTCGCGGCGCGGGAGGCCGAGATCAAGCAGAAGCAGGTCCGGCCGATCGTTGGTGAATTTGAGTTTGTCGAAGAGATCGGCCGCGCTGGCGAAGTGCTGCGGGCAGATCATGTCGGCCTCGCCACTGATGAGGCGGCGGACTTGTTTGGCGAAAACCTCGTGATCTTCAAGAATCCAGATGCAGGTGGTGGTGGTGACTTCAGCGATCATGACATGGTGGGGTGGGCGGTGAGATGGGAACGTTTAACCAGAAGGCGGATCATGGTGCCGGTTTCCTTGGAGGAGGCGATTTCAAGAAGTCCTTCAAGCACACGCGCCCGGTCCTCAAGCTTGCGGACGGCGGTCGGGCATTGCGTTTCGTCGAGAGGCAGGCCGATGCCGTTGTCGAGAATTTCCAGCGCTAGCTTGTCGTCCTCATCCCACAAGCGGATGGAAACGCAGTTGGCATGTGAGTGCTTGAGCACGTTGTGGATGGCTTCCTTATAGAACAGGAAGAGGTGGCGCTTCGCATCGAGCGAGAGCTTTGCGGCGGTCTTGTTCGACTCGCAGTCGAGTGTGAAATTGATCTCTCGCAGAAGGCGGTTTGCGGTTTCACGCATGCGCTGGACGAGATCGCCGATGGAGTCCTGACGGCGTTCCAACAGCCAGACGATGTCACGCATGGCGAGCGAGCTTTCACGGGCAATGGATTCCACTTCTCCCAGATCGTCGGCAACTTCCTCCGGGCCATGCAGACGCACAAGGTCCTTGCGGGCGGTGCGGGCGATGAGTGAAATGCTGCCGAGATTGCTGCCGATGTCGTCGTGGAGATCCGAGGCAATTCGTTTACGCAATTGGTCGAGCTGGTCACGTGACATCAAGCGCCGGCGCTCGACGATGAACACGGGGATCAGGAAAGTGAGGCCGAGGATGACGGCGGATCCCCAAGTCGCGTTGAGTTCGCTTTCTGAAGCGAGTTCGCGGTGGATCGGCCGTAGTGAGGCAAGCTCACGCTCGATGCGGGCACGTTCGTAGAGTTGGTCGAGCCAGACGGTGACGGGGATGATCTTTTTCTCAGAAGCATAGCCATCGGTGAGGGAGCTCACGGACTTGGTTGCATTGCCGTAGGTGCGAGTGACCGGCAGGTTTTGCGCTATATTTTCACCTTTGGACCAGACTTCGATTTCGGAAAGCGCTTGGATTTTCTGATCTCCTATCAGGTAGGGGTGTGTTCCGGTGACACGTACGCTTTTTGCGGATTTTCCAGTGAGTGGAATCACCAGCGGCGTCATGGTGCTCGCTCCGGGGAGTGGGTTGTTCCACATGCAGACCAATTCCTCGGGTTGGCCGTTTTCACCTTGGAGTTCCACGGTGACGGATTCCGGGAAAACCGAGGATTCAAATGACCTGCTGAGTTGATAGGGAAACAGCACCAGTCGGTCGAGCGGAGCGGTTGCATTGAGTTGGATATTCCAGGAGACGCTTTCGTCGGCATTGGCGACTGTCACCGAGTCGCCAAGTTCGTTGTCGATCTTGAGGCCGTTTTGCCAAATTCCGAGAGGTGTCCGTCCGTCGGTAAGTGCTGCTGGATACCAGATTCCCGGCGAATCCAGATTGCCGACACAGGAGACGGACGCCCCGAAGGATACCGGCTCGCGGTCCGAGGCCACCACGATTTCAGATAGCCCGAATAGATCGATCACGTCGCGTTTGTGGCCCTCGTGAACCGTTAGCCGAACGTATCGTGCGGAATCGTGGGCCGTAAATGGAACCGGATTTCCATCCGATGGCAGATAAGTGCTGGTTCCGGAAGTGTAGAGAATCACCCGCTGGGCGAAATCCTCGCGATTTGAAACCTCAAGGGTGAAACGCTTCGGAAACATTCCCGGATCTTCTAAAAATTCTCGTTGAGCGGGAATCAGGTAAATCGTGCTAATCGGGAAAGTGGAACCTAGATCCAAGGTCACAGATGGGTCCGCGCCGCCTGCTTTGCTGCGGCATCCACGGTAGCCGAGGCCTACTTTCATGGCGTGCTCGCGATGCTGAGCAAAGGTCGCGACCCGATTGTCGAGCCAAGATACACGATCTTCAGTGTTAACGAGTTGCGAATCAAAAATGCGGGCAATCCGGCCGATTGGATTGGCAACAAGGGCAGGCACCGCTGCTTCTAGAGAAGTCGCTGCCAGACATGCTGCGAGTGACAGCATTCCTCTCGAAAATCGGCAGAGATAGCAACTTGTGAGCATAAACCGGACAGGCGATATGCTCTGGATACTGCTAGTTTTTTAAAAACATTCAATCTTTTTTAATTAAAAACTTATCCGTACTTAATTTCCCCCCCCAAATAGCTAATCTTGAGTGCCTTGAGGTGGATTATTGATTGCAGTTACAAGCTTTGCGGTGGAATGAGGAAGCGTTTGACGGCTTCACGTTTCAGCCGGAGTTCACGCCATTCGTTCACGAGGCGGCTGGCTTCAATGATTCCACAGCCCGCTGGAAGGCTCAGATCGAGTCCGTTCCACCAGATTCCACGGATAGCGACGATGGCATCGAAACGGCCGCCATCCCAAAGTCCGAAAGGTGCACCGAACTGGGGTGGGCAGCCGAGGCGATCTCTCCATTCCAGCAATTTACCGAGTGTTTGTCCCGTGCGCGGCAGCGGGCCGAGCGCTGGAGTCGGGTGGAGACGCCGGAGGAGATCTTCTGCCGGGAGGGCGGAATGCAATTCCAGCGAGATGGTGGTCAGGAAGTGGACAATCGGCCCCAGATCAAGGATTTCCCGCGACAGCCGCGTCACGCCGCCAAGATCGAGCAATTTCGAAACAAGGGTCTGCGCGACATATTCGTGCTCGCGAATTTCCTTTTCATCGACCGCGAAAACCTCGCGATCCTCGCTTCTGGCGGTGCCGGCAAGGGCCATGGTTTCGAGGTGTTTTTCACTCAGGGAAAACAACAATTCAGGCGTGGCTCCCGCAAAACCGGAGTTCTCATGCACCCATCCGTAGGAATAGAGCGGTGCTGCCTGGCGCGTCATCGCTGCGATCACCGCCTTGCCCGGGGGATGCCCTGATTTCCCGCACTCTGTGACCACCGGCACGGTTTTTTCGAAAACTCCGCTGTGGATACACGACATAATTTCCTGGAAAATCACCGAAAACGGCGCGGCATCGAGCGGTTGCCAATCGCAAGCCAGCGGGGCAACGCCGGAAAATCGCTCCGCCAGTTCGCTCGTCGTGATCCGTTCGATTTGGGCTGGCGTTTTCCACGGCGTGGGCTCGCTCAGGGCGAAATCCTGCATGTAAAACGCAACACCGCTGGCCGGTGCGTGCGCGGATTCCTCGAATGGACCGTGGCCGATCAGGACGCTTCCATCACGCCTTGCCAGCCATGCCGTCGAGTTGGGAAAGTGATCCATGAAGTGTTGGGCAAAGGTGCTTCGGGGTGGGCCTGCCCGCAAGCGAGATCGGGTAACTAAAATGCGTCCTTCACCCGGTTGACGCGCGGTTTTTTCCCATCCTCTGCGTAAATTTCGATCACGTCAAAGCGCCATGGCAGGTCGCGCGTGCCGAGTCGTTTGAGCCAAGCGTTGGCCCCGCGCTCGATGAGGCCCTGCTTTTCTCGGTTCACCGCATCGAGTCCGCGGATTTTTGAGCCCTCGCGGCGGGTTTTCACTTCGACAAATAGCAGCAGCTTCCCATCTCTCGCCACGATATCCACCTCGCCGCGTCTCGGGCCCTTGTAGTTTTTCGCGAGGATCCGGCAGCCGTTTGCGCGCAACCAGTCCGCGGCCACCTTCTCTCCGTAATTTCCCAGCCAAATCCGGTCGTGAGGTTTCCCATCAGAGCCCGTCAAGCGGCAGGGCGAGTTGAGCGACTGGCTGAAACGACCGACGATGATGGCAACAAGGCCCGTGAGTCCGAAGCGCTTCAAGATGCGCTTTCGTGCCATATCCCTGATGCTTCGCAAAGCCGAATTGAGGGAACTCCCTATCAATCTCCAACATGATCCGGTCACGCGTGACCTTGGCGATGATGCTGGCCGCAGCGATGGAAAGTGAAATCCCGTCGCCCTTGACGATGCTCTCGTGAGGGAAGGGAAAATCCCTGACGGGCAGCCCATCGATCAAACAGAAATCCGGCCTCTGCCGGAGTGTCTCCACTGCCCTGCGCATGGCCAAGTGGGTGGCGCGGAGGATGTTGATGCGGTCGATTTCCTCATGATCGGCGGTAGCGACCGACCAGATGATCTCCGGATCGCCCGTGATTTTTTCAAAAAGAACTTCGCGGCGTTTGGCGGAGATTTTTTTGGAATCATCCAACCCCGGACACGTGAATCCGCGCGGTAAAATTACTGCCGCAGCGGCCACCGGGCCCGCAAGCGGTCCTCGACCCGCCTCATCGACACCCGCGATCCATGACAGGCCGCGGGTGTGACAGGCGGTTTCGAAGGTCAAATCTGGCATCAGAAATGGTTGAAGCGGTCGCGCACGCTCATCTGTGAACTCGACTGCGTGGCGAAAAGCTGGGTGGCGAACACCATGCCGTCGCTATCCACCACAACGCCGATCCCGGTATGAGTCCAGGCGCTGCGCATGTTGAATTCGTGGCTTTTCGAGTGTGCCCACAGGTCCACCAATACCGGCGCGGAATTCTTGCCGGGATGGTTGGCTGCGGCCACGTTTTCACTGATATTTTCCATGTGGTAGGCCTCGCGAGCCATCAGGGCGCGTCCGTCGAAGCCGATGTGGCTGACGTTTTTTCCAGACAGTTCGAATGTCCCGCGATGTTCTCGCAGATATTCACTGTGCTCTTGGGCGAGGCGGTCAAGACCGGCATGGCGTTGGAGATCCGACGCGCCGTGGCTGCGGCGGTAGGAATTGACTTCCTGAAATACCCGCTCGGTGAGCGAGGAGTCAGGACGGAGTGACGCCGAAACCGGCATCTTCTTAGTTTGTGGTTGCGAGGCGCACGATGCCAAAGCAGCGGCGCAAGCGACCGTGATCACTTTCAGGTAAGGGTATGTTTTCATGCAGGGACAGCACTGAAAACTTTTTGCCTGATTTTAGCTTGATTGTAAAGTTATTTTGAAAATACACGCGATCGCGTAGTACGGTTCCATGAAGTTTTTAAAAGTCATTCCGGGGCACAGCAAGCCCTATTTGGAAAGGGGAAGCGAGATTTGGTTCACACTGAACCAACGGGTGCCGGGAAAATTTCCCGAATCAAATGGAGCCGCTGGACGGATTTGAACCGACTGATTCAGCATTGATTATCAATGAGTTAGTTGGGGGCTTGTCACCGATATCGTCACCCGATCTCAAGTTGTTGCTTCGTGTGGCTGAAAAGTGGCCGACGCAGAACGTATCCCCATGCTCACTGAAGACCCCACAGATAGGGAGACAGACGACACCGCAGACCCCGCAGACACAGACGGCGAGCAATAGGGGCACCGCCTACCGCTCCGCCCCCAGCAGTCTTCTCACAACCTCCCCATGCCACGGCTTCCCGGTGCGAGTGGAAACCCCATCGGCATTTAGCTTTTCGGCGATGGCGGCAAAGGGCATCCGCTTCCCGTCCTTGGGTTTCCGTCGAAGTGACTGGATCTTGGCGAGCGTGGCCGCTTCTCCCTCGCGCTCGCCAAAAGCCTTGCGGCCCTCGCACTTCCCCGTGGCGTTTTCTCGACGTGCGCGGACTCTGGCGGCTTTGAGCTTCAAGACGACGCTCGTCTTGTCGAACTCCGACACGGCGGCGAGGATCTGGCGAATGAGCTTCGCGGTGGGGTTTGAGCCATCGCCCGCCGATAGATCGTTTCCTCCCTCCGCTTCGATCACGCGCACGCCAAGGCGGGTGAATTCCCGTAGAAGCAATTCGGACGCTACCAAGTCACGGGCGAAGCGGTCGGCACGTTCCACTACGACCGTGCGAACACCGTTAGCAGCGATAGCCCCCAATAGCTCAATCATGGCGGGCCGCCCGTCTAACTCGTTCGCACCGGAAACGCCTTCCTCGCGGAACTCCCTTTCGACGGTGGCACCGTTAGCCTTTGTCCATTGCTGGATTTTGTCCCGCTGGCGGTCGAAACCGTCGCCGTCGATTTGTCCACGGGATGAAACTCGGAGGTAGGAGAAAACGTGCTGCATGGCTTGATACGTATGCGATAGATTCCACAAGGCAACACCATTTCTAAAGAATTGGTGTCAAATGCAGCATCGAAGCGCGTGCGACGGATTTCACAAAGTCAGGGGAAGAGCGGCAAAAACCTCCGCTCGCTTTGGAGGGCGGACGGGGAGTGCTTCAGGCTTGCGCTCTTGGGAATTAAATTTTACTGCTGGGAAAAGATGGGTGTTATTATGCTCGTGGTTTTTGTGGTCTGCCCGGTGCTGTGGCTCGGGTGGAGTAAATTAGTGTCAGTTGTAGTGAAGAAGGACGAGCGGGCACGCGCTCTTTCGGGATACGCGTCAAGATTTGAATTGATAGACGCGCGATGCCTTAATGATCTGACGCTTTCTCTTTTGCTGGACTCCGTAAATCGCAAATGGGGGCGACTTTATTTGACTGGTGATGCTCATTTCATCATGTGTCTTGAATCATTCGTGGCAATCCGTGATAGGGTTGATGAATTGGAAGGGCGATATTCAGGACATGGAAACAGGCTTAATATCAGGAATACAATCACGGCGGCGATCCTAGATCTTAGCGAACGAACCGCATATTTTGATCAACTAGACATGATTCGCCCTTTCCGCGTCTGGCAAGAGATCCCGGATGAACATCTTGGTTATTTCATTTCTTACACTGATGAGATGGAACAGATTTACATGGGGCACGGCTAGCGGATCACGGCGACCATGAAGCACGAAGGCTCAGTCGGCACCCGCCCCGAATTCACATCGCTGGTGCCGTTGCTCCTGTCATCGCTTATTACAAAGGCTCGATACCCGCCGGGGAATTTGGATCGTTTTGAAGGGGTGGGGGTCTGCGGGAAAACGATTTGAGGTTCGATCAAGCGTGAATTTGGAGGCGATAGGGGAGAAGGAGCGGCGTGAAAATATTTTCAGGCTGATCATGTATCAACTGCGACCCCCACCCCCACCCCTGAAAATTTCGACCGCCACCTATATCGGCCCCGCCTACCAAATTTTGCCAATTTTGAAAACTATCTCCTGCATGCTGTCTGTCTGATATTGTCGGTTAGAGAAATATTTCGACAGACACGAGATGAGCGGGCGGCATGGCATGCGCTATGACAAACCGCTTCCAAAATCAGCCCGATCCATCACGCCGCCACAATCCCCGCAGAAGGTCACGAGTCCACCAATCTGCCCCGGCCCTAGCTTACCCCTCCTCTGGCACTATGGTGTGTGTGTGGGACAAGCACTCGGCTTTTTTCACTATCCTCCCGAGCTTAAAAGTTGCCGCTGATTTCATAGGCGGGAACCCATTCACCGGCTTGATCGAAACAACGACAGAGAAAATCACTGAAATTCGCGAGGGATTTCTTGGAATTGGCTACACCGAGAGGGAATGGAATCCCCCGCTTTTTTCCTGATTGGTCCGTTGAAATCACCCCGTCTGGCCTCAGTGGCAGGCGGGTTTTTTGTTTTTCAACGGACGTTGATCTGCTGCTTGAAGTCCCCGCTGGACTCGTAGCCGCTTAGTTTCCCATTGGTGAACTCGACTTGGTATCTTTCCGCAAGACGGTCAGGGCCGGGACGGGCTTCTACCCGGTCATATTCCCAAGTCTCTACGAAGCCCTTGGCGGTTGTTTTCGCGCTCGCCATCTGGTCAGGTTGGCCAATTGCCTCCGCGACTTGCTGCTTTGTCATGCCCATCGAAAGGCGATCCAGTTTCGGCGGGTTGAGCTTTTCACCAGGCGTGACGAAATCCTTGTTCCAAAAGTTGAACGTGCAGCTACTGAGCGGGCAAATCAGCAACGATGCGGCAAAAAGGGTTCTTGATAATCTCATCGCCGTCTCTCCTAGCGAGCCTCAACACTCGCCACAAGCAATTTGACAGGCATCGGGCGAAACGTTGCGCCGTTTTTCTTTTAAGGTGAGAGTTGGGTGAGTGCCTGTTTTTTAGTTAGGCTAATAATCAGCGCAATCCCTTATGGGAGAATGGAGCCGCTGGTCGGAATTGAACCGACGACCTATTCATTACGAATGAATTGCTCTACCCCTGAGCTACAGCGGCGTGCTACCGTGGGCGGAAGCAAACAGAGTCCCCGATTTTTCGCAAGCCGGAAATAACCACTTGCTGCCGCTATTCCTTGAAATCTGTGGTCGCGGTTTTCAAATCGAGTTCTTTGATCCACGCATTCCGGAATCGCACGTCGTGGCCTTCGCATTGGAGCTTCAATCCGCCGAGGACGTCGGTGAGGCCCTTGCCGCCGTCATTTCCGCCGTCGATTCCAGATTTCGCGCCGCCCCAGACTTGGTTGATCGTTTGATCGGTGTAAACTTTGATGCCGTTGAAAAACAGACTGACCATGGGTTTTTCAAAGAGCTTTCCCTCCTTGAAACGGGCCGCGCGAAAAACGAAGTCATAACAGTTCCATTTGCCGACGCCCTTGTAGGCCTCGTAGGGTGATTCGGTCTCGTTGATCACTGCTCCCATTCCGTGTTTGGTTCTATCGCCGTCGAGGATTTGGATCTCGAAGCGGTTCTGCAGATAGACGCCGCTGTTTCCGCCTTCCTTGCTGACGAGAAACTCGATGTGCAGGCGGAAATCTCTGTATTCCTTTTTGGTCACGATGTCCGCAGAGCCGTATTTGCCGCCGGCAGCGACTGGGTCGTCGGACATTAGGACGGTGCCCTTGTCCACAGGATCCGCGACGATTTTCCACTTGATCGGCAGCGACGAGGCGAACGCTGGGCCCTGCCAGTAGGTCCACTTGGCGTCCAACATTTCACGCGAGCCGTCGAAGACCATTTCGGCACCGTCGATGGGCTTGGCTCCGAGGCCGATTTCCGCGTGGAGCGGGGAGATGAGTGCGATGAGAGCTGCTAGAAATCGGACGGTTTTCATAAAACGAACTCTACAGGTGAAACCGCCGCCGTCTTTCTCAGCCGTGCTTGTTGAAGTGTTTCACAATCGACTTCACCAAGCCGGGAATGTCATGCTGCGGTGCCTCGAATGCGGGCTTCTGGCCTTTTTTCCGCAGGGTCTCGCTGGTGACCGGGCCGATGCTGGCGGCCGCGCAGCCTTCCGGCCAGTCGATGCCGAGATCGAAGAAATGATCCACTGTAGAGCTGGAGGTGAAGGTGATCATATCCGCGCCTTCCTCTTCAAGTTTGGCACGGGCACCGGTGGGGTCTTCGGTTTCGGGAACGG
This sequence comes from Verrucomicrobiales bacterium, assembly GCA_038237425.1. Lineage (GTDB taxonomy): Bacteria > Verrucomicrobiota > Verrucomicrobiia > Verrucomicrobiales > Akkermansiaceae > Luteolibacter. Next base: position 106,036 of record JBBRYQ010000002.1, read on the forward strand.
TGCGGTAGGTAATGCAGTTGTCCACGATCGCGCCGAGTTTGGTGAGTCCTTCGCCAATGACATCGCGGGTCTCGGCGGCTTTCACCCACAACATAGTTAGGTTTTCGATGTCTTCTTTTTTGAAAGCCTCGATTAGCCCTTCCGCCACGAAACGTTCCGGGATCAGATCCACCGCGAAGCGATACTCGCGGATCTTCTGCGCGGTCCCATTGCCGATCGCCGCGATCCGTGGATTGCCCAAACTGCGGGCGTCGGCAAACGCGATGAAAAACGCATCGAAGAACCGCTCAACACCGTTAGGGCTGGTGAAGACGAGCCAATCGTATTCATGCGCGTGCGTGACCAGTTCCACAAACTCACGCTGGTCCTCCGGCGGCTCGATGCGGATGGTGGGCAATTCTATCACATCGGCCCCGAGGTCGCGCAAGGCTTTGCTCAGCTCGCCCGCCTGCTCGCGCGTGCGGGTGACGACGATGCGCTTGCCAAAAAGCGGGCGCTTTTCAAACCAGTTGATTTTCTTGCGCTCGTTCACGACGTCGCCGATCACCGCGACGGCAGGCGAGGTGAAATTCACCCGGTCCGCGATGTCGGCGATGTCTGCCAGAGTGCCGACGATGGTTTTCTGGGAGCCGGTGGTGGCCCAGCGTGTTAGGGCGATGGGTGTTTCGGCAGCTGCGCCATTTTCGATGAAGGCACTGGTGATTTCACGCAGCCGGGCGACTCCCATGACAAAAACTTTGGTGCCGGGAGCTTTGGCGAGTTGTGCGTAATCCACCGAGCTGAAGCCCTTCGTCGGATCCTCGTGGCCGGTGAAAATCGTGAGCTGCGTGTTGTGATCGCGGTGCGTCACCGGGATGCCGGCGTAGGCCGGACCGGCGATGGTCGAGCTGATGCCGGGGACGATTTCAAAGGTCACGCCTGCTTCTGCTAGTTCCGCCGCTTCCTCACCGCCGCGACCGAAGATCATCGGATCGCCGCCCTTGAGTCGGACGACGTTTTTACCGGCCTTCGTTTTTTCCACGATGATGCCGTTGATCTGATCCTGCGGGACCGAGTGGTCTTTGGCGCGCTTGCCGACGTAGATTTTCTCGCAGCCGGGTTTCGTCCAGTTAAGAAGCTCCGGGCTGCTGAGTGCGTCGTAAACGAGCACGTCGGCCAGCTCGATGCATTCCTTCGCGCGGAGGGTGACAAGGCCGAGGTCGCCGGGGCCAGCGCCGACAAGATAACAGGTTCCGGAAGTGCTCATGAGAGTGAATTGAAAAGTTCGAGTGCGAGAGTGATAGGATCGGTGCCGCGGGCCTCGCCGGATTTCGGCGTGCCTCCTTCGTCGGGGAAAACGCGGGCTTTTAGGGTGATTTCACCACCGGTGATCGAAGAATAAACTCCGACAGGCGTGTGGCAGCCGCCGTCTAGCAGACGTAAAAACTCACGCTCGGCGGTGATCCGCAGCCAGGTTTCTTGATGGCCGATTGTCTGGGCAAACACGTGGCTGGGTGCATCGCCCGCGCGGACTTCCAATCCGATGGCGCCTTGGCCTGCTGCTGGGTAAAATTCACTTTCTGGCAGACGCGTGACGTGCAAGCCGAGGAGGCCGATGACGGGCTCCGACGTTTCTCCGGTCGGGAATTCAGGAATGAATCCAAGTCTCACCAGTCCGGCCTCGGCTAACAATATGGCATCGTAGTTGTCCTTTTCGGACAGCTTACGCAAACGTGTGGGAACATTTCCACGTAGGTCGGAAACTTCGAGGTCGGGACGCAACCAGAGAATTTGTTTCGCACGGCGGACGCTGCTAGTGCCGATGCGTGCGCCTTGCGGAAGCGCGGTCAATCCTCCTGGGGCGAGTGTGACTAACACGTCCCGAACCGGTGCACGTTCGAGCACCGTGGCGAGACGGTAACGACTCTGCAAAGTCGTCGGTAAATCCTTTAGGCTATGCACCGCGATGTCGATTTCTCCGGCATCGAGCGCCTCCTCGATTTCCTTGATGAAAACGCCTTTATCAAAAGTTCCCTCAGCCTTCGCCACATCTGCCAGAGATACATCCGTGCGTCGGTCACCGGTCGTTTTGATCACTTTGCGCTCGATGATCAGATGCGGAAACGCGGCGGCCAATGCCGCCTCGGTGGCAGTCGCCTGAACGAGCGCCAGTTCGCTGCCGCGCGTGCCGACGATGAGTTTGTTAGGTGATTGTTCGGTCATCTCAGGTTCCGGGTAGATTCAGTTTGGTTAGCTCATGCTCGATGATGCGTTCGCATTCCTCGATCTGGAGTTGCCGGCGGGTGCGCGCTTCTTCGGCAAGCTGCTCCAGCGTGTCGATATCGTAAAGATAGACTTCCTCGATTTCACCTACCGCCGGATCGATGTCGCGAGGCACGGCGATATCGATGAAAAACAACGGCCGGTATTTCCGGGCACGACGGACTTTTTCCACCTCTTCGCGATGGACGATCGCATGCGGCGCACCGGTTGAGGAAATCACCACGTCCACTCGCTCCAGCACGCGCTGCCAATCATCGAAACGCACAGCACTGCCGCCCATTTCCGTCGCCAGCTCCTGCGCGCGGTCGAACGACCGGTTCGCTACGAAGATCGATCTCGCTCCGCGCGATACCAGACTCTGCGCGGTGATCCTGCTCATTTCACCCGCTCCCAGAATCATCACCTCGCTGTTTTTCAGGTGACCGAAAATTTTCTCCGCTAGGTCCACCGCCACGTTTCCAACAGAAGTGGAACCCTCTTGGATCGACGTCTCCGTGCGGACCTTTTTCCCGACTCCGAATGCTCGCTGGAAGAGTTTGTTCAGCACCGCACCCGTGGCACCGGCATCGAGCGCCGCGCCGTAAGCTTGCTTCACTTGGCCGAAAATTTCCGTTTCCCCGAGCATCATCGAGTCCAGCCCACTCACCACCCGGCACAGATGGCGCGCGGCATCGGCCTTTTCTTTTCGATAGAAATGCGCCGCGACACTCGAATCTACATGAATTTTTTCCGCTAGCCGCGTTTCGATCAGTCCGAAAGCAGCCTGCGCGTTCTCCGCTGCCAGATAGAACTCGGTGCGGTTACAGGTGGAAATCACCACGCCTTCCGTCGCCTCCGCCAGCGCGACCAGATCATTCGATGCCGCGCCTAGGCTCGCCGTCCCCACGGCAAAGCGCTCGCGCACATCCACTGGGGCGGTGCGGTGATTGAGGCCGAGGCAGAGAAGTTCCATCAGACGAATGCGAAAACCACCAAGGATAGAATGAAAAGCGCCACCGCCGACAGCGAAAGCCGCCTGCCCGTTAAGCCACGCACCGTCTTGATTCCGATTAGAAAAACATAGCCCACCCACACGGCTACCGCCGCGATCAGATGGCCCATCGCATTGGTCGTGTTCGGCATCAGGAAACCTGCGATGATCCCGATCGTCAGCAGAACCCCGCCCAGCCATAGCAGACGCTCCAGCGAAATCAGCAACTCGCGGACCGGCGGTAGATTCCGGAACAGCCCGCTTTTCAAATGGTGATCCTTCAGTTGCTTGTCCAGCACCAGAAACATCACGCCCGCCACCGCCGCCAGTGCTAGCGCGCCGTAGGCCAGCACTGACATTGCCGAGTGCGTCTCATGCCACGCATTCCCGCCGATCACCCGTGGCGGATTCTCCGCCAGTTTCCCCGGCACCAATGCGAAAACCTGAAACAAAACCACCACCGGAGCCGTGAAAACCCCGAGCAGCGAAATTCGATAAGCCGGCCCCACCAAGAGGTAAAACAACGTCAGCGACCACGCCAAAAACGCCAGGATTTCTCCCGTCCCCACCAGTGGGCAAGCCGCCCGTATCTGGCCGCGCACGGACAGGAAACCCAGTTGGCAAACAAACGCCGCCACCATCCAGAACACCGTCAGCCGGCTCCGATGCCCCCTATGTACCGAGATCATCCCCCAAACCCCGCCGATGGCGGCGAGCAGGGTGGAAGCAATGAGAAGCCAGCGGTCCATGCCCATCCATGATGTCCACGAGCCCATCGTGCAAGCCGAAGATTCCACACAATGGACAGTGCTGACCACCTGATATCCAGAAATGAAGTGGGGCGTTCAGCCGGACGACACGATCCGCACTTGGCCTGCCGGAGCGGAGGTTTTGGAAATTAGGCTTTCCTAAATATTAAGGAGATGTTAAGGAATTGCGCCCTCTCCCCGGGGGGGCAGACGCTGTCAGAAATTCCAATTTCACCAGAACCACCCCCTCCATGCATCCTCCCCAGATTTCCTCATTCCTCCTTGCCGTGCTCTGCGCGCCTGCTGCTCGTGCGGCTAATATCATCGATACGATTTACGGCGTCGGTGCCGGTAGCTTCGAGAATCCGGGCTACAGCGGCACCACTTTTCAAACCTATCAGGCGGGTTCCACGGCGATTAGCGGCTGGACGGTGAACACCGTGAACATCGACTGGGTGAAGGACAGCATCTGGAACGCAGCGGATGGACATTACTCCATCGACATGAACGGCACCAACCTGCCGAACGGCACACCGAGCAGTCCCGGAGGCATCCAGACGGTCATCCCGACAACTGCCGGCTCCACTTATCGCGTGAGTTTTGCAGTCGCCGGTTTTGTGACGGCGGGCAACACCAGCAACCCGAAAACCATGAACGTCATTGCGGACGGGGTTACACGATCCTTCAGCCTTACGACCTCGAACACCTACGTGGCACCGCTAACGCTGCCTCTAACGGTCGCCTGGTCAACCCTGTCCTTTGATTTCACCGCCTCTGGGATATCGAGTGTGGTTTCGTTTCTATCCACTGTTTCCAATGGAGATGGCTCGGCCATGCTGCTCGACAACGTGGCGATCGAGGCGGTTCCAGAACCCGCTTCGTTGGCGCTCTTCGCCGTTGGAGTGCTGGGACTCACCGTGCGCCGCAACCGCCGGGCGATGTGAGATCGATTCGGCAGCTGCGATTTCCCTAGATCGTGTTTGCCCTACCGATCTGCCGGTTTTTCAGGCCCGTGGAGTTTTACAAACTCTTAACAATTCTGCGAGCAACACTCGGGCGCGGGCGGCGTTTCACCTGATGTCACGGCGCTGCCAGATGCAGCCTCAGGGCAACCCAACAAGAAACAAACAAAACATGAAAACGTGCATTTACACTTTCGGCGCATTGGTCGCCGCCGCTTCGCTGAGTTTCGGACAAGATGGCCCACCGAAAGGACCAGGCGGTCCGGGTGGCCCAGATGGTCCGGACAAAGGCAAGCGTCCACCACCTGAAGAAATCTTCAAGAAGCTCGATACGAACACCGACGGTTCTCTGAGTCTTGATGAGTTCAAAGCTGGTCCGAGGGGCCAAAAGGATCCGGCCAAGGCTGAGGAAGTTTTCAAGAAAATGGACGCGGATTCTAACGGCAGCGTGACGCTTGAGGAATTCAAGAACCATCATCCTCCCCATGGCCCGGGCGGCCCAGGCGGTCCCGGAAAAGGAAAAGGAAAAGGTCACGGCAAGGGCGAAGGTGGTGATCCGCCGCCGCCGCCAGCCGAATAATCATCAGGTTTTTCGCAAACCCGCATCCTGGCTCCACGATCGGTTATTTCGGTCGTGGGGCCTTTTTTTGATAGAGTATATGGCGGTGAAATTTTATTTAAACGTGCAGCGACTTCGCAAACGGTGGGGAGTTGCCACGTGCCAGCCATCTGTAGTTCTCATTTCTTGGCTAAGATGATCGGTGCACGCTGCCGCATTGTTTTCAGTGCAGGGAGTGTGGTTGGTGAAATGGGGGATTGCCCGAGGGACGTTGGGCGTGACTTCGCGAGCAAAGTGTTTCCACCCACCGGGATGCGCCGTGAAAGCGGGTATTCAAATTTCACGGTATTTGGGCATGGAGCCACCGCCGTAGAGATTTTTCGACAGGGCGCGATTCAGCGCTTCAGTAACTCCGTCCCCAAAGCGCGCGCGTGCTGGTCTCGGCGCCCGTGAGCAAGCATTTGCTGCTGGATTCGGGGAGTTTGATGTTTTCAAGCGGCAGGCAGCGGATGGTGATTTTGTGCTGCTTGGAGAGTGTTTCCTCCTCCTCGCGGCTACCGGCCCATGGGGTGCAGAGCCAGCCGGGGTTTTCGGTGGCCCAGTGGGCGTGGAAGTTTTCTAAATTGTCGCAAGGAGTGATGTTCGCGTCGCGGAAATCAGTGGCGCGTTCAAGCAGGGTGTCGTGGATTTCCCCTAGAATCTCGGAGGCGCGCTGGATGAACTCCTGTTTATCGGAAAACTGTTTTTCCGAAACCGCCTGGTCGCGGCGTTGGACGCAGACCTTGCGGGTCTCGATGTCGCGAGGGCCGATCTCGATGCGGATCGGCACGCCTTTTTTGATCCACTCCCATTTTTTCACGCCGCCGTTGAGGTCGCGGGCATCGACGTGGACGCGAAGGCTGTCGCCATGGAATGATTGGTGGCGCAGCGTTTCGGCGAGGGCTTGGCAAGCGTCGAGCACGGCTTGTTTGCTGTCTTCCTTGGGCGTGATCGGTAAAATGACGATCTGTTGGGTGGCGACACGCGGCGGCAGGACGAGGCCATCGTCATCGGAGTGGGCCATGATCAGCGTGCCGATCATGCGGGTGGAAACGCCCCACGAGGTGGTGTGGGCGTGTTGCACGGTGCCGTCGCGGCCGGTGAATGAGATGTTCTGCGCTTTTGAGAAATTCTGGCCGAGGTAATGCGAGGTGCCAGCCTGGATGGCTTTTTTGTCCTGCACCATCGCTTCGACGGTTAGGGTCATGTCGGCTCCGGGGAATCGCTCGTTCTCGGTTTTTTCACCGGGAATGACCGGGATGGCGAGGTGCTCGCGGAGGAATTCCTCATACTGGCCGTGCATCAAGCGGGTTTCGTCGATGGCCTCCTGCTGGGTTTCGTGAGCGGTGTGGCCTTCTTGCCAGAGGAATTCGGCAGTGCGGAGGAAAAGGCGCGGGCGCATTTCCCAACGCATGACGTTGGCCCATTGATTGATGAGCAGCGGAAGATCGCGGTAAGATTCGATCCAGCGGGCGAACGCGGCACCGATGATGGTTTCCGAAGTCGGGCGGATGACATACGGCTCAGCGAGTTCGCCGGACGGGATCATCTTGGTTTTCCCGGTGACAGGATCTTTAACGACCTCGAGGCGGTGATGGGTGACCACGGCGCACTCGGTGGCGAATCCTTCGGCGTGCTCGGCTTCTTTTTCCAAATAGGAGAGGGGAATGAGCAGCGGGAAATAGGCGTTTTGGTGGCCGGTCGCCTTGAAGCGGCGGTCGAGCTGCTGCTGGATGAGTTCCCAAATCCCGTAGCCCCACGGCTTGATCACCATGCAGCCGCGAGTTTCCGAGTTCTCGGCGAGATCGGCGGCTTTGATGACTTGCTGATACCACTCGGGGAAATCCTGGGCGCGGGTGGGGGTGATGGCGGTCTTTTCGGCTGACATGATTGCTGCACGAATAGGAATCACGGAGCGCGGGAAAGAGCATTAAAAAACTGCGGCGGCGCGGGAGTTTCCGCTTGTAGCCGCCGGGCTGAATCTATCAATCTGTAGGGATGGAAAACAGCGAAACGACGGGACGGTTTCTGCCATCGCAAGTTTACAGCCGCTGGAAATGGGTAGCACGCTTTGGAATGATGGTCGTGCCGATGCTGGTTTTGCTGTGTGGCGGGCTGATCCTTTTCCTCACGCCCAACAACTACAGCAGCACGGCACTGGTGGAGATGGAAAATGGCAGAAGTCCTCAGGAAACGGCGAAATTGCTGGAATCCTCGGGTGTGCTGGATCTTGTGGTCGGCGAGCTTGAGCTTGCCCAGCGCCTCAACTTGGATCACGGGACAGCAGAAGAGATTCTGCTTGAGGCGACCAAGGTGAAAGTGATCTCCGATACCAATCTCATCGAGGTCGCTGTCACCTACACGCAAAAGGAGCTGGCCCGAGAAATCGCAGATGCGCTTTGCCATGGACTCGCCCGCTATGAAAAGGAACGCGTTCAAAACGGAGTTGCCGAGAAAATCGCCAAACTGGACCGACTTCTTTTGGATGCACGTGACAACTCGGCGGAAAAAGCAGTGGAAATCAGCCGGATTGAGAAACTTCAGGGACACCCTGCTGCCGGAGAGGCACTCGCGCGCGAACTTGAGCGCGCCCGCCGGGCCTCTCTCGTTGCCGATACCGATGTCGAGCGGCTTTTGGTTCTACGCGCGGATGCAGCTGCCAGTTTACTCAATTCTGAGCCACGCCTGATCGTCCACAGTCAGCCCGTCATTCCATCTATTCCGAGCAATCCGAAGGTCGGGACCGAGCTCAACAATCTGGCACTTCAGGCACTCATCGCCGGGTTGGCAGTGGCAGTGCTGCTTCCCTATCTCTGCGAACTGGCATTTCCCCCGCAAAAGGACCCTTTGATCATTGCGGATGTCGTTTATGATATGTGACTTATATTAAATTTCAGAAATCCCGAGCTGGGGGTTTGACAGAGGGCAAGCAACTTGCCTTACTGAGTTTCTTAGGAATTCAAAACCCTGTGAGCGCATGAGCGAAAACGAAAACCAACCACCAGCTCCGTCCAAGCAAACGTCCAGTGTCCCTCTCAAGAAGGAAACCGTTCGCGTCACCTTGAAAGCGGCCGACGCACCTCCGGCAGTTCCTTCCGCCACCGTGCCGATGGCCCCACCCGTAAGACCTCCGATTCCAGGCGGTCCTCCGACGGCGACGGTCCCCGGCGGCGCCCCACGCCCACCAGGTCCGGCGCCCACCATCCCTCTCCGCACCGCTGGCGGCCCGCCGACCATGTCACCGGCCCCCACCATTCGCTTGGCCACCTCGCCTGGTGCGCCCACCGCTCCCGGCCTTCCGGGTGCGGCACCACGGACCGCTGGTGGCGCGCCGACCATCGCCCTTCCAAAAGCGACGGTCCAGCTTCAGCCTCCTACCCAGCCGCTCGGCACTTCCTTTTCCGCTCCATCCCAAGCTGGCACGCTCGCAGGAGCTGACGACGATGATGAAGAAGGCGCTGGTGAAGGTCTCGCCAACATCCTCTCGATCGTCGGCTTCATCGCCGCTCTCGCGGTGCTGACTTTCCAACTCCTGACCGCCAACACTTGGATCAACGCCGAAGACAACGCCAAAAAAGGCGATTGGATGCAGCTCATGGAATAACCCTTCAAAAATCACATCATCATGATTCTTCCCATCATCAACACCGTCCTCGCCGCCGCCGTGCTCTACCTCGCCTTCGCGGCGAATGGACTTCCGGTCGGCTGAGAGAGCCTTCTCAATCGTAATTTTTAACAAGAGCCGCCCCGCAATCCGCAGGGCGGCTCTTGACGTTTCGGCTTTCTGGGTCAGACTCCGGCCATGGCTCTTAACCTTAACGACACCAATTTCCAAACTGAAGTTATCGACTCCGATCTGCCTGTCCTCGTGGACTTCTGGGCAGAATGGTGCGGCCCTTGCAAAATGATCGGTCCCGTGATCGACCAAGTCGCCACCGATCTCGAAGGTCAGGCGAAAGTCGGCAAGGTGAACGTCGATGACGCCCGCGAACTCGCGGTGAAATACAACGTGCGCTCCATCCCACTCCTCCTGTTTTTCAAGAACGGCGAGGTGAAGGATCAGATCGTCGGCGCCAGCGTCACCAAAGACCAACTCAAGGCTAAGCTCCTCGCGCTCGCCTGATTTTCTAACGAACATCATTTTCCGCAAAGACCGATCCGGGATCACCGGGTCGGTCTTTTCCTTTCAGCCTGCGGCGGAAGCGGAAAATCTTTTTCCACAGCCAGACCGCCACCGCCGTGCAGAGGATGACGATGGCGATGAAAACGAAAAACGCCACTGTTGGGAAAAGCCCTATCAAGCCGAGACCGCCGAGCACAAAGCCGTCCTCGGCGATACTGGCTACGGTGTTAGTGACTGGCTCCGGAGAAAGGTTCAGGAACGCGCGGATGCCAGCCTTCGTCCCGTGGGTAGAAAGCGCCGCACCGCCCGCTAACAAGCCGGCGATGGTCGCGGCGGTGGGATCCATTTTCCCAAGAACCGCCATTGCTAGAAAGATCGCGCCCGCCGGGCGGATGACGGTGTGGACCACGTCCCAAAGCGAGTCCACCCACGGAATCTTGTCGGCCACGAACTGGATCAGGAACAATCCCCCTGCCACGCCGATTACCCAAGGATTGCCGAGGCCCGCCATCGATTCATAAGTGCCGGAAAGCTCGATCCAGTGAAACCGCACGGCAAGTCCTGCGACGAAGACGGTGAGATAGAGATTCAGCCCCGCCAGCGTGGCGAGCCCGAGCGCAGTTCCGAGTTGGTCGGTGAGGGTCATGGCGGCAGCATCGATGGATTCTTCGGCTCCTCTCGATAGAAAATTTTGTCCATCTTGTCGAGGTAGTTGGAGAGCTCGTCCTTGCGCTGGTGGGGATTCGCCTTCAGCCGGTCCTTGAGGCGCATGTAGTCGTCGAAAACTCCGCTGGTTTCGCGGGCGCGCGTGATTTCAAACCAGTCGAGGTAGTCGCGCGCGCGGGCGGCCTTTGCCTTCATCGTCTCGCGGGTTTCCTGGAGCGCCGTGAGACGGGCGGCGACGTCGGTAGTCTTGTTCTTTGTAATGGCCGTTAGGATCATCTGGTATTCCGAGAGCAGCGGCCGGTAGGATGGAAAACAACGGTAGCTGAGGCGGACTAACGCGTCCTGGGCAAGCCGGACCGCGGCGATGCGCTCGGGTTCCTTCAGGCTGGCAAGCTCCGGCCAGTCCTTGAGTTCCTTCTGTTGGACGATGCCTTCCTCTGTCCGGAAATTCAGCCGCAGGGCCTCGCTGAGCGCGGTTTCCGTCTGGTTGATCGTGAGGATGTCCGTCAGCGGGTTTAGCGCGCCTTTGGCAGCGAGTTGCAGCGCCCACCATTTTGCCAAGCTGGTCTCTGATAGATTGAGTTCCGGGAAATGCTTACGCAACAGTGTCGGCATTTCGCCCTCGAATCCTGCCACCTCGGATAGAAATGCGCGGAAGCCCTCCTTGCCCTGTGGTTGTTCTAGCAGGGCCATGACCAGCGCGCCGGAAGAAACCCGAAACGCGGCGCGCGTCGCACCATCGAGATCCTCGAATTCCTTATCATCAATGCCTAGCAGTCCATCGATCTTGAAAAATCCGCCAGTCTTGAAGAGCGCCTCATACAGGCGCCGGTCGCTGCGGCCAAGTCGCCAGGAAGTGGCCTCCAGCAAGCCATCTGCCAGCCAGGGCGGCACGAGCAGCGGGCGATCATCGTCTGCCTTGTTGCGGCCGCGTAGCGAGCGTTCATAAAGCAGGGCGGACGTTGCGGAGTATTTGAATCGCTCCTGTTCGATGCCGCGGCTGAGGTGGACGTCCATACGCAGGTCGTAGCCATTTTCGTTGGAGAACAGCTCCATGTTCACCGTGCGTGGCGGCATCGGGTCACCGGGTTTACCATGGAGAATGATGGTGATCGGAACCTTCCACTCGTCCTTCTCTTCGGTGAGCCGTAGCAGCTCGTCCTTCGTTTCCTCCGCCAGCACGGCGACTGAGGCGCGGACGATCCCGTCGCCGCCGCCGACCTTGAATTGCTTCGAGCGGCTGATGACCTGATCGAGCACCGTGGATTTCGCATGCTCGGGTGGCTCGGTGATCTGCACGGCACGCGGGATCTCTTCGGCGCTGGTGAAGGCCGTTAGCAAAAATCCGAGAAGGAGCAGCCGCGAGATCATTTGCAGTTAGAATGTTTTCGGTATCAGCGAATCGGACTCGGCTGGCGCGCGCGGGTTGAGGATGATCCTGCCCTTTTCAATCTTGATGCGCGCCATTTCCTCGATGCCGAGATTTCTCTCATCCTTGAAACTCGCGGCGAGTTTTTCGTAGGCGGGCATGATCAGGATCAGGAAACCCTGCGGCACCACCAGCTTGCCAAAACGTCCGCCGCGCGGTGGTTTCGTGACATCTGGATGATAGGGGCCGCCGTCGAGTTTCACTTCAGTGATGAGGCCCCTCGGCCCTTCCATTTTCTCCACCTTCACGAACATCGAGACAGTGAACGGCTGGTCCAGGATTTTCCGTTCCATGATCACCTCTGCAAATCCGTCTTCAAGCCTCACCCAGACCCGCTCCAGCGAAACCTGCCCTCCTAACAATCCGCCTTGTTTTTTCACCAGCGTGCGGTCCAGCCAGATGTTGATGTCCGCTTCGGTGAGGGTGACGGGAAATCCACGGTCTAGCGAGTTTTTCAAAATCGCCTTCACGTCCTTCACCGGGGCTGCCTTTGCCGCAGGGCCGTAGCCGCCGAGATCGCTCAGGTCTTGCGGCTGGGCGATGAAAAACACCGCCGCGCCGAGGCCGATGGCGGCGACCACGAAAACAAGCGTGATGGCCGTGGAGAAACATCCGCTGCCGGATTTGGGTTTTGTGGGGTCGGCCATGGACGCCGTGCTTAGCATGGGTCCACCCGCTTGCAAAGCCTCCCTTGTGGGGAGGCGGGTAAGAAATCACTCCTCGATCAGCACGTCTCCGCCAATGAACTCCTTGGTGGACGGCGGCGACACCGTATCCGTGGGAGACGACATGATTGGCACCGCTGCGGAATCATCCGTCAGCGCTGGCGGCAGTAGTTGCGGCAAAACTTCTGCCCACCATGCCTGGCGATCCATTTCATCCTGAACGAGCGCCAGTTGCTGGTCCGCATTGAGCACCGCGGCCACATCCGTCAAACCGGATCCGGCGGTCACGCTCGGGACGCCCGGCACTACAGGAGCCGGGAGGGCGGTGGTTTCGGAACCGGTGGGGGGCTGCGTGACGGCGGGAGCGGAGGTTTTTGGGGTTCCGGTCTTGGGTTTCTCGCCTGCCTGCATGCCGGGCAGCCAATAGGGGGAGTTGCGGGCAAGGGCGGAAAAGACCTGCGCTTGTTGCTTGCTATCAAGATCTAGCAGGTTGGTGAGGCGGGCCAGCTCGTGATTCGACTCCTGCTCCACCTGCGCGGCATTCGCACGCCATTGGGATTCCGGCAGAACGGCGCTGCGGCCGTAGGGCGGAGTCCCGGCGATCAGATGGCTAAGCGGGCGGGAGTTTTCCGAAGTCTCCAACGGGCGATTTTGAGTAGGTCTATCAGATGCTTTGGTCCGCAGTTGCGGTTCTGATAGCAAGGTGGCGGAATGTTTTTTTACGGAGGACTTGGTTTTCGCCGACAGCGTGGGCGTAGTCTGATCAGGGGTAGGATGCCGGGAAACATAGATTCCACAGGCGACGGCGCATCCCACCAAGGCGGCTGCGGCAGCGATCAAACGTTCGGGTTTCATTGGGTTTTAGGGTTCCTAAATCTCAGGGTTGAATCGCCAGCGTCGGGTTTTGGCGAACCATATTGGGAAATCTGGCAATAATCAATTCTTTCAATTTCGCCCGGCTGGAGGCGAGGTGCCTGAGCTGGGAATCGTCCATCAAGGGCTCCTTCGCAAGCTGGTCATGGAATTCCAGCAAGCGCAGATGCATCTGGAACAAAGCGCGCTCGCGGTCGGAGAAAATCGCGTGCGCGACTGGCTCCAGTTGGCTCCGTAGGTGGTCTTGCTGGGTGGCGTCGAGCTTGAGGTCCCTCACCAGTCCGCGACTGGCAGCGGCCATCCAAGCATCCGGCTCGGCAGCAAGATCGGCGGCGGTTTTCACTGCTTGCGGCTGCTGCGGTGAGGTCATGCGGCCGATAAAAACGCCCGAAGCAAAGAGCGTGATCAGGCTCAGCGTGAGGATGCCGTAGGATTGGAAAATGCGTTTCATCGGGAAGAAAGTGGCAGCGCGACGAATTCAGCCGACGGTGGGGCGAGCAGCATGGAGGAATCTTCCTTCATCGAATGGAACACCACCACCAGTCCGCAGAGCGCAGCGGAGCCGAGGGCAGTGCGCAGCGACCACAGGCTCCAGCGGCGCAGGACCTCGTCGCGCCGGGCGTCACGCCAGCGGGCGACGACCTGGGTGGCGAATCCGAAGGGCATGCTGTCGCGGATCGGGTCTGTTTCTGCGGTGATCCGTGATGCGATGCCTTCCCAGCTCAGCGGTTTATGGGGTTTCATGGTCGTGATTTTCTTCGAGGAGTTTCAGATTGTCGTTGAGTTTCCTGCGTGCTCGCATGGCAGTCACTTTGATTTTGCTCTCTCCCCAGCCGGTGAGCGCGCAGACTTCGCGCACGGATTTTTTCTCCAGATCGATCATCTGGAGGATGAGCCGTTCGCGGGCGTTCAGGGTGGTGAGGAGTTTTTCCACGAGGCTGCGGCCGTCGAGGTCGGACGGGGCAGGGGCGTCGTCGTGGGTGTGGCACATGATTGCCTCGACGAACTCGATGTCCGCGCTGCCGAGATCGGCGAAACGCACTTCGGCGCGGGCCTTCTGTTTGCGGAGTTGGTCATAGCAGGTGTTCAGGGTGATCCGCGCGACCCAGTGGGGAAAGGGTTGCTCGCCGCGGTAGTTGTCGATTTTTGAGAAAACCTTCATGAACACCTCCTGTGTGAGATCCTGCTCGTCCGCCGTGCGAGGCAGGTTATTTCTAACAATCCGAAGAACGTGGCCGTGCAGCGCCTCGACCAGCCAGCGGGCCGCCGAATCGTCTCCAAGTTTTGCTCGTTCGATGGCTGCATTCCAATCGGGGTTTTGATCTGAAGCTTCGGGTGACACCCTTTTTGGTTCTAGACGGATGGGTTGCCGGGCCGGTTACATTTTTTCCGAATTTTTCACGGCGAGGTGCGCCGGATGCGGTAGAAACGTTTCTGGGGAATGACGGTCGTGGGATCGGTGAAACTGGCCGTTTGTGTGAGCGAGGCGGTGTGGCTGGAGCCGACGAGATCGGAATTCCACGCCTGGCAGTCGGCCGACCACTGGACCTGATAGGCGTATCCGGCTTCTTCGTTCCAGTCGAGTTTCGCTGCGCCAGTGGCGGTTTTGGTGATTTCCAGCACCGTAGATAGGGCGTCGGTCCGGACGGTGTAGTCGTCGAAGAGCAGATAATTGTCGCCGGGAAGAATGGCGGTGCTGGTCGTGTTGGTGACGGCCATTTTCACCATGATAGATCCGAGGTTCCTAGTGGCGGTGCCGGTGTAGAAGGGGACGTCTTGGAAAATCGGTATGTCCGAGAGACTTGCTGTCCACAGATTGGTACGGAAATTGATGCGGAATTCGAGGGTTTCCAGCGTTTCCGGTAGGAAATTGTAGCTGGTGAGCACGTATTGGAATGTGTTGGTGGCGGAGTTCCACCCTAGTCGGTAGATGAGCCGGCGGGGTTTTAAGGTGGTGCTGTCGAGCGTGGTGTTGTCCATCTGCACGCCGCCGATAAGGGCGTTGGCTTGGTTGTAGATGAGAAACTCGAAGTTGTCCCGCTTCGTGGTGGTGGAGTCCTTGATGCCGAAGACCACGCTGAAGGTGGCGACCTCCTGACCGAGCGCTACGGGATCGAGATTCACCGGCCTGCGGACGTAAACGGCGTTGCCGTTGGAGGTCTTGGTGACCGTGGTGGCGAAGCCGCCGACGAAGGCCGCGTTGCCGATTCCCAAAACGCCGTGCTGGGCCTCACTCATCACGCCGTTAAGCCTGTTCCCGTTATAGGAGCCGGTCCACGAGTCGGTGCCGTAGATCTTGTCATCGCCGACGGTGAAATTCTCAAATCCGGTGTAATAGGCTTCTCCGGCCGAGAGGCGGACGGAAATCATCTGGAGAAGCGGGATGATCAAAAGGGCGCGCAACAAGAGGCGGTGCATCTGGGGGGGGAATTGCGGGTTTTTAGTGATTTCAACTGGAGAGGATAAACAACCAGAGGCACTGTCTGACAAGCGCAAAGGTGGCCTGCGGAAATCGCAGGCCACCTGAGGATTTTGAACACTTGCGGGCAACGTTCCAGCCGGTCCAGTTACGGTGCTGGCGGAACTGTTGGCGCAGGTGGGAGCAGCTCGAGATGGGCGACCAGATAGGCCTTCCATTCATCCGGCGAGATCTTGCCGTCGGCGTTTGTGTCCAGGACGGCGATCATGGCCACGAGCTCTGCGGATGAGAGCATGCGGTCACTATTCGTGTCGAAAGCTCTAAGCAAGAATGGAGCGAAGAGCGGTGCCGGCGGCAGTGGTTGCGGCAGCGGGAACGGCGGGAACGGTGGCTCGACCGGGGCCAGAGCGGCGGTGAACTCGGCTAGGCTGATTTTTCCGTCAGCATCCTTGTCGAGATGGGCGATCATCGCGGTGACTTGGTCTGCGGTGATGCGGGGGATCAGAAGGAGTTCCATGCTGTCGAGGAAACCGTCAACATTGGTGTCGAGCTCGTTGAAGCGGGCAGTGCGCTGGGCCTTGATCCTCGCGGCGATCGCAGCGCGGGCGGCTTGTTTTTCGGCATCGGAGAGCTTGCCGTCGCCATCAGTATCCCAAGGGTTTTTGATGCCGGGACGGGGTGGTCTCGTCTCGCGGGTGGCCTTTTCGTAAGCGAGGCGCTCTTCGACAGAGAGCTTGCCGTCGCCGTTGAGGTCGTAGGTCTTCAGGAAGTCCGGGAGCTCACCAGTGCCGAATGGCCTTCTGTTTGGCTCGGTTTGCGCCTGTGCTTTGGTGGCTGCGACGCCGAGCAACATGGCTGCGGCGAGGAGGGTAGAGGTTGTTTTTTTCATGACGAGTTTGTTTCGGTTTTCACGAGTTCCGCGAGCGGCCGGTGACCGGAATTTCGCGTTATCTGGAATCAAAGACGCAGCCGGATGCCACCGGTTACATTTCGCAGGAAAAATTTCTGGAATCGTCACTCCGCAGCTTTCGGCGCGGGAACTGCTGCCGGAGCCGCCGGGGCGCTGGCGGCAGTGTCCGCCTTGGCTCCGGCCGCGTAGGACGACGAGCGGTAGTCGGTTTGATAGAAGCCGGAGCCCTTGAACAGGATGCCACCACCGGTGCCGAGCAGGCGTTTGACCGTGCCATCGCAGCCCTCCTGCGGGCAATC
>JBBRYQ010000003.1:0-108381 GCA_038237425.1 Verrucomicrobiales bacterium
CTATCATGATGATCGTTCTGCGCCACGAGACTAAGCTGCGATTAAGGGCTCTTGCCACGTATCTCGCTTCAGACCATCCCCATGGCAGGTCACACCCCTCACTACAAACCAATGGCGAACAAGACGCTCCATCCAACGGCGGGTAACGCTCCTGTTTGAATTCGGGCTTCCCTCTCCCGCCGTGGATGAGCTAGATGTTGGGCAAAAAATCGGCCTATTCCTCCCTCCATTTGCGTGATAAATTGCATCCATGAGTATCGACCAGATTGCATCAGAAGCCCTAAAGCTCCCCACCAGAGAGCGGGCGATGCTTGCGGCATCCTTATGGGAGAGCATTGAGGATCCTTTTGAGTTTTCCGTCGATTTAGACGACGAAGCTGCATTGAAACTCGCCGAGAAGAGGGATCAAGAGATCGAGAGTGGGCAGGTCACTGCCATTTCGCACGATCAATTAATGCACCGCTTAAGGCAATGAGAATTGAGTATCACCCCGCGATTGAAGGGGAACTTGCAGAGATACGCGATTACTACAACAAGCAGTCCCATAATCTGGGTGACGATTTATCAACGAATTTGAGAGGCAAGTTCTGGGCATTGCTGCCATGCCCTCTCGCTGGATGGTAGTCCGGGGTGATACGCGGCGAGCACTGATGAAGAGATTTCCATATTTGATCTTTTTTCGAGTCCTGAATGACGCAGTGATTCGTATCACGGTAATCAAGCACGAGCGGCGTCACCCGGCATACGAAATTCATCGAAGATAACCAGAACCCGAAACCTGAGGCGGACGGGCGCTCCCGGTAGCGGATGTCAGGCCTCTAACGTTGGCTAAAAAATAATCCTTGCGTGACGGACGTAAAAGCGTACGCTTGGACCTATGAAGACAATCTCCGCAACAGCTGCTCGCACTGAACTCTACAGGGTCATAGATTCTACCCTTGAGGAGCACGAGCCTATTCAGATTACAAGCAAAAGAGGCAATGCCATACTGATTTCAGAGCCAGACTGGCGAGCGATTCAGGAGACATTGTATCTTGTGAGTATTCCGGGCATGCGGGATTCAATACGTGCGGGGATGGCTGAGCCGGTCAAAGATTGCAGCAAGGATGTTGACCTATGAGCTACGAGCTGGTCTACACCCGCCAGGCAAAAAAAGACGCAAAGAAGCTCAAAGGTAAGCCTCTAGCGAAGAGGGCAAAGGAGCTACTTGAGATTATAAGTGAAGATCCATTTGCAGATCCCCCACCTTTTGAGGCTCTTATGGGAGATCTGAAAGGTGCATATTCACGTAGGATTAATATCCAACATCGACTGGTGTATCAAGTGATTACGGATGAGATGATAGTAAAGGTCATCCGGCTTTGGACCCACTATGAATAAGATCAGCGAATCGGGTCCCGGGGAGTAATTAGCTCCCCGGTCCAACACCAATCGGTGGTGCGATCTATTTGGCCGTGGCACTCCTTTGGTTGATTCCAGACACTCGCATCGAACGCGCAATGGAACAGGCCGAACACCGTGCCTGCGGTGGACATCCAGGAAGCCTGCACCTTGAAAACCGCAGGAGTGATGGCTATCTCGGGCAAGCCGGTGGGCTTTCTGGCGACTACGGAGAGCAGCGGCGTGTCGCAAAACACGGTGACCCATGTGAACCCGGCCTCAAGGCGCGTCGGCATCCAGCTTGAGGGCGCGCCCTTGGAGCTGCGCCATGTCCGCATCGCCCCGCTGGATGGAGGGCGATCGACCCCGGAAATCCATGACCTTCAGGACTTTTCCGGAAAGCGGTTGCAGGTTTCACCCGCATCGTTTTAGCATCGGCCGTGCCCAACATGGATATGCAACCTTTCGCTGATGGAGTGGTGATGAACCGCGATTTCCTGCGGTCGGTGTTTCACTCGATGCTGAAGGCCAGAATCCTCGAAAACAAACTTTCCAGCCTCTACAAAGCAGGAAAAATCGTCGGCGGAGTCTATCTCGGCCGCGGTCAGGAGGCGGTCAGTGCGACGCTCGGCAGCGCCCTGATCCAAGGCACGGATTTTTTCGCACCGCTCATCCGCGACCAAGCTGGGCGCACGGCATTTGGCGAGCCATTGATCGACTGCACGCGCACCTACCTCGGCTCGGCCCAAGGCCCGATGCGCGGGCGCGACGGCAACATCCACCGCGGGCGTCCACAAATGGGGATGCCGGCGATGATTTCCCATCTCGGCGCGCAGGTGCCTGTCGTGGCCGGTATGCTTTTCGCGAAGCGGCTGCAGGGAACGTTGCAAGGCCGCGTGGGTGCCACCTGCATCGGTGATGGGGCAACTTCGACCGGTGCATTTCACGAAGGGCTCAATCTAGCCGCCATCGAGCGACTGCCGATGGTGGTGATCGTGGGAAACAACCAGTTCGCCTACTCCACGCCGAACCACCGCCAGTTCGCCTGCGCGGATCTGGTAGAAAAGGCGCGCGGCTACGGGGTGGGCGGATTTTCAGTGGATGGTACGGATTTGTTAGCTTGTGCATCGGTGATCAGTGAGGCCGTCCGGCGCGCTCGCGAGGGTGGCGGGCCGCAACTGGTGGTGGCGCGGCTGCTTCGCCTATCAGGTCACGGCGAACATGACGACGGTTCCTACGTCCCTGCGGAAATCAAGGCTGGCCACTACGGCCGCGATTGCATTGAGGTAGCGATGCGCCAGCTCGTGGAGCATGGAATCGCTACAGTAGATGAAATTTTCGCCTGGCAGGACCAATTCGCGGAAGAAGTCCAGCGCGCCGTCGCCCAGGCACAACAAGAAGAGCCGCCGGATCCCTATCAGGAAGACTGGACCGCCCTTTCCACCCGATTTTCCACCCCACAGCCCTGCGCCGTCCAGTGAGTGTGACCTACATCGACGCCATCCGCGAAGCTCAGGAAAAACTCCTGCGTGACGATCCGCGGGTTTTCCTCTACGGCCAAGACATCGCTACGTTCGGCGGTGCTTTCAAAGCGACAAAGGGTCTTGCGGAGCAGTTTCCCGGTAGGGTTTTCGACGCGCCGATTTCCGAAGACGCGATGATCGGCATGGCCGTGGGCGCGGCGATTGAGGGCATGCGTCCGATCGTGGAAATGCAGTTCGCGGATTTCTCATCGCTCGCCTTCAACCAGATCGTCAACCAGGCAGCCACCCATTTCTATCGGACCGGAATGCCGATCCCGATCACCGTGCGCCTGCCATCCGGCGGCACTCCCGGCTCCGGCCCTTTTCACAGCCAGAGCATGGAAGGGATCTACGCCCAGTATCCGGGGCTCGTCGTTCTCACGCCGGCGACCGTTTCTGACGCCTATCACATGCTGATCGACGGTGTGGCGCTCGATGATCCTGTTATTTTTTGTGAGCATAAATTCCTTTACCGCTGGCTGAAGGCGAAGTCGATCAACGGCGACCATCTTCCCATCGGCCAAGCGCGCATCATCCGTCCCGGAAAGCACGCCACTGTCGTCGCCTACAGCGCGATGGTCCACGAGGCAGTCCGCGCGGCGGATCGTCTCCAACAGGACGGGTGGGAAATCGAGGTCGTCGATCTGCGATCGGTGAAGCCGCTCGATCTTGACACGATTCTCGCATCCGTCGCCCGCACCGGTCGCCTGTTAGCGGTGGGCGAGGCTTTCCCATGGGGCGGCGTAACGGCCGAGGTCGTTTCGCGGGTCTGCGAAGAAGGTTTCCATCTGTTGGACGCTCCGCCGCAGCGCCTGAACGCGCGCGATACGCCGGTCCCCTATCATCCGAAACTCTGGGCGGCGCATCGCCCGACGCCTGAATCCATTTGCGAAGCGCTCCGCAAACTGCTTACTTTCTAGAGATTTCCAGCTTCTACCGAAATGCCCACCGTCCCTATCCTCATGCCCCAGCTCGGTGAGTCCATCGCCGAAGCCACCATCATCCGTCTTGGCATTTCGGTGGGTGACACCGTGCGCACCGATCAGGAAATCATCGAGGTAGAGACCAACAAGGCGGTGATGGGCGTGACCACGCTGTGCGATGGGATCGTCTCGGAAATCCGCGCGGTCGAGGGAATTTCCTACTCCGTGGGAACCTTGCTCGGTCTGTTGGAAGTCACCGAGGAGGAAGTCGCGCGCACCGGTGTGGACACTCTGGAATCTCAGGAAACGAAACGCATCGCTGCGAGCCAATCGAACAACGCGAACCAAGCCGAGGCAAACCTACATTTCGCTCTGGATGATGACGCCTACGAGGAAGCACCCGCCGTTGTCCCGAGCGTGAGAGGCCTGCCCGTTCCCACTGGCGTGATGGGAGCTCATTACATTTCCCCACGCATGCGCGCCCGCATGGACGATCTCGGCATCCGCGAGGCGGACATTTCCGCCATCGCCGGCACCGGTGCGGGTGGCCGCGTGACGGTGGAGGATCTCGAACAATTCCTCGATTACCTGGAAGCTTGGCCCAGCACCCACGCCTCGCCCATGCGCCTCGCCGTGGCAGACGCCATGCGCCGCAGTTGGACGCGTCCGCTAGCGACCGTCGGACTGCCGGTAAATCTGGACCGCGTGCTCGACCACCGCCGTGAGCACTCGCCCAAGCCCGGCCTCACCCTCTATCTGCTCCGCGCCTTTGCACTCGCCCTGACGGAAAACCCGAAAACCGCCGGCTATCTAATTGGCGACAAGGTCGTTCACCCCCGCTCGTTCGACATCGGCGTGGCGGTGCAAGTGGAAGACGGCGTCGTCGTCCCGGTCGTTAGAAAAGTGGATCAGAAATCCCTGCGCGACTTGATCGCCGAATACGACGATCTCGTGGACCGCGCCCGCCGCCGCCGCCTCACCGAAGAGGACTGCCGAGGAGGCATCGCGACTGTCACAAATTTCGGCACCTTCGGGCTGACCACCGGCACGCCGATCCCACTGCCTAACGAAACTCTAATCCTCGGCATCGGTGCTGGGATAAAAAAGCCGGTATGGAGCAGCGAGGTCGAGGTGTTTCTCCCAGCCACCGTCGCGGACTTGCTACTCACTTTCGATCACCGCGTCGTCGATGGTGGCGGTGCCGGAGTCCTGCTCAACAGGGTGTCCGCCCTCCTGCAAAACCCGGGAGCGCTCTGAGCAATTCCGCAAGGATGGAATCTTTTACTCACCGATCCCCCAAAAACCCGTGGACCTCCCCGATAAAATCTGCAAGATCGACATCCCCAAAAAGGCGATCTACCGGCTTTCCATCTACCATCGCTGTCTCCAGAAGCTGAAGGCGAACGCGGTGGAGACCGTTAGCTCGACCATCCTAGCAAAAGCAGCCGGGGTAAAGCCCGCCCAGCTCCGCAAGGACCTCGCCTATTTCGGCCAGTTCGGCACCCGCGGGCTCGGCTATCCGGTTGAAATCCTGTCGTCTATCATCCGGGAAACCCTGCGTCGCGAGCACCTTCAGCCGGTCATCCTCGTTGGCGCCGGCAATCTGGGATCCGCGCTCCTGCGTTATCATGGATTTGAAAAGGAAGGATTCGAGGTCGTCGCCGCCTTCGATGCGAATCCGGATGCGGCCCGCTCGCGCGGAGTGACCGTGCCGGTTTTCCCCGACTCCGATCTGGAGAAATTCGTTAGAGAAAATTCCGTAAAACTCGCCATTCTCTGCGTCCCCGTCGAGTTCGCCCAAGCAGTGGTGAACCGCCTCGTCACCGCTGGCATCCACGGCATCCTCAATTTCTCGCCCATCGTGCTCGAAGTCCCCCCGGACGTCACCGTCAACAACGTGGACCTCGCTCTCGAACTCGAACACCTCAGCTACTTCATCCGCTGACATGAAGGAGTCCTCCGAAAATTTTCCTAATACAATCGCGATGTCTGACGTTTCACCTGGGAATCCCGCTTCTTGCGATGAGAAAAACGTCATGCCACCCAGCCGCGAGAAATTCGTCGAAGACGCGATGCGCGATTTCGAGTCGCCGCTCATCGCCTACGCCACATCCATTCTCAACGACAATGATCGCGCGCGCGACGTCGTGCAGGACACCTTCATCCGCCTCTGCCAGCAGGACGTCCCCAAAGTCGAGGCCAGCCTCAAATCCTGGCTCTTCACCGTGTGTCGCAACCGCTCGCTCGATGTCCTCCGCAAGGAAAAGCACACCAAACCACTCGACGACATCCGCTGGAAAAAAGTCGCTGGCCCCGGTCTTCAGCCGGATGAAACCGCCGACCACGAAGAGCGGATCTCCCAGCTCATGGGCTACCTCGGCCGACTCTCTGCCAACCAGCGCGAGGTCATTCTTCTCAAGTTCCAACAGGGACTCAGCTATCAGGAAATCAGTAAAGTCACCGGACTCACCACCGGCAACATCGGCTTCCTCATCCACACCGGCCTCAAGCGCCTCCGCGATCTCCTACCCGACGACCTGAGATGAAACTTCACCCCGAAGACCCGCGCCTCACCGCCTATCTCCTCGGAGAACTTGGCCCCGAAGACGCCGCCGCAGTCGAGCTGGCCACGGCTTCCGATCCAGCGCTCAAGGCCTCACTGCGGGAAACCGATGACATCCGGATCATTCTATCTAAAACGCTCGCTCCTTCCGCTGATCGACTACTCCCGAGCCAGCGCGCCGCCATCCTGCTGGCCGCACGCCAAGCCGACCTATCAGGGAAGACAGTGCCGTTCAAAGCGCACGGCCGGACCTGGCAACCGTGGCTAATCCCTCTCGCCGCAGCGGCCGCTGTGACCATCGGAATCATCACTATCAGGCACGCTCCGGCGAAGAAAAGCAGCACCGTTTCCAGCGTTGTGGCTCCGCCGAAAATGCCTGCCAAGCCATCGACGCCAATCGCCATGGCCGTCGAGGAAGCGCCCGTTACTCCTGCACGGGAAAAAGTGATTTCCCTCCCCCATTCCCCCGGTGACGTAGCCGCAGCGGACAGGCCATCGCTCGACCTGCCGGTTCTATCAATCACTCCAGATCTTAGCGGCATCACGCAAGCCATCCGCACCGAGCGCAAGCTGCCCGCCCGTGACCGGGTGCGACTTGAGCAAATCCTCAACAGCTTCCCTATCCGCCTAACTGGAGTGACAGCGATCGCCCGAGCACCAAAAGCCACTTGGCATCCGGACAACCGCGAGGAAGGCCTCACCGCTCACACCGCGACATTGGCCACCGAAACACTGCCGTGCCCATGGAAACCGTCCGCTACCTTGTTGTTCGTTTCCATTCGTGGAAACGCGACCGACGACGCCGAAGCCAAAATCGTTTTCCACCCGAACCAGAAGACCATCTTCCGCTATCACCTGCTTGGTTTCACCGCCGCGAGCGAATCCTCCGACGAAAAAACTCCGACGAGACTCGCCGCCAAATCCGCCACGACACTGGCGATTGAAATCGATCCGGCCTCTGCGACCGGCGATCTCGGCACCATCGAATGGACCGTGAACGGCCAATCCGCCACCCCGATTTCCATCGCCCGCAGCGGCGACAGCGAACCCTCGGACGACGCCCGCTTCGCCGCCCTCGTTTGTGCCTACTCCCAGTGGCTCGCGGGTGAGCAACCCGGCATGATCGACGCCGACCTCCTGTCCGCCTTCGTCCGGGAAATCAACTCCACCAATCTTCCCCCAGACCGCGCGGATTTCCTCAAGCTCGTCGAAGACTCGCTGCACCTATAAATTTCCATCCGCTCTCGGTGCGGTGGAAGACGCTCTCCTCGTAGCTACCGGGCGAAAAGGCGGTTAGTCGGGTCCGGCGGTGGTAGATTTTCCCGTCCGCAGTGATCGTTAGATCCAGTGCCGGCGAAGCGACCGCCACCGTGGCGATCTCACGCACAATGCGCAATGATTTCACCCACCAGGAGCGGCCGTGGAAGCTTTCGCGAGCTTGGGCGAGCGCGGGATAGAAGCCGATGACGGCTGCGCACATACAGTATTCTTCGTTGACCTTAAGCAGGTCGATCGGAATGACCTCCGCGTCTATCAGTTTATCAGCAGCTTCAAAGGGATCGAGCGGAAGTTTGAGATCACGGGCTTCCAGGTTGAATGTTCCGAGAGGCAGCACACCCAGCGTTTTCCCAGTTCCATGCAGGAGCCGTGCTGCGGTGGTGATTGTGCCGTCACCACCGCCGACGATCAAAACGTTTTCGGCGCACTCCGCTGTTTCCTTCAAGGTGGCTTCGAGGTGCCCCGGCTCAACCACACTGAGATCCACCTGATGCCCGCGGCCGGTGAAGACTTGCCTGAGACGATCCTGCTGCTCTCTATCATGAAAGATTCCAGCGCCGGATTTTCCATTGATTACAATCTGATAGTTCATACTCAGTTGACGACCCGTTTTGGATTGAAGTATAGTGCATTGGTGGCATAGCCGAGCTGTTGGGCTTTTTGGATCTGAGCCGGGAATTCCTCGCGCCCGTCCGATGGGATTTTCGAAAGAAGCCAGAGGAACTTCTTATCGGGGGATCCCACGATAACACGGGTGTAGGCGGAATTGATTTCCAGTATCCAGTAGTCACCCTCGAAGAAATTTGCGGGAAATTTGTCGAATCGGACTAGCAGTTTCCCGGGTTCCCCAAGTTCGGGCTGTCTTGCGGTTCCGGTGATCGAGGTCTGAGTGCCGTCGCTTTTCAGGCCTTCGTTACGCACGCTAATGGTGCCATCTCGCTTGGCCGTGTAGATCGCCTTCGCGGCAACGAGGTTTTTTTCAAATGGGTTCGGCAGGCGGGCGATCTCATGCCATTCGCCCGAATATCTGGCGGCATCGAGTTCGGGGACGGTAGATTGATTGGCCCGGGGACCGGCGCATGAAAAGGCACATGCGCCTATAATGGCCACGGCGATGAGGTGCGGGATGTTTTTCATTTGGATGAGCTGGGAGCGAGAAATTGCTATCGCAGAAGTTGTGCCACACTCGCGATAGGGCAGTTCCTGGTTTCTCGAAGGGAGGAATCTGATGCGAATTGCGTAATTGCTGATGTTCGTGATGATGCCGTTGCAAAACGCAGCAGCACGCCATCAGAACTGGTTGAGGATCATCGCACGCTTTTCTCACCTGTCGCGGGAAATCACCTCGACCGATGAGCGCTCGAAACCAAGCACGCCCGAGTGTGGATGAAGCACCAGTTTCCTTTGGGTTTGCCCTGGCGTAAGATCACATCCAGACTGGAGGGGGATGGAGAAACGATTGCCGAAAATAGTCCGCTTCAGTAGCCGCGTGCTGAGAGATTTCTTCCTGCGCAATCATGGCCTGCTCCTCACCGCCGCTGTCGCGCAAAACATGATGCTCTCGCTCATCCCGCTTTGTGCAGTGCTGATGGTGGCGTTCTCGCATTTTTTCGAGCAGCAGCTCTTATTGGAATCACTGGCGTCCGAAGTTTCGCTCATCGCTCCGGGCTTCTCTTCCACCCTCACCGAGGTTCTCCTCACCTTTCTCCGCAGCCGCGAAATCATCGGCTGGGTGGGACTCCTAACGCTGCTTTTTTTCAGCTCGATGGCGTTCCGCGTGCTGGAGGACGCTTTCGCCATCATTTTCCAAAAACCCCTGCCCACTTTGAAGCGGAAATTCTGGGTGTCGGCGCTGATGCCCTATCTGTTTATTCTGATTGTCGCTGGTGGCCTCATCGTCGTCACCACTGTCAACGCGCTAGTCGATGCAGAAAATCTGAAAACCTGGAATTTTCTCGGGATCGATCTGTTATTGCACCGCTACATCGGCACCATTATCTATCTGACTGGGTTGTTCGGCCTCGTCCTCCTTTTCACGATGTTTTACATCATCATGCCCGTCGCGAAAATCTCATTCACCCGCGCTCTCGCAGGTGGATTCACTGCCACCATCCTCTGGGAAATCGTGCGACATTTCCTAGTTTATTATTACACCAATGTCTCAATGGTGAACGTCGTTTACGGCTCGATGGCCACCATTATCATCGTGCTACTGACCTTGGAAGCCATCGCCCTCATCCTTCTGCTGGGTGCCCAAGTCATCGCCGATCTTCAATGCAACGCAAATGCAGAAATCCCATGGCACGAGGATCCTGAATCGCTGCCGGACTTAGAGGAAGACCCGTCACTCAAACCACAGATCTAGCAACCCATCCCATGCAAGCCGTCAGCGACATCCACGTCAGTTCGAACCTCGCCCTCCCCGCCCCCTCGGATCTGATCCAGCGCCATTCGCCCAGCGCGCAGGACGCGGATTTCATCGCCCGCAGCCGTCGGGAGATCCGTGACATCATCTTCGGAAACGACACTCGTTTCCTTGTCATCGCCGGCCCATGTTCCATCCATGACGTCACTGCAGGTCGTGAATACGCGGAGCGTTTCTCCGAGCTCGCAGAAAAAGTGAAGGACCGGATGCTACTCGTGATGCGCGTCTATTTCGAAAAACCGCGCACCACCGTCGGCTGGAAAGGATTGATCATGGACCCGCATCTCGACGGAACTAACAAAATCGAGGAGGGCCTACACATCGCCCGACAATTCCTGCTAGATATGATCCATCTTGGCATCCCCACTGCCACAGAGCTGCTTGATCCCATTACGCCGCAATACATCGCAGATCTTATTTGTTGGTCCGCCATCGGCGCACGCACCACCGAGTCCCAGACGCACCGCCAGATGGCCAGTGGACTCTCCATGCCACTTGGTTTCAAAAACGGCACGCTTGGAAATCTCGAACCCGCGATCAATGCGATCAAGGCCGCCACCCATCCGCAGACATTTCTCGGCGTCGGCCTCGATGGCCGCGCCTCCGCCGTCACCACCACCGGAAACCCAGACTGCCACATCATCCTCCGGGGTGGTGAAAGCGGGCCGAACCATTATGCTACAAGCGTGGCTGCTACTCGCGAACTGCTAACCGCACACAACCTACCCGCCTCCATCATGATCGATGCGAGTCATGGGAATTGTAGGAAGGATGAAAAACTCATGCCGGAAGTCTTTGAAGAAATCATCCGCCAGCGCGCCGCCGGGGACACCTCGATCATCGGTGCCATGCTGGAAAGCAACCTCGTCGCCGGAGCACAGAAATTTCCCCAACCGCTCGACCAACTCGTTTACGGGCAAAGCATCACCGACGCCTGCATTGATTGGGAAACCACTGAAAAACTTCTTTTGTCCGCGCTGCGGTGAGCGCCTGTGTTTTGCAAACAGCGAGTGGTTTGCTCTGGTTTTCGGGATGGGATTATGTCAATCAGGAGTAGCGATCTGGAAACAATGCTGTCTGGAAATGATTAAATTCCGAAAAATAACAGAGTGTGTGAATCCGCGAGGCCCAATCTCATTGATGGCTAAACCCCTTTTCCTACTGATAACATTGGTATGCCCGCTGCAGGCAGAATTGCTGGCTCATTTTCACACCACTCAGGGCGATGTCACCGTCACCCTCAAATACGACAAGGCCCCACACGCAGTCGCTAATTTCATCACCCTCGCGCAGGGAACACGCCGGTGGCTGGATCCCGCCACGGGGGCCATCCGCATGATGCCCTATTATGATGGCACGAAGTTCCACCGCGTGAACAATAACGCCGTTTACAAATTCGCCCAAGGCGGTTCACGCGCGGGCGATGGCTCGGACGGACCGGGATACACCATCAAGGATGAATTCGATCCAGCGCTCACTCAAGTTCCTTATTCCCTCTCCATGGCGAACTGCGGCCCGAATTCCAACGGCAGCGGCTTTTTTCTAACCGGAAGCATCGCCACGCCCTCCTACGACGGCAACTATACCGTGTTCGGGAACGTGAACGATCCTGCAAGCAAAACCGTTGTCGATCAGATCATCGCCGCCGGGCCTGATGGAACCACCGTCAACACCGTCACCTTCTCTCGCACCGATCCTACGGCAACAGCGTTCAACGAGCATGCGCAGGACCTCCCCGTTGTTTCGCAGGCGAAAGGCCATCTGGCCGTCTCGCCGGGAATCGCCGCCACGTGGCACTTGGATGAAGTATCGGCGCCAGGCGATGTTTTTCAAGCGTTCCGGTCCACCACTCTTGTGCCCTCCAGTTGGCAGAAACTGCCGGATGCATTCCGCCACAATGGCCTTGGTCCAGTCGGTTCCACCCCGGCGATTGCGCCGGTGGATCTGGATGGAGCTTCGGCTCCGAAAGCGTTTTATCACCTAACTTATGTAAGACACCCCGGTTCTGTCACCCCCTCCACATTGGCTGACCTCGTGGTAACCATGTCTTTCGGTTTGGACGCCCTGATCTATACTTTCGACAGCTCCGGGGAATCGGGCACCGCCGACTATATCGTAGACGACCAAGCGCCTGTCACCTTTCTATTTGCCTTGGTTGAATCTTCCTCGGAAGCTCACGCCTACTCCTTCATCGTAAAAAATAACTCCACTGCGGTCCCTGGTTTCCTCCAGTGCAGAATCGGATGCGATGCCGCGTCGGATACCGTCATTGTCGGCAGGCATGTTATCGACAGTTATGTCTCCTATCCCGATCCTACGACGCTCCCATTTGGCAGCGGCTCTTGTAAAATGACGCGGTGAATTGTTCCCACTCGCACACGTTCCTTCACAGCCACTCATTTCGCCTCTTTCCTGACGCTGAACTTCGCCCGCATGCTGCTGTTCACTCCCGTTACCAGTATCCGCCCCACCGACATCAGCGCGCAAAATGCCATTTGAAAGGTCGAGAGGGTCGGTCCCGAGGTGGCGTGACCTTGGCGGGATTGCCAAGCGTATCGGGCCTCACAATATGCGGCCGCGCTCGACGAACAGACCGCCCTGCCAAGGTGGCACCTGATAGAATCTAGTAGCTATACGTTCAGCAAATGAGGAGCAGTGGAAAAGCGTGACCTCTGAAACCCGGCACTCTCTCAGTTAGTGTCATTTTGGACTGGGACTCTTCTATTTCGAAGCCGTTTCCTCTCTTATTTCTGGCGTGAACGACGGCTAGCGACGTTCGCAGTCACACACCGTCAAGGAAGAATTCGTCCCTTAAATCAAGGAGCGCTCGTCCGGCGGCCGATTCGATAGAACCGCTTTGTTTCAGACGGTTCTGGCGGTTCTGTGTCTTGAAACTCCACGAAACCGGGTCCGGCGACGGACTTTTCACTGACGTATTCCCAACTAACGAGATCCCCGGAGCGCTCAAGCACATGGACGCCCGCAGCCATGGCGGTCATGCGGATGATGAAATTTCCAGGCGTGCCTTCCAATAATGCCGCACCCATTTCCTCGGTCTGAGCGGGGTTGGTGGCTAGTGCAGAGGGCGCAGAAACTTCACGAACGATAGAGACCGAAGCCGGGACCGCCAGCGTGAGGCTGGAAACTCCAGTCACGCGGACGTTGTCTAGCATCATATCAATGGCATTGGTTGAGGTAGATTGATCGCGGAAGGTCAGAGTGGAGACTGGACTATCAGCGACAAAAGTAAAACTCTGTGATAGCCAGCGGTTGCGTCCATCGCCAGACCCAGTGAGCGTCACAGACTGCGATAACAGGCTGCCAGTACCACTCACCATCATTTGCATCGTCTGGGTGTTCGTGTTGTAGGCGAGGACTCCGAGGTCGAAGGCGAGCGTGTAGGATTTCCCAACGATGGTGGCGATGGATTGCGAGAGCACGGCATCGGGCTTCCTATTGCCAGCATTGAAGGAGGCCAGCCGGGTGCCGTCGGTAGCAGCGTATGGCGCGCCAGACTGGATGGACTGACTGCCAGTGGCGACCCAGCCGGTGAAATCAGCCTCAAAACTGCCATTGAAAAGGAGCTGGGTGGACGGTGGGCTCACCACCAAACGAACCGTGGCGATGTTAGAATCCAAACCGCCATCATTCGCGTGATAGGTAAACGCGTCCGGTCCGGTGAAACCTGCGGCCGGGGTGTAGATAAAACTACCGTTAGGACTCAAACTCACTGCGCCGTGCTGAGCCTGGACGTTGATCGCCACGGTGAGCGGGCTGGAGTCAGCGTCCGAATCATTCGCGATGACACCCGGCGCGGGAATTACCAGCGTGGTATTGAGCGTCGTCATGAAGCTGTCATCCATCGCCACTGGCGCGGTGTTTGGAACGACGGTGCCCTCATGAACGCTGACGTGGTCGAGCAGTAGGTCGACGCTGTTGGTCGCCGCCGATTCATCGGAGAACACCAAGGTACTTGTGGAACTGTTAGCGATGAAGGTAAAGCTCAGGGGAAACCAACGGATGATGCTCCCGTCTGCCCCGGTGAGGGTGAGTGTCCGGCTGAGAAGAGTGCCGGTGCCATTGACAGCAACTTTCAGCACTTGGCTAGTCGTCTGATAGGAAAGCACTCCCGCATCGAAATCGAGGGTGTAGGATCTTCCCGGAGTGGTGGCGAAGGTTTGTTCAAGCACACCATTGGGGGTGCTGTTAATGCCGTTGAACGCCACCAATCGGACGCCGTCGGTCGCAATATAAGGGGCCGACTGTTCCAAAGACTGATTTCCGCGGAACTTCCATCCCTCGTAACCTGCCTCGAAGCTTCCATTGACCAGCGTGTTCGTCACGATTGAAACTGTAGCCACTTCACTCGTGACCGGGCCAATGGTGTTAGAAACGACTACATCGTAGTTTCCGGCATCGCCGGGTTGCATGTTGGAGATCGTATAACCGGCAGCATGGGCCCCGGGAATATCTATTCCGCCGATCCGCCATTGATAGGTCAGAGTCCCGGTGCCTTCTGCGGTCACGCTCAGAGTGGTAGTCCCGCCGAGAGCCACGGCACCGCCGGACGGCTGGGTGGTGATAACCGGTGCGCTATCGGCATATACCGCAGTTAAGGTGAGATTTCTATCCACCACGAAGCTGACGACTGTATTACTTGATAGATCAACTCCGTTCTTGAGCCATTTTTGGAAGCGGAATCCGTTGTTCACCGGTGGCGCGGTGAGGCTGACAGTGGTGCCATCCAAATAGCGACGAGTGAAATTCGAAACGCCGTTCGCCATCGCATCGTTGTCGGGCGGACTCACGGTGATAGCGGCCCCTACCGACGGACTGGACGCGATGGCCAAGGTCCGGGTGACAAGCGGAGTGAGACGGATGTGGTCGAGTGTCAAATCGATGGAAACAGTGGCCGGAGAAAGGTCACGGAAAACGAGGGTGGTGGTGCTTCCGTCCGCCACGAACCGCAGCGATTTATTTTCCCAGAGAACACGACTACTGGGGGAACTGATGGTGAAGGATTGTGTTAGCAGGTTCGCTCGTCCGACGAGTTCGACGCCAAGCTTTTGTTGTGATGAATTGTATGCAAGGACACCCATATCGAAATCCAGTTGATAGGTCGCACCGGCAGTGGTCGGGAAAGTCTGCGAGAGCACACCATTCGCGACCCGGTTGATGTCGTTGAACGAAACGAGCTTTAATCCATCGGTGGAGGAGTAGGGCGCACCCGATTGGATCGATTGGTTTCCGCTGAAAATCCATCCATCGTAGCCATTCTCAAAGCTGCCGTTCACGAGCCCGGTGGCAGCCACCATGACATCGAAGGTCACCGGCGCTGATTGATTATCCGCCGCATCCGTTGCCACCAGCGTCACAGGAGACGTGCCCGCTGGCATCAAAGTGCCTGCCGGCGGAGTCTGGGTGACGAGAGTCACGCCCACCAGATCACTCGTTAGAAGTTGCGCGGTGTAGTCTGGCAGCGTGGTAGTGCCGAGCGTCAGCGGACTAAATCCATCCACAGGCGGCGATGCAAGAGGCGGGGTGGTGTCCGACACGATGACATCGAAAGTCGATTGGCTGAAATTTGCAGCAGCGTCGGCGGCAGTGATCGTGACCGTGGTGATGCCCACCGCGAAGACCGAGCCGCTGTTTTGGGAATAACTGATGGAAGCCGGTGGTTGCCCGGAATTATCGGTGGCGGTGGCCGCGGCGTAAACCACCGTTGTCCCTCCTGGCCCGGTTGCCTCGATCGGACCGACATTCGTGTGAGGCGCGATGACCGGCGGTGTTACATCGCGAATGGTGATGGCCTTGCTAACTAACAGGCTAACCGCCCCATCCTTGTCCGTGGCGGTCGCCGTGACCGTATAGTCGCCCGGGGTGGCGAATACGTGAGTGAATGCCCGCGGCGATGGGGTGCCGACTGCCGGACTTTCAACACTACCATCGCCAAAGCTGATGGACCACGCGAAGCCAGCCGCCTGATCCACACTGCTGAGATCCGTGGCAGTGAAAGCGATTTCAACGAGAGAATCCTCGTCCGCCATCGTAGGAGCGGTGATGACGACAGTTGGCGGCAGGTTGGTGACCGTGAAAGTAAATCCGGTGGATGCTTCAGCGCCCGTGGAGTCCGTTGCTGTGATCGTCACATTAAAGTTGCCGGGCCCGTCCGCAGGAGTTCCGGTCCAGCTCCAGGTCCCTGCCGCGTTGTTCTGGACAATCATGCCGGCGGAGGCAGTTAGGGTGACAGTGGCATTACCATCGGCATCGGAAAATGTGCCGGTGCGGGTGACCAGCGAGCCCTCGGTGGCAGTGGTGATTTCAGCCGATGGGGAAAAAATCTCAGCGCTGTTGAGGGTGCCACTATCGCCGTAACCGCCGGCAACGAGCACCTTGCCATTTCCCAGAAGGGTCGCCGTGTGATTGTAGCGTGCTGCGGCAAGGCTACCGGTAGGCGACCACAACCCGCTGTCTGGATGATAGAGTTCCGAGCTTTTCAGAGAGCCGCTGTTCGCAATCCCTCCTGTGACGAGCACCGTGCCATCGCCTAGAAGACGCGCCGTGTGGCTGTAACGCGAATCCGTCAGACCACCGGTGCCCATCCACAAGCCGGTGACAGGATCATAAATCTCTGCGCTGTTGAGAAAAAATGCCTCACCGTAGCCTCCAGCAACCAGCACCTTACCATTTCCCAACAAGGTGGCGGAGTGGATATAGCGCGCATCCACCAGACGCCCGGTGCCTGTCCACTCTCCGGTTCCGGGATCATAAAGCTCCGCGCTGCCGAGGTAGCTGCTATCAGAACCGCCAGCGACTAGCACCTTACCATTGGCTAACAAGGTTGCCGTATGAACATAACGCGCTGCGGCGAGATGGCCGGTCGCCGTCCACAAACCGGTGGTCGGATCATAAAGCTCCGCGCTGTCAAGAAAGTCACCATTGAGATAATTGAAGCCCGCAGCAACGAGCACCTTGCCATTTCCTAGCAGAGTCGCCGTGTGATAATATCGTGCAGTGGTGAGCTTACCGGTCGCCGTCCAGTTTCCAGTGGCCGGATCATAAAGTTCCGAGCTATCGAGCGGCGCATCGATCCCGTGACCGCCAGTGACGAGCACTTTGCCATTTCCCAAAAGGGTCGCTGTGTGATTGTAGCGGGCGCTGGTAAGACTACCGGTGTGCGTCCACTGGCCAGAGGAAGGATCGTAAAGTTCCGCGCTGTCGAGGGCATCGCTTTCTCCGAAACCACCGACGACGAGCACCCTACCATCGGCCAGCAAGGTGGCGGTGTGATTGTTCCGAGTGGCAGCGAGATTTTCCGTGGCAACAAATTTTGCAACTCCGCCAGAGCCGTCAACGGCGACGAGTGGCGGCGTGTTGACGCTGGCAAAGGCGGCCGGAGCGATCACAAGCATGAGCAGCAGCCGAGCGATTGCACGGGCAGTCGTGGTTTTCATGGAATCAGTTTTTTTGGGGGCAATTGAAACGGATGACGGATTTCCGACCTACTGGATTGGACGCCGGCGAGCTTTCCGAATTTCCGGAAAATCGCGAAACGACACGCGGGACGGGCCATTTTTAAGGATGATCGAGGGGAGAGGTGGTCGTTCGGCGGTGGCAATGCGGACCTGAATCAAGTCGATTGATTATCTTTTGAAAGAGCCCTTGGCAAGAGTTTACCAGGGCCGTGAGCACAATCCGCACCAACCGCGTCCCGGTGAAAAGCCTCTTAGCAGCGATCGCTAGGGTGCTTTTACAGTTTTACCGCTCTCAGCGCGATGAACATCGGGAACTCCTCGGCTGCGGCGTGTTCGGCTTTGCTGAAAGGGCCGGAGCCTTGAGAACGGCGGTGGCTGTAGAGTTCCTCGCAGACGGTGACGGCGAGACCACCCTTACCCATTGCGGTTAGAAGATCGGCGAGCGGGCGGTGATAGAAGCGGGTCTGTTCGCTGGTGTTTTTTCCAGGATGAGTCGTGATGGGGATTTCCAGCGGCTTGCCGTAGCTGTCGAGACGGCGAAACTGGATTTTCTGATCGCCGTCCCAGCCCCAGTGGCTCTTTTTCGGAATGCGAAAACACGGGTGCATGAATACCATCACAGCGCGACCTCCCGGCTTGAGCGCACGAGCGACGTTAGAAAAAAGCGCGACAAGATCCGGCACATCGTGCACGGCCATGATGCAGGTAGCAGCGTCGTTAGATGCGTCCGTCCAGCGACCGGGCTGGCAGGCATCAGCGACGATGAGGGAAACTGCCGGGTTTACCCCGTGCCGGGATTTTGCCGCATCAATGAGGCGCGGGCTGGCATCGACCCCAGTAAATTTCCCAATTTTCGCTTCTAGCAGCGGCTTGATCAGCACGCCTTGGCCGCAGCAGACATCGATGACGGATTCGCCGGGCTGCGGATCGAGCATGCGCAGGGTGGCTGGGAGGATGACGTTCTGGTGATAGTCGGAGCCGGACTCGCCCACGAGCTTGTCATACCATGCGGCCACAGGGTCCCAGCCACGGTCTTTCGAGGGCGGTTTAATTCCGGAAGGTGGTCCCGGTTTACGTTCCTTTTGAGGTTGGAACGGACGGCGTGGAGGCTGAGGCATGGGAGGAGGATAGGCGGAATGCCGATGGATCAGCAAGTCCGGGGTGCAATTGAAAATCTGGGCATTGCCAGTGTGTCCCGGCTGTCTCAGCCGGATCTAACTCCCGACTGAGACAGTCGGGACACATTTTCCTAGGGTCCGCGCAATGACAATCCAGACTCCTCGCCGGGCTGACGCCGATGCTTGCAGCAGATGCAACTGCGGGTAGCATGCCGCTGTGTCCACTCGCATCGTCATTCCCGAGTTGCTCGATCATCTGCCCGCCGATGATCCAGAAGCGCTGCGCAGTCGGCGCGACCTGAGGCGGATCAATTTCCTGATGGGAAACGAACGCTGGGTCTGTCGGACCCTGACGCGATTTCCCACCGAAGCGAACCGAGGCATTGTCGAAATCGGTGCGGGCGACGGGATACTCTGCGACAAACTATCATTACGATTTCCACGAGCTCCAGTCGCGGCCTATGATCTTGCCCCACGTCCCACAAACCTGGACACACGGGTTGTTTGGCATCGCGGGGATCTGTTTGAAGCCACCGCACCTGAGAGGGGCGGGGTGCTCGTGGCGAATTTATTCCTCCACCATTTCGAAAAAACCGACCTCCACACCCTCGGCCGCTGGATGGGAAATTTCGACGTCCTCATTTTCAACGAACCCGACCGCAGCCGGACGCCCCATCTGCTAGGGAGGCTACTGCACCCGTGGATCAACCGTGTCACCCGCCACGACATGCACGTGAGCATCGACGCGGGATTCACGGCCGGAGAAATCGCCACACTGCTAGATCTCAATCTCGGAAAATGGCAGATCTGCGAAACTTCCACATGGCGCGGAGCGAGACACGTGGTAGCTTGCTGCGTTTGAATCAGGAAATCACCATCACCGGCGGAGGCCTGGCGGGATTATCACTCGCCACAGCTTTGCGCCTACGTGAGGTGCCGGTGACAGTGCTGGAGGCAGGAAGTTATCCGCGCCACCGGGTCTGCGGGGAGTTTATATCAGGAGTGAGTCCGGAGACCTTGGAAGCACTCGGAATTCTCGATCTATTCACTGACGCACACCGCCATCGTTCACTCGCCTGGTATGAAGGCGGGCGGTTAATCCATCAGGATGATTTCAAAGAACCCGCGCTAGGGATTTCCCGGCATCTGTTGGATGAGCGGCTGTGGAAGCGCGTGACCGGCGTCGGAGGAATCGTTAGAACTAATATTCGCGCGGCTCCGGAACTTCGGGAAGGCCATGTCTGGGCGGCGGGAAGAAAACAACAGAACGGCCCATGGATCGGCCTCAAAGCGCACGTCAGAAATCCTTCGGTATCCGCCGATCTTGAGATGCACGCGGGGACGAATGGCTATGCAGGACTCGCCGGGGTTGAGGACGGCTGGACGAATGTCTGCGGGCTTTTTCATCTGGATCGATCTCTCAAAGCAGATGGAGCGAACTTGCTAACAACCTATCTCAATGCCGGAGGAAATCACGGGCTCGCCACCCTGTTACGCGACTGCGAGTGGCGCGAGGGCTCCTTTTCCGCCGTCGCTGGTTTCGCACTCGGAAGACAACAACTTACCCCAGGACTGCTCCAGTTAGGCGATGCCGAAAGCATGATTCCTCCGTTCACGGGCAATGGCATGTCGATGGCATTCCAAGCGGCCGAGTGCGCCATCGCCCCACTCGTTTCCTATTCGCGGGGAGAATCCTCATGGCAAAACGCCGCGAACACCGTGCGGGCCGCCGTGCGGGGGAAATTCAGGCGCCGGCTGGCAGTGGCGAGCGTGCTGCACCCGGTATTGCTGGCAGCCAGCGGCAAGTCGCTGTTGCAAAGCCTCGCATCCGCGCGTTTGTTGCCTTTCCAGCCAATGCTCTCACTGATCCGTTAGTCCTCTCGCCTCCTCATGTATCTCCGCTCCATCGCCACCGCCGTCCCGCCGAATTCATTCACCCAGGAATCCTGTTGGAACGCGATGCAGCAAGGTGACCTGCTTTCAACGCTAAAGCCAAGGTCTGCGGTGCTGATGGAAAAAATCCTGATGAACGGTTCGTCCGGCATCGAACGCCGGAACCTCGCTCTGGACTTGATCGAATCCTCATTCGGCCACTGCGCGGAAAAGCTGAATAACAGCTTTGAGCGCGAGGCACCACCACTCGTCAGTGCCGCGCTGATGGAAGCCTTAAAAAAATCAGGACATTTGGCGGCGGAGATCGATGCACTCTTCGTCTGCACGTGCAGCGGCTACCTCTGCCCCGGCGTGACGAGCCACGTCGCGGAAATCATGGGCATGCGCCACGATGTTTTTCTTGCGGACCTCGTCGGCCTCGGCTGCGGCGCGGCAATCCCGATGCTGCGCGCCGCCCAAGGATTTCTAGCAGCAAACCCGGGAGCGGTGGTAGCGACGGCGGCGGTGGAAATCTGCTCAGCAGCGTTTTTTGCAAATGACGATCCGGGCGTCCTCATCAGCCTCTGCATTTTCGGCGACGGAGCCGCAGCTGCGATCTGGACGAGCGAAGGAGTGGAAGGAGAGTGGCAGGCGGGTAATTTTATCACCACTCATCGACCGGAGCAGCGTGAGAAAATCCGCTTCGTAAACTCGGCGGGAAAACTGAAGAACCAACTGCATCGCGCGGTGCCGGAACTGGCTGCGGAGGCAGTCGCGGGATTGTATGAACTGCGGCAAGGCGAGCCGGACCAGGTGCTCGCCCACTCGGGCGGCCGCGATGTGGTCGAGGCTTTGGAAAGCGTGCTACCGTTCAAGCTAACGGAAACACGCGAAGTGCTGCGGGATCATGGAAACATGAGTAGCCCATCGGTGTTATTCGCGCTGGAGAGGAGACTGGCCGGAGGGAATGTGGATGATAAACGGCTGTGGCTAACGGCGTTTGGTGCAGGATTCGCGGCGCATGCTTGCGAGCTCTGGCGTTGAGATACGAGAGGCGAGACGCAGCAACCAGGTTCTGCTCAACCCACTAGCAGAAGATCACTTCTTGCGGATGCGCCAGACTTCGACGATCTGGTTGCGCTCGGGGATGCGGCTGCTGAAGCGGTCGGTCTGGCCGAGATAGACGGCCTGCACTTTTTGCGCCGGGCGTTTCACCGATGAAAAGAGCTCAGCAGCGGTGGTAGCACGGGCGGACGAGAGCTTGCGGTTGCTGTCCACATTGCCGGTTTCAGAGGCATAGCCGATGACAAGGACTAGGTCACCGTCCGGGATATCCGCTACCAGATTGTGGATGGTTTCCTGATCAGGGGCGGAGAGCTCGCTGGAGCCGGTGACGAAATTGAGAGTCTGAAGCACATTCGCTCCGAGTTTCGCGCCGAGGCTGCTGTAGGCTTTGGAGATCTCGGAATCCGGCATGCCTTCCAACTCGCGGAGGCTGCGGAAAAGTTCGACGGCGGCGGGGAGCAGTTCGTTTTCGTTTTCAGCGAAGAGCTTGGCTTTTGATAGATCCCCTTCCAGTTCGTGGACGCGAGCTTCGAAGAATTCCTTGGCGCGCAGGGCTTCCTCGTAGCGGCGTTTGAGATCGGCGAATTCATCTTCAGAAACGCCGGCACTCATGGTCTTCATCTTTTCAATGGTGGAGGTGAGTTCGGCAGCCAGTGCGTCGCGCTGGGATTTCATGCTGGCGAGGTCACTGCGGAGTCGATCGGCATCCGAGCCACCGATGAGTGCGCGGCTGAGTTCGGTATTAAGGCGCTGGTTTTCAGCAGTGAGCGACTGGCGGAGTTGCTCGGAGCGGAGGACTTCCCCATTTTTCGCGGAGAGCTCGCTGTCCTTTTCTGCGAGCATTTCTTGGAAACGTCCGGCGAGGGCGACGAGCGTATCGGCATCGGACTTGAGGCGTTTCGCGATGTCTTCGATCGGTTCGGAAGTTCCGGCGAGCGGAGCAAGGCCCATCATGGCACGCTGGCGGTTGAGCTCGTTGCGGCGGGCGTCCACTTCGGCCTTGAGCTTGACCATGTCAGCGTTGTTGGAGGAGGAAGAACCACCTAACAAACCACCCTTGATGCCCATGACGATCAGGACGCCGAGCAGGGCGATGATGACAAATCCAAGTGCGACGGCGGGCGGCACGGGGGCTCTGGAAGACTCCTCGGCTCTATTCGATTCGTAGTCGGCAGGCTCCGTGGAGTGATCGTCTGTTGGCGCTTTGTCATCGGACATGGGCCAAGGTTGATCCGCCGGACCCGCAGGTGTCAATCCACTGCGGCGGGATTTCCTACAAAACGCTCAGTCCATGGGCAGCAGGCGGAGGAAATCCGAGGGCTGATCGAACAGATAGTCTGGGGCGGATGTGGCGAGGGATGCACGTGAATTGAAGCCCCAAGTGACAGCGGCGACCGGGATGCCAGCCTTTTGCGAAGCCTTCACGTCGCGGATTTCGTCTCCGATGTAGAGCATCTGTTCCGGGCGGAGCGAGAAGGTTTTACGAATGGCCTTGAGGTGCTTCGCTTTGCCGGTGAGCTTGGAGGTGGAGGAAATGAAGTCGAACTGCTCGCGCAGCCCGTGAGTGCGGAGGAAGAGATCCACGTTGGCAGTCGCGTTCGAGGTAAGGATGCCGAAACTGTGGACGTGGCGTCGCATTTCCACGAGGACCTCGCCCATTCCAGCGATCAACTGGAGCTGCGTGATGTTTCCACGCATCATGCCAGTGCCACGGGAAATGATGGCCGGGACGCGGCGCTTTGGAATGTTTAAATGGTCGAGCAACTCCTTGAGCGAAAGATGGCGGAGTGCTTCAAGTTCATGCTCCTCTACCTGACGGATACCGTAGTCCGGGGCGATATGATTGAAAATCCGGCGTGTCTCGCCGAGGGTATCGGCGATGGTGCCGTCGAAATCAAAAACCAGTGTGCGGAAATTCATCGGATGTGCGCCTTTCCAACCATAAGGGCGGCGATTAGACCAGCGGCAAATTCGGGTGGATGTCGCCGTCCAACGGTGAGCTTTCACCAGCGAGGTGGCGAAGCAATCCGGCAAAGGCGATCATCGCCGCGTTGTCCGCGCAAAAGGCCGGCGAGGCGACCGAGAGTTCGAGACCCTTTCCCGCGCAGGCATCCTCAAGGGCGGCGCGAAGTGCCTTGTTCAGGCTGACTCCGCCGGACAGTGCGATTCTACGTCTTCCTGTCAGTTTCGCAGCGCGTAGGGATTTATGAACGAGGATCTCTATCACCGCCTGTTGGAAAGATGCTGCGAGGTCAGCGAGGGAAAAACTTCCCGCCTCGCGCTGGAGGGTATAGAGCACCGCAGTTTTCAGCCCGGAGAAAGAAAAATCCAGGTGCGGCTCGTGCATCATGGAGCGCGGAAAATCATAAGCCCGTGGGTTTCCACCGAGCGCTGCTTTTTCAATCTCGGGTCCGCCGGGATAGGGCAAACCTAACATTTTACCAACCTTGTCGTAGGCCTCACCCGCAGCGTCATCGCGGGTGCCGCCGAGTTTTTGATAGATACCGGCCCCTTCGACATCCAGCAGCAACGTATGACCGCCGGAGACGATCAGCGCGACGTGCGGAGGCACTGAGGTCTGGTCAAGAAAAGGTGATAGGAGATGCCCTTCGAGGTGGTTGATCGCGAGGAATGGCTTTCCGGTGGCGCATGCCATGCCCTTGGCGGCGGTGCTACCGATCAGCAACGACGAGGCGAGACCCGGGCCGTTAGTTGCGGCGAAGGCATCGATCGCACGCATTTCCACACCGGCATCGGCGAGCGCTTTTTCGACGATCCCACGGAGGCGAAGGGAATGGTTGCGTGAGGCGAGTT
This sequence comes from Verrucomicrobiales bacterium, assembly GCA_038237425.1. Lineage (GTDB taxonomy): Bacteria > Verrucomicrobiota > Verrucomicrobiia > Verrucomicrobiales > Akkermansiaceae > Luteolibacter. The sequence goes on from JBBRYQ010000003.1 coordinate 24,437, forward strand.
CGGGGACGACTCCGCCGTGCTCGCGGTGGAGTTCGATCTGCGAGGAAATTTCCGACGCGAGGACTTCAGCCGCTTCACCCGCGGAGCCACGGACGATCGCGACTGCCGTTTCATCACAGGAAGATTCTATCGCCAAGAGCAGTGCCACGCCGGTTTCTTATGGAAGCATCGGGTAAAACCCGAACAAAAAATCACCCACGCGGAATTTTCAGCCTTCCTCCATAGTTTCCAGCACGACTTCTTCGGGATCGATGTCCGCGCGTTCGTAGGAGGAAACGGCGGCACGCACCATGGCTACAGCGGTTTCGCGTTCGTCGTGGATGACCTGCACGCCCATTTCGCGCAGGCGGGTGACGTCGGCGATGAACTTGGCCCGGCCAAAAATGTAGATTCCTGCATTGCGCTCTCGGACCAACGGCACGGCGGCGCAGGTGGCGGTGACTGAGGGAAACGTGAAGGCGACGAGGCGCGCGCGTTGGATACCTGCTAGATCGAGTGCTTCCGGGTGGGTGGAGTCAGCGAAAAGCACGGGCTGGCCCTCTTTTTTCAGCGCGCGCACAGTATCGGAATTCAACTCCATCACCAGCGTGTCCACGCCACAGCGTTTCAGCGCTTCGTTGAGCGATTTCCCGACAGGGCCGTAGCCGCAGATGATGGCGTGGTCGGAAATTTCCTTCAGCACCTTTACCGGCGTCATCGATTCCGGCACAATCTTGCGGGCTCCCATCCAGCCTTTTTTCTCCAGCCATTTTCCTAACGGCGCAGAACCGCGCATCAGCGAGGGAACGACCGCCATCGTGATGGCGGTGCAAATCAGGAGCATCTGCTCGGTATCCCGATCAAACGGTCGATAGCCGCCTGCCTTGCCGATGAGCACCAGCGAAAACTCACCGGTGCTCGCAAGGCTTCCCGCAGCAAGCAGCGCCGCGCGGCCGGGGATCTTGATCCATTTCAGAACACCGAAAACGATCACACCCTTGATGATCAAAATGAGGAAACTCCCAATCAGGATCCGCGTAAAATCCGAGGCGATCACCGAGACATCGATCAGCAGCCCCACCGAGATGAAAAAGATTGCGAGGAAAAGATCCTTAAACGGCAGGATGTCAGATAGAATGCGGTGACTATAGATCGATTCGCTCACCACGAGCCCAGCGGCGAAGGCCCCGAGCGCGAGTGATAGGTTCAGCGCGCCTCCTGCAAAGGCCACCCCAGCACACAGGCCGATGACGGTTAGAGTAAAGAGTTCGCGGCTGCGCGTCCGTGCAACAGCGTGGAGCAGCGGCGTCAGACCGTATCTTCCGAGCAACCATGCGCCTATCAGAAAAAGCCCACCTTTCAGCAAAGCCGATCCGATCTGCATGCCGATGCTCCCCTCGCCTTTTCCATAAAGCGCCGGCATCAGCAGGAAAAACACGATCACCAGAATATCCTGAAACAAGGCGATCCCGAGGCTGGCCCGCGCACCCGGGTTGTTCTGCTGCCCGAGATCTTGGAACGACATCATCGCCACCGCCGTCGAACTAAGCGCCACCGCCACCCCGAGAACGATGCTATCCGCCGTGGGATAGCCAATCGCTGCCGCGAGCAATCCAACGATTCCCGCAGTGATACCCACCTGCAATCCACCGCCGATCAGCGCTGTCCGCCACAGGTGCTTGAATTCACTCAGCGAAAACTCGATGCCCAAGGTGAACATCAGTAAAATCACGCCGATTTCCGCGAAATTCGTGATCACCGGATCGCCCTTGTCGAGGCCAGTCAACCATAGCAGGCCGACGTTTCCTATCAGCACGCCACTCAGCAGATAGCCCACGAGCAGGCTTTGTTTGAACTTCACCAGCACCAGCGAAACCAACACTGCCAGCAAGAGCACCAAGGTCAGCAGTGCGAAAAGTGGCGAAATATTCGACACCCCGCTCCCCAGAAATTGCCAACTGAAAAACATCACCAGCAAGTTCCCGAGAAATCCGGTGACAGCAAAGGATAAAATCCCTCAATCAGGTATTACCGGATGTGAAGTGCCATCCCCAGACTTGAGAAAAAATTCGCTAGCACCGCGTTTTATGTAACCTAGGGCGCTCCGCATACCACCGTCCGCTTCTGGAGAAACGCTCGTGAGTTCTCCGGTAGCAGCGCCTTCCCCGTTTACGAGGGGCCCTACCATTGCAGGCACGTCCGCCGCGATGGAAAACCGGGTGAGGCGGCGGTTTACCTTGCCCGCCGATTTGATCCGGGAAATGACCTCTTGGCCGATGTAGCATCCTTTCTGATAGGAAATATCTGTTTCATCCAGGCGAGCTTCCGGCGGCAGCATGCCTTCCGTCAGCTCATGGCCCCATGCGGGACTACCGTTAGAAATGCGCATTGCTTCCAGCACATCGCCTTCCATCAGCGGAAACTCAGCAGGCATTCCAATGACGACATCAGCGGGAATCCACCAATCCGTCCCCACGATCCCAAAACGGTGCGACTCGCGAGCAACGACTCCCACAGGAATTTCTTCAACCGCACCCGTGAAATGCATCAACGAGAATTTACCAGTTAGATTAATCACCTCCACGTCATCCGCGATGAGGTAGCGTGTCAGTCGGGCTTCCAAAGTTTCAGCCCATTCCGCCAGCCCTCCTACCCACAGGGCACCTTCATTTTCAGTTAGTGAGACGCGGAACTGCAGGCGTCCTTTTGCATCGGTCACGCAGGCGGGCAGGGAAATTTTTCCACCTGTCACGCGGCGCACATCCTGCGTGAGCTGACCGTTCAGGAACCGAACGGCGTCCGGCCCGCTGAATTCCAACAGCGCGGGTTTTCCCAAGTCGATCCGATGAATGCCGCTCACAGCGTTTCAAGATAAGGTTTCGCGAGGGCCGAGAAATCCAGATCGCCCAGCCCCTCGTCGCACAACTCGCCCATCCGCTTTGATACTGCCTCGATCGCCGGAGTTTGCAATCCTGCGGACTCTGAAAGCGCCAACATGTAGCGACTGTCCTTGCCCATGTTCGACAAAGAAAAGTGCGTCTCGTAATTGCCCGCCGCCATTAACGGAAATTTCATTCCGGACAACACCGAGGCGCATGCGTTTTCGGCAACCGCCTTGATTAGAATATCTGCGGTAACACCATGGTGCGTCGCGATTGCCAGTGACTCCGCCATCGCCTGCACCGTACAGGCAGAGATTAGATTCGTGGCGAGCTTGAGGACCGTGGCCGTTCCCACTTCACCGCAATGAAGCTGCCCACGGCTGGTGACTGATAGAAATGACTCCATCTCCTCCGCAAGCGCGGCATCACCGCCGATGTAGTAGAACAATTGCCCGTTCGCGGACGCCATCTTGCTACCGGTGAAGGGCGTGTCGAGAAAGCGGCAGCTGTGATCGATACAAACGGTTTCAAGCCACTTCGTCGTTTCCAGATCGAGCGTCGCATGATTGAGCACGATCTGTCCCGGCTTGAGGAACGGTGCTATCCTCTCCACTACCCCACGCACCGCCGGCACATCCTTCAGATAGATGGAAATGATTCCCACGTCCTGAATCGCGGCTTCCGGTGTCTCCACCTCACCCGGCTGGTTTTTCGGCGTGCGGTTCCAACAGGAAACCTTCCAGCCCGCCACTGCTAGGCGCGAACAGGCTCGCGATCCGATGATTCCCAACCCGAGGACGGCGGCGCTCTTCTCCATCAGACCGCTCATTGCTGGCGCTTCAGTGCGAGTTCCACCAGTTCCCCTGCCTTCTTGCGGATTTCCTTCATCATTTCCGGCGTCGGTTCCTTGCCCGGTTCAAAAGTCATCTCCTCACGCAGACCTGCTAACAAGTCACGCATTGCCACATAGTTTGGACGCTCGGAAATGCGTGGCTCCAGACCCGCCACGGTCTCGGTGTAATAGTCGGCGATATCCTCGCGCATCACCTTGCGGGCACGCTCGGGGGAAAACTGCTTGTCCACCGCCACCGTCGCAACCTCCAGCGCACGGATCCATCCACCCAGGGAAATCAAGTGTGCGAGGTCCGCATCACGCAGTGTCACCAGCTCGACCTCCACGTCATGCTGCGTCGCGGTTAGTTCTTGTTTCAACTGCGGCACGTTCTTCTGCTTCGCGCTTTCCAGCAGACCCGCCGCGTGGCGGTTGACGCGGTCACCCACGCCGAGTGCCTTGCCATACTTCGTTAGATCCGTCGCCAGCCCTTCGACCTTGTCGAGTTGTTCGGCCTGCACGACGAGGAAGCCGTCTGCGATCAGGAATCCCAGTTGGATCGCGAGATCCGCACGATCCAGCGGCATTCTGGCAGGCATCTTTCGCTCCACCTCGATGATGGGCAGCGGCATCAGGGATTGGAGCGTGTCGAAAAGTTTCGAAATCGACGGCGCAGTGAATTCATTCACTCCGAGTTCCTCCCGCACGTGCGCATCATCGACAAGGTCCTTGGGGATATTGTTGGCCTTGCCAGCATCCGGATCGCCTGCCGATTCATCGATGGGATCCTTCCTTGGCTCATTCACCGGTTCCTGACTCTTTGGTTCTGTCGGCACGCCCTCCCCGATGGCAGACGCAGAAGACGCGACGGAGAGAATTCCTAACATGCAGGTCAGAATCAGTTTCATAGAAAAACTCTGACACTCCCCAACCCGTTCGGCAACCGACAAAATCACGCCTGAAAATCCCTCGTTGTCCCACCACTGGCGCAACCGTAGTGAAAAATTTCCATTGCCAAGCGATCCAGCGTGCCGCAATCTCCGCCCATTGGAACGACGGAACGGTGTTTCTCGTTGGATTTCCAAACCATCTCTCTCGGGTTGACGCCCCCTGCCCCACCGGGCCGCAAAGCTTCTCATAGCAAAACGAGCCGGTTGAAGCGCAGTGACGCTGACTCCCACCCTATCCTGCAAAAAGGCCTGCGAGTGATTTCACTCCCATTCCTTCACGCCCGCTTCACCCAAACCCCCACCTTTCAAATCCCCTATGGCCGGTCACAACAAGTGGTCCAAGGTCAAACACATCAAAGCTCGAGTCGATGCCATCAAGGGCAGGGTCTTCAGCAAGTGCGCCCATGAAATCGCACTCGCTGCCCGCGCCGGTGGTGGAGATCCGGGTGCCAACGCCCGTCTCCGCACCGCCATCGACAATGCCAAGGCCGTTTCCATGCCGAAGGACAACATCGACCGTGCGATCCGCAAGGGCACCGGCGAGCTCGGCGGGGAAATGATCCAAGAAATCACCTACGAAGGCTACGGCCCAGCCGGCATCGCCTTCCTTATCGAAATGGCTACAGACAACCTCAACCGGACTGCTCAAGACGTCCGCACCATTTTTTCAAAAAACGGCGGCAGCGTCGCCACACCCGGCAGCGTCGCCTATCAATTCGACCGCAAGGGTGAGATCCGCATCAATGCCTCCGACATTCCTGATGATAAAATCATGGACGCCGCCATCGAGGCAGGTGCCGACGACGTCATCAGCGATGCCGATGAACACCTTGTCATTACCGCTGCCAACGAACTCGGCACCGTCGCTAACCTGCTGCGCGGAGCCGGACTAAACCTCGTTTCCGAAAAACTCGTTTCCATTCCACAGAATCCGGGCGTCGTTAGCGACCTCGCGATTGCCCGCCAGATCCTCAAGCTGCATGACCAGCTCGACGACTACCCGGACACCCTCAACGTTTTCACCAACTTCGAAGTGGCCGATGACCTACTCGACCAACTCGCTTCCTAAAAAATTTCCCGCGCCCCGCGCACCTAACATTTAACCGATTCCGGATGAGCAAGAACACCAACGAGGATACCATGCCGCAACCAGGCACCGAGGGCGAGGCCCCTACCGCCCGCAAGCGAGTGACTAAAAAGGCCGCCACCAAGACCACCGCGGCCAAAGTGCCCGCTAAGAAGGCAGCGGCGAAAAAGACAGCAGCCAAAAAAACCGCGGTGAAAAAATCCGCTGCTGCTTCCTCTTCGACGCCGGAGCTGCCATTCGATCTCCCATCCACTCCGATACCCGCTCCAAGCTCCGACGCTCCAGCCAAACCAGCACGCGCCCCGCGTGCGAAAAAAGCAGCGATTGAAAAGTCTCCGGCCGCCGAGCGCAGTGAACCTGCACCACCCTCCCCAGCCGCTGAATCATCCCGCCGCTTTGGCCGCGTGCCAGGCGGTGGCCCGATCGCTCCTCGTGAACCCGCAGAAGCTCCACAGCAGCCTGTCCAACAAGCGCCACAACGCGAACAGGAACCCCGCGAGCCACGTCCCCAACAGGGGGGCCAACAACCGCAGCGCAATTTCCAACAGCGCGACGGCCAGCCCCAACAGAATCCGCAGAACCGCGATGGACAAAACCAGCAGCGTGAAAGCCGGAGCAAACGCCGCCGCGACAAACGCAAGCGCCGCGTGCAGGAACAAGGAGGCCAAGGTGGCCAAGGTCAGCACGGCCATCAAAATCACCAGAACCGCCAGCGTCACGAAGGTGGAAACCAACAGGCATCCGCTCACGAAATGGAGGACCGCCGGCCGGTCCAGCTCAGCGGCCCGAAGATCGAGGCCAATGGGATGTTAGAACTCGCCCCGAAAGGCTTCGGCTTCCTACGCGTGCCGAAGAAAAATTTCGAACAGGCGCGTGACGACGTTTTTGTCACTCCCGAAACCATCCGCAAATACAACTTGCGGCTCGGCCAGTGGATTCACGGCGTCTATCAGGAAGGCCCGCGCGGCCCGCAGCTTGTCGAGATCACCACCATCAATGACATGCCGCCTGAACAAGCGGCGAAGCTCCCACACTTCGACGAACTCAAGGCGATCAACCCGACCCGCCGCATCAGTTTTGAAACCACGCCGGAGCGCTACACCACCCGCGTCATCGACATCATGGCACCCGTCGGCCGTGGCCAGCGCGGTCTAATCGTTTCCCCACCCCGCTCTGGAAAAACCACGTTGCTACTCCACATGGCGGAAGCGATCCGTGAGAAATACGACGAGGCGATCCATCTGATGGTCGTGCTGGTGGACGAGCGGCCGGAAGAAGTCACCGAGTTCCGCCGCGCCCTTCCTGGTGCGGAAATTTACGCCAGCTCGAATGACGAACAGGCGCGCAACCACTGCCGCATCGCCGAGCTCGCCATCGAGCGTGCCAAGCGTCTGGTGGAAGCCGGCAAGGATGTTTTCCTGCTGATGGATTCCATCACCCGCCTCGCCCGCGCCTACAACGGCGGCATGAACAACCGCGGCCGCGGCACCGGCTCCGGCGGCATCACCATCGGCGCACTGGAAGTCCCACGCCGCCTGTTCGCTGCTGCTAGAAACACCCGTGGCGGAGGCTCGCTCACCATTCTTGCCACCGCGCTGATCCAGACGAATTCCCGCGCCGACGAGGCCATCTTCATGGAGTTCAAAGGCACCGGCAACATGGAGCTCGTGCTTGATCGCAAGATTGCGGAAAACTACATCTATCCGGCGGTTGATATCTTCAAGTCAGGCACCCGCCGCGAAGAGCTTTTGTTAGCCGATCACATGCTCCACAAGATCCACCTCATCCGCCGCGGCCTCTCCGGCCACCGCCCCGCCGAGGCGATGGAGCGTCTGTTGTTCTTCCTGAAGAAATTCCCGAACAACCCGCAGATGCTGATGGAGATCAAGGGGTGAAGGTTCTGCAATAGTGGACCACACAGTCCTCTGTGCGGTCTTCCTCCCGCCGAAGGCGGACCCTTTGGAGTGCGGTGAGAATCACCGCTTTGAGGGGCGGACCAGCCACTCAAGAATCTTCCAAACCAACGAAAAATTTCCGGATTCACACCTTTTCCCAAATGAGCGGATCTTTGGGAAACGTCCTCGTTCTCGCTCAAAGCGGTGATTCTCACCGCACTCCAAAGTTACGCCGCGCAGTCCTCTGTGCGGACCACTTCTAGCCCAGAGGCTCCAGCGTGTAATTTTCCTTTCCGTCTTTCATCAGCCAGCCTTGTTCGGTGAGCTGGGCGCGGAGAACATCGGACTCGGCCCAGTTTTTTGAGAGGCGGGCCTGCCAGCGGGTTTCTGCGAGAGCTTTGATAGAACTTGGGATTTCGATGGAATCGGATTCGACGGATTCTGGCAGAACGAGTCCGAGGGCACGCAGCAGGCGGTTAAGACCAGCCAAGGCGGCGGCGGCTTCGGAGCCGGTTAGTTTCGCGGACTCGCGGAGGCCGGTGAAAATTCCGCCGAGAGCACCGGGGGTATTGAGATCGTTCGTTAGAGAATCCCAGGCAGGTTGAAAGGGGCCGAAGTCGGCGGAAGTCAGGACCGTGCCGGGCTCGATTTTCGAGGCGAGCTGACGCGCGCCTTTGGCAAGTTTCGCCAGGGCCTCACGGGCACCGGATAGAGAATCGAGGGTGAAGTTGAGCTGCTTCCGGTAGTGCGCGCCGATGAGGACGTAGCGAACTTCCAACGCGGTGTAGCCTTTTTCCGCCAGATCTTCGAGGGTGTAGAGATTGCCAAGCGACTTCGACATCTTCCCACCATCGACTAACAAATGAGTGATGTGAAACCAGTTCGCGGCGAAGTGACCACCGCAGGCGCATTCGCTTTGGGCGATTTCGTTTTCATGGTGCGGAAAAACGAGATCGACGCCGCCAGAGTGGAGATCAAAGGAATCGCCGAGGTATTCCTGAATCATCGCAGAGCATTCGAGGTGCCAGCCGGGGCGGCCTTCGCCCCACGGGGAGGGCCAGAAATTGTCGCCGTCCTCGGGTTTGCGGCCTTTCCAAAGCACAAAATCGGATAGGCTGTCCTTTTCGTATTCATCGGAATTCGAGCGGGCGTTCTGGGTTTTTCCGAGATCAAGTTCGCGCTCGTCGAGGCGGGACAGGCGGCCGTATCCGGGAAAGGAGGAGATTTTGAAATACACTGAGCCATCGTCGGAAGCGTAGGCGTTGCCCTTTTCCACAAGCGTCTGGATCATCGCGATCTGCTGCGGGATGTGCTCGACGGCACCGGGCTCGATGTGCGGCGGGAGCAGGCCGAGTTTTTCGCAATCGGCGTGGAATTTCTCCGTCCAACCGGCGGTGAACTCGGTGAGGGATTTCCCGGCTTTCTGCGAATCGCGGATCGTCTTGTCGTCCACGTCGGTGATGTTGCGAACATGCAGCGTGCGGGTGCCGCCGGTTTCGAGCGTGCGGCGGAGCACGTCCTGAAGCACGAAGGTGCGGAAGTTCCCAATGTGCGCCGGTCCATAAACGGTCGGGCCGCAGCAGTAGAAACGGAAAGTGCTGCCGTCGATGGGGGTGAGTTCGCGCTCGGATCGTGAAAGCGTATCAAAAAGCCGCATGGCGGGGTTTAGGCAGCGGACGCCACGGAGCCAAGAGCAAAGCGGGGCGCGGCTTCTGAAAATCCGGCAGCCAGTCGCCAGGCCACATGAAATCAACCTATCCGAGAGATCGACATCGGCCGGATTCTCTGGCATCCAGTCGTTGCTTTCCTGAAACAACAATGGCCGAAGTGATCCAATTCAACTGCCCCGTCTGCGGGACGATGCTGCGTCTGCCGCTCGATCTGGCAGCTCAAAAAGGCCCCTGCCCGACCTGCCAAAGGGAAATCATCGCGCCGGATCCGTTCCGTGGAATCGGCGCGTTCGAGGCACCGGATGTGAGGTCGTTTCCGCGCGACGAGCCATTCCGGCCGTTTGTGGATTCGCCGCCGGTGGTGCAGCAAGAGTTGAGACCCGCGCCCAAGCCCACGCCGCCGGTGGTGAAGGAAATCGACGTGCCGGTGGTGGCGGAAGCTCCTCCGCCAGCGCCGGTGGTAGCGCCGGAGATCAAAGTTTCTCCGGAACCGCAGAAAACGATTCTCGTGCTATCCTGCCTTCTTTCTTTCTCTGTAGCTCTTGCCATGGGATATGCGCTTGGCGTCCGCTCGAATCAATACTTCACGAGAGTCCCACCGCCTGCGCCATTGGCGGCGCCAGCTGGGAAAATCGATACCCCACCGCCGAAGCCCGAGCCCACGCCGATTTTCGTCAAGCCCATCATCCAGGAGCCGCCAAAGCAGGAAACACCAACCCCAGAGCTACCGAAGGCCCAAGAAAAGCAGCCGCCGCCGGAAAAACCACCGGAACCCGTCAAAGTCTCCGCCGCCGCCGAGGCTTCGTTGCGGGCGTTTCTCGAAGCTCCCGACTGGGCAACCCGCAACGCCCACGTGCTTTTCCCTGAAGCCATCCGCAGCGCAATGGAAAATTACTCACGCGAAGCTCCCGATGGCCCCACTCCGTTCAAATCCATCGCCGTCAAACAAAGCCAGACCGACGAAAAAACCGGCAACACGCTGTTCATTTTCATGGTGGAAACCAACACGCTACCCGTGAGCATTCCTGTCGCCGTCGCCGAGACACAAAAAGGCTGGCTGGTCGATTGGCAGGCTTTCATCGAGTTCCGGGACGATCTCTTCAAGAAATTCGCCGATGGACCCGCGGGCAAAATCGAGCGTTTCCACCTGATCGTCACCACCCCGCCGCCTGACCGCGCGGCAAAAACGGAAAACGAGCAGTTCGCCTCGTTCCTGCTCAACCCACCGATCCCCGGCCGCCAGCAACTCGCATTCGTGAAGAAGAACACGGAAGCCTACCGCACCTGTCTCGCCGCCACCGCCTCAGGCGGCATTTTCACGCCGGTCCTCGAAGTGACGAAACTCAACACTCCCGACAAGCAGCCCTATCTGGAAATCCTCAAGGTCAGCGCCGGCGACTGGCTGCCGAAGGAAAAATAATCAGGCTTGATTGATCCGGCAGTGCGGGTTCGTTTTATAGGCATGTTCCGCCCTGCCTGCTTTTTCATCGCCGTTTCCGCCCTGCCAATCGCCGCCCGCGAGGCCCCGCCGCTTCCCGCTGAGCTCTCGGCCTACGTGCTCGATCCCGCGCCGGAAACCGCCGGGCTGCTTTTAAAAAAGGGCGACCGCCTCGCCATCTGCGGAGACTCCATCACCGAACAGAAACGCTACTCCGTTCTGTTGGAAACCTATCTGACGGCCTGTCTGCCGGATCTGGAAATCACCTGCCGCCAATACGGCTGGAGCGGCGAGCAAGCCGCCGGTTTTCTCAACCGCCTGCAAAGCGACGTGCTCCGCTTCAAGCCGACCATCGCCACGACCTGTTATGGCATGAACGATTTCAAATACGTGCCGTATGACGAGGCCATCGCTGCGGACTATCGGAAAAACCAGACGGCGGTGGTGAAGGCGTTCAAGGGCATCGGCAGCCGCGTGGTGTTAGGATCATCCGGCATCATTGACTCCGTTCCGAAGTGGGTAAAATCGGCGACCGGCACGCAGCAGGACCTCAACCTCGCGCTCTCGCGTTTCCGCAACATCGACATCGAGATTGCGAAGTCAGAAAGCGTCGCCTTCGCCGATGTCTATCAGCCAATGTTGCTGGCGGACTACTCAGCCAAAAAACAATACGGCCCCGGTTTCCAGGTCTCTGGCAAGGATGGCGTGCATCCGGATTGGGCGGGCCAGATCATCATGGCCTATGCGTTTCTCAAGGGACTCGGCGTGGACGGAGATCTCGGCACTATCACCTTCGACGAAGCCACCGGCAAGGCCACCGCGGCAAACGGCCACGAAATTCTATCCGCTACTGATGGAAAAATTTCCCTCCGCAGCACGCGCCTCCCTTTCTGCGCTGGCCCCGGAGCGACGGACAAAGACAACTCACTCCGCGCTGGCCTCGCACTGATTCCTTTTGATGACGAACTCAACCGCCTCACCCTGAAAATCACCGCGCCGAAGGCCGCCGCTTACGACGTGACGTGGGGTGAGCAAAGCAAACGCTTCACTGCGCAGCAACTCACCGCCGGTGTGAACCTCGCGAAGGAATTTGACGCCAACCCGCTCGTCCCCGCGTTCAAGAATGTGCAGGACGCCGTCACGAAAAAGCAGAATTACGAAACCCGCCAAATCAAGGAACTCGCCCACGGCCTCGAAGGCGCCGCTGACATCGACGCCACCTTCGCCCTCACCGAAAAAGCCCGCGAGCCACTTGAAAAAGCCGTGCAATCTGCGCTTCAACCGGTGGAGCACGTGCTGACGATCACAGCAGCTAAGGATTGATGAAACTTGCTCTGCGCAAGCCACGTAGGGAACGGATCAATCCCATGAAACGCTCCAACCTCATTTTCACCCACGCCTCTGTATTCGCCGTCGGCATCGCAGTGGCGGTCATCGGGTCCAGAGTCGGCGACTCATCCGCTCCGCAATCCGCCACGGGAGAAGGCAACACCCGCACGGCACGTTCGAGCTCGTTTGAAAACACGACTGCAAGCGATTCCACTGGCCATCGCAGCGGAAACTCCGAGGCGCGGGCTTTGTCGAAAAAAGAGGCGAAAGAACCGGTTGAACAACTCTCCGCAATCGTACGCATCACCGATCCCTCAGACCGTCAGCGGGCGTTGATGGAATTGGTAGATAGACTCGGACCCGGTGAGTTTGCGGCAGTGGCGGACAAATTTCGTGAGCTCGACCACCTCGGCGATTCCGGCGGTGAGTATGATCTGATTCTCCGTGGATGGGCCAAGGCCGATCCGCTGACCGCACTGGAATACGTGGGACAATTTCCCAACAGCCGCGCCGGACGCGCCACGATTTTATCCACCTGGGCCAGCCGGGACGGGGCTGCCGCAGAAAAGTGGGCAACCGATAACCATCAAGGCGATGGTGCCAATCCTTACATGGCAGCAGTCATCCGCGGACTAGCAGGCACTGACATCACCGAAGCCACGCGCCTCGCCGAAGCCATGCCACGCAGCCGCGAGCGTGCCGATGCGTTGGACTCCATCACCCGCGCGCTTTTCCTACAAGGAACAGACGCAGCGATGGCCTACCCGAGTTCAATCAAGGACGACGCCCTGCGAGGCGGATTTGTTTCCGCCATCGCCGAGCGCATGAGCGCCAAGGATCCTAGTAAAGCTGCTGCATGGATCGCTGCGATGTCGGACGGAAACGTTCAAAACCGCGCCGCGCATAACGTCGCCGAGGCGCTCGCCAGAGAAGACACCGCCAAGGCCGCCGCCTGGGTCACCACCTTGAAACCTGAAGCGCGGGTCGAAGCCGCCCGCGGCGTCATTCCCATCATGTCCAGGACAGATATCGCTGGCACCGCCAAGTGGGTGTCATCTCTAGCAGGAACTCCCGGCTACGACAACGCGGTCGAAGAATTCGTCTGGAGCTGCAACAGCCGCGCCCCAGAACAATCTGCCGCTTGGATCGCCGGCGTGTCGAATCCAGATCAACAGCGCAAGCTCTACTACCGCATGCTCAGCGAGTGGGCCCAGCGTGATGCAGTGGCCGTGAAGCAATGGGTCACCTCCAATAACGTGCCAGCAGACATCTCCAAGCGTTTCACCCGCTGAAACTTTGGAGTGCGGCGGGAACCACCGCTTTGAGGGGAGACTCCGGCGTTTTCCTGATTCCCAATTCAGGAGAAAGGCGTGAAACCGGGCATTTTTCTAAATCAGGAACGCGGATAGAAACCGGCGCTCACCCTCAAAGCGGTGGTTCCCTCCGCACTCCAAAGCGCTCCGCCATTTGCTGATTTTCGGCCTTTGCCTACGCCGGGGATTCATTCAGAAATCCCGCATGCCGATTTTCGACAAAGCCCGCGAACTCGCGGTGATCAACTCGTCCGCTGCCGTGATCGGCTGGGATCAGGAGACCTATCTGCCCACCGCCGCTGCGGAACATCGCGCGGCGCAGCTCTCATGGCTTTCCGCAAAAGCCCACGAGTTGGCGACTTGTGATGGTTGGAAAGCCGATCTCGAAGCCGCCGAAGCCGCAGACGACGGCAGCGACCCGAAACTCACCGCAAATCTGCGCGAACTGCGCCGCGAGTTTGATCGCTCGAACAAACTCACCGTTGAGCTCGTCGCCCGGGAATCGACGGCTTGCTCGATGTCGAAGCACGCGTGGGTGGCCGCGCGCGAGAAATCCGACTTTGCCGGATTCGCACCACATTTAAAAACGCTGTTGGAGATTGCCCGCGAAAAAGCAGAACTCTGGGGCTATCAGGACGAACCTTACGACGCACTTCTCGACGGCTACGAGCGCCGGACATCGACAAAGGCCGTGGCCGAGTTGTTTGACACGATGAAGCCCGCACTGCGCGAAATCGCGGCGATGGCGGTGGAAAATTCAGCATCGCGCAAGCCGTCACTACCCGCCGGACCTTACCCGATAGACGCGCAGAAACGTTTCAACGCGCAAGTCGCGGCGGCGGTTGGATTTGATTTCGACGCAGGAAGGATCGATACGACGGCGCATCCATTCTGCACCACACTCGGCCCGCGCGATGTGCGGCTGACGACACGCTACATGGAGTCCGATTTCACCTCCTCGCTCTTCGGCGTGCTGCACGAGGCCGGCCACGGCATGTATGAGCAGGGCCTGCCTGCGGAGGATTTCGGCCTGCCATCGGGAAGCGCGGTTTCGTTAGGAATTCACGAGTCACAGTCGCGGCTTTGGGAAAACCACGTCGGGCGCTCGCGGTCATTCTGGAATCGTTGGTATCCGGTGGCGCAGGACATTTTCCCGCAGTTAGCAAATTTTCCATTAGAGGATTTCCTCGGCTATCTCTGGCGTGCTGAATTCTCGCCCATCCGTGTCGAAGCGGACGAGGCGACGTATGACCTACACATTCTGCTCCGCTTCGATCTTGAGCGCCGCATGCTCAACGGCAGCTTGGACGTGGATGACGTGCCCGCCGCATGGAGTGAGGGATTTCGTGAGCTCTTTGGATTCGCACCAGAAGACGACCGCCACGGTTGTCTCCAGGACATCCACTGGGCAATGGGCGGGCTCGGTTATTTTTCGACCTACACGTTAGGAAATATCAACTCCGCCCAGCTCTTCGCCGCCGCGTCCAAGGACCCGGGCATTGCCGCCGCCATCGATCAAGCGGACTATCAGCCGCTCCTCGCTTGGCTCCGAAAAAACGTGCACTCGCACGGTGCGACGCTCGATCCATCCGAGCTCATGAAGCAGGCCACCGGCAGCGTCCCCTCGCCCGCAGACTACCTCGCCCACCTCAAATCCCGCTATCTCTAACATCATGCCAGCAGGTCTCTTCATCGTCATCGAGGGAATCGACGGCACCGGAAAATCCACCCAAGCCCGCCTGCTCGGCGAGTGGTTCAAAAGCCAGGGACGCGAGGTCGTGCTCAGTCGCGAGCCGACCGACGGGCCGTGGGGAAAAAAGCTCCGTGAATCCGCATCGACGGGCAGGCTTTCGCCAGAGGACGAACTGCAGTATTTTCTCAACGACCGCCGCCAACATGTGGACGAGTTGATCAAGCCCGCTCTGGCAGAGGGCAAGGTGGTCATTCTGGATCGTTATTATTTCTCCACGATGGCCTATCAGGGTGCGCGTGGTTTTGATCCGGTGGAGATCCGCAGGCGCAACGAGGAATTCGCGCCAGTGCCGGATCTCCTGCTCATTCTGGATCTGGACGTAGACACCGCCCACACCCGTATCGGCGTCCGTGGCGATACGACTAACGAATTTGAAAAACGCGAGAACCTGATGCGCTGTCGGGAAATTTTCCTCTCGCTGAGAAACGAGAACTTCGCGCGTGTCGTCGATAGCAACGGCACGCTGGAGGAAGTGACAGAGAAAGTTTGCGAAGCGGTCGCCAGCGGTTTGATTTGGCGTGCAAATCGCCGCAAGTAGGGCGTTTTGCAATGCCACGCCGGGCCGTAGTCCTCGATTTTCAAGGGATTTGCGATTGGTATTCATTCTGCGAGGGATGCGCGCATGCCTACTGAAGAAGAAACCCGCATTAACGACGCAGCAGAGCTGCAGCGTGTCCTCACCCGTTACATCGATTCCTACGATGGTTATCACCAAGCTGCGGAAGCGGTGGATTCACTTTGGCTAAAAGCCGCTTTTCTCGAAATCGCGGAGCGCCGGAAAACCATTATTGGCCACGTCGCCGAGCTCATCATCCAACAGGGAGAAAAGCCTGATACGGACGGCAGTGCGGAAGGCGCGGTGCACCGCTGGTGGATCCGGCTGCGGGCGCAGATGACCGATGAAGAATTCAAAGCGGTGCTCGCCGAGTGCGTGCGTGGTGAAACGGTTCTAGCGGACACCATTCAAAATGTGCTAGATCACGGCGATCTGGATTCCCATCACGCGGAAATTCTGAAAGAGGTTTCCACCGAGCTGAAGGCCGCGCTCGAGACATTTAAGACCGCAATGGAACACTAACGGCCCACTGCGGGCGCTCCGTTTCAAACTCCAATCGTTTCCCCGTCCCTGGATGCTCGAAGGCGAGTTTCCAAGCGTGGAGCTGGAGCGGTGGATCGTCAGGCGTGAGCGTCTGCGTGTCACCGATTTTTCTATCACTGAGATAGGCGGGATCGCCCAATACGGGCATGCCAAGTTCCCACAGATGAATGCGGATTTGATTGGTGCGTCCGGTGCCGAGTTTCGCCTCCAACAGGGTGGTGCCATCCGCGCAGCGCTCGATAACGGTGAAATCCGTGCGCGATGCCAGCCCCTCCTCATCCACCGTGCGGGTACCCATCACATCCGGCTCCGTGGAAATCGCGGACTCCGAGAAAAACACATCCTTTGCGGGATGGCCCTGCGCCCTAACGAGATAGCGCTTATCCACCGTACCTTGAATGAACTGCTGCTGGAGCACCCTGCTGAAATGACGGGTGCGGGCGAAGAGCACAAGGCCGGTGGTGTTTGAGTCCAAGCGGTGCACCGGACGCGGGTATTTCGGCGCGTAAACTTGATTGAGGATGGATTGCAGCGTGTTCCGATGGAAACGGCCGCTCGCATGCATCGGCAGTGGCGCGGGTTTGTAGACTAGCAGAATCGCCTCATCTTCATGCAGCACGCGGATGTCAGCGGAGACCGGCGGCTCCACATTCGCCAGGAAAATCTGCACCACCCGCTCGCCACCGCGGACGATGTGGTTTTTCCCACGCACCGCGCCGCCGTAATTTACAAAACGTCCGGCATCGCATCGAGCTTCCCACTCGTCGCGCGGGATCTGCGGGAAAATGGCACATAATGCGTCAAGCAGCTCGTAACCATCGTAGGCAGCCGGAACATTCACCGGCCTGCGGTTTTCCTGAGGGATCGCGCCCGGCAAGGGATTCGTCGCTTTCGCGATGGCCGCATGCAGCGTCTCTATCCGCTCGGCCATGCGCTCCGGCTCGCTCACAAAACAATGCGGACAGCTCACACCCCTAACATAGCGTGGGTCTTCCTGATCGGCCTTATCAAGCGGCGCCTGACAGGCGAAACAAACCGCATAGTCCGACTCGCGGAGCCCGGGATCGACACCCACCCTCTGGTCGAAAACAAAGCACTCGCCATCGTAGTGATCTCCACCACATTCCTCGAAATATTTCAGGATGCCACCTTCGAGTTGATAGATGTTATTGAACCCCTCCAGCTCCATGAACGGACCGGCCTTCTCACAGCGGATGCCGCCAGTGCAGAACATGACGACCGGCTGGTCCCTGAGCTCGTCCGGTAATTTTCTCACCGCATCCGGAAACTCGCGGAAGGTGTTGATATGCGGGACGATCGCGTTTTTGAAAGTCCCGAGTTGGACCTCGTAGTCATTGCGCGTGTCGAGCAAGGTCACGGGGCGGCCTTCGTCGAGCCAACGCTTGAGCTCCTTGGCCGGAAGTTTTGGCGAGGTGTAATTGGCCGGGCGCACCGCCTCCACGCCGAATGAGATGATCTCCTTTTTCAATCTCACCAGCATGCGGTTGAACGGCTGGCTATCGCTGAGGCTGATTTTTGGCTCCAGCCCTTCGAGACCGGGGATGGCGCGGAGTTTTCCCAGCAGGAGATCGATCGATTCCGCTGCGCCGGCGACGAATAAATTGATGCCCTCGGTGCTGAGCAGGATCGTCCCTTTCAGATCCCAAGACTTGCAATTTGTGGTGAGATCTTCACGCAGCTCCTTGAGTCCGGTCAGTTCGGCGAAGCGGTAGGTCGAAATATTCGTAACGGCAGACACGCCGGAAAAACAACACGAAGCCCGCAGTGAAGAAAGCGCATTTTTTGCTTTCGGGAAGAGACGGCGCGTAGATTTGGTATGGAAAACGGTGAAAATTTCCTGAGCTTGTCTGCAATGGATGCCGCCCGCGATGCTCGACAGGCTGAGGAGGTCCACGGCACTTCCGGAAAATTTCCTCAAAATGGAGGTTTGCGCTATCGCACCAGATACCGTGAATTATCCATGTGCCATGCGCTTGGAATCGCACGGTCCCCATTTTATCCTTAAGATTTAGTGCTTCATCTTAGTCCCACCCCTCTCACGCTTTGGATCGGTATCATCGCCTTGATCCTGATAGGTGCTTTGGCGGTCGTTTCTTGGAAACGCAGCCCGCATCCGAGGCGCACGGCTTTGCTGGAATGTCTGCGTTTTTTTTCGGCTCTGGTGGTGGTCTTGCTGCTCTGGCAGCCCGAGTGGCTCACCACCATCCACCCGGATTCGAAACCGAAAATCGCGATTCTATGGGACGACTCCAAGTCGATGACTACCATCGATGCCACGCTGCCGCCGGTTTTGGCGGAAAAGTCCGAGGTCGTTTCCCGTGCCGATTGGGTGAAAAAAGCACTCACCTCGGATCTGTGGAAGCCTCTCGAAGCGAACGGCGCGAACATGGTTTCCTCCAATCCATTTGCGACGCCTTCTGCCTCTTCACCATCAGCACTCTCCGGCACCGACCTCGAAGCCCCATTATCTGACCTCCTTGAGAAGGAAACCAACCTCCGCGCCGTCGTCTTGCTCAGCGATGGCGATTACAACCTCGGCCAACCGCCCGTCGCAGCCGCGCAGAAGATGCGCCTGCGCGGTGTCCCGCTTTTCCCGATCCCTGTCGGCAGCCACGTCCGCCTGCCGGACCTTGACGTTCTGTCCGTGTCGGCACCCACCTACGGCATCGTCGGGGAAAATGTGCAGATCCCTTTCACCATCCGCTCGTCGCTGGACCGCCAGGTGCGCACCATCGTCCGCCTGCGCGACGAGTCCGGCCACGAACGCACCAAGGACATTGTCATCCCGCCGAATGCGGAAACCTACGACTCCGTCCTCTGGCGTCTTGAGAAGGAAGGCTCGTCCACGCTGGAACTTTCCATCCCCATCGCCGATGGTGAACTCGTGGCGAATAACAATTCCCGCAAGTTCAACATTTCCGGAAAGCCGGAAAAAATCCGGGTGCTCGTCATCGAGACCCTGCCGCGCTGGGAATACCGCTTCCTGAGAAACGCCCTTTCCCGCGATCCCGGCGTCGAGCTTTCCTGTCTGCTCATGCAGCCGGAACTCGGGGCCGGAGAAGGCAAGGATTACATCAAGGAATTCCCCTCGAAAATCGAAGAGCTCGCGAAGTTCGATGTCATCTTCATTGGCGATGTGGGCGTTGCTCCCGGCCAACTCACCAAGGAGCAATGCACCCTCATCCGCGGCCTTGTGGAAAACCAAGCATCCGGCGTCGTTTTCCTCCCCGGCTCGCAAGGCAACCAATTCACCCTGCTCGATACCGATCTATCCGATCTCATGCCCGTCATCCTCGATGACACGCACAAAAACGGCATGCCGGAATCTATCCCTTCCCCGCTGAACCTAACCACAGAAGGCCGCACCTCGCTTCTCACGATGCTCGGCAACAACGAGGAGGAAAACCCAGAAATCTGGCGGCGTCTTCCCGGTTTCTACTGGCACGCCCCCGTCATCAAGGCCAAGGGCGGCACCGAGGTCCTCGCTGTCCATGGCAACCGCCGCGGAAAATTCGGTCCCATTCCCCTACTCGTCACCAAGGCAGCCGGCAGCGGCAAGGTGCTCTTCATGGGCATTGACTCCGCCTGGCGCTGGCGGCGCGGCGTGGAGGATCTCTATCACTATCGGTTCTGGGGCCAGGTCGCCCGCTGGATGTCCTATCAGCGGAACATGGCAGCCGGACAGCGTGTGCGGCTATTCTTCAGCCCCGAGCGCCCGGAGCCCGGAGCCACCGTCACGCTCAATGCGAACGCCTTCGATCCCAACGGCGCGCCGCTCAAGGAAGGCACCGTTTCCGTCGATCTCACTTCGCCTAACGGCCGCACGCAACGCATCGAGCTTCAGAAAAACGACACCGCTTGGGGAGCCTTCAGCGGCCGCTTCAAAGTTGATCTTCCGGGAGCTTGGAAACTTCGCGCCGCTGCCACTGGAGCCGAAGATAAACCTGTCGAGACTACCATTCTCGCCCAAGGCGTGGAGATCGAAAAAATCGGCCAGCCCGCACGGCCTGAAGTGCTTGAGGAAATGGCCAAGGTCTCCAAAGGTCGCATCATCCAGCCCGCTCAGCTCGCCGATCTCATCAAGGAAATCACCGCCCTGCCAGAGCCCCGCCCGCTCGAAAACCGCATCCCACTCTGGTCTCACTGGGCTACCATCGCCGCGCTCGTCACCTTGCTCGGCATCTTCTGGATCGGCCGCAAGCTGAACGGCGCGTTTTGATATCCGTTCATGACCGATGCGGACCGCGATCCGCACGATCCCTTCTCCACCGGGACAAATGACTTGGCATCCCTCATTCACGGGATTGCCGACAGAGCGGCACATCCAGCCCGCAGAGATCGACTTCCGCCGCGCAGACATTCGCCCCGGCCGCGCAGACATCACCCCGGAAGCCGCGACATTGACTCCCGACGACTCAGAGATTCACCCCCAGCCCGCAGAGATTAGGTTCCAGCTTACAGAGATTAGGTTCCAGCCCGCAGACATTACCCCCGCCGCTGCGGAGGATCACCTGCCATGTGCCGAGATTGCACCTGCACCTGCACCTGACCCCGTCGCACCCCGTCGCACGAGAGCGACGACAGTGGGCTTGGTGTTCGGATGCATGATCGCCTATTTCAATGTCCTGCTCATCACGCCGCCACTCCCTTGATGAATGTCGCGACGTAGTCCACCACCTTCTCCAGCACGCGCATCCGGGTGGGGCCGCGTTCGGCGATTTTTAGGGGTTTAGTGATCAGATCCACGATGTCAGGATCGGGGATGGGTGGTTGCCCGGTGTAAATGTAGCGATCGATGACCTTCTTGAGCTTCTCTGCGTCCAACTGCTCCTCTTTCACCAGTTGGTCGAAAGCTGCGACGCGCTCCTTTTCCCAGAAGTCCTCGAAGCAATCAGGGATTTCCGCTGCGCTGCCTGCTGCGGGGAGGTTCTGCTCGATGAATTTCTCGATCAGTTCCCGCTTGCTGCGTAGCTCCAGATCGCCGGCGATGCTGTCTAGGATGCGCTTGCGTAGTTCCTTCTGCTCTGATTCCTCGGCGTCGTAGAGTTGGGCGAGGAGCTTGAGGATATACTGGACGTTGATCACGTCCTTGTGGATCAGCTCCAGCTCGAAGTCCACGTCCTCTAGGATGGATGCCTTCTCCTTGGTGCCATCCGTCTTTACCTTGTCGTAGAGATCGAGGTAGGCGCTGCGGTAGTCGGCGAAACGTTGGGCGGGCAGGGTCAGATCTCCGTCCTCGAATTCAGAGAAGGATTCCAAGATGTTCCGCAGCCGCATCAGCTCGCGGAAAATTTTGACGAACTTCAGCTCTTCCTCCTCGTCCTTGAGATCCCGAACGCTCTTCACCGTCGGCACGAGCGCCAGCAGATCCATGGTCACCGCATTGAAGAGCTTCACATACTCCTCGTAGGGCGGGACGAAGATGTCCTCCTTGGCGTTGACGTTGGAGAAAAGGGCGATGGCCTCATCGGTGCGTTTCTTGAGGTTGCGGAAGACGACGATGTTTCCTTGGCTCTTTACCTCGTTGAGGATGCGGTTGGTGCGGGAGTAGGCTTGGATCAGGCCGTGGTAGCGCAGGTTCTTGTCCACATACATCGTGTTCAGTCTCACGCTGTCGAAGCCAGTTAGAAACATATTCACCACTAACAGGATGTCCACCTTCCCGGCCTTCACCTGCTTGGCGATGTCTTGGTAGTAGTTGTAGAAACTCTGGGTGTCCTTGGTGGAGAAGCCCGTCTCGAACATCGCATTGTAGTCGGAAATGAAGCCGTCCAGCTTCTCCCGCGTGTGGGGGTTGCCACCTTCGCCGCCGATGATCTCGCTATCGTCATCGAGGATGCCGTCTGCGTCCTTATCTTCCTCGTTGCTGGTGTAGCTGAAGATCGTGGCGATGCGGAGCTTGTGTTTTCCCTCGGCTTTGAGCTTGGCGAATATTTCGTAGTATTTGATCAGCACATCCACCGAGCTGACGCACATCATGGCGGTGAATTCCTTGTTGCGGGTCTTCACCGAATGGCGGGCGATGATGTAAGCGGCGATCTTCTCCAGCCGCGCCGGGGATTCCATCAGCTCCTTGGTGTCGATGCCCTCCACCTCGATGTCCACCTCCGTGGCTCCCTTCTTCTTGTAGCGGCCGACGTATTCCACGGCGAATTTCAGCACGTTCTCGTCCTTGATCGCATCCGTGATCACATAGGTGTGAAGCTGCTTGTGGAAGAGATCCTTGGTCGTCCGATTCACCCCTCTCACCACCACGCGGTAAGGAGTTGGATCTTCCGCCACTTTGAGCAGTTGATAGGTTTCGCTCGCCGCAGGCCGCGCGCTTTTCATCGGTGCTGCGTTGTCCGCGAAGATCGGGGTGCCGGTGAAACCGAACATCTGGTGATTGCGGAAAAATGCCACGATGCGCTTGTGCGTGTCGCCGAACTGGCTGCGGTGGCATTCGTCGAAAATGAAGATGATCCGTTCGTCCCGGAGCTTTTCCATCTGCTCCAGATACGCCTGCTTGCTGATGGCGGTGTTGAGTTTTTGCAGGGTGGTTACGATCAGCTTGGTGTCGTTCGTGAACTGCTGCACCAGCTTCTGCGTGTTGTTGGTGCTAGGTGCTGACGATGCGCTCGATGTGCTCGGGCTTGAGGTAGTTCTGGTTGCCCTCTTTGGTGAAGCCTTGGCTGGCGTCGATGAAGAGGATGTCGTCGGGGTTTTCGCGTCCCTTTTTCAGGACGAGGATACAGGTGGGGATGCCGGTGCCGTAGAAGATGTTGCTGGGGAGGCCGATGACGGCATCGAGGTAGTTGCAATCGTCGATGAGGTATTTCCGGATGTGACCCTCCGCCGCGCCCCGGAAGAGGACACCGTGCGGCAGGACGCAGGCCATGGTGCCGCCGTGGTCGAGGTGATGCACCATGTGCTGGACGAAGGCGAAGTCCGCCTTGGTTTTCGGTGCCAGCCGCCCATAAGGAGAGAAACGGTCGTCACTCTCATGGATGGCGCTGGCAGACCAGTTGGCGGAGAAGGGTGGATTGGCGACGATGGCATCGAAGCGGAGATCGGCATGCTCGGGCGCGGGATGCTCCAAGGTGTCCTCGTTGCGCAGGTCGAAGCGCTGGTAGTGGACGCCGTGCAGGATCATGTTCATGCGGGCAAGGTTGTAGGTGGTCGGGTTCATTTCCTGACCGTAGAATTTCCCCACGTCCTTGACCTCCTTCGCCACCCGCAGCAGCAGCGAGGCGGAGCCGCAGGTGGGATCGTATGCGCTTTTAAGCTTCTTCTTCCCGGTGGTGACGATCCTAGCGAGAATGGTGCTGACTTCCTGCGGGGTGTAGAACTCTCCCGCTTTCTTCCCCGCACCGCTGGCGAACTGGCCGATGAGGTATTCGTAGGCATCGCCCAGCACGTCGGCCTCGGTATCGGCGAGCTGGAAGTCGATCTGGTCGAGGTGGACAAGCACCTTGGCGATGAGTTCGTTTTTCTGGTTCTCGGTTTTCCCGAGCTTGGACGAGCCGAGATCGAGATCCTCGAACAGGCCCTCGAAATCGTCCTCGCTATCGTGGCCCATGGTGCTGGCCTCAATGTGTTTCAGGATCGCGGTGAGGTCTTCCAAGATGAAGTTGTCCGTCTTCCGTGCGCCCTTTTCCGCGACCTTGTAGAAGAGTTCGTCCGGCTTGAGGAAGTAGCCGAGCCGTCCGACCGACTCCTCCTCGATGGCGGCGAGCATTTCCTGACCTTCCTTGCTGTCCGTGTCGAGACTCTCGTAGATGTAGCCGTCGTTCTCCAGAATCTCGTTGGCGAACAGGTGCATCCGCTCGGAGAGGTATTTGTAGAAGATGAAGCCGAGGATGTAGTCCCGGAATTCGTCCGCGCCCATCTTCCCGCGCAGGGTGTTGGCGATGTTCCAGAGCTGGGTTTGGAGCTGCTTCTTGTGGTCTTCTGACATGGAATGGACTGAATGGCGGGAAAGCCCCCCTGGCAGATGCAGGGTAAGCTTCCTTGGGGCTGCTACATTCCGCCAAATCCTTAGACAGATCGGAAGCGAATTCACGCGCAAGGACGGGAAATTGATAGGAAATCCGGAACGCGGAAGCCGCAGCGGGCGGGTTGGCGAGGACAGCGCTTTGACCTTGGGAGACTCATGGCAGCCTCGTGAGGCACCTCCGCCCCGCAGGGGTCGCCGATAGGTGGAGGCTTCCCGAAGCCGGCAAGTCCTTCGCTGTCGTGTTAGTCACCGCCAAGCCCACTGGCTTCGCACCGATCGTCGTCCGCACCGATGACCCAGCCTTCAAGGCAGGCGATGTATTCTTCATCAACCACTCCGAAAAAACCGTGCTCGGAAAACTCGGAAATACCCCATTAGTCCTCAAACCTGGCGAAAATTCAAAGACCCGCCCATCGAGCGCCGTGGATGATACCTACTACGACATCGCCTTCGCCACCCGTGAGGAAACCGGCGACAAGCTCATCAGCTCAAGCCGCTGGCCCATCGACAATAACCTCCGCAGCTACATCTTCTTTTTCACCAACGCCCAAGGGAAAACCACCTTCCGCGCCGTTGACGAATACATGACCGCCGCAGGCCCCGCAAAACCCTGAGCCGGCTCCGCACGTAGATCGTCCCGCGTGCTTGCCTTTCCATCATTCAGGCGAAATAAAGAACGCGCTTCGAAGCACTCCGACGATCATGACCAAAGAAGACCGCGAATTCCTATTCCACCTCCTCGAAACACCCAGTCCCACCGGTTTTGAAATGCGCGGCCAGCAGGTCTGGGCGGACTGGATCAAATCCTACGCGCTGGAAGTCACCTGCGATTCCTACGGCTCCACCTGGGCCACACTTCCCGGCAAGTCCAAGCGCATCATCATGCTGGAAGCCCACGCCGATGAGATCGGATACATGATCAAGCACATCGACGAAAAAGGCTTCCTCCGCATCGACCGCGTCGGCGGCTCAGATGCCGCCACTGCACGCGGCAGACGTCTCACTTTCCTCGGCGACAAGGGCAGCGTCTCCGGTATCATTGGTAACACCGCCATCCACCTCCGCCGCGATGAAGCAGGCCAGGAAAAAGCTCCTGCTGTGCACGATCTGTGGGTGGATGTCGGCGCATCCAGCGCTGCGCAAGTCGCCGCGCTCGGGCTGCGCGTTGGCCACCCAGCCATCTATCAGGATGGGCCGATGGAGCTGGCGCACAAACGCCTCATCGGCCGTGCCCTCGATAACCGGATCGGCGGCTACATCATCGCCCAAGTGATGAAACGCATTTCCACCGGAAAGAAAAAACCGGCATTCACTCTCATCTGCCTCAACGCCGTGCAAGAGGAAATCGGCGGCAACGGCGCGATGATGGCCACCTATCGGCTCAAGCCCGACGCCTGCATCTGCCTCGATGTCACCCACGCCACCGATACCCCAGGCATCGATGCCAACAAATTCGGCAGCGTGAAGCTCGGCGGCGGACCCACCGTTTCCCATGGCACGGCGAACCACCCGCACGTCGTCAAACGCCTCATCGAGGTCGCAGAGAAAGCCAAGACTCCAATCCAGCACGAAGCCAGCAGCCGCTTCACCGGCACCGATACCGACAAGATTTTCCACTCGCGAGAAGGCGTCCCCAGCGCCCTCGTCTCCCTGCCGCTCCGCTGCATGCACTCCGTCGTGGAAACCGCGCATCTCGACGACATTGAGAACACCATCGACCTGCTCACAAACTTCGTCCTTTCCCTCACCGAGAAAGACGAGTTCCGGCAAGTCTTGAAATAACCTGCTGCCGGATGGGGATGAAAATCCCCCGCTCCCTATCAGTTTTGGCGTCTTCTCACAACGAGGCACACCAGCCCCCCCACAATTCCCAACAGAAACGTGGAAGGCTCAGGCACCAATTGCGGGTTCTCCGGATTATTCAAGAACGTGTCGTTGCTGACCCCGACGATTTTTGTATCCGCCTCGCCCTGAATCGCCGTAGTGATGTTAGGAACCTCGACGCGCACCCCGTAAACCGGGCCTCCGGTCTGACCTGTTGGGAAGAACTTCGCCACGGAAGCGATGGTCATCGCCTGTGCCTGAGAGGGCACATTGCTGGCCGAAGCATAGCCTGTATTCCAGTCGTAGGCGCTGTAGCTCAGGCCAGTGGCCAATCCCGCCCCACCCAGTCGCAGCGTGTTCGATCCCGCGTAGGGCGTTCCATTGATATCCAAAGGAGTCACCAGAAATGAGCTATTGCCCCAGCGTTCCGTGATCAGAAGATAGTCGCTCAAATTCAGCGCGTATTGAAAAAGCAGATCGTAATCGAATCCGCTCTTCGGAGGACTCACTGGCGTGACAAAGTCCTGGAAACTGAAATTGCGCAGATTTGTGTCCGTCGCAGTTCCCGCCACCGCAGCGGCATAAGCTGCGTTGCCGCCGTTGCTCAAAGTGGTGACGCCGTTGTTGAAAACTCCGATTCCGGACAGCCCGGCCAACTGCGAACTGACCACGGCTTTTGCTCCGGCGGTGTTGAAGAAGGGTAGATCGATCTCCGCCCCATCGGAGATGCGGATCGATTTCAGATTTACCGCTGTGTCTCCCGTGTGTTCCACCCCAGTCGCCTTGGTGTTTTGCACCACATCCATTCCGCCGATCAAATACGTGACCTGACTGATAGAAACGTTATTGTTGCCGGGTGTCACATCGATAACCGCCGCACCCGCGAAGCTCGCCACACATGAAAACAAAGACACTAAAATGAGGAAATTTTGAGCAGGGGGACAACGCTTCATGACGCGCTGAATCCATCCGGCAACGGAGAGCAAGTAAAGTAAAAATCCAAAATAAACGTAACCGCTTGATGACCACCTGAAAGCATTCATTCGCAATCTTAAAGCATCTTCCAAATGCCCCATTTCATGTGACATTCTCGACACAAAACCCATTTATTCACAACAGTTCCCGAAGTCGCTGGGAATCAGCGAGGACAACACCAGAAACCTCTCCTTCTGTCGTCCGCACCACGCTCCCACTTCATCAATCGCACAATCTATCAGCTCCAAGGGGTAATTGAGAGCACCGGTGTCTTTCCAATTGCCACATTGCGAGACAACGAGTGGTCATCTGCCTGAAATCATCTCCAGGTTGCCCACCTGAAAACCATTTACTTCCCGTGATTTCGTCTCGATCAAGACGGGCGAAAAGTCGGATGAGACTGGTGATTCACATAAAATAGGTAGTCATTTGGCCCCGCTTGTTTCAGTGTGTCAGGTGATTTATGAAAACTCTGAAATCACTGGTCATGATGACGGCCTTGTCGCTCGCGGGTGCGGGTGGCGCCCTCGCGGGTGAGGCCGATTTAAAAATACCCAACCTCGACTCCGTGACGTTCAAGTCGCTCGGTGGTGTGAGCGGGCACACGCTGATGCTTGCGGGCATCGCGGTTTGTTTGCTGGGAGCGCTGTTCGGCCTCCTGCAATATCGACAGACGAAAAATCTGGATGTGCACATCAGCATGGCACGCGTCTCCAACACCATCTGGGAAACCTGTAAAACCTATCTGTTCACCCAGGGGAAATTCCTCGCCATCCTGTGGCTGCTCATCGCGGGCTGCATGATCTATTATTTCGGCGTGCTGGAACACAAGCCACTGACCGAGGTGATCGTCATCCTCGCCGCGTCGGTGCTCGGCATCCTCGGTTCCTACGGCGTCGCATGGTTCGGCATCCGTATCAACACTGTGGCCAACTCCCGCACAGCGTTTTCCGCACTCAAGGGCGATCCACTCGCCACGCTCGGCATTCCGCTGCGCTCGGGCATGAGCGTGGGCTTACTCTTGGTCTGCGTTGAACTGTTTTTCATGATCTGCATCCTCATTTTCCTACCGACCGCACTCGTCGGCCCTTGTTTCATCGGCTTCGCCATCGGTGAATCGTTAGGCGCATCCGTCCTGCGGATCTGCGGCGGCATTTTCACTAAAATCGCCGACATCGGATCGGACTTGATGAAAATCGTTTTCAACCTACCCGAAGATGACCCGAAAAACCCGGGCGTCATCGCGGACTGCACCGGTGACAACGCCGGCGACTCAGTAGGCCCGACCGCCGACGGCTTCGAAACCTACGGCGTGACCGGCGTGGCGCTGATCGCATTTCTCGCACTCGCGCTGGCTGATAGCCAGGATGTTTGCGCGATGTTAATCGTCTGGTTGTTCGTCATGCGTACGCTGATGATCGTCACTTCCCTAGGTTCCTATCTGGTCAATGAAGTGATCAGCAAAGCGATGTTCAGCGGAAAAAAAGACTTCGATTTCGAAGCGCCGCTCACTCACCTAGTCTGGCTGACGTCCGCAGTTTCCATTGGAGTCACTTTCCTTGCCAGCAAGGTTCTGCTAGGTGATTTTGTGTTTGCCGGCAAGGCGTTGCCCAACTTGTGGTGGGTGCTTTCTCTCATTATCAGTTGCGGCACAGTCGCCGGTGCACTGATCCCTGAGTTCACGAAAGTTTTCGTCAGCACGAACTCACGCCACGTCAAAGAAGTCACCAACTGCTCAAAACACGGCGGAGCGTCACTCAATATCCTATCAGGATTCGTTGCGGGTAATTTCTCCGCCTTCTGGATGGGGCTCGTCATCATGCTCCTCATGTTCGGCGCATGGCAGTTTTCTACCAACTCAGACCTGATGGCCATCATGCCCGCACAGTTTGTCTTCGCCGCACCGATTTTTGCCTTCGGCCTCGTGGCCTTCGGATTCCTCGGCATGGGACCGGTGACCATCGCGGTTGATAGTTACGGCCCGGTCACCGACAACGCGCAGTCGGTTTACGAACTGAGCCAGATCGAAGCCAGCCCCGGCATCGCCGCAGAAATCAAGAAGGACTTCGGTTTCAACGCCGACTTCGAAAACGCCAAATATCAGTTGGAAAAAGGCGACGGCGCGGGCAACACCTTCAAAGCCACCGCCAAGCCCGTGCTCATCGGCACCGCCGTGGTCGGCGCGACGACGATGGTCTTCGGCATCATCATGCTGTTGGAAAACATGTTCGGCGGCGTGGTCACCAAGCTCTCCATCGTGCAGCCGGAAATCATCCTCGGCCTCGTGATGGGTGGATCGGTGATCTATTGGTTCACCGGAGCATCCTGTCAGGCAGTCGTCACCGGTGCCTATCGGGCCGTCGTTTACATCAAACAGAACATGAAGCTCGATGTCACCACCGCCTCCGACAAGGACAGCAAGGAAGTCGTCGCCATCTGCACCAAATACGCGCAGAAGGGCATGTGGAATATCTTCATCGTGGTGTTCTGCTTCGCGCTCGGCCTGCCGTTTTTTAGCCCGTATTTTTTCATCGGCTACTTGATCGGCATCGCCTTCTTCGGTCTGTTCCAAGCCATCTTCATGGCCAACGCCGGTGGCGCATGGGACAATGCGAAGAAGATTGTGGAAGTGGACATGCGTGAAAAAGGCACCGAGCTGCACGCTGCGACTGTGGTGGGCGATACCGTCGGCGATCCATTCAAGGACACTTCCTCGGTGGCCATGAATCCAGTCATCAAATTCACCACGCTCTTCGGCTTGTTAGCCGTGGAAATCGCTGTGACCATGACCAATCAATCGACCAAAAACATGATCGGCGGCTTCTTCTTCATCGTCGCCCTCATCTTCGTTTACCGCTCGTTCTACTGCATGCGGATCCCCGAGGAAAACGAATCCGTTTGAGAGCCATCTGAAAATCACAGGGGCGTTCCGGTGTTACCGGGGCGTCCCTTTTTTGTCGCCGGAAAAGATGAGGCTGGCCGCAGCGAGAAATGCTACCGGGTCACGCAAGAACGCCAGTAACCACCTTCGTCCCGGTCTTGGTGATGTTCGTCAGACGTTGCGGCGCACCTTGTGAGGCATAGGTCAGCTTCTCGTGATCGAAGCCCAACAAGTGCATCATCGTAGCGTGGTGGTCGTGGAGGGAAACCTTGTCGGTCATCGCCTCGTAGCCGATCGGGTCCGTTTCTCCGTAAGAAATACCGGGCTTCACTCCCCCGCCCGCCATCCAGAGGGTGAAGCCGCCGGGGTTATGATCGCGGCCAACGAACTTGTTTTCATTTCCACCGCGGTTTTCCTGCATCGGCGTCCGGCCGAATTCGCCGCCCCAGACGACAAGCGTGTCTTCTAATAGCCCACGCTGTTTGAGATCTTTCAACAGCGCGGTCATCGGCTGGTCCACTTCCTTACAGCGGTCGGAAAAACCCTTGTTGAGCGCCTCGGTAGCGCTGGTTCCGTGAGAGTCCCAACCCCAGTGGAAAAGTTGGATGTAACGCACCCCACGCTCGGCGAGGCGACGGGCGAGCAGGCAGTTGTTAGCAAATGATTCCTTCCCGGGTTGGGTGCCATAGAGCTGGTGGGTGGCTTCGGATTCCTGCTTCAGATCGAAGGCATCCGTAGCGTGCATCTGCATCCGATAGGCCATCTCATACTGCGCGATGCGGGTGACCGTCTCAGTGTCACCGACATCGTCGGCGATCTTCTGGTTCAAGTGGTCGAGGGTATCGAGCGAGCGACGGCGGAGCGAGCGAGAGATCCCATCAGGATCACTCAGATAGAGCACCGGCTCGCCCTCGGAGCGGCACTGCACACCCTGATAGACCGAAGGCAGGTAGCCCGCGCCCCAGACGGATTTCCCGGCATCCGGATTCTTTCCGCCCGAGGTGAGCACGATGAACCCTGGGAGATTCTGGTTCTCCGAGCCGAGCCCGTAGGTGGCCCAAGCACCGATAGAAGGTGCGCCGAGATTTTGCGTCCCGGTGTGGACGAGAAGTTGCGCGGGCCCGTGGTTGAACTGGTCCGTGTACATCGACTTGATGAAACACACGTCATCGACCACGGAGGAAAAATGCGGTAACCGGTCCGACAACCAAGCGCCTGACTGCCCGTATTGCTTGAAAGGAAACTGCGGCCCCAACAATTTCGGCACGCCCTGGATGAAGGCGAATTGTTTCCCCTCGAGAAACTCCTTTGGGCACTCCTTGCCGTTGAGCTTCAGCAATTCCGGTTTGTAATCGAACAACTCATGCTGGGAAGGCGCGCCAGCCATGTGCAGATAGATCACACGCTTCGCCTTCGCCGCGAGCTGCGGGATCGACGGTGCCAGCGGATTCGCAGGATCTTTCTGAATCGTGGCGGACGAACCCCACGCCTGGCCGGCAGCCCCAGCGAGCCACATCGCGCCGAGGCCCGTGCTGCATTTCGCGAGGAAATGGCGACGCGTCAAGTGTTCCAGTTGCGCATGCTGGAGACGGGCGAAGTGTTCGGCTTTCATGGCGGAGAATTTTCCTAACGGGTAAGGGCGGAGTCGAGATTGAGAATCGTATTTGCCACGAGCACCATCGCAGCGGCGGCGGGAGTTTCACCCAGCTTCACGGACCCTGCGGGAGATCTTTCATACTCCGCGCTAGAATCTGCAAGGAGCGAAGCAAGCTCGGCGATCATCGCCGGTGGCGCATCCTGCTGGGTGGCGAGCAAGACACCGTATGCGAGTTGTTCTGACAGATCCGGTGACCGCGCGCTCATGCGTTTCGCCAGCCCCCGCGCGGCCTCAATGTGGGCGGGGTCGTTCATCGTGACGAGCGCTTGCAGCGGCGTGTTACTAACAATTCGGCGGGCGCTGCAAAGATCGCGGCTCGGCGCATCGAAAGTGAGCAGCCCGGGAAAACCACTGGTGCGCTTGCAGTAGGTGTAAATGCCACGGCGAAAGCGGTCCTCTCCTTCCGATTCCTTCCACTTCGCGCCGCTGTAAACCGAACTCCACACCCCCTCGGGCTGCGGTGGAAACACCGGCGGACCATACAGTTTCGCGGATAGAAGTCCTGCGCAGGAGAGCGCTTGGTCACGGATCATTTCGGCCGAGAGCCGGTTGCGCGGTCCACGGGCGAGCAGGCGGTTTTCCGGATCTTTCGCGACGAGTTCCCTCGACGCACGCTGACTCTGGCGATACGTAGCTGATAGAACAATCTCACGCAGCATCGACTTCACCGACCACTTGTATTCGTTTTCAAATTGCAGTGCGAGGTGATCCAACAATTCCGGGTGGCTAGGCGGCGTCCCGGATGTCCCGAAGTCCTCCGCAGTGCGAACGATGCCGAGACCAAACAACTCGCCCCACAAGCGGTTCACCATCACCCGGGCGGTGAGGGGATTGTTAGGGCTGTCGATCCATCGCGCCATGTCGAGGCGCGTCATGCCTTGCTCGTGCGCACTGCCAGCCAATAGCTTCGGCACGCCCGGGGTGACGACGTTTTCCTTGTTCATGCGGTTGCCGCGTCCAAAGACCCGCGTCTCGCGGTCCGTTCGTTGGACCATGACGGGGACCATCGTGCCCTTGATCGCCTTGTATTGTTCAGCGAGCTTGTCGCGCGATCGCCAGACGAGTGCACGCGCCGGATCTCCGACCAGCGAGATCCACTCCGCACGATTCGAACACTCGATGGTGAAGCGCCGGACGGGAGTTGCCTGGTTACCTGTGGTTTCGCCGTTTTGCTTCATGGAAATCTCCAACTTCGAGCCGGGAGCAGGATTAACCGTCTGCCCGGGGACAAAGACGAACCATCGCGGACTTTCGAGTTTAGGGAAACCTCCAACATTTCCTCCCGGGCCGGGATCAAGGGGATCGCCGAGGTGATCGGCGAAAACTTCTTTCATCGCCACCGGCTTAGACACCCCGGCAGGATCGATTAGATTCACCTGAAATTCCGAGACTAACGACCCCCGCTCAGGCCATTTTTTCGGATCATCGCTTTCCGGCAGAATTTTCAATCGCAGCGCGCTGAAGGCCATTGCAGGACCGGTGACCTTGTGGGTGCTGCCTCTCGGCAGCGTGCCTTCGCTGCGGATGGTCCCGTCGCCGGAGACTGATAGTTTTCCGTGAGTTGGGGCGAAGGCATCCGGGGTGAAAATTTTCCAATCTCCAGAGCTTCCTGCCAGATCATGGCCGGCAGCATTGAGCTGCTCGCGAAGGACCCGCATGCTGACTTCGAGCGACGAGGCCTCGGCGGATAGAGCAGGGTCCGCCGCTATTTTCATTTGGGGGAAATCATCGTCCTGATCGCAGTCCGCGCTGCTGTTGAAGAAGGCGAAGAATTTGTAGAATTCGTCATGCTCTATCGGATCGTAGGGATGCGAGTGGCATTGCGTGCAGCCGAAGGTAGTGGCCTGCCAAGTGGTCCACGTCGTGTTCACACGGTCGATCACGGCGGCCACGCGGAACTCCTCATCATCGGTGCCGCCCTCGGTATTCGTCTGAGTGTTGCGGTGGAACGCGGTGGCGAGCCGTTGGTCCGCAGTGGCGTCTGGCAGGAGGTCGCCTGCAAGCTGCTCGATGGTGAACCGGTCGTAGGGCATGTCCGCATTGAAGGCGCGGATCACCCAGTCCCGGTAAGGCCAAATATCGCGGCTCGGATCTTTTTCAAATCCATAGGTGTCCGAGTAGCGAGCAAGGTCCAGCCAAACAGCAGCCCAGCGCTCGCCAAAATGCGGCGACGCCAGCAACCGGTCCACCACCGCAGCGCGGGCTGAGGCGGGGTCGGCAATGTTCTGATAGGCAGCAAGTTCCTCCGGCGAAGGCGGCAAGCCAGTTAGATCAAAACTCGCACGGCGGAGCCACTCGGCGGGCGGTGCTTCCGGCGAGGGTTTTAGGTTTTCTTGGTCGAGACGTTGAAGGATAAAACGATCAAACGGCACTTTCGGCCATGACTCGTCGGAAACCTTCGTGACCTGAGTTTCCTTCGGCGGCACGAAGGACCAATGATCCTGCCATTCCGCACCTTGGGAAATCCAGCGCTCGATCAACGCGATCTGCGCTTCCGGCAGCGGCGGCCCGTGTTTCGGCTTCGGCATGACCTCTTCGGGATCGGAGCTCCGGAGGCGGCGCACCATGTCGGACTCGGCGGGTTTACCAGGGACGATGGGACGTTCGCCCGACTTGCCCTTGCCCAGCGCCTTTTCCCGATAGATGAAGGAAATGTTGCCCGCCTCCTTCACCCCGCCGTGGCAGCTTGTGCAGTTTTTCGTGAGGATGGGACGGATGTCGCGGTTGAATTCCACACGCTCGTCTGCGCTCGCAAGGGTGGCGAATATGGCGGGAGAAAGGAAGCGGAGCAGACGAATCATCGGATATGCGGCCATTCTACGCTCGCCGTGGAACTCCGCTATCACTCGATTGCGGGATTTCAAGGGATCAAAGGCTGGAAAAACTTCATCTGATTTGGAATAAATATCCCGAATAGCCCTCCTACTCGCATGAGACGAAAATTTTGGCCTATGGAAATATGGTGAGGACCACGATGGGCTTATCATTCCGGTCGCCACAGCATAATAACTCTAGCTGAATCCGCTCACCAATTCCCAGCGAATTTAAAAAACCAACTCCCACCTGCCATGAAAAAAATTCTATTTTTGCTCCTGTTTCAGCTATCCGCTGGAAAAATTCTCGCTGCCCAGCAGTTGCCGGTTGGCTCGATCACTGAGAATCAGTCCTTCTCCGTACAGAATGGCGACCGCCTTACCAATATGTCCTACTCGGATTACGAAGGCTCCATTCTCCTCGTGATGTTATACACCCCGTGGTGCCCAATTTGCCAAAGTCACGCAAGGAACGCTGGACTAGGTCTGGCAGCCCATTTTTCGGATGCCGGGAGGGGCGCCCTCAGGGGGAAAAATGCCAACGGAGTTCCCATCCGCACGCTTCTGCTCTCCACCGAAAATGCTTCTCAATGGGACGGCACCAATGCTTCCTTCGCCGAAGCCAACTCTTACTCCGCTTGGGGGCTCGACGCCACTGCGGCACGGAGTTCACCCAGAACCCTGCTCGGCTACTATCGCGGGGGCTACATCGAAAGTTCCAACCTCTACGACTGGGGCAACGACCGCAGACGCCTCGTCGTCCTCAATCTGGTGCGGGGCTCATCATCAACCAAAATACCTACAGTTCTACGGACAATGCGGCTGCTAGAAACGCTATCGACGCAATCCATCCTGCGACCATTGTCGATCCCCCAGTGGACAAGATCGCTCCCACCTTGAAAGTCACCTCTGGTATTCCAACCCAACCGGTTCCGAAAAAATTCACCTTGCGCGGCAAGGCCATCGACGTCGGAGGCGTCTCCGAGGTCTATGCGGTCATCGGATCTCGCACGACTCGCTACAAGGCCATCGGCACCACCCGCTGGAGTATCCAACTTACGTTACCAAAAGGCACCCACACCATCCGGATCTACGCGTTGGATCTTGCTGGAAACACTAGCATTTCGGCTCCCCTCAGGATCCGCAGCACTGGCAAGGCGATGCACACCATTCGATCTTCATCGGCGGCTAACTGAGTCTGACAAGCTGAGGTGGATCACGAGAAGATGGTGGCGAGTAGCGGTGAAGGATTTCCCCAAGGGAGAACATTGCCTTTTTCCCGCTGCTGATGGGCATTGCCACCGGGGACGAGGCAAGGAACATCAGCTTGATCTGTTCGCAGATTGGATGGCACTGGGAAAGGCATAATACCAGAGACTTGGTGAGGCTTTAAGTCAGAAGATTTTCACTCACATTCGGTAAGATTTCTAGACTTTGAGTGCTGACAATTAAGTATGACAGCTTACTAGGAAAATCATCAAGAGTCCTTGTGCCCCTGGAGCCGGAGAAGCTCATAAACGGGGTCGTGCGAGCTATTTTCTGTCGGGGATGAGAAAATCGCGGACGATAGCCATGTGTTGCATGTTCTTCACTCCGCTGTCGTCCTTCTGCACGGGAGGTATTTGATCAAGCGGTTCGAAAACGCGGCTGTCGAAAACGAGTCCGTGAGGAAATTCCTGGTCGGCGAGTATCACGGCTACCGTGTGTTTTTCGAGCGATCCGCTGGCGAGCACCCAATCGTAGGGGCGGTTGCGTGGGGCGTTAGTGTTAGTGATTCCATTCTGGTCAGCGGGAGGATTTTCTGGGATGACGACGACCTTGGAAAACTCCTTCAGGCAAGGTTCCTTGTCATTACGGGTGTTGAAATCCCCGCCGATGAGGAGCAGGGCTTCCGCGGGGATTTTTCCTTGGATGAACTTCACCAAGGCAACCGCCTCGGTGGTGCGGGAGGATTCGCCTTTCGAGTGCAGATGAACGCAGACGGCCCATAGGTCCTTCCCGTCCGGCAGGCGGATCTTCGCCCACAGAAACTCGCGGTTGGTGAGTTCGCGATCATCCCACGAGCCGGATTCGGCGATGGGGAAACGGCTGATGATTCCGTTAGGGATCTGCATGCCATTTTCCTGGGTGAACTGATAGTCCTCGCCGAGCGTCTTGTTCACCCACTGGCGCACAGGCACGGTGGTGTTGAACTCCTGAATCATGACGATGTCGGGCTTGAGCGCCTTGAGGATTCGTGCGCCCGCGCCTTCGGGGTTCGAGTGGTTGCCATTGTCCGGCGAGTAGGACTGGGCGTTGTCCGAGGTGAGATTCGCGGCCACGGCCCGGATGGAAAGCGGCGAGGCACCGACAAGTCCGGAAAGCAGAAAGAAAACGAGGGGGGAAATCCGGATCACAATGGGTAGAGTGACGGTGAGGCTGCATCCAGCGAGCCAATTCCCGTGAAACTTCCTTCAATCCGCAGTTGGCGGTTTTCCCACATCGGATTAGACTATCCTCATGGCCGAAGATCCATCAGCGCCAAACCTCCCGATCCAGCTTCAGGGCCAACTCTTGCTGGCTGATCCTTCGTTGCGCGACGGCACGTTCAACCGTTCGGTAATCCTGCTGGCAGAGCACAAGTCCGACGAGGGCGCGTTCGGATTGATCCTGAATCACCCGACCGGAAAAGTGGTGGGCGATTTCCTCAGCGGCGAAGAATTTGCCTCGCTGAGCAAGCTCGCTGTCCACGAGGGTGGGCCGGTTTCGCGCGATCAGATGACATTTTCCTCGTTCTGGTGGGAAAAGAAAAAGGGCCTGCAATGGGCGCTGCGGATCTCTGCGGAAGTCGCCACGAAGCACGCGCACAAGCCAGGCAGGATCGTGCGGGCGTTCGTCGGCTATTCCGGTTGGTCAGCGGGGCAGCTTGAAAGCGAATTGCGCCGCAGCTCGTGGATTCCGGCAAGGCCGCAGCAGGATTTGCTCGGGCACGAGCACGACCGGAGCTTGTGGTCGGAATTGCTGCGCCACGTTTCACCACTCCATCGGATCCTCGCGGAAGCTCCGGATGATCCGTCCTTGAACTAGTAAAATGGGGGTTGAAGATCGCGGTGGGATGTTTCCTAATCCCGCTCTTCGCCCGCCACCGTCCCCGCCATGTCCGATAAGCCTCTCATTTTCAGTCCGA
This sequence comes from Verrucomicrobiales bacterium, assembly GCA_038237425.1. Lineage (GTDB taxonomy): Bacteria > Verrucomicrobiota > Verrucomicrobiia > Verrucomicrobiales > Akkermansiaceae > Luteolibacter. The sequence continues at coordinate 61,976 of JBBRYQ010000003.1, forward strand.
TCAACGAAATCATCGTGGAAATCGCCGCCGGCCGGCTGGTGATCGTCGCCGATGATCCGGATCGGGAAAACGAAGCGGACCTCGTCGGCGCTGCCTCGCTCTGCACGGCGGAAATGGTCAATTTCATGGCCGTCCACGCCCGCGGGCTGATCTGTGCACCGCTCACCGCCGAGCGGGCAGATGAAATCGACCTGCCGCAGATGGCCAGCCGCAACCGCGAAGGCATGAAAACCGCGTTCACCGTCAGCGTCGATGCCGCGGAAGGCATCACCACCGGCATCTCGGCGCCAGACCGTGCGCTGACCATCCGGCTGCTGGCGGACCCCGCGATCGGACCGGACGCATTCGTGAAACCCGGCCACGTTTTCCCACTCCAAGGCATGCCGGACGGCGTGCTGCGCCGCGCCGGCCACACCGAAGCGGCGCTCGATCTCGCAGAACTCGCCGGCCTGCAACGCGCCGCGGTCATCTGTGAGATCATGAATGACGATGGCACGATGGCCCGCGTCGGCGAGCTCGGAACCTATCAGGAAAAGCACGGCTTGAAAGCCTGCACCATCGCCCATCTCATCGAATACCGCCGACGTTCGGAAAAACTCGTGTTGCGCGAGCAAACCGTGTTGATGCCCACCGACTGGGGCGATTTCGACTGTCATCTCTATCGAATTTCCACCGACGGCAGCCACCACCTCGCCCTCAGCCGAGGCGATGTCGATCCGGAAAAACCCACTCTCGTCCGCGTCCACTCCGAGTGCCTAACCGGCGATGTTTTCCACTCAAAACGCTGCGACTGCGGTGGCCAACTCGCTGCGGCCATGGAGCACATCGCGCTGGAAGGCGGCGTATTACTCTACCTCCGCCAAGAAGGCCGCGGCATCGGATTGCCCGCGAAGATCCACGCCTACAAGCTCCAGGAGCAAGGCATGGACACCATCGAGGCGAATGAAAAACTCGGCTACGGCTCGGACCTCCGCGACTATGGTATGGGCGCACAGATCCTCTACGACCTCGGCGTGCGCCGCATCCGCCTACTGACTAACAACCCGAAGAAAGTCATCGGACTGGAGGGATATGGACTGGAAATTGTCGAGCAACTACCGATCACCCTGCTTTCGAATCCACATAACGAGAAGTATCTGGAAACGAAGCGGACGCGGATGGGACACACGCTTTGATCGATTCTTCCCATCAAGCTGCTGGCAGCAGGCATCTTCCCGCAACGAGACCTAGCAGGTCAAAAAACAAAAAGCGCTAGCTCTGAACTCAGCGAACGTAAGTAGAGTGCGGACTGCGGACTTCGCGGTATTCTCTGCCGCCTTGGGCGCGGATGAATTCTCCAAAAGGCGAAATGCAGCGGACGACCGTCGCGCCGCCCGAAGGATCATTGCCGCCGCGTAGGTATCCGGTGAAATCGAAGCCTTCGACGCACTTTGGAATTGGCTTTCCGCAGAGGCCTAGCAGAGTCGGCGTAATAGGCTGAGTTGTTATAGTCGTGTGTGCATTCGAGAACTTTCCAGTAATCAAATCCTTGGCGGCGTTCAGCCGGGATGAAGTTGCTGCGGCCATGACCGTCGATGTGCCACTTGCCGATGCAGCCGGTGTCATAGCCGCCGGCCTTGAGTTCCTTCGGCAGCGTGACTGCATTTGGATTAAGCGGCACGTCATTGAGAAAAATGCCGTGGGTCTGCGGTCGCTGGCCCGTGAGCAGAGTCGCCCGCGTGGGCGAACACACCGGCAAGCCCGCGACGGCCTGCGTGAAGTTGACGCTTTGTTTCTCAAGGCGGTCGAGATTCGGCGTCTTCACATTCGGATCGCCCGCAAAGCTGAACGCCTGAGCACGCCATTGGTCCGCGATGATGAAGAGGATGTTGGGTGGTTTGGGCGGCGCGGCGTGGCTCGCACCGCACGCGAGGATTACTGAAAGGAGGGAAACGAAGGTGGGTTTCATGGGCGGACCTGATACCCTCATCGCCGGATGGATTTTTCAATTCCATGAAATACGCGGCTCATCCTTTCGCAATCACTCCCGGTTTGCCTTTGCGGTCTGCCTTAATCGGGGTTAACCCTATCACCGATTGATCGAAGTTCGTTTTCATCGCGGCCTGCACTTGCCGGAGCTCGACCTGTGGCTGGACCCGTGGGATGCAAAACCGCGCGCCTTCGTGTCCCATGCCCATGCGGACCACTTCGCGCGGCATGAGTCGGCACTGTGCTCGGACGTGACGGCGGGGCTGCTTCACGAGCGGTTCCATCTGGCGGAAAACAGGATCGAGGCGATTGCGTTCCATGTGCCGGTGGTGCGCGATGGTTTCCGGCTGCGACTGCTGCCGGCTGGTCATATTTCCGGCTCAGCGATGCTGCATGTCACCCGCATCAAGGACAATGCGAGCTTGCTTTACACCGGCGATTTCAAAACCCGCCGCGGACGCACGGCGGAACCGGTCAATTTCCTCGCGGCTGACACCCTCATTCTGGAAACCACCTTCGGGCTGCCGTGTTACGAATTTCCCAATCAGATGGAAATCGAAGCAGGCATTTTACGTTTCGTAACCGATGCATTCGCAGACGGGGAAACGCCGGTGCTTTTCGGTTACTCGCTGGGCAAAGCGCAGGAAGCGCTCGCATTGCTAACCGAGCATGGGATTCCGGCGCTGCTTCATCCGACGGTCGCAGCGATGACCCGCGCTTGCCGCGCAGCGGGTGTGACGACTCTGCCGGAGCCGCTGATTTTCGCCGGCCATGCAGTTCCAGGCCATGTGGTGATCGCCCCGCCTAACACGATTCGCTCGAAACTTCTGCGCGGCCTCAAAGCCAAACGCACAGCGATGCTCACCGGCTGGGCGATGCAGCCGGGATCGAAATACCGCTACCGTGTGGACGAGGTGATTCCTCTATCCGATCACGCCGACCACCCTGGGCTGATGGAATGCATCCAGCGGGTGCGGCCGAAAAAGATCCTAACTGTGCACGGCTTCGCCAAAGAATTCGCCGCCGAGCTGCGGACGAAACGCATGGATGCTTGGTGCGCGATGGGCGGTGACCAGCTCGAACTCTCTATCAATCAGGTCGCCCAACGTGCGGGCAGCGGTCCGCGCCATGCCCGGGCGATCTGCACGCTTGCGGACTTCGGCGATCTCTGCCGCCTCGTCGGTGAAACCAGCAGCCGAGTCGCAAAAACGAATTTTCTCGCCACCTATCTACGCGGACTCAGCAGCGATGCGGACCTCCGCCTCGCCGCGGTCTGGCTGACGGGCGAGGCACTACCGCGAAAGGCAGGACGCCGCGCGCTCCACACCGGCTCGGCGACGATTCGCCGCGCACTTCTGGCAATTCCCAACGCCCGAGAGGAACGCTACCGCGAAATTTCTATCAGCCAGAACGACACCGCCCGGACCGCGCGGCTGATGCTGCAGGAAATTCCGCTCAAGCCGGAGCCGCTTGATTTGCCAGGGCTGGAGGCATTTTTTCTGAATCTGCTAGCTGCCAAAGGATCGCTGGACCGGATCGCACAACTCGCCGCGCGGCTTTCCACACTGCATCCGGTGGAGGGTGAGTCTGTGATTAAATTACTAACCGGCGACCTGCGGATCGGGCTGAAAGAGGGGCTCGTGGAGGACTCTATCGCCGAGGCATTCCAGGTGGATGCCGCCGAAGTGCGCCACGCCCACATGCTGACGGGCGATATCGGAGAAACTGCCTTGCTCGCCAAAAAACAGCGACTCGCAGCAGCGAGCCTGCGGCCGTTAGTTCCAATCAAGTGCATGCTCGCCGCGCCGCTGGAACGCGATGCGGAAGATGACGCTCCGCTATTTGAAAAGCTGCCGTTCGCGCCGCCGGTCTGGCTGGAGCCCAAGTATGACGGCATCCGCGCGCAGCTTCACAAATCCGGCGATATCGTTTCACTGTTCTCCCGCGATCTCCGCCCGCTGGACGACGAGTTTCCGGAGCTGCTAGTTTCCGCTGCAAAACTGCGCGGTGATTTCATCCTAGATGGCGAACTCATCGCCTTCGCGGAAGGCCGCAAGCTCGGCTTCGCGGATTTACAGAAACGCCTTGGCCGCAAGATGGTACACGGTGATCTTTTCCTCACCGACGAAGGTCAGGACAGCTCGGTGCCACTGCGTTTCATCGCCTTCGACATCCTGTGGTCGGACGGCGGGGATCTATTGGAACATTCACTGATAGACCGCCGAGTGAAATTGGAAGCGCTCGCGCTCGCGCCGCCATTTGAAACCATCGTCATCCACGCGGCGGAAAATCCGGCAGAGATCGAGGCGACCTTCAAGCAAGCGCTGCAAGATGGCCACGAAGGTCTCATCGCAAAGGATCCGGCGAGCCAATACACACCGGGCCGACGCGGGAAATCCTGGATCAAACTGAAGGGTGTGATGCCGACCCTCGATTGCGTGGTGGTCATCGCAGAGCAGGGCCACGGGAAACGCTCCGATGTTCTATCTGATTACACTTTCGCCGTGCGCGACGAGGCCAGCGGCAAACTGCGCGTCATCGGTAAGGCCTATTCCGGACTAACGGACGACGAGATCGAGGACCTGACGGAGCATTTCAAAAAACACACACTGCGGAAGGAACGGCGCAAGCATCATGTGGAGCCGAACATCGTTCTGGAAATCGCCTTCGACGCAATCCGGCGGTCACCGCGCCATGACTCTGGGCTGGCACTGCGATTCCCGCGCATCAAGGCGATCCGTCACGACAAGACTCTTGCCGACATCGACACGCTGCGCTCCGCTACTTTTCTTCTGTAGGATCCGGCGTGATGCCGTGCTCTGCGGCGAAGGCGGCCTTGCGGGCGGCATCCTTGTTAGGCCAGTTTTCGTAGATGCTCCGCAGCGTATCCTCGCGCTCTTGGCCAGCGGGCATCGTCATCGCCCATTGCGCGGCTACCTGGGGTTCGTATTCAGCCACGGTTTCCGCGTAGGATTTCACGGCCGCGGTTTTCGCAGGACCTTCGGGCTCCACGCTGAGCCATTTCCCGGCCGCAAGATAATCCTGCTGCGTCCATTGACCGACGAGGTCGCCGACGCGCTCGTCCAGCTTTTCAGGCGGAAGGGTTTTTGACATCCACTCGATCCATTTTCCGGTCTCGGCCTTGGTCGTATCATAGGAAATTCCACCCATGAATTGATCGCTTTCCTCGGGAGTGAGATTCTGGGTGGAAACCCACTTCGTCACCGAATCGAAGCTCTCGCCAGTGATGGTTCTAGCAAGGCCACCCAGTGCCTCCTCGCGCTGGGCATCGCGCTCGGCCGGATCGCTGATGGCCGAGAGATGATCGCGGAAAGCAGATAGAATAGCGGCCCTTTCCTGTGGAGTTTTCCCCGCTTCAGTGATCGACTGGATCGCGCCGGGCATTTCCTTCAAACCCATTTCAGATAGAAGCTTGAATGCCATTTTTGCATCTGTCTGCGCAGCCCCGGCAAGAACGCTGCATTTTGCGTCGTCGGCAGCGAAATCAGGGTGATTTTTTGAGTTTTCCTGAATCCATGCTAACGCGCCGTGCGGATCTTCCTTCGCCCATTTTCCGAGCGAAGTAACGATCACCTGCTGGCCCATGTCGCTGTCGTCCATCAGATCTGCAGACGCGGTGAAAAGCGAGAGAGCGGCGGCAGGATGATCCTCTGCCATCATCATGATCGAGAACCCGATCATATTACGCCGAGTGTCTTCTGATAGTGCTTGATCGTTCCGCAGGCTGTCGATGACGAGCTTGAGCTGCTCGGGATCGAGAGCCATCATCCGGTCCATCAGCTCCATGCCCTGTTTTTGAAATTCGGCATCCGAGTCACCGCCGTTTTTTTCGTGCAGTTCCATGGCGCGGGCAAAGGCAGTGACCTGCGAAGAAACCGAACGCGTCTGGTTATCACGGTCTTCACGCTGGCGCTTGGTGATTTTCGGCTGGCCGGACTGGTTGCTAGATTCGGCGTGGATGCCGAGTTTCACTGCTTGGGCGGCAAGCTGCTCGCGGTCCTGACGGAGCACGGTCAACTGATTTTGGTGCATGAGGCCCGCCGCCAAGCCAATGGCGAGAATGATGACTGATAGAGCGATTGAGATCTTCATGGATGCTGGCAGTTTCACTTCAGACCTTTAAGGATCTCAGCGCGGCGGGCGTCATCTTTGATCATTTCTGCCAGATTCTTCGCCTCGTCGAGATTCGAGCGGGCGGAGTAGCTTTCGAGAAACGCGACGAGCACATCATCGTTGCCGCTGCTCTGCTGGTATTTCAAAGCGAGTTGGGCGGCATCGGAGAATTTGAATTTTCCCCGCTCCTGAGCAGCCTCGGCCAGCGACTTGCCGGTGATGCTATCGATCTGGTCCGGTGCTTGGAGTTTCAGCCACGCCCTCATTTCATCGACATCCTTGGCGGTCACCTTGCCGTCGAGAGCGATCTGCCCCAGCTTTGAATTAGTCGCGTCCATCGCGGCGGCGGCGCGCTCCGAGGGAGTGGCGCGCACGCCATCGAGAAACGCACTGACGTCGGAATAGTCGCCACTGCTCACCAACTCGGTAGCGATGTGGGCAAAGGAGCCTTCGCGCTCGTCAGCAGGGACCAGATTCCTAACTAGATCCGTATAGGCGTTCCGGCTTTCCTCGGATAGATCGCCAAACGGAACCTGTTGGAGAACTTCGCGACGCTGGTCTTCCGGCAGCTCGGAAAGCCGACGCGCTGCGGCCGCAGGATCGGATGCGAGCAGAGATTCCATCAGAGCCCCCTCGAACTGCAGCCGCACGTCACTCCTGCCGTCGAGTGTCTTGCTCTCGAAATTTCCATCGGCGATCTGTTTGTCGAACCACGCGGTGGCGGCGGTGATGTCGTTTTTCGCCCATTGCTTGAGGGCATCCGCAAGCTGCCAGCCGATGCCGTCCGGATCACTCTGGATGCGATCCGCGAAGTGCTTGAGGGCCAACTCGGGGTCTTGGGCGATGAGCGGATCGATGATCATGGATTCCAACATCGTGCGAGTCGCATCTGGTAGATTGAGGCTGGCGATTTCATCCAGAGCATCGATCATTTCCTCCTTGGTCATCTTCTCCAAGCGCTGTTGGAAATTCATCATCGCCCGCATTTCTTCGGTGCTGCCGCCCTCCTCTGCCGCCGCGAGCTGAGAGGAGAGTGATTTCCAGTCGATTTTGTCAGAGCCGGACTTACCCGATTTCGGCGGGTGGTTGGCCATCATCATTCCGGTGCCCGAAGAGCCCGTCGCCGCAGCGATCTGCTGGCGCAGAGTCACCCGCTCCTGTTCCAGTGAGGAAATCGAACGCATCTGCGAAATATTCCATGCGCCTGCCAGAACGAGTGCCACGGCGGGTGGGATGAGGAGTGAGAGTTTCAACAGCAAAGGATTCGTCCGATTCCGCCCAAACGTCAAGACCCGCGAAAACGGAAGCGCACCAAAACCCGGGCTTCCCCACTAGCGGTAATTCTGGGATGGCTATCCACATGAGCAAGTTCCTCAAACTGATTTCACCCGTCGCCCTCGCCACGTTTTTCGCCTCTTGCGCCGGGCCATCCGCCCCATCGTCCGCCGGTCGCGATGTCTGGGGCCACCGGCCGGGGCCGAAAGGATTCCGTACGGTCATCATCGATGCCGGGCACGGCGGCAAGGACAGCGGTGCCGTCAGCCCGCACACCGGGCAAAAGGAAAAGGATCTCACGCTCGACATGGCGAAGCGACTCCGCTCCGAGCTCAGCGGTGATTTCAAAACCATCCTCATGCGTGATGACGATACCTTCGTGGACCTCGACGACCGCGTCATCCGGGCGAACCAATACGGCGGCATCCTCGTGAGCATGCATTTCAACAGCGGCCCGTCCGGCATCCGTGGCCCCGAGACTTACTACTGGCGCGTCGATAGCCATGGCCTCGCCGTCCGTTGCCAACAGGCGATGGCCTCCGTCTGCCCGGGCGAAAGCGGCAACCGTGGCCTGGTCCGCCGCCGCATCCGGCTAACGCGGAATCCGGAAATCCCCTGCCTGCTGCTGGAAGGCGGATACCTCAGCAACGCCGCCGAAGCCCGCCTCTGCGCCGATCCCGGCTACCGCCAGAAACTCGCTCGATCCATCGCTGGAGCCATCCGCACTCAAGCGGCGAATGGCGATACGGGCACCGGTCCGCTGCCACCGCCGCTCAACGAGCCACCTAGCCGCCCGACCGACACCAAGGAGTAGTCCGATCTAGCGAAATCGCTCCGCGAAATACCTTGCTGCATGCGGATGGTTCCGCTAGTGGGTATTGTTTCCTATGAAACAAAAATACCTCCCCGTGTTGTTGGGACTAGCCTTGGGCTGTCCCGCATTTTCTAAAACCGTTCCCACAAACGCCGCAGCTGATCTGGTGTTGGGGCAGGCGGATTTCGTGACTGGCTCTGTCGCGCCAGTTCGCAGCTCTTTTTCCCTGCGGGCTCCCTCGGGTGTCGTAGTTGATCCAGTCACCCGTAAAGTCTTTGTGGCGGACCAACTTGGCCACCGAGTGCTCCGCTATCCGAACGTCGCGTCGCTTGGCAACGGGGCGGGGGCAGAAGCTGTTTTCGGACAGCCGCGTTTCAGTACCACCAGCTCTGGTTCCGGTGATACGGGAATGAACGACCCACACGGCCTGTTTTTTGATCGCAAGGGACGTTTGTGGGTTTCGGACACGGGAAACAACCGCGTTCTGATGTTTGAAGCCGCGAGTTTCCGCGATTCCCAAACATTCCCTGACCTAGTGTTCGGGCAGCCGAATTTCACTACAAACGGATCAGGAACCACCGCCGCTCTTTTCAATCGCCCGGATACTGTATGGGTCGACAATTCGGACCGTCTCTGGGTCGTGGAGGAAGGGAACAACCGGGTTTTGCGCTTTGACTCGATCAGCACGAAAGCCAGCGGAGCATCTGCGGATGGAGTCCTAGGGCAGATCAATTTCACCAGCGGAGGCGCTGGCTCGGGATCTTCAGGATTGCAGTCTCCCACGGGTTTGGCCGTCTCCGCCGCAGGAACCCTTTTTGTGTCCTGTTTCAACGGCAACCGTGTGATGGTGTTCCCGAATGCTGCCACATTAGGAAACGGAGCTGGAGCCAGCGTGGTTTTAGGGCAAGCAGATTTCACCACGACTACAGCCGGCACCAGCGCCACCACGTTGGACAATCCGTGTGGAGTCTTCATCACCCCTGATGACACCTTGTGGGTTTGCGAATTCGCCAACTCCCGGGTCCTACGGTTCGACAAGGCTTCTACCAAAACCAGTGGGGCCGTCGCCAACGCTGTAGTGGGTCAACCCAATTTCACCAGCAATACCGGCACATTGACAAACCGAGGCATCCAAGCCCCGTTTCTACAAGTTTTCGCCGATATCAATGGAGACCTCTGGGTTCCTGACCGGGACCACGGACGCGTCCTCCGCTTCCCTGCCGACGTGACCAAGCCGCTTCTGGTTGTCACGCCTGCTATCGCCGCCACCACCACCAAATCCAAAGTTACGATCAAGGGCACCGCCAGCGATGCATTCGGAATTTCCAGTGTCCAATACCAAATCGGCACCGGTGCCTTGAAAATCGCCACTGGAACCACTGGCTGGCAGTTCACAGCGCCCCTCGTCGCTGGGAAAAACAAAATCACCATTTTCGCGGTGGACTCGGTGGGCAATCTCAGCATCAGCAAGGTGATCAAGATCAAGCGCACGAGCAGCGCCGCGCCTTTCTCAGTCGCTGCGATCAAGTAAAATGATTGAATGAAGCCCTGACTAGGGAGCGGAAATTAAAGGAAAATTCCCGCGATTTCCCGGTTGACACCCGGAAACCTGCTCCCTAGTTTCCCCACCCCTTCGCACATCCCGTGTGTCCGAAGTTATTTTTTATACAAGCACATGAAGACGTTTTCCGCCAAGCCGCACGAAGTCGAGCGCAAGTGGTATGTGATCGACGCCAAGGGCAAGGTCCTCGGCCAAGTCGCTGTTGAGGCTGCACGCCTCCTCCGCGGCAAGCACAAGCCAATTTTCACCTCCCACGTAGATACCGGTGACTTTGTCGTCGTGATCAACGCCGATCAGTGTGTCCTCACCGGCACCAAGGAAACGTCCAAGATCTACACCCGCTTCTCCGGCTATGTCGGCGGACAAAAGGTCGAAACGCCACGCATCGTCCGTGAGCGCCGCCCGATTCTCCTCGTTGAGCGTGCGGTCTGGGGCATGCTCCCGAAGACCCGCCTTGGCCGCAGCCAGTTCGGCAAGCTCAAGGTTTATGCCGGTGAAAGCCACCCGCACGAAGCACAAGCTCCTGTCGCCCACGCCGTCAAATAATCCGAACTTTTTTCCATCATGTCCGCCACCACTACCCAAAGCGCCACCGGCCGCCGCAAAACCGCAGTCGCACGCGTCTGGATGACCGAAGGCACCGGCCAGATCACCATCAACGCCCGCAGCTTCGAGGAATACCTTCCTACCATCGAGCTTCAGAACGCCGTGCTCGCACCGTTCATGGCCGTCTCGCTTTCCAACAAGTTTGACCTCAACGTCGTCGTCAAGGGCGGCGGAAAGCAAGCTCAGTCGATCGCGATTCGTCACGCCATTTCCCGCTCGCTCACGCTGGTGGATCCTGAGCACCGCAAGCTGATCAAGCCACTCGGCTTCCTCACCCGTGACCCTCGCATGAAGGAACGGAAAAAGCCGGGCCAACCAGGTGCCCGCGCACGCTTCCAGTTCTCCAAGCGCTAATTGGCAGACTTTCAAAAAACCGCACTCCTCACGGGGGTGCGGTTTTTTTGTGCCCATTCGCAGGTCCTATTGGACCTATAGGACTTATTCTCACACGATCTTCAACCGCGCCAAATCCTGGGTGTCGATCAGCCCCACCGGCTTCCCATCCTCATCCATTACCACGATATCGTCGATGCGGTTCGCGCCGATGGTTTTCAGCACCTCCACCGCCAGCGCATCCGCCCGCACGGTGATCGGACGGCGGGTCATCAGTTTTTCCACCGGCTTTTCACCGAGCAAGGGATCGCTGCGGAAACTGCGGGCGAAGTCACCATGGGTGAAAATCCCGGCGAGAGTGCCATCGCTTTTCAAAATGAGACAGGCACCAGCGCGTGCCCGGTTCATCGCATCGAGCGCGGAGAAAACATTGGAATCTTCTGGCACCGTCGGCAGCTCGGCATCGGAGCGCATGATATCGGAAACCCGGGTCAGCAAGGCGCGTCCGAGCGATCCACCGGGGTGGAAGCGGGCAAAGTCCTCCTCCGTGAAACCGCGGGACTCCAGCAAGACCATCGCCAGCGCGTCGCCCATTACCAGCATCGCCGTGGATGAGGAAGTCGGTGCGAGATTGAGCGGGCAGGCCTCACGCTCGACGGAGGTGTCCAGCGTCACCTCGCTGAAGCGAGAGAGCGAGGAACCGCTCTTTCCCGTCATCGCGATTAGATTCACATCGAAGCGCTTGATGAAAGGCAGCAGATCGAGCAGCTCGCGCGTCTCACCAGAATAGGAAAGCGCCAGCACTGCATCACCATCCGAAAGCAAGCCCAGATCGCCGTGCAGGGCGTTTTGAGAATCAAGCACTACGGCGGTCGCGCCGGTGGAATTGAGCGTCGCGGCGATCTTGTGGCCGATGTTCCCGGATTTCCCCACGCCCACCACAACGATTTTACCGCGGTGCTCGAGCGTATGCTGGAGGATCCCAACGGCAGCAGCGAAAGATTCATCCAACCGCTCCGACATGCGAAGCAGGCCATCGGTTTCAATCTCAATCACGGAGCGCGCGCGGGCCAGATAATCCATGCCTTATGACAAACTCAGAACCACCAGCTTGGCAAGCGCGGGAAGTGAGAAGAAATATAAATTTGATAGAAAAAAACACCACGTCTCCTAGAGTGACACAGTCATTCCTGCCAGCTCTCTCCCCACCCTGCCTCCACTTCTTTCCCCTCGCCACTTTCCCCCGCATGGTGCAGGATTCTGCTTATGAAAACTCTGATCACATCGGCCTTCGCGGTCGCATGGATGGCCTGCTCCGCCACCGCTTCGACAATCATGGTCGTTCCAATTTTCGAACCTATCAGCCTGCACGGGAGCGATGGCGATGAAGCGATTTCCGAAATCGGCGAGGCGCTCCAGGCCTCCGTCATGTCCCGGCCGATGGCGCTTTCCGGAGCCATGCCGGAAGATCTCATCCACGCCATCCGCAGTCCGCATCTGCTGCCGACGAACAACCCGAACTACAAGGTCGAGGAGGCGAACCTGCTGGTGCTTTGCAACGTCGGCATCAACGGCGAAATGACTGAGGCAGGGCTTCACGTCCGGCTCGATGTCGCCCAACTCGCGATCCCGGCCGATGTGGACCTCACCACCCGCCAAATCCTCAAACTGGCCATCATCGCCGTTAGGAAAACCCTCGATGAATTCCAGCGCCCGCAATCGAAACCCCTCAACGTGACGATCATCATCGACGGAGCCGAGGACGCGAAGGCCAGCCTGCGCGATCTCGGGACCAAATTCATCATTGGGGACGAGCCCGCTGCGAATTGAATTCCCTTCCCCATGGACACCTCTCCGAAATGGCGCCTGCGGGCACGGGCCGCGCTGGAGGCCTATTTCCGCAACCGCTCCTTCCCCCGCCTCACCCTCGGGCTGTTAGTCACTCTCGCCGGATTCGCGGGGTTGTTGATTTCCCATTTCCTGCTCCATCTCGGGCTCCACGAAATGTGGCAACGCTACCCGCTGGCGGTCATCGGTGGGTACGCCGTCTTTCTGTTGCAACTGAGGCTGTGGGTGGAAATCGAACACGCCCGCTACAAGCCGCACGAAGTCGTCATTTCAAACCAACCACCAGAGGAGAAAACGGAGGCGTCGATTTTTGAGCACTATCAACGCCGTGATCATTCATGGCTGGATTGGTTGGATATTCTCGGACTCGCCGATGCCGGAGAAGGCTGCCTCGTCGGCTGCCTGTTTGTTTTCGTCATCGGGATCATCGGAGCTGCCGCCACTGCAGTCATCACCTTCATCATGGCCGGCCCGGAACTCATCGCGGAGGTCTTTCTAGACGCCGTCGTGGTTACCATGCTCTACCGCCATCTCAAAACCGCAGCAAAGGAGCATTGGCTGGGAACGGCAGTGCGAAGAACCTGGAAATCCGTCCTGCTCACCGCCGCAGCCCTGGCCCTGTTCGGTGTGATTCTCAGCGCCATCGCTCCCAACAGCCATTCCCTCGTGCAGGCTTGGAAGGAAATTTTCCCCAAGCCCGGCCCACCATGACAGATTGCCGGGCCACTTGCGGCGAATCCGTGTTTTCCCTTTTCAATCAGGGGGGGATTCCGCTTTCATCGGCCAGCTCCAATTCCGCATGACCTCCCCATCCAAAGATCCTCGTCCTTTCAAGCGCGCCATCCTAAAACTTAGCGGAGAAGCCCTACGTGGAGCCGGTTCCCGCGACAATATTTCGCCTGAAATCGTGGACCGGATCGCCTTAGAAATCCGCGAGGCCGTGTCCGAGGGGCTCCAGCTCGGCATCGTCGTCGGCGGCGGAAACTTCTGGCGCGGTGCCAGCGCATCCGCCCGCGGCATGGACCGTGCCACCGCCGATTACGTCGGCATGCTCGCCACCGTCATGAACGCCCTCGCCCTCGAAGGCGCACTCGAACACCACGGCGTCACCTGCGTCGTCCAGTCCGCCATCGAAATGAAAAACGTCGCGGAAACCTTCATCCGCCGCAAAGCGGAGCGCCAGCTCGACGAAGGAAAAGTCGTCATCTTCGCCGCCGGTACCGGTAACCCGTTTTTCTCCACCGACACCACCGCCGCCCTTCGCGCCAGTGAAATGGGAGCCGACGTCATCCTCAAAGCCACTCAGGTGGACGGCGTTTACGATTCCGACCCTCGGAAAAATCCCGATGCGAAACGCTACGAGACCGTCACCTTCCAAGAGTGCCTTTCCAGCCGCCTCGAAGTGATGGACGCCACCGCCTTCAGCCTCTGCATGGATAACCACGTGCCCATCATCGTTTTCGATCTCGCCCCACACGGAAATCTTTCCCACGCCCTGCGCGGCCTGCCGATCGGCACCCTCGTCCACGGCGAATAATCATCTGAAATTTCAGATCTCAAATTTCAAAACTAAATCCCATGGATCACGAAGAAGCTATTTTCGAAGTCGAGGACGCAATGACCAAGTGCGTCGATTACCTCATCCACGAGTTCGCCGGCGTGCGCACCGGTAAGGCGAGTCCTGCCTTGATAGAAAACCTCGACGTGCATGTCCACGCTTACGGAGCTGTCTCTAAGCTCAAGAGCCTCGCCGTTATTAACTCGCCCGAGCCACGGATGCTGGTCGTGCAGCCCTTCGATCCCGCCACCACCCGCGATATCGAGCGTGCCATCCGCGAGTGCAAGCTCGGCCTCAATCCCGCCGCTGCCGATCGATCCATCCGCGTCCCGATTCCCGAGCTCTCCGAAGAGCGCCGCCGCGACATGGTCAAGATGATCAAACAGCTAGCAGAAGAAGCTAAAGTCCGCCTCCGCGCCGCCCGCAAGGACGGCATGGACACCGCGAAAAAGATGAAGGCCGATAACTTCATCACCGAAGACGGCCAGAAGGATTTCGAAAAGGAAGTCCAGGAACTGACTAACAAGTTCACGAAAAAGATCGAGGAACACGCCGTAGCGAAAGAAGCGGATCTGATGAAAGTGTAATACAGACATTCCTGCCTGTTCTTCAAATGGAACTTGAGGTCGTCATCGCTTACGGAGCCATCGTCATCAGCAGCGTTTCAACGCCTATTTGCAGGGCTGGTTTTTACGATCTCTCTTTGCCGGCTGCTCTCCCGGATGGAGTGAGAAAGTGATAGAGCAAAGACGCCCAACCCACGGACCGCGAACTTCATTTCGCCTCTAGTGTTCGTCCCGCGCCAGCGACGACGAACACTTTGGACTGCGGTGAAAGCCCTTAGGCGCATCACCGCTTTGGGAGTGCGCGTGAAATCCAATAATTCTACCAGCTCAAGAAAAAAGCCCGCATACGAGGCTTTTACACAACTCTCCGGATTCTACAAAAAACGCCCGGAGTCCCCCTCAAAGCGGTGATTCTCACCGCACTCCAAAGTTCATCACAGCCGCTTCCCTGCCACATACACCGTGCTCTCCGACTCCTTCTCCAGCAGCGGATTTGGAAATCTCAACACCACCGACTGCTCGTGACGTCAGCCCTTCAGCGCATCGAGAAATTCCTCTGTCGAAATTCCCGCCTGCCGGATCAACCCCGCCAGCGTTCCGACTTTGATTTCCTTGTGCATTGGGATCACACACCCCGATTCGCCGCGCCGCATGATCAAATGACTGCCCCCCTGGCGGGACTCAACAAAACCCAGACGCATCAATGCCTTGGCACATTCCATGCCGCTGATGTGTGGCAACTTAGGCACGAGACACCTCGAAACTGGTCATCACCGCAGGGCGTTTCGCCACCATCGGGAATTCATCCAAATAGAGTTGCGTGGCTTCCTGAAGCATTGCCATCGCATCGTCGAACGTTTCTCCCTGCGTCGTTGTGCCGGTTTCAGGATTGTATGCCACGTATCCGCCCTCCTCGGCTTCCGTGATGACTGCGGTCAGGATCATGCAGAGACTCTAAGTTTTCCCAGTCACAAAGCAAGCCGCTTCCCTGCCACATATACCGTGCTCTCCGATTCCTTCTCCAGCAGCGGATTTGGAAATTTCACAACATGCGCCTGCGGGGAATCAAATACCTCGCCCAGTCGTTTCATGAAATTCTCATCCGGCGCGTCGTCTGACCACATCGCGAACACCCCGCCAGGCAGCAGTTGCTCCGCGAGTTTCCGCAGACCCGCCGCGCTGTAAAATGCGCCGTTTTGCTCATCCAGCAGATTCTCCGGTGAGTGGTCGATGTCCAATAGCACTGCATGAAATTTCCGCCCCGGCGACAAGGGATCGAAGCCCCGCTCCGGCTCCGCGGCCATCGCGAAAAAATCCCCTTCCACCAACCGGCAGCGCGGATCACCCGTAAGAGTTTCTCCTAACGGCACCATGCCCTTTTCATGCCACTCGATCACCGGCTGCATCACATCCACCACTAGCAGCTCCGCCACCCGCGCGTCTTTCAACGCAGCGACCGCCGTATAACCGAGCCCTAGCCCGCCAACCACTACATCCAGTTTCTCCCCGGTCACCGCCGCCAAGCCGAGATCTGCTAGAGCTTCCTCGACGTCGTGAAACAAACTGGACATGAGATACCCGTTGCCTAGCAGGACCTCGTAAACGATTAGATCGTCCAACATCGCCATCCGACGACGGCGCAGGATCAGATCTCCAATCGGCGTCGGCCGGAAATCCAGCTCTTCAAACAACGGTTTCATGGACGAAGCGTAAGCGGGAAAAACAAAGGAAAACGACCTTTTTGTTATTTCTTCACCAGCGTCATCACGCATTCGAGGTGGCGTGTGTGCGGGAAGAGATCGAAGGGCTGGACGTCTTCGAGCTGATAGCCGCCATCGCTGAGTTGTTTGAGATCGCGGACCTGGGTGGCGGGATCGCAGGAAACATAGACGACGCGGAACGGGCTGAACTTGATGAGCTGCTCGATGAATTCCGGCGTGCAGCCTTTGCGCGGCGGATCGATCACCACGGCGGTTTCTGCGGCGGGGAAACTGATCTGATCGAAGATCGCCTCGGCGGAAGCAGTTAGGAAAGTGGCATTGGCGATGTCGTTTGCCTTCGCGTTTTTCCGCGCCCACTCGCAGGAGGTTTCGGAGACTTCCACGCCGGCGACTTGTTCGAAATGTTTCGCCAGCGTGAGCGAGAATAGCCCGGAGCCGCAGTAGGCATCGACGAGGAATTTCGCGCCACCGGCCGAAGCTTTTTCGGCGACGTAGCCGGTGAAGAGCGGCAGGATAAACGGATTGTTTTGGAAAAAGTCTCCGGCGAGAAACTGGAATTTCAACTCACCAACTTCCTCCACCGCCACGGCCCTGAAATCCGTTTCCACGCGGTCCTGCGTGGCGCGGAGCAGCACGGTGGCCCCGCGTTTGAACTTGTGGGCTGTGGCGCGCAGACCCTCGCGGATGGCGGGCAGCTCACGGTTGATCACGTCCATGGCGATCGGGCACTGCGGGACATCCACGAGCTGGGAGCGGCGGCCGAAGGAGAGAAATCCGATCGGGCCGAGATCGCCGTCTTTGCCTTTTTCAAAATGCGGCGTGATCTTCGAGCGGTAGTTCCAGATTTGTTTCGAGGAAAGGCAGTCGTTCACCGGAAAGGTGATAGCGGCCATGTGTTGCATCAGCTCGCCGACCTGGCGGGTTTTCCAAGCGAGCTGAGTTTCGTAGGAAAGATGCTGGTATTGGCAGCCGCCGCATTCGCCGAAAAGCGGGCAACCGGGAGCGACGCGGTCGGGCGAGGGTTCGAGCACCTCGACGAGATCGGCTTGGGAGAAACTCTTGTCGTTACGGAAAACGCGGGCTTTCACGAGCTCGCCCGGCAGGGAAAACGGCACGAAGACGACCCAGCCATCGATCCGGCCGACGCCGGCACCGAGATTGGTCAGGGAATCGATGCGGAGTTCGATTTCCTGATGATACTCGAAGGGCGTGGGGACGAATTTTTTCGGCGGGCGCTGCATGGTCGGGCGGAAGGTTGTCCGGCGGGTCCGTCGTGGGCAATCGAAAGTTGCGCCGCCTGGCGCGAAGAACAGGCAAGAATGCCTGTATCACGCCGGGTCACTCAACGCGCGGGCGCAGGGACTCCCCAAGCTCCACAGCCACCTGACCTGTTCTGTTACACCCTCGGCGCGAGGTTGGCGCGAGGTTGGCTTGACCTGAGGGCGCAGCTGGTACAGTGTCCGCCGCAAATGAAATTAACCTTGCTTAACTATCTGCCCATTCTGGGGCTGGCCGCCGCTCTGTCATCCTGCGGCCCGTCGGGTCCGGCGCACTCGGATTACCTAGCAGGCGTGGGGACGGTGGGTGCACAATACAAGACTGATGTCGGCCACCCGGCACCAGCGATCCCCGATGACATTTCCTACTGGGATGGCGACGCGGCGACGGGTGCCTCTCTGATCAAGATCAACCGGCCCCAGCAGAAGGCGTCCTTTTACAAGGGCGGCGTGCTGGTGGGGGTTTCGAAAATTTCCAGCGGCAAGGAGGACCACGCTACACCTCCGGGGAGATACAAAATCACCGAAAAGGACAAGGACCACCACTCGTCCGCCTATGGCTGCTTCAAGGACAAGGCGACCGGCATGATGCTCAACGACAACGTGGACATCCGCACCGACAAGATCCCGCCGGGTGCGATCTACTACCCGGCACCGATGCCGAATTTCATGCGTTTCGCGAGTGGAATCGGCATGCATACGGGATTCCTTCCGGGATTCGCTGCATCGCACGGATGCATCCGGATGCCGCACTACATGTCGGAGAAATTTTTCGATAATGTTCAGCTCGGAACCCCAGTAATCGTCGAGTGAGTGAGGAAGATTTAACAACAGACAGGAATGTCTGTGTTACTTTGCCGGACTCCGCCGTGACGATGGAAATCCGCCCGGAAGCGGTGGCGGAGTGGGTGAAACTGCCTGCCGACCAGCGGCCGCGGTTGATCGACTGCCGGGAAGAGGACGAGCTGGCGATCTGCCAAATCGCGGGGAATGAGTGGGTTCCGCTCGGGCTATTTTCCGGTGTGCGGGAAAAACTCAAGGCGCGGAACGAGCGCGGGGTGGTGGTGTATTGCCATCACGGCGTGAGATCGCTGCGGGCGACGCATTTTCTGCGGTCCATCGGCGTGGAGAACGCGTTCTCGATGTGCGGTGGGATCGAGGAATGGGCGGCGCGGATTGATCCAGAGATGGCGCGGTATTGAGGGGGCTTGGATTCAACCCCGAAGGTGAGGCACGGATGACAACCCGTTGCACTGAGGAAATGTGATAGATGGCTTCCTAAGCGCCGGGCTTGGTTTCTGCGAGGACCCAGGCAGCGTAGGTGTCTGCCACGGCGGCGGGGGTGAGGGCGATGATTTCCGGGACTTCGTAGGGATGAAGCTCGGTGAGGGCTGCCTCGAAGGCGGGAAAGGCGGCGCGGGTGGTTTTAAAAATGGCGAGGACTTCGGCGGCGGTTTCGACTTTCCCTTCCCAGCGGTAAATCGACTCGACGGCGGGCACGAGATTGACGCAAGCGGCGAGTTGCCTTTCCACCAAGACCGTGCCAATTTGTCGCGCCTGCTCGTGGAGCGGGAACATGCAAAGGATCAATAATACGTCGCTCATGCCACTGCCCGAATACCGTAAACACCGCGCCAGCAAACTCAAGGCGAAGTCCGGCTTCCTTGAGAAGCTGGTGGCGCGGCTGGATCGGGTGGAGTCGGGTGAGGTGCAGCAGATCGTCACCAGGCTGCTGCATGAGAAGGGATTTTTGGAAAAGGTCTTCGAGGCGCTGCGGGAAGGTGTGATCATTCTGGATCCGGAGGGGGTGATCGGTTTCGTGAATCAGGCGGCGTGTCAGTTTTTCGGGCTCGATCCGGAACGGGCGACGGGCGAGGTGATTTCCTCACAGATCCGCGGGCTGGACTGGAGCACGCTGGGGAAGCCCGGGCGGACGATTTCCCGGGATCTAGAGGTGTTCTATCCGGAGAACCGCTATCTGAATTTCTATCTGGCACCGATCGACGGGCAGGATGAAACCAGCGAGTCGCTCGGCTACGTCATGCTCGTCCGCGATCTGACGAGCACGCGGGCGGAGGCGGAGGAAACGCTGGAGTCCGAGCGGCTGAATGCGCTGACCTTGTTAGCGGCTGGGGTGGCGCATGAGATCGGGAATCCGCTGAACTCGCTGGACATCCATCTGCAATTGCTCGGGCGGAAGCTGCGCAAGCTCCCGCCGGGCGACCGCGGGCCGCTAGAGGAAAATCTGAACACGGCGCGCGAGGAAATTCAGCGGCTGGACACGATTTTAAAACAATTCCTGCACGCGGTGCGGCCGACGATCCCACTGCGCGAAAAGCACGATCTGCACGAGCTGCTGCATGAGACGCTGAAGCTGCTAGAGCCGGAACTCGCCTCGCGGAAAATTTCCGTGCAGCTCGACCTAGCGGAAACACTGCCGCCCGCGCTGATAGATCCGGGACAATTCCAACAGGTTTTCTACAATCTCATCCGCAATGCCTCGCAGGCGATTTCTGATGGAAACGGCCGCATCACCATTCGGACGCGGATGAATGACTATGAGCACATCATTTCCATCGAGGACAACGGCACCGGCATTTCTCCGGAACACATGGGCGCAATCTTCGAGCCTTACCGGACGACAAAATCCTCCGGCTCCGGCCTCGGGCTGCTCATCGTCCGCCGCATCGTGCGCGAGCATGGCGGCGAGATCGCCATCGAGAGCGAGGTGAACCAAGGCACGCGGGTGCTGATCCATCTGCCGCATGCCGAGCGGTCCGTGCGATTGTTAGGTGCGCCGGAAGCCGATCCGGTCATCGATCTTTAATTTTTTTACCCCATGCTACCGACACTGCTGATAGTAGAAGACGAACGCGCGACCCGCGAGGGGCTGCGCAGTGCGCTGGAGGAAGATTTCGACGTTTACACGGCGGCGGGAAAGACCGAGGCGATGGCGATTTTAAAGACCGAGCCGATCAAGCTGCTGCTCACCGATCTACGGTTAGGCGGTGACTCGGGGATGGATCTGCTAGACGCGGCGCTTGCCCTGCCAGAGCCGCCGGTGGCGATCATGATGACGGCCTACGGCTCGGTGGACACGGCGGTGGAGGCGATGCGGCGCGGGGCGTGGCATTTCGTGACGAAGCCACTGAATCTCGATGAGGTGGAAATGCAGCTCAAGCGCGCGCTCCGCAGCCGGACGCTGGAGGTGGAGAACAAGGATCTCACCCAGCAGGTCAAAAAAACGCACAAGCTGGACCGCCTGATCGGGAAATCTGCGGCGATTGGGAAAGTTTCCGAGCTCATCCAACAGGTCGCTGCGACGCGGGCGACGGTGCTGATCGAGGGCGAATCCGGCACCGGCAAAGAGGTGGTGGCGACAACGCTGCACCATCTATCCGGCCGGCCGGCGGCGAAGCTGGTGACGGTGCATTGCGCGGCACTTTCGGCGCAGCTTTTGGAGAGCGAGCTTTTCGGCCACGAAAAAGGCGCATTCACGGGAGCGGCGCAACGGCGGATCGGCCGCTTCGAGCAGGCGGACGGTGGCACGCTTTTTCTGGACGAAATTGGCGAGATCGACGCCGCCACGCAGGTGAAGCTGCTGCGGGTGCTTTCTGAGCGGAGCCTAGAGCGCGTGGGCTCGAATTCACCGATCAAAGTGGACGTGCGGGTGATCGCGGCGACGAACAAGAACCTGCGCGAGATGGTGGATAAGGGAAATTTCCGCGAGGATTTGTATTTCCGACTGAACGTGGTGAAAATTGAGATGCCGCCGCTGCGGGCACGGAGCGAGGATATTGTCCTGCTGGCGAATAGTTTTCTCCAGGAATTCGCGAAAGAAAACGACCGGCCGGTGAAGCCGCTGACGGATGCGGCGATGGAATTGCTGCTCGCCTACTCGTGGCCGGGAAACGTCCGCGAGCTGCGAACGGCCATCGAACACGGGGTGGTAATGAGTAACGATTCCGTCATCGACGTGCGCCATTTGCCGCAATTCCTGCTATTTCAACGGATTCCGGTTACCAATTCCGGGCCGCCCCCCAAAATCACCCTTGATGGACCGGCCGAATTCAACTTGCATGCGCTCGAAACCAATACGATCCGAGCCGCCCTCTCCACCGCAGCGGGAAACCGCACCCATGCGGCGGATTTGCTTGGGGTCAGCCGCAGAACCCTCCAGCGCAAGTTGAAGGAACTCGGAATGTAAATTTCATCGCCTGCTTTCCTCTAAATTCTCAATGAGTATCAATTCTGCCAATCTCGATACCGGCATCATCATCCGCCGGAGCCTTTTTTTCCTGATTCTGGTCGCGCTCACTCTTGGGAATCTTTTCACCCTCTTCCGCGGGCTCAACGCGCCGATGGCGATGGACCAGGCGCAGATCGCGCGGGAAATCGCCCGGGGCAACGGTTTCACGACCAAGATGATCCGTCCGGTGGCCTACTACCAGAACCAGAAGGGCGAGGATCGCTCGGTGGGTCTGATGCTCTTCCCGGATACCTACCACTCGCCGCTCAATCCCCTGCTGAACGCTGCGGTGCTGAAGCTCATCGGTGCTGACGACTCGGACTCGTGGCAAATGAACGAAAACGAGATGGTTTTCCCGCTGGACCGGGTGATCGCCACGGTGAGCACGTTATTTTTCCTGATGGCGATCGGCGTGAACTACCTGCTCATCTCGCGGATTTTCGACGCGAAGATTGCTGGGGTCTGCGCGATTCTGATGCTGTTTTGTGAAACGTTCTGGAATTATTCGCTGAGCGGGCTGCCGCAAATGCTGATGCTGCTGCTGTTTTCCTGCGGCATTTATTTCGTGTATCGAGCAGTGGAGGCATCGACGGAGAAACGGATCGCGATGACTCCGGCGATCATCGCAGGAGTGTTTTTCACGCTGCTGGCGCTGACGCACTGGATGACGGTGTGGATCGCGCTGGGCTACATCATTTTCGCAGCGGTCGCCTTCCGGCCGCGTGGGATCGTGGGAATTTCGGTGTTGGCACTGCTGCTCATCGCGGGGATCGGGCCGGTTTTGCGAAACCACAGCATCACGGGATCACCCTTCGGCACAGCGTTCCTCACGCTTTATAACGGTTTAGGAAATGGCACCGAAGACGCGGTCATGCGGACGAGCGACCTGACTGCGGAGCCACTTGAGATCGACGGGCTGCTTTCAAAAATCCTGCGCACCACGTTACTCCAGGCCACTGACATCATTCCCTTCCTGGGCGGCATCATTATCGCACCGCTGTTTTTCATCTCACTGCTGCACCCCTTCAAACGCGGATCCATCGCCACTTTCCGCTGGGCGATCCTGCTGATGTGGGTGACCACGGCGTTCGGTCTGGCGATTTTCGGAATTTCCAAGGAGCCGCTGGATCCGAATCAACTGCATCTGCTTTTCGCGCCGATCATGACGGCCTACGGGCTTGCGTTCATCTCCATCCTCTGGAGCCGCCTCGAGGTCGTCGCCTCCACGCCGATCCTGAAGAACGTGCACCACATCGTGATCATCGCAATCTGCTCGCTGCCACTCATCCTCTCCCTGCCGTTGAAGGTGAGGATCGGCATGTCGGTCCGCGACCGAGGTGGAGTTCCGCACTGGCCACCGTATTACGCCCCAGCGCTCAACAGCAAAAAATCCGGGCTCAAGGGCTGGGTCACCGAGAAGCAGATCGTTTTCTCAGACCAACCTTGGGCCGTCGCTTGGTATGCGGACCGAGTGAGCGTGTGGCTGCCTCCGACGCGTCAGGGATTTACCAAAATCGAAAAAATTGCCGAGGATCTCCAGACCCCATCCGTCGGCATCTTGATTTCACCCTGCTCGCACGGCAGTGGCCCGATGTCCGAGGTCGCGAATAAATATAAGGACTTCGCTTCTCTGGTGATGAACGGCCGGGTTTTCCTCGCCACCTATCCGCCGGGTATCTCGATTTACGATAAAGATCCCAGAATTCTGGAAATCACCAAGCGCTACCCTTACGCCCAGCCACTCGTCGGAATGGACATGGTCTATTACAGCGACCGTGCCATCCGCACAGCCGCCCAGAAATCCAATCAGTAAACCCATGGCCCGCAGCAAGACCAACCCTGAGGAAAAGGACCCGTCGCCCTCATTCGAGGACGCGCTCGCGGGACTGGAAGCCATCGTCGAGGCGATGGAACACGAGCAACTCCCACTAGAAGATCTCGTCGCGCACTACGAAAAAGGCTCCGTCCTTCTCAACCGCTGCGAGTCGATCCTTCAGGCCGCTCGCGGTCGGATCGAGCTGATCACCCTCCGCAATCAGAATGAAATCGCGCTGGATGCCCCCGCCAGACCGGTAGATGTTGCTGAAATACCCACACCGACCGATTCTCCGGACGATTCCGACGACGACGATAATGACATCCGCCTCTTCTAAGCCTCCCACCCTCGGCCCGTTGCTGTCCACGATTCATTCTCCAGACGATGTCAAAAAACTCGCTGACGAGGATCTGTCGAAACTCGCCGAAGAAATCCGGGAAACACTGATCAGCTCGCTCTCGAGAACCGGCGGCCACCTCGGCCCCAATCTCGGCGTCGTCGAACTTTCCGTCGCCCTGCACCGCGTTTTTTCCACGCCCGAGGACAAGTTTGTATTCGATGTTTCCCACCAAGGATACGTCCACAAAATGCTAACCGGACGTGCCGACAAGATTCACACGATCCGCACCTACAAGGGGCTCAATGGTTTCCTTCTCCGCAGCGAGTCCGAGCACGATTCCTATGGCGCGGGCCACGCCGGCACCGCCCTATCAGCCGCTCTCGGAATGGCCGCTGCGCGTGACCTAGCAGGCGGAAACAACCACGTCGTCGCCGTCGCCGGAGACGCCGCTTTCACTTGCGGGCCGACGCTTGAGGCGCTGAACAACATCGCGGAAACGACCAAAAAATTCATCGTCGTGCTCAATGATAACGAGTGGTCGATCGACAAAAATGTCGGAGCCATCGCCCGTTATTTCAACGCGCTCCAGACGCACCACACCTACGCCGCGGTGCGCCGCCAAGCAGCGGAGTTTGTAGAAAAAATCGCAGGTAAGGCTGCTAGGACGCTCGCCCACCGGGTGGAGGAAGGCGCGAAGAACCTGCTGTTCCAGAACGTGCTGTTCGAGAAATTCGGCATGCGTTATTTCGGCCCGATCGACGGCCACGACCTACCGTTGTTAGTTCGCACCTTCGAGCATTTGAAAACGCTGCACGAGCCATGCGTCCTGCACATCATCACCGAAAAAGGCCGCGGCTATCAGCCAGCGCTCGACAATCCGGGAAAATTCCACGGACTCGGCACCTACAAGATCGAGGACGGCTCCACTGACGCCACCGCCACGCCGACGTGCTCCGATATTTTCGGCCGCGCCGTGACGGACTTCGCAAAGAAGGACCCGAAGATCGTCGCCATCACCGCCGCCATGCCGGGTGGGACGAAGCTGGAGATTTTCAAAAAGGAACTACCCGACCGTTATTTCGACGTCGGCATCGCGGAGGAACACGCCGCGCTGTTCGCCTGCGGACTGGCGGCAGAGGGGTTCCGCCCGTTTCTCGCGATTTACTCGACGTTCATGCAGCGCGCATACGACATGATCATTCACGACATGGCGCTGCAAGGGCTACCCGTTAGGCTGTGCATGGATCGCGGTGGCCTGTCAGGTGACGACGGCCCGACGCACCACGGGCTGTTCGACATTGGTTATCTCCGCCACGTCCCCGGCATCATCCACATGCAGCCGAAGGACGAGGACGAGTTTGTGGACATGCTCCACACGATGGCGCAATACGACGCCGGTCCCTCCGCCATCCGCTATCCGCGCGGTGTGATCAAAGGCACGCCAATCAAGGCGACTCCGGTTCTATTAGAAATCGGCAAGGCAGAGGTCGTCGCCGACGGCACAGACGTTGCCCTGATAGGGCTCGGCACGATGTTTGAAATGGCCGAGCGCACCAAGGCACAGTTAGAGGCGAAGGGACTTTCCGTCGCTCTCATCAATCCGCGTTTCATCAAACCGCTGGACGCTCGCGTGCTCCAAGAATACGGCCGGAAATGCAAAGTCGTTTGCACCTTCGAAGATCACGTTCTATTCAACGGATTCGGCGCGGCGGTCATTGAGAATCTCCATGACGCTGGCATCCATACGCCGGTTGAGCGGATCGGCTGGCCGGATGAATTTATCGAACACGGAAAACCGGAAACCCTGCGCGAGCTTCACGGCCTGACTGCGGAAAGCGCCACCGGGAAGGTGCTCTCGCATTTCCCGATGGCTTGATACCGCGACCTTATTGGTTGGCGGCGTGCTGAATTTTGTCGCCGGTTTTTTCGACATCACGGCCGAAGCCATTGGCAGTGCTGCACGAACTGGAAAATCCTGCGATGACAAGCATCGCGGCTCCGGTAATGGCGAAGAGGCGGATGGATGACTTTTTAGAAGCCTTGCAATTGGTTTTTGAAATGAGGATTGGATTCATAGCGATGGTAGTATCGCATTCACCGCGCCAGCTTCTTGATCGACGCAAGTCGTTGATTTCAAGAGCCTTTTATTGAGTAATCCAGTCGCCGCGCACTGCATTTTGCATGAGCTGGAAAGCAAGCGCCGCACTTTGCACGAACCACGCCTTCGCTGCGGGTATCGGCCGGAATCCAAAAGCCGAAAAAGCAGAAAGGGGAGCCACGCCCCTGCGCGACTCCCCTTCTCCTGTTATGAATCAAGAGGACACCTCCCCTTGACGAGAAAAGAAATACCCGGGATTTCCGAAGTTGTCTTGTCCCTAAATCATGGGACACGAGCGGAATCCTCGCTGGGGAGATGGCTCCCGTTCAGGAAAGATCCAGGAAGCCGCGGCGGATCGCTTCGGTCACGGCGGCGGGCAGGCTGCGGACGTGGAGTTTGTCGAAACTGCGTTTGATGTATTCAGTCACCGAGTGCTCGCTGAGCTTGAGTTCGTCGGCGATTTCCTTGCGAGCGAGGCCTTTTGCCGAGAGCTGGAGCACCTCGCATTCTCTAGCTGATAGTGATTCCGCACCGGAGATCGGGCTGAGCTGGCGGAAAGTTTGGAGGATCATTCCGGCGATTTTCGGGTCCAGTGGCGTGCCCCCGGCGAGGACTTCTTCGAGAGTTTCCATCAGACGCGCTGCGCTGCCGGCCTTGACGAGGTAACCGTGCGCGCCGGCCTCCAGCGCAGCAAAGACCTTCGCCTTGTCGGTGAACGCGGTGAGCACGAGCACGCGGGCTTCTGGCAGCAGCTCGCGGATTTTCCGGATGCCCACGATGCCGCTCATTCCAGGAAGCCCGAGATCCGATAGAACGAGGTCCGTCTGGAGACCGCCGCGGATCGCCTCGATCGCGTCCTCCATGGTGGAGAAACCACCGACGCATTCATATCCTCCACGCTCGGTTAGAACCATCGAGACGGATTCACGGAAATCCGCGTGATCCTCGATCAGGATCAGACAGATAGGCTTTCCTTTTTTGGTGATTAGATCGGCCATGTGAGGGATTGATAAACTAGGGCAGTGCTGACGGAAAGCGCGGGTTTAGGATTTGTCTGCGGATTTCCTCATGAGGCGGGCTTTCCACGAGCGCTTTCCACCGAGCGGCACGGTGAGTTCGAGGCGGGTGCCATTTCCCGGCTCGCTATCAATTCGCAGACCGGCTCCGAGCGCCTCGGCCCGCTGGCGCAGGGCACGCAAGGTAGATGGCCGCTCCAGCCGTGCGGGGTCGATTCCCACGCCGTCATCGGTGATCACGAGATGAAAATGGGAGCTGGTGGATTCCGTGCGGACCTCGACGTTGGTCGCCTTCGCGTGGCGGAGGATGTTGTGGAGCGCTTCACGAAAAAACAGGAAGAGGTGGCGATTGGCTTCTTCGGGAAACTCGACCTGCCAGGCGTGCTCGTTCGCGTGGAATTTCCATTTCAACGTCTCCAACATGATCGAGCTCGTTTCCCGCAAGTGCTCGACCGGTCCGATCCGGTGATCGCCCTCGGGCCGCAAAAGCCAGACGATGTCACGCACGGCACTGACCGTTTCCGAGGCGATGCGCTGGATGCGTTTCAACTCGTCCGATGCGCCCGAGCGGCCCTCCGCTAGATCGGCGAACATCTGGATGCTGCCGAGGTTGCTGCCCACTTCGTCGTGAAGGTCGCCGGCGATGCGTTCACGCACTTTCATCAGCTCTCGATTCGAATGGATGCGGTAGCGAATGGGCAGGGCGATGATCGCGAAGGCGCCGGCCAGCCCGAGGATTATGAAAACCGTTAGCCCCGTATTTCGCCAGCCGCTCACGACACGCCCGGCCTCGATTTGCAAATCATGAATGCGCGTCTCGATCCCGAGGCGGCGGTCGAGTTGCAACATCCATTCGCGTGACGAAACGAGGCGTCCGTCCGGCCCAAAGCCGTCGCTGAGTGCCGCGATGCTCCAGTTCCGCCCGCCGGAGCCGATGATGTTGAGCGTTTCATCCGACGAGCGGACCGGTTTCCCGAGTGCTAGATTCCGGTCACCCGAAAGCACCTCCACCTCGCTGAAGGCCAGAAATGCCGGGTAGCTATCGAAGGCTTTCCACAGCTCGGTGGCCTCGATTCGTAGATGACGCGCGCGTATTTTTTCGAAAGAAACCAGCACGGGATTGTGCCCTGGATTCCGGAAATCCGGCTGGGAAGCAGTTTGCCAGCTTCCTGGTTCACCCGTTTCGGATACTGAAACGGTCAATTTCTTGGGAAATCCGAAACCGCTCGGCAAGTCGGACGTCGGACGTCGGGCGGGCAGCAGACGGATCGCCCCCAGTTCCGCGGTTTCCCCGAGATCCACGGTCAGCGTCGCCGACTCCTGCGCCGAGGCCCGGCCATTGGAAAGCCAACCGACGTTCTGGTGCGCCTCCGCTGGCACTTCCGGCAGACCTAACGGTGTTTGACCATCGACGAGAAACTCCGGTTTCCACAACCACGGTGCCGACGGAGCAGACCCGCCAAGAGCTTTGACTTCCGCGCCGTGGGCAATTTCGCGCTCGCCTTCGAAGGCAAACACCTCCGCCCACGCATGCACGAAATTCCCCTCACCTTCCGGATCCGCCTGCAACTGCTGGGCGGAAATCCTCAGGCCCGCCGCCTCGACCGGCGGCGAAATTTGATAAACAAACGGATGCCCTCGTCGCACTGAGTTGCCGCGCGCGTTCGTTTCCACGGCGACGGTGCCAACCACCTTCCCTCCGTCGTCGATCAACTCGACGGTGAATTGATCCGGCATTCCATAGTGCGCCTCCAAACCCTTCGCATCATAGCGACGAGCAGGCACCAACGCCACCAGATCCACCGTCGCCACTACCGGCCAGCGCACTTCGACTTCGAATTTCGCGCCCTTTTCCGGCTTCTCGCTCAGATGAATACTCGCGAAACCGCCCGTTCCGCCTTGGTCGTCGATCGGGATCCCCGGCAGCAGTTCCAATTGCGGTGAAAGTGTCGCCACCTCTTGCTCAATCTCTTTCAACCGCCCCGAAACCGCGCGGGCCAAGCGCTCGTCCCACGCCATTTCCCCCCCATTTCCCAACCCTGAAAGCAGGATGAAAATGGCTGTAAAACCGTAAAGCTTCGATATGCAACCCATGTGGCGACTTTCTTAGCGCAAATGGACAGAATAAGGGAACACGGATTTCACCGCTGCACCCCATGTCTGAAAAAACGCGCGAAAACCGCTTTCCCATTGCGGCAACGCCAAGAACTTCTAGGTTCCGTGGTAGCGACTTTCATGGCCACTCAACTCCTTCGCCCCACCGATAAACGCGTGCTCCTAATGGGCACCTGCCTCTGCGATGCCTTCTACGACGACGCCGCCAAGGCCACCGTCGAAGTCCTCGAACACCTTGGCGTCACCGTCGAGTTTCCCGAAGACCAGACCTGTTGCGGCCAGCCGGCTTTCAACTCCGGCGATTGGAACGCCTCGCGGAAAGTCGCAAGACATTGCGCCAAAGTTTTCGCAGGAAATCTCCCCGTCATCGTCCCATCCGGCTCCTGCGCAGCGATGAACTTCCACGGAAATCCCCTCCAGTTTGAGGAAAATCCCGATGACGCCATCACCTCCCTCGCCAACCGCACCTGGGAAGTCATGGACTTCATCGTCAACGGCCTCGGCGTGAAAACCTGGCCCGGGAAATTCGAAAAACCCACCCACATCGCCTTCCACCGCTCCTGCCACAGCCGCGGCACCGGCAGCGGGCCGGCCACTCTCGCACTGCTAGAATCCATCGAAAACGCCATCGTCACCCCCTTCGGCCAAGCCGAGCAATGCTGCGGCTTCGGCGGCACGTTTTCCGTCACATTCCCCCACATCTCCGGCCGCATGGGCAGCCTGAAACTCGACAACATACTCGACACCAACCCCGACATCCTCGTCAGCGGCGACATGTCGTGCCTCATGCATCTATCAGGACTCGCGATCACCCAAGGCCGCCCCATCGAGCACTGCCACGCCATTCAACTTCTCAGAAAAACACTCCCATGATCGGCATCCAACCCATCGATCAATACGCCCGCGACATCTCCGAGGAGAAGCAGGCCTCCGTCATCGACGGTTCCTCAAAAGGCACCGACAAGCGCTACCACGTCCTCCACGAGGACTATCCGAATCCGGACTCACTGCGCAAGCTTGCCGCCGCCATCAAGGACCACACGCTCCACCACCTCGGCGACTATCTGGAAAAAGCCGAGAAAGCCCTCATCCAGCACGGCGTCAACGTTCACTTCGCCTCCACCGACGAAGACGCCCGCCAGACCATCCTTTCCATCCTACGCGAGCACGGCGTCACCCAGCTCACGAAATCCAAATCGATGGCAGCGGAGGAAATTCACCTCAACCCGTTTTTGATAGAAAACGGCGTCGAGTGCCTTGAGTCCGACCTCGGCGAATTCATCATCCAGCTCGATGGCGACGAGCCTTCACACATCGTCAAACCCATCATCCACCTCAATCGACGCGATGTCGCTAAGACCTTCCTGCGCGAAGGCATCGGTGGTGATTACAACGACGACCCAGAAGTCATCACCCGCCGCGCCCGAGTCCACCTGCGGGAAAAATACATGGAAGCCGGAGCCGTCATCACCGGCGGAAATTTCGTCTGCGCGGACACCGGGCGCACCGTGCTCGTCACTAACGAAGGCAACTCCCGTTTCGGCATGGCACCCGTGCCGCTCCACATCGCCCTGATCGGCATCGAGAAAATCATCCCGCAGGAGAAGGACCTCGCCGTTTTCCTCAACCTGCTAGGACGCTCCGCCACCGGCCAGCAGCTCACCGTTTACACCGAGTTCATCAACGGCCCGAAATCCGCTAACCAACCGGACGGCCCCGAGCATATGCACGTCGTCTTCATGGACAACGGCCGCACCGACGTGCTAGCGTCGAACTGCAAGGAAATCCTCCGCTGCATCCGCTGCGGTGCCTGCCAGAACGTCTGCCCCGTCTATCGGCAAGCATCCGGCCATGCCTATCGCTCCACCTACGGCGGCCCGGTCGGCGCAGTGCTATCCCCCATCCTCTTCGGTAGCCGCTTCCCGGAACTCGCGGATCTCCCGAAAGCCTCGTCCCTCTGCGGCGCCTGCAACGAAGTCTGCCCGGTCGATATTCCGATCCCGGATCTGTTACTCCGCCTGCGCGACAAAGCGAAACGCGAATCCATCCCCTCCGCCGGTGCCATCCCGATGTCGCCCTTCGCCCACCTCGCCACCTCACCCTCCTTCTGGCGCACCGCGATGACCATGAGCAAGGCGATGAACCACCTGCCCATCCAAGTGGCTCCGATCAAGCCGCTACAAGATTGGCTCGGTCAGAGAACCTTGCCGGACAGCCACGGCGGCGATTTCCGCAAGTGGTTCAAAAACAGAAAATAGGACCCATCAGACCCATACGACCCATGTCCCGTTCCACCATCTTCGCCAAAATCGAAACCGCGACCTCCGCCCTGAAAACGAAGGCCGCCTATCCGAACTACGACCCGAAAATCGTCCACTCCGCGCCGAAGCTCGAAGGCACGGACCTGTGGGAAATTTTCTCCCGCAATTTCAAAAAAGTGAACGGCCGGCCGATGGATTCCGTGGAAAAACTCGTCGATTTCCTCGATGGGAACAACCAGCGCCACGGCTACTGCGATCCGGCGCTTTATAACACCATCGGCAGCAAGCTCGCCGCCGCCGGACTCAACGTGGAAACCGAATACGACCGCAGCCGCTACAATGACTATCAGTTCGGCATCACCCGCGCCACCGGAGCCATCGCCGAATCCGGCAGCGTCATCCTCGATGATGATCGCACGTCGCACCGCCTCGCCGCTCTATCACCCTGGGTCCACGTCGCCGTGTTAGAGAAATCCGAAATTCACCGCACCATCCCGGATGCCATCGCCGCGTTTGGCGAAAGCCCGAACATCATCTGGGCCACCGGCCCGTCGAAAACTGCCGACGTCGAGGGCATCCTCATCGAGGGCGTGCACGGCCCCGGCGAGCAGATCGCCCTTCTCGTGTAGCAGCTCAATTTTCTCCCAGCCGCGACTTGAGCCCGGCAAGCTCGGCTTCCAAGGCGGCCACCCGGTTTTCCATCATTTCCTGCCAATCATTGCTAGCAGGGAGTTCGCCCCCGTCATCCTGGCTCCCAGAATCCGCGCAGAGCAGATGGCGGAAGGTTTCCACCCGGCGGCCACCACCTGCCGGCATCCGCTCCACGAGCGGGCCATGCGGATATTCGATGAAACTGTTGAGGATTTCCTCCACCTCATCCAGGCCGTTGAAAACGTGCATCCGCTCCGTGCGCTGCCGCAGTTCGCCGGGCGTCTGGCTGCCACGCAAAAGCAGCACTGTGAAAATGGCACGCTCCGCATCCGTGAGATGCAGCACATCTTCAAGACAGTGCTCGAATTTCGGAGCGCGGCCGCCCATCACCTTCGTCACCAGATAGTCTTCTGATAGTGAGCGAAGGGCCTGCTCCAGTTCCTGCGGTGTGTATGACGTCACCGGATGCCGCGAGGTCGATTGATTGCACGCCGCGACCAGCGAGTTCAGCGTGAGTGGATAGAGGTCCGGCGTTTGCGCCTGTTTTTCAAGCAGGCATCCCAGCACGCGCGCGCTGATCGGGGTGAGCTGGAGTTCGGGAAAATGTTTCATGCCGCCGCCATTTCTACGTCCTTTCCCCACTCTTCGGAAATCGAAAATTTCCCGATCCCGCCACTTCTCAGAACGGCCAGAAGATCGGAATCAGGAGCACCGCCGCAACCCAGAGGACCACACTGAGAGGGAGGCCGACCTTGATGAAGTCGCCGAACTTGTATCCGCCAGCTCCATAGACATAGGTATTCGTCTGATAGCCGATCGGAGTGATGAAACTGGCGCTCGCCCCGAACATGACCGCAACTAGAAACGGCCGGGCATCCACATGCATGCCGGCGGCGATCGAAATGGCGATCGGTGTCATCAGGATGGCCACGGCGTTGTTAGTCACCAGTTCGGTCAGCAATGCCGCCAGCAGGTAGGTCACCGCAAGAATCGCGAGCGGACCGAATTGCGACATCGCATGGGTGACTCCCATCGCGATCCACTCGGCCCCGCCGGTTTTTTCGATCGCCATCCCGATTCCGAGCATGCCGTAGATGAGGAAAAGCACGTTCCATTCGACACTCTTGTAGGCGTCCCGCATCTCAAGACATCCCGTTAGCACAACCAGCACCGCCCCAATCATGGCTGCGACCGTGATCGGCAGCAGGTTGGTCGCGGATACGAGAACCACGGCGGCGAGGATGCCGATCGCCACTCCCATGCGGGATTTCAGTCGCGGGCGGATGAAGGTTTCATTCAGGCTGAGGAAACTTCCTTCTTGGTTCAGGCGGGTGAGATTTTCAATTGAGCCCTCAAGCATCAGTGTGTCGCCAAAGGCAAGCCTGACATCCTGATAGGCCTCCCTGAGGTTCACGCCCTTTCGGTGCACGGCAGCCACCACGATGCCGTAACGGCGGCGGATGTTGGATTGGCGCACGCTTCTCCCGATCAGCGGACTTTGAGGGCCGATGATCGCTTCCACAGTTTTCACCACGTGGGCGGGAGCTGTCCCCGCATCGGAGCCAGCCAGATTTTTGTGAAATGTCGTCACTCCGGGCGATCCCTGGATTTCAGCTAACTGCACCGCGGTGGCGCGGAACCAGAGGACGTCATGAGGCTCTAATTTGATGGCGTTCAACGGAATATCCTCGACCCGCAGACCTTCGCGGATGACCTCGTGGACGAGACTCCGCTTTCCATTTGAGAAAAGCGGATTTTCCAGCAGTTCCTGGCCGATGAAAGGTGAGTCCGGCGGAATTTCCACCGCACTCGAGAATTTCCGGGTGTCCTCGGAATCCAGCAGGCTGCTAACGGTCTCCCTAACCGGGATCAGGTGCCTGCCGATGAAAAAGAGGTAAATCAGACCGATCACCGCGTAGATGATTCCCAATCCGGAGATTTCAAAAATGCCGAACTCGGGACGGCCCTGCTGCTTGGAGAGGCTGGACACCAGCAGGTTCGTCGAAGTTCCGATCAAGGTGATGGTTCCGCCCAAAATGCTCAGGAACGACAGCGGGATGAGCAGTTTGCTGGCTTTTAATCCGGTATTTCTAGCAAAACTCATCAATACCGGCAGAAACACAATCACCACCGGAGTGTTGTTCATGAAAGCGGAAAGCGGCATCACGATCAAAGCCATGATGAGGATGGCGCGGGCAATCGATTTGCCCGCCATCTTTTCAAAACGCGCCGCGATCAAGTCGATCACCCCGGTGCGCGTGAGCGCTTCTCCCAGGACGAACATTGCGCCAATGGTCATCGGGGCGGCGTTGCTGAACACGTTTCCAAGATCCTTTTCGGTGAGGATGCCGGTGACCAATAAGACGCACATCCCTCCCAGAGCGACCAGATCGCTCGGCAGCCATTCCTTCACAAAAAGCGCGAATACCCCCGCTAACACCGCGAAAGTGACAATCATCTGAATTTGTTGGCCTCCCATAATCTTCAGGGGCGAACGTAATG
Organism: Verrucomicrobiales bacterium; assembly: GCA_038237425.1. Taxonomy (GTDB): domain Bacteria; phylum Verrucomicrobiota; class Verrucomicrobiia; order Verrucomicrobiales; family Akkermansiaceae; genus Luteolibacter. The sequence goes on from JBBRYQ010000003.1 coordinate 96,685, forward strand.
TGCGATCCCTGATCTGCAACGATTTGATCGAAGCAGACACGGAAGGAAACACGGAATGTCACCTCATTACCCCGTAAATCATTCCAATCAGAACCATCACCGCGAGCACCCACCAATACCATTTCAGGCCGGTTTTGATAGGTGGGGCCTTGCCGAATTCGCGGGCGATAAAATCGTCATAGTCGAAATCGTCGTCCGGAAGTCCCAACCCATCGTGAGTGGAATCCTGTTCCCAAGACCGCTTCTTCGCTGGTGGCTTTTTTCCCGATTTTTTCGCACAATCGGGACAGTTTTTCCCCACCGTGACTTCGGTTCCGCAAAACGGGCAGATGTAGCGCAGGGCCTTTGTCATTTGTTGATGGAACTGAGCGCGAAGTCCGCTTTCCGCGCAAGCCGGAAGAATCGGCCTTGGCAATAGGGCCGATGGCGTGGAAGTTGGGCGCGGGATGGGACTGAGTCTTTCTGAATTGCGCGATGGTTTACCGGAGGGTGGCCTGTTTGGCGGCGGAGCGTGGCGCTGGTCCCCGGAACCGCTGAAACTCACCAAGGCGGAAGCCCGCCAAATGATGTCGCTGGGCCACCCACTCGCGAGATTTCAACAGGCATGCGATGCGCTCTACCGGCGCAGCGCAGCGGGAAAACTACCCGAGTGGTTGGCAGAATTGCTCGACGAGGGGAAACCCGAGTGGTTGGCGAACTTGCAGCGCGAAACCTCGACTGCGGATCAATTTCCCCGGGTGATCCGGCCGGACCTGATCCTTACGGAGACCGGCTTTGCGATGTCCGAATTGGATAGCGTGCCTGGCGGAATCGGCGTGGCAGCATGGCTGGCGCAGGTCTATTCCAAGGCGGGATTCGACGTTCTTGGCGGACCGGATGGGATGATCGAAGGTTTCCGCTCGCTGATGCCGGAGGGTGGCACGGTGCTGGTTTCCGAGGAATCCGCGGACTACCGGCCTGAAATGAAATGGCTCACGGGCGAACTCGGTGAGGAGTGGGATGTGGCATCTGCCGAGGAATACGAGCCGGATGGTAAGGCGCTTTACCGGTTTTTCGAATTGTTCGACTGGGAGTCGATTTCCTCGTCCCGGAAACTCGCTGAGGGCGCGGCGGCCGGGACGATCAAGATCACGCCGCCGTTCAAGCCGCATTTGGAGGACAAGCTGTGGCTTGCGCTGCTTTGGTCGCCAGCACTGAAAAAAGTCTGGGAGCAGACGCTGCGCGGCAGTCACTTGCAGCGTTTGCGCGAGTTAGTGCCGTTCGGCTGGGTGCTGGATCCAACGCCGCTGCCACCCCACGCCGCGCTGCCGAGGATGAACGCGCATTCGTGGGAGGAGGTCGCCCATTTCAGCCAGAAGGAACGCCAACTGGTGCTGAAGGTGAGCGGTTTCCACGAAACAGCTTGGGGCTCGCGCGGGGTTTTCATCGGCCACGATATGCCGGCGGCTGAGTGGAAGGAGCGGCTGGGCACGGCGCTGGAGCAATCGTCCGAGCAGCCGTGGATTTTACAGGAATTCCGCGAAGGACGGCGGGTGGAGCATCCGGTTTTCCGCGAGGATGGATCGGTGGAAATGATGCAGGGCCGGGTGCGGCTTTGCCCTTACTTTTTCACCAATGACGCCGGAGAGACGAATTTCGGCGGCTGCCTGGCGACCATCGTCCCGGCGGATAAAAAGAAAATCCACGGCATGAGCGACGGGGTGCTGGTGCCGTGTGTGGTGGAGTGAACTCTTCGTTCGTAGTCCCGATCTTGCCCGGGCCGGAGCGCGTTCATTTTGAACGCTGGGTGTGGCGGACATTCGGTCCGCCGGCAGAAGAGGGACAAGATGTCCCGGGCATATAGCGGACAGGATGTCCTCACTCCACGGGGTGTTAGATTGGGTTCTTGCTCCACCTACGAAAAAAACAGCCAAGTGTTTCCACTTGGCTGTTTTTGAAAATTGAACTTCAGAAAGGGAATCAGATGATTCCAGCCTTCTTGAGCGTCACGAAGGCACCGTTTTTGTTGACGGTCTTCAGCGCGCGGCAGCTTAGCTTGAGCTTCACGAACTTACTGAGTTCAGGAACCCAGATGCGCTTGGTTTGAAGATTAGGGGAAATGGTGCGTTTCACCACTTTCGTGACGTGACGACCGATACCACCCTTTTTCTTGGCCAAACCAGAACGGTGAATTTTTCCGCCAGAGCGGACGCGGGTTCCTCGGATGCTGCAAATACGGGCCATAATAAAAAATTTCTGTTGCGGGACGCGGAGAATGGCTTTGGAAACCAACCCGTCAAGACGAATCCTGACATTTCCGGCCTAATTTTTCACAGCCGGTCCCGCCGGAGTCTGTCCATCCAGCGCTCGATGTCCTTGAAAATGACCTCCTTCTTTTCGTCATACATGAGCAGGTGGAAGGCTTCGGGGTAGTTGTGGTAGGTTTTCGAGACACCCGCCGGGATCCGGGCGACGAAGCCGCGGACGTCGGAATCGTTGTTGAAATAGTCCTTGCCGCCATGGAGGACGAGGACAGGCGTGCGGAACGTGGCGGCACAGTCGTTCATCGTCTCAATGTGGCGGCCGAGGGTGCCGAGGAGGCGGAGGGTGTGCTTGTCGATATTGTAGGAGTTCGTTTTGACCTGCTCATTGTGATGGGATTTCTGGGTCATCTGTACGTCTTGGCCGCCAGCGAGGGTTTCAAGGGAAACGCGAGCGAGCGGCAGCGTGGTGGCAGCGATTTGCACTAATCCGGGAGCCCATTCTGGGATGTCGTCGCGGAAGCGGACAATCGGCGAGGATAGCACGAGGCCGTCGCAGGGTGGGTCGTTCGCCGGAGCCTCACGCCAAGCGTGGGCGGCGATCAGGGCACCCATGCTTTCGCCGAACCAGACGACTTTGGCGTTTGGGTGCTGCTCGCGGACGAGCAGGGTGAAGGCGAAAAGGTCGCGATACCAGTCCTCGGGATCGCCGATGTCACCGCGGCGCTCGCGGATCGGGTCGCTGCCCTGGCCGCGGACTTCGTAGGCGTAGAGACCTGTCTGCGGCTGGTATTGGAGGAGGTGGTTACCGAGGTTTGCGTAATCGATAGAGGCGCCGCAGAATCCGTGGATGCCGATGATGACGACGTCCTGTTTCACATCCTTTGAAATCCATTTGCGGTAGCCGAAGGAGTCGCTCTTCGAGTCCGACTGCATCGGGTTATTCACCACCGTGTATTGCGGCGCACAGGCGGTCACGAGCACCGCCACGAGCATGGCGGCGATCCCGCGAATTCCGGCTGCGATCGAGTGGGTCACGTTCGGATTTTCGCAGAATTCTCCGAAAGCGCAATGCCCGAACCAGACCCGAAGAATTCAAAGATTTTCCAGATAATTTGAATTCCTATCAGGAAGGTTTCGTATATGAAAGCGATTGGTTCTAACTACCGCGTTTATGAAAACATCTCCCGTCGCCCTCACGGCGTTCCTGGCCATGCATTTGGCCGCTTCCGCAGCTCCCAGGCTGGTCGTTTCCACCCCGTCGCTCGCGCCGGAATCCCAGATCGACCTCGTGCTCGATTCCCCGGCCGTCGCCACTGTGGATCTGGGAAAATCCGTGGAAAACACTTGGCTGGAAATCCAGCCAGCGCTTTCCGGCAAGCTGATCTGGAAGGCCCCGAACATCGCCCGCTTCACTCCGGACAAGCCAACTGCCATCGGCACGAGCTACACGTTTTCAATTTCAAAAGGTCACCAGCACCTCGACCAGTCCGCCGTTCCCGCTGGGAAAATCACCACGGTCGATTCCGAGCCGTTCCGCATCGTCGCGGCGAACGCGCCAAAGCGCTGGAGCTCGGATTATTCCCCGTCCACCGGCGAGTGGCTGATCGTCTTCAATGACGAGGCCGATCCCGCCACCGCAGCTCCCTTCGTTACCTTCGTTTCAAAAACCGGCCAGCGGATTCCCGCCCGCCTCGCACGCGCCACCGTCGCCAGCGCAGGATACTTCGCGAACAACTACCGGCCATGGAACACCCGCTTCCCCAACACGCCAGTCGCGGAAACTACACCGGAGAGCCCCGTTTCGAATATCGTCATCGCCACTCCCGCATCGCCACTTCCTGTTGGAAAAAACTGGGTGATCTCCGCCTCGAAGGGGCTGCCGAATCTAACGGCCAGCGCCCGGATCATGGATGACAGTGTTTACGACGTTGGCGATGTAGAACCGTTTTCCAACACCAGCATCGAAGCCTACGTCGCGGCCGACGAGCCGATGCAAATCCTACTCACTTTCAATCAGAATGTCGCCGAAAAACTCCCCGATGATTTTCTAACATCCTGCCTCAATATCTCCCCGCGCCCGGAAAATCTCGCTGCTGAAATCGACGACCGCCAAATCAAACTCACCGGGACATTCACCACCGAAGGGAAATACTCCGTCACGATCAAGCCGCCGCTCCTTTCAAAATCTGGCCTAACGCTCGCCTCGTCAGCGAGCAAGGACGTCGCCTTCGAACATGTCGAACCCGGCCTCGCCCTGCCATCGGACAATCAGGCCCAGCTCGCTAACGGCAGCCGCAGTTACCGGATCCAGACGGTGAACCTCACCAGCCTCCACCTCCGCATTAAGAAACTCGCAGGCACCGATTTTATCCGAGCCTATCAGGGATATGGCCAATACACGGGCGTCGGCCACGATGGGAAATCCATCGAGCCCACCGCCCCGCTTCCCTATCCGATGGTGGTCGGCGAGACGGTTTGTGAGAAAGACATCCCGCTCGGCAATCCGATCGACACCTCGAAGGAAATCACTCTGCTGTGGGACGAACTGCTGCCGAAAGACCTCCGCCACGCCGCGCTTTTCCTCGATGTCACCGGCATCCCGCAGACCGGGGCAAAGGAAGGCCGCCGCAGTGCGCAGGCGATGATCCAGCTAACGGACATCGGCCTCGCCTGGAAACTAACCGCTGCGGAAGCATTCGTTTACGCGTTCTCCTGCGATACCGGTGCACCGCTGCCCGGCGTGAAGGTCCAGCTCTTCGGTGAGGATGCGAACGCGCTCGGAGTTTCCACCACCGGGATCTCCGGACTCGTCTCCGTCCCGCGCTCAGATGCCGTGCGCCACATCCAGGCATCACTCGGCAATGACACCTACCTAACTGCTTTCGATTCCACACTCTCCACCGTCGGCCTCTGGCATTTCCCGATCCGCTATTCGTGGAATAAATCCACCACGCCTGTTCGCAAAGCGTTCCTGTTTACCGACCGCTCGCTCTATCGGCCAGGTGAAACCGTGCGGCTGAAAGGTATCGTCCGCACGTTAGAAGGGAACACCGTCGCCCTCGCCAAACAAAGTCCAGCCCGCATCGTCATCGTCGATCCCACGGACAAGGAGATCCACAACGCACCCATCGAAATTTCCGTTAACGGCTCGTTTGACCTCACCTACAAGCTCCCGCTCTCGACCACCGGCACCCACACCATCCGTCTGGAATTCCCCGAGGAACTCGCAAAAGCACAGGCTGCCGAAGCGAAGGAGGATTGGGAAATTCAGGAATCACTGAGCGAAAGCGCACGCTTCACGATGGAGCTCCGTGTCGAGGAGTTCCGCCGCAATGCGTTTGAGATCAAACAAACCATCGCCGCCCCCGCGCCGGGAGCCAGCACCGTCACTGCCGATCTAGCAGCCACCTACTATCAGGGTCAGCCAGTCGCTGCCGGAAAAGTAACTCACTTCAGCCGCGTCACTGCGGAAAATCCCTATCCAGAGCGTTTCCGCGATTTCCTTTTCGGTAACCACCGCACCGACGACTGGACTTACTGGTATCACTACTTCGGCTATCGCTCGGATGACGACAGCGAAAGCGGCCCGTCCTCCCAAGTCCAAGGGGAGGCCGTTCTATCAGCCGACGGCAAAGCGGCGTTATCCGTCGCCATTCCGCAGGCAGAATTCCCGACGACCCGCGAAGTGACGATCTCCTCGGAAGTCACCGATGCCAATAACCAGACGCTCACCTCCACCACCAGCACCACAGTCCATCCATCGTCCGTTTATGTCGGAGTTTCGCGGAACGATAGCCTCGTTAGAGCTGGTCAGGCGTTGCCATTGAGACTGGTAGCCACCGACACCGCCGGCGAGCCGTTCAAGGGTGCGGTGAAAGTCACCGCCACCCTCACGCGCGAGGTCAATTCCACGGTCAAAACCACCACCGATACCGGTGCCACCACCACCCGCAACGACGTGACGGAAGAAACTGTGATGACATCTGAAATCACCCTCGATCCGGCCGCTTCAGCAAAAGAAGGCACGCCCTTCACCGTCACGCCGAAGTCCACCGGCAAGCACTTCCTCACCCTCCGCGGCACCGATCCCGAAGGCCGCCCGTTCGCCACCGTCACCTATTTCAACGCCTATGGAACTAACGAATATCCATGGCTGTATGAGGACGGCATGCGCGTGAAACTCGTCGCCGAGAAAAAATCCTACAAACCGGGCGAGACCGCGCGCGTCCTTGTTCTATCACCTATCGAGGGCACCGCGCTCGTCACCGTAGAGCGTGAAAAAGTCCTGCGCTCTTTCCTCGTCCCGCTCACTGCGGACAAGCCGGTCATCGACATTCCACTCACCGCAGACGACGCGCCAAATGCCTTCGTTTCCGTGCTTATCATCAAGGGCGCGAAAGAATCCGCCCGCGATCACAAGGAGCCGCAGCTCCGTCTCGGGTATTGCGAACTCATCGTGGAAAACCTCCGCGACACTCTCGCCGTCAATCTAACCAGCAGCGAGAACGCCACCTACCGTCCGGGCGACGATGTCACGCTAACTGGCTCCGTCATGCTCTCAAACGGCGCACCCGCCGCCGGTGCCGAGGTCACGCTTTATGCCGAGGACGAGGGCACGCTCGCCGTCATGGGCTACGAAACTCCGAAGCCGATGGACTTCTTCTACAAGCCCCGCGACCTCCGCGTGGAGTCCGGCACTTCCATCGATACCTTCATCCCGGAAGATCCCGAAACCCAGAGTTTTTCCAACAAAGGCTTCTTCATCGGCGGCGGCGGTGATCTCGGCAAGCTCGCCGATCTCCTGCGGAAAAACTTCGATCCCTGTGCCACCTGGGCCCCCACAATTGTCGCCGACGCTTCCGGGAAATTCACCCATACGTTTAAGCTGCCGGACACCCTCACCCGCTACCGCCTCATCGCCATCGCCCATCATGAAGCCGTGCGCTTCGGCCATGTCGAGTCGTCCATCATCGTCAAGAAGGACCTGATGCTCGAACCGAAAACCGTGCGCTTTGCCAACGAGGGCGACACCTTCGACTCACAAGTGTTAGTCCAAAACGCCTCCGAGTTTTCCGGCACTTGGGAAATCGGCTTCAGCACCCGCAGCGGCGCAGAAACGCCCAGCGCCACGCCGCAAGGAGCCACCAGCCAAACCGTCACGTTGGAAGCCGGGAAATCCACCACCGTCGTTTTCCCCACCCTAGCGGAAACCACCGGTGAAGCCGTGCTTACCTGGAAGGCCACACCCGTTTCCCTCGCCAATGGCAATCTAACACCCCAGCTCGCCCACCGTCTATCTGACGCAGTCGAGACGCGGTTCCAAGTCAGCTACCCAATGCCGTTGCTACGCCAATCGAAGCTGATCACGTTCAAGCAAGCCGGCATAAAACAAAACCTCCGCGACTCCATCGATGACTTGTTAGCCGATGGCAGTGGCACCGTGGATTTGGAGTTTTCGCGTTCACCACTCGTTGATGCCGGTGCCTCTATCGATTACCTTCTCAGCTATCCGCACGGCTGCGTTGAGCAGACGAGTTCGTCGCTCATCCCGTGGCTTTCCGTGGAATCACTCAGCCCGGTCATTCCGGCATTTGCGAAAATCCCCGAGGAAAAAGTCACCGCCGCCATCCAAGCGGGTGCGGACCGCCTACTCTCCATGATGCTTCCTGATGGCTCGTTTTCCTACTGGCCCGGCGGCACACAATCCGTCCCGTGGGCCACGTCCTACGCCGGCATGGTGCTCCTCATGGCATCGGAAAAGGGCGCGAACGTGCCCGAGAGCGCCATCGAGGCCCTCAAGAAAAACCTCCTCGAAAGCCTCCGCGGACTGGCTGGGGAAAAGTCCCCATCCGCCCTCGAACGCCACGCCCGCGCCCTGCTGGTGCTGGCCCTAGCAGGCGAAGCGCAGCCTGCCTATCACAGCGTGATGATCGAGCATCTCGCCGATCTATCACCCACCGCCCGCGCCCTGCTTGCGACCGCAATTTGTCTGGTCGAGGAGGACAACGAGGAAAACCAGGCGATGGCGAGATCGATCCTAACGTCCAAGGTTCCCTTTAAGTTGAAAAACGACGACTGGATGCCATGGACCGCCGACGAGGCGAGCAGCCTCATCGCCTGGATCGTCGCCGATCCCTCGGGCGATGAAGCGACCAAGGCACTTGATAAAATGCTCAACGACCGCAATCCCTACGGCCACTGGCGCACCACCTGGGTCAACGGATGGAGCCTCATTGCTATGTCCGCCTACGCTGATAGCCAGGACAGCACGGATGATACCACCACGCTGAATTTCACCACCGCCGACGGAGCGGAAACGATCAACCTCAGCTCGGACCAGCCCACTGCCAGCCGTTCGTTCAAACTGACGCCGGATCTCAAAATGGACCTCATTTCCAACAACAGCGCCTACGTCCGGATGAAGGTGGCCGCGAAACCGAAGATCATGCCGCAGCAGCCAGTCGCCAAAAACGGTCTCTCCGTGGACCGCATCTACGAGCGCATCAATGCGGACGGCACCGCCTCGGTGCTCACCGAACCGAAAGTCGGCGATCTGATCCGCGTTTCGCTCCGCGTCACGCTACCCAAGGATAACAGCCGTTACCTCGTCATCGAGGATCCGCTTCCCTCCGTTTTCGAGACCGTCAACAACGACTTCGCCTCCCAAAAAGCCGCCGCCGGACTGCGGACCAGTGAAAACGATTGGAACGTCAGCCATTCGGAACTCCGCACCGACCGCGCGCTTTTCTATCTGGACGAAGTCTGGCGCAAGGGCACCTACACCGTCAGCTACCTCGCCCGCTGCACCGTCGCCGGGACAGCCACTGCCCCACCTGCGAAAGTGGAATCCATGTATGATCCGGAAAATTTCGCGCTCTCGGCCTCTCGGGTTTTCACGGCGAAATAGTCTTGGGGGAATCTTCCAGCAGCGGCAAAATTGCCCACGATATGAATCAAAATGATGCAAAAATTCAATTGAATTGATGCAACATGAGGCTAGAATCTCTTTCATGAGAATCACAGTGGACATCGAAGAGGACGTCTTGTCTGAATTAATGAAAATCACCGGGGACAAGAACAAAAGCCCTGCCGTGGCAAGAGCGGTCACCGAGTTCGTGCGCCGCAAACAAGCGCGGGAATTCGGTCGGATGATTCGGGAAAGTGTCTTTGACTATCCCGCGCCGGCGGCGGATCCGGCCGGTCTGGATCTCGCCAACCCGGTCCCACCCCTTTACCAGAGCTGAGCGTCATGGTACTGGTGGATTCATCCGCTTGGATCGAGAGCCTCCGTCGCAACGGCGATATGAGGGTGAAACTCGCCGTCGAGGGCCTGCTCGAAGCCTATGAAGCCCAGTGGTGCTCACCGGTCCGACTGGAAGTCCTCGGCGGGGCTCGCCTAGAGGAACGTGCCCTTCTTGGGAAACGCTTTTCCGTCATCCCCTACCGCACCTGCCGGGAGGACGACTGGGACCGCGCCGTCGCCCTCGCATGGCAGCTTCGCACCAGAGGCCTCACCGTCCCTTGGCTTGACGTGCTCATCGCCGCCATCGCCATCCACGACGGCGTCCGACTCTACGCCATCGACGCGCATTTCCAGGAAATCGCCAAACACGCCGGCCTCCTGCTCTACCAGCCGGGCTATGGCGGGAGTTTCAATGATGTGGATGACGGGTGACCTGAGTGGCTGCCCTGAACGGAGTCTCAACTAGGAGGTGAAAATGGTTGCCCATCAGAACCCACGCGTGCACCCGCCAGCCACAACTTGTGCAAACCTCTGCCAGCCGCTTGATGCCCGGTTCGGCTTATCCGGGCAGAAAATGTTCCGCCAATTACCTCAAAAAAACTCAATTTCATGGATTTAAGAATTTGTGAAAATCCGCCGCGATCCGCCCTGCAAATATCCCGGAAAACTCTTTATTGCACTTTCCCGAAGCATCCCCAAACTGCGCGCATGGAACTCGACCTTATCGACGTTCAATTCGATCTTCGCAATATCAAACCCCGTGAGCTTGAAGAAGCTTTCGAGGATCCTTTTGCCGTCCGCTTCCTGCCGGATAACGAGCGTTCCGACGGTGCGTCCCGCTACTATGCGCTCGGTCGCACGATTGCGGACCGCTATTTGTTCTTATCGTTCTGGACGGATGGCAAAACGACGCGCGTGGTCGCCGCCCGCGAAATGTCCGAAGCCGAACAAAAATTCTACGATCGCAAATACGCGGAATTCCGCTGAAGCCTCCCCTTTTTCCCAAGCCATGAACGCCGTCAACCGCTGGACAGAAATTCCCGAATTCGCCGATGAGGCTGCCGAAGCCCGATTTTGGGAAAGCCACGAGCTGGACGGCCGCCTGATGGCCACTTCCGTGCATGAGGCGGATTCGCGCGAATCCACCACGATCACGCTGCGCTTCGATCCGCGCATGCTTTCCCGGATCAAGCGCATCGCCCGCTCGCGTTTCCTCAATTATCAGTCGATGATGAAACAGTGGTTGGCGGAACGGCTAGAGGACGAAATGCGCAAACTCTGAGCATGCCACGGGTCCCACGGAGCCCCGCATTCTGGCTGATCGCCCTGCTCGCTTGGTTCGGAGCATTGTGGGTCCTTTCGTCGGATACCCATCCTGACATGCCTGTGCCGCCGATCGACGGCTTTGATAAAGTCGAACATTTCGGTTACTTCTTCGGCGGGGCGGGTTTGCTATCAGCGTATTGGTTCTCACTGCGTCCGAGCGCCGCCCAATGGCGCATCATCATTCCGTGCACGATCATTTTGATCGGTCTCATCGGACGATTGGATGAATACCACCAAAGCTTCGTGCCCGGCCGCAGTGGAAACGATAACTTCGACTGGCTGGCCGATTGCCTTGGTGCCACCGCCGGGGCCTTCGTTTTCAAGGCAATTCATCGTCGTTTGAAGTGGGATTCATGAGTTAGGCTCCGCAGCGGGGCTTTTCACCTTCACAAACAGGCCTCGTGGGATTACCTCTGTTCCATCATGAGCATGAATCAACTCGATCAACTGAAGCAGTTCACCACCGTCGTCGCCGATACCGGCGATTTCGAGTCGATGAAAACCTACAAGCCGCAGGACGCGACCACCAATCCGTCGCTCATCCTGCAAGCCGCTGCTAAGCCGGAATACAAGCACCTCGTCGAGCAGGCGGTGGCGGAAGTGAAAGCCACCGGAGTCACCGGTCCGGCGCTGATGGAAGCGATTCTTGACCGCATCCTGATCTTATTCGGCTTGGAAATCCTGAAAATCGTCCCTGGCCGTGTCTCCACGGAAGTGGACGCCCGCCTATCCTTCGACACCGCTGCGACCATCGCCAAGGCGCACCAACTCATCGCCGCTTACGAGGCAGAGGGGCATTCCCGCAACCGCATTCTCATCAAGATCGCCTCCACTTGGGAAGGCATCAAGGCGGCGGAAGCGCTTGAAAAGGAAGGCATCCACTGC
>JBBRYQ010000004.1:0-106794 GCA_038237425.1 Verrucomicrobiales bacterium
GGGCGCATGTCGCGGGCGGATTGTTTGGGTGGTGGTGGAATAAGGAGGATCTGGGAATGGAGATTTGAAATTGGAGATTTGAGATTGGGGGGAGACGGCTTCGGCGGGCGGATGATGCGGTCGGGGATGAGGGAGGTTTGGCCTCGGGTTTTGTTGGAGTAGAGGCCGTAGTAGCGGATGGTTTGCTGGCCCTTGGGTGGGATGTGGAGCAGAGCGGCGGCGATGAAGTCGGGGGCTTTGAAGATCTCGAAGTTGCGTTTGGTGTTGTCGAAGGGGTCAGTCCCGACTAACAAGCATTGACCGCTGGATCGGATTTTGTTGCTCTGCCTTTATGGCAAGACCCTTGCGATACGAGGCGGCAGGAGCGGTTTACCACGTGATGGCTCGCGGGGATGGGGGCAAGACGGTGTTTGAGGACGACAAGGACCGCTATGGTTGGGTGGATCTGATGGAGAGATGCTGCGCGAGGTTTGGCTGGCGGGTGCATGCGTGGGTGCTGATGGGTAACCATTTTCATCTGCTAATCGAGACACCGGAGCCAAATCTGGTGGCCGGCATGAAGTGGATGCTCGGGGTCTACTCCCAGGGGTGGAACCGGCGGCGGCAGCGCAAGGGACATGTGTTCCAAGGCCGCTACAAGGCCGTGGTGGTAAACGGCGAGGAGCGCGACGGAAGCTATTTCAAAATCGTAGCGGACTACATTCATCTCAACCCGGTGAGATCCGGCTGGGTGGGCGGAGAGACGGGCAAGCGATTGAGGGCTTGGCGATGGAGCAGTTTCGGCGCTTACGCCGGGAACAAGCGGCCGGAGTGGCTGGAGACCGGAAGGGTGCAAAGGGCGTTCCAGCTTTCCGAGGACAACCGGGGTGGCAGGGCCTACGCGGGCTACCTTGAGGCGCGAGCGAGGGATGCCAAGGGAGCCGTAACGGACGCGGCGCTCAAGGAATTGAGGCGCGGTTGGTATTTGGGCGAGAAGAGTTTCGCAGATCGGTTGTTGGAGGCACTTGCGCCTGATGCCGGACCAAAGCGGAAAAAAGGCAGCGTGTCGGGAGAAGCGGCGAGCGCTCACGATGAAGCGGCGGCTGAGCGGATCGCGATGGCCGCTTTGCGAGCGCTGGACGTCCCCACCGAGGTGGAACATTTGCAGGGCAAAGGGAAATGGATCGAGGAAACGACGTTGGTCGCGACCCTGATCCGGAAGCGAACCGGGGTGAAGAACCGCTGGATCGCCGAGCGCCTCGGGATGGGCCACGAAGGCAACGTGACGAGAGCCCTGCGCCGATTAACAGAAAACCCGGCGCTCCAAACAAACTTGTTAAGATTAGAAGTAATGCTTGATGCTTGTTAGTCGGGACTGACCCTTTTGACGGATTTGCCTATCCCCCGCAGGGGGGATTTTTTCCGGGGAGCGTCGCCAGAAAGCAGGAAACGCGGAGTGATTTTCATGCCTTTCACGATTCCAAGGGTCTGGATTAAGGCCCGGAAATACTGCACCGACAATTGCCTGATCGGGTAGGAGAAGCGGCGGCGCACCCCGTGCCGCAAGCGCGAACGGCCGGATCGGAGCGCGGCAGCGGGCAGGCTCCGCGCTCTCCCGCACGGCCGGTGAAAATGACTGGCGACAGGGACGCCGGAGCTTCGATTCCGGTGAGTCACCAGGCCGCATGGAGGCGGGTGGGTGGGCGGAGTCCGAAAACCCATAAACGGACCCCGCCCTGGGGATTGCCTCCCTCATAGAGGCAAAGGGGTGTCTCAGGGTTTGACGACTTGCAGGCGGCCGAAGAGCTTGCCGGTGGTGCCGGCTTCGGATTTCGGAATGCTGATCTCAACGGTGTCCGTGATGTTGTCGTCCGGGGTTCCAGGGGTGATGGTGATGGTGGCCACGCCAACCGTGCTGGTTTCTTCGGAGACGACCGCGCCTCCGGGCCAGGTGGCGAGGGTGGTGCCCCACTCGAAGGTCTGGGCGGTTTCCGGCGCGACCGAATCGTCGCGGCGCTGGTAGGTGAAAACAAACGCGCTGGCACCAACAGTTAGGTCCGGCAGAATCGAGCTGTCCGAAACCGTGGGATCGCCGTTGAGGACGAATTCTAGCAGGTTGTCCACGCCGTCGTTGTCGGGGTCGTCGTTCGGTCCCTGTTGGCCGCCGGGAACAGGACCGTTGGCAAAGTTGCCGGTGATCCAGAGGGCGAAGCCGGGCTGGGTGTCGGAAACCAGTGCGATCTGCGTGCCGTTGTTGTAGGCGTAGTCGATCGAGTAACCGGCAATCGAATTCACCGAGTCGAATTCGGTTCCTGTCAGGAAGGTGGCGGAGTAATCAGCCAGGATGTAAACCGGATCGTCGAGTGTGGCGGCGGGTTCGAGCGTGACGGCGGCGGCGGTGATGTCGAGCCCCTGGGCGATGATCCGGCCCGCCGAGCCGGAGTCGGCAGGATCCAGTTTGAGGGTGACGGGCATCAATGCGGGGATGGCGTAGGCGGCCTTGGCGTCCACATCAAATGCAGCGCCTGCCGCGATGGTCATGGAGGTGGTGTTGTCGATGGTGCCAGTAGCGGACAATGCGAGCGCACCACCGTTGATGGTGGTGGATCCCGTGTAGGAGTGGATTCCATGCAAGGTCTGTTTGAACAATCCGTCCTTCACGAGTAGGATTTTCTCGGTGCCGTCCTCGATGAGGGTCATGGTGCTGAGGATCGTGAAACTGTCGCGGTCCACGCTCGGATTGAGCGTGAGGGTGGAGGGTGTGGCACCGTTGTTGAGGATTCGCAGATTGCCATTGCTATTGGTCAGCCCGTTGAGCGTTTGATCAAAGCCATTCAGGTCGAACATGTTGCCTGTGCCACTCGAGGCACCGCCGGCGACGACGGTCGTGGCGGCGGGCAGGCCGTTGTCGATTCCGAGCTTGAGACCTGCGCCCGCACCGGCGTTGATGTTGAAGATCCGGGTTTCGCCATCCCACGAACTGCCGCTGTTGGACAGCGTGACGAAGTCTCCGTCGCTGTCACCGACACGGAACAGGACGATGACGTTCGAAACACCGCTCGCCAGCGTGATCGGCCCGCTCAGGGTGAGTTGCGCGCCGTTTTGAGTGCCCAAGCGGGACAGGCCGGTAGCCGCGATTTCGATGGGTCCGGCGAAAGTGCAATCGCCGCTGATAGCCTGGACAAAGCCGCGCTGGACTGCGGCGAAGTCGCCGAGCGCGGCGGTGTTGGAGATGCCGGAGCCGGAGATCGGCTCGGCGGTGGAGTAGGTGACGCCGTTCTTCAGACCGAGTGCCGCACCTGCCGTAGAGCTGCCGGTGCCAACGATGGTGGTGCCGGCGTCGGCGGTTCCAAGCGCGCTGTTGGCGTTGGCGATGATGCCGCCGCCGCTGATGGTGGTGGCCCCGGTGTAGGAGTTCGCCACATCAAAGGTGGTGACGCCGGTTCCCCGCTTGACCACCGCGCCGGATCCGGCGATGGCGGAGCCAGTGAAGGTGTAGGTGCTGGTGGAGTTGTTTTCGATCGTCACCGAGGAAGGCGAGCGGTCGGCGGTGAGCGTGACGGTGTTGTTGCCGGCGATTTCCGGGAACGCGACCGGATTTCCCTCCACGTAGGTCGCACCGAGGCCGGTCCAGTTCGCGGTCGTGGTGTCCCAGTCTCCCGTTCCGGGCGTCCAGACATTGGCGAGCTGCGCGTGAATGACGATGGCGCTGCCGGTGTCCTCCACCGTTCCAATCACACCGGTGGGGGTGGTGCCAAGCGAGGGAAGGCCAATGCCTGTTTTGTTTGCCGGAACATAAGTCAGCACGGTGATGTTGCCTGTTGGAATGCCGGTGCCGGCCAGGTCCACCTTGTAATCGCCGGCGGCATCGAAATCCGTGACGGTGAGTCCCTTGAGTTGGCCGATCGTGTAGGAGCCGACGTCGGCTTCGAGGCCTCCATTGGTGTTGACCGTGACGGATGAGAGCGCGGATGGTGTGGCGGCGGTGGTCACGCGCAGCCGGCCGCCGGAGTTGATCGTGGTGGCGGTGATGGAGCTGTAAGGCGCGTTGAGGTTGAGTTTGCCGCCATTGATGACGGTGTCACCGGTGTAGGTGTTCGCGCCGGTGAGGGTGAGGATGCCGTTGCCTTCCTTGGTGAGGCCGCCGCCCCCGCCGCCGTTGAGGAGAGGCTGGGCGATCGTCGTATTCACGCCGTTGGTGTCGATGATCGCGCCGTCGGTGAGGACGTTGGCGGCATCGAGGCCGGTCATGAAATTGGCTGCGTTGGTGGCACCGGCTCGGACGATGAGTTTGCCGCCGTTGAAATTGACGTTCGAGCTGATGAGAGGATCCGCGTTACCTTCAAAGAGGCGGGCAACGGTGAATTCGACGCCGTTGAGATTGAGCGTGCCGGTGGCGGTGTTGGGCGAAGTAAGAGCGGTGGTGCTGCCGAAGCGCAGGCCTCCGCCGACGGCCGGGTGGATGACCGTGCCGGATTCGATGGTGAGCGTGCCGGTGGCGGTGTTGGTGGTGGAGGCGTTGGCGAGAATCAAGTTGTGGTTCGGTGTGCCCGAAGTGCTGGAGGCCGTGCCGCCGTCGACGATGACCGTGCCGCTGCCTGCATTGGTGCCGATAAGGAGCTGAGAGCTGGTGGTGAGCAGGCCGGAGGTGCCGACGTTGACGGTGGTGCCACCGATGACATTGAGGATATTAAAGGGTTTGGTTACGGTGGCTCCGGTGCCACTGATCTTGAGGGTGCCGCCACCAGTGATATTCGACTGCGAACCCGTGGCGCTGAACGAGGCCGTGACATTGGTTCCGATCGTGGCGGACTTGCCGGAAGCGACACTGAGTGTGTTGGAAGTGAGGGAAGTGAGCGTGATGGTGCGCGCCGGGGCCGCCGAGAGCGCGTAGCCGGTATTGCTGAAGGTGAGGTTCTGCGCGGCGATGCCGGTGGTCACAACGATGGGGTAGTCGCCGTCCGATCCGGCGAAGATGGCGGCGTTCGTGGCGGTCGTCGCAGTGGTCTGGGACCAGGCGACATTGGCTCCGGCGTTGTTCCAGGTGACGGTGGCGGTGTCCCAGTTTCCGCCACCGGCGGTGATGCTGGCACCGTCGCCGGGGATAGTGTCCCAGGTAAGGTTGGCTGCTTGGGCGGAAGCCGTGAAGGCGATGGCGGAAACGAGAGCGAGGAGACGGGCGATTTGGAATTTGGGTTTCATGGATTTGGATGGATTGGTCAGGATATCAATTACTGCTAGGAATTTGCTTTTTGCGGGAGGCTCCTGAACAGCCGTTGGGCTAGACCGGAGGGCGGGGAAAAGGGGGTTGCGGGGGAAAAGGGGAGTTTCGGTAAAGCTGAAACGCTGAAAACTGAAATTCTGAAATGAAGAATGTTCCGCAGCACGCCGGGATTGGGCGGGAGTCAGAGATTTCACGGCAGTTTCCATTTGCCGCGAGCGTAGCTTTCCTGACCGCTTTGCCAAGAAGTTTTTTACTACTGCTAGGAATTTGACTGCTAGGAATTTGCTTTTCGCGGGAGGCTCCTGAAACAGCTGTTGGGCTAGACCGGAGGGCGGGGAAATGGGGGTTGTAGGCTTCGGTGGTGTTCCAGTTGCCGGTGGCAGCGGAGGTCCAGGTGCCATTGGTTTGCGACCAGGCGATGCCCGTGGTGCAGACTGTGATGCATGCCATGAGCGACGGGCGGAATGAGGGGTCGGTTTTCAGGATTGGGTTGGTGAATCTCAGTTTCATGGGCTCGGTCGGGTTCGGAAACGGGGGGGACACGCGGGCGCCTGCTCGTTGCAGCCAGCCTTCGCATTACCCGTTCCTATCAAGACTAGGAAATGAGGCCAAACTGTCTATTCCCCGCAGGCGGGGGGCTGGGCTTGCTGCCGGATAGCAGGATTTGCGGAATGATTTTTCCGGTTTAGCGGAGAGGGTGGGCGGCGCGCGAGAAACCCAATAAACGCGCACCGCCCTGGGTATTGCCCCTGCAGAGGCAAAGTGGAAATCCGGTAGGGCGTGAGCAGCTTGCCCGGCGTAGCATTGCGAAGCCTGGGCCGGGCGCGCCCACTTGTCCCCAACGGGGTGAGAAGTGGATGAAGAAGTGGCTTGTGTTCAGTTCGAAGTTTTCAGGAAGAGAGAAAGATTCGACCTGAAGTCACCGGCTTTTCTCTCTCCCATTCAAAATTCAGCATTCAAAATTCAAAATCAGTTCCTCCTGCGGCGCAGCAGGCCGGCTCCGATCAGGAGGCCGACCAAGGCGCTGATGGGCTCGGGGACAGCGGTGAAGGTGCCTCCGTAGTTGACGACGGCCCAAAGATTGTTGGTCGTCGTATCGATACCATACGCTCCTTGGTAGTCGGCTAAGTTCATTGAACCGGCAAAGGTTTGGAACGCGCTGAACGCGCCCTGATAGTTGAAGTAGCTGGTGTTTGTCGTATTGTTTCCTGAGTTACCATTGATCGCCAAGTCCCAGATTGTTCCAGTGGCTATAACCTAGCACACTATCCGCCGCGAGAGTGCTGGTGCTGAGTTGAAGGACGTAGAGATCGGACCCGGTAGTGCCATTGACCGAAAACACATCAGATCGGCGGACCGCGTCGTTGGTGATGCCGACTGGGGCGGTGTCACTGAATTTCATCGTCAGGGTGGTTGCTGCTGCCCCGCTGTTGGTGCCGGCGAGGATCTTGGCGGTGGTGTCATCCTGGCCACCGGCGAAGTTGCTCTTCAGCGCTCCGCTGGTGCCAACGGTGTAGTCATCCGTGGTGTTCAAGCCGGTCGCGGCGGCCACTTGGCGCGTCACGGCCGAGGATGCGTTCGAGTTGGAGAACGTAACGTTGTTGGCAATCGTAATACCGCTGTTGATCTGGAGCGTGGCGGCTGTCGCACCGGTGAGGCTGATGCCTGTGGTTCCCGCCGCGCTGTTGTCGCCAAGCACCAAAGTGCCTGCCGAAACCGTCGTGCCACCAGTGTAACTGTTCGCTCCGCTAAGGGTGACCGTGCCGGCGGTGGATTTGGTCAGGGCAACCGAGGAACCGCCGAGTTTGGCGGAGACGCTGCCGGATCGCACGTCGTAGCTGCTGCCGGTGAGGGTGCCTGCGCCGGTGCCGGTGATGCTGCCGCTGGTGAGGGTGACTGCGCCGACGGTGTCGGTGTTGGTGCCAAGGGCGAGTTCGCCGCCGTTCACGTTCACTGCGCCGCTGTTGGCGAGGGTGTCGGTGGCGTGGCCGAGAATCAGCTTGCCTGCGTCAATCTGGGTGCCGCCGGTGTAGCTGCTGGTGTTGGTAAAGGTCTGGTCTCCGGAGCCGGTTTTGATGATGCCGACGGTGCCGGTAGTTTGTGAAATCGTGCCGCTGAAGCTGCTGGTGGTATCACCGTCGCCGAGGGTCAGCAGCGAGGCACCGGTGACGGTGGTGGTGACGGTGCCGTTACCGGAGAGGCCGTTGATCGTGTCGCTGAAGCCTTGGAGGCGGAGCGTGCCTACGCCCGTGCCGTTGGTGTTGATGACCACGTTGCCTTTGCCCGTGCCGTTCGGGATCTGATCGTTGGCTCCGAGGACGAGGGTGTAGGAGCGGCCCGACTGTGCGTTGTCATTGATGGTCGTGTTGCCCGCGTAATCATTGGTCCCGGCGGTATTGGTGAGCGTGACCGTCAAACTGCCGGCACTGCTCAAGCTGCTGGAGAGCAGTTTCAGGCCGTTGCTGCCGGTGCTGGTGATTTTTCCGGTCAGGTTGACGGCCCCGGTGCCATTTGTGGCCAAGGTGAAGTCCGAGGTGCCTGCGGTGAGCTGGCCGGAGAACGTGTTGCCGGTGGTGTCGATGCGGAAGGTGCCGACGCGGTCGGTGCCTAGCCCGGTGTTGGCGACCACCGCATTGGCGAGTGTGATGTTGCTTCCGTTAATATAGATGCCCGCCTTGTCGGTGGCGGCTTGGCCGACGGTGATGGTGCCGGTGCCGTAGTTGCCGCTGGTCAGCGCGCCTGGCGTACCGGTGAAGGCCGCAGCGTTCATTACCACGCGGGATCCCGTTACTGAATTGTTGAGCAATGTTAGCCCGCCGGAAAAGGTGTTATTGGCATTGGCGAATCGAATGTCAGCGTTCGAATTTGTGATGGAAACTCCGACTTTCCTTGTCCCACCATCGCTAATGATGGCGGCGGTGGTGACGCTGGTGCCTGATGTCTGGCCAAAGGTCACGATGGAAGTGCCAGTACCTGCGGCGGAGTCCGTAATGGTGTTCGTGGAGACTCCTGTCGGGATGTTTCCAATAAATGAAGCATTATTGCCGTTGAGGTCCAGCGTGCCGGTGCCGGTGAGCACGAGCGAGGCGGTGGTGCCGAAGCCCGTGGCGCTGCCGCCTTTGGCCGTGCCACCACTGAGATTGAGCGTGGTGAGGCTGTTGGTGCCGGAGAAGGTGGCGGTGCCGCCGCTGACGTTGGCAGTCGTGATCGTGTTGGCATTCGAGAAGTTCACCGCGCCGCTGCTGCTGACGTTGGCGGTGGTGATGGTGGAGCCGGAGACGTCGGAGTTTCCACCGGTGGCGGCGAGAGTGGTGATGGTGTTGGTGCCAGAGATGGTCGGGGTGCCTCCGGCCAGATTGAGGACGGAGAGCGATTTGGTGCCGGACAGGGTGATGGTGCCATCGGTCATCGTCAGGGTGGCGGCGGGACCGGTGATGTTGTTCGCTGTGGAATAGGAGCCGGTGCGGTTGAATTCCAGGGTGGTGCCCGAGGAGAGGGTGACTGCGCCGGAACCGAGCGTGCCAGTGGAGCTGCCTGCGCCGATTTGCAACTTGCCAGCGGTGACGCTGGTGGTGGTGTAGGTGTTCGTGCCTGCGAGGATGGTGGTGCCTGCACCGGAGAAGGTGATTCCTTTTGATCCCGAGATATCGCCGCCGAGGGTCAGCGTGGTGCTGGCGGCAGGGGTCATATTCGCAGCACTGCTGAGAATGATGGGCGCGTTGATGGCGTGATTGCCGGTGACGGTGGAGATCGCTCCGGCGGCGATGCCGTTGTCGAGCGTGATGGTATCGCTCCCGCCGCCGGTGATCGTATAGCCGGTGGCGTTATTAAAAACGATCGAGCCAACGGTCTTGGCTCCGTCCACAGCCACTGAGCTGCCGGCGATGTCGAAGGTTGCCAGGGCTCCGAGGCTGTTCGGGACGCCGCCGGTCCAGTTGCCGCTGTCTGACCAGAGGCCATTGCTAGTTCCATTAGTCCAAGTGGAAGCGGTGGCGGTTCCGAGGATGAGTTCGATGACGCTGCCGGTGTCATTCAAGGAGTATGCCTTGCCCGCCTGGGAGTTGCCGACCGTGAGATTCAACAGGGCACCGCCAAGAGCACCGCTGTAATTGATGAGCGAATAGGTGCCATTGGCGGTGAGCGCAGACGCGCCGCCTGCGGCGTAAAGGTTGAGGATGCCACCGTCAATGGTGAGGCCACCGGAGTTACTAACTGTGATGAGGTCGCTGGTGCCGCCGAATTCGTAGGCGAGGAGCGAGCCGGCATCGAGGGTGAGCGCTCCCAAGGTGAGGGTGCCCGCCGTCGTGGCGGTGGCGGCGGAGAGCGTGCCGCCGGAGTTCACGGTGACCAAATTCGCGATGGTGCCCGTGCCGCCGAGGGTGGCGAGATTGGCGACGGTCACGCCGGAGCTGGCCAGCGTGCTATTCACGATGAGTGAGCCGGCGTTCACGGCTGTCGCTCCCGTATAATCATTGGTCGTGCCAGAAAGAGTAAATACACCCGAGCCGGCCTTGATCAGGCCGCCACTGGCACCCGAGATTTTGCCTGCATACGCGGTGGTGGTATTGTTCCCGCCAGTGGTCAGCGTGCCTGCTCCGAGGGTGACGTTGCCGCCGGTGGCACCGCCTCCGGCCAGCGAGCCGATGGTGTTGTTATTGCCGTTTAGATCAAGCACGGCAGTGGCCACATCGGCGGTGGAGAAGGCGGAGGAACTACTGAGGGCTGTGGTGGATCCGGCTTGCAGGGTGCCGGCATTGACTGCCGTGGCGCCAGTGTAGGTGTTGTTGCCTGAGAGATTCCAAGTGCTGGTTCCACTCTTGGTGAGGGAGAGGGTGTTGATATTATTGGTGATGTTCCCCGAGATGCTGTTGCCCGCGATGTTTCCGTCCAGTATGAGCGTTTTCGCCGCACTGCCCGTCCCAATGTTGACCGCACCGGTAATCGAAATATTGGTATCCGTGGGAGTGAGAGTGGCATTGCCCGCACTGCCGCCTCCCAAATTCATGCCGGTGAAGGCGACGGTGGGCGTGCCGACCATTGACCAATTCGCGCCCTTGGTGACGTTGAGCACATTATTTCCGGCAGTCCAACTGCCCAGGTTCTGGGTGAAACCGTCACCGGAGTTGGCACGGCTCAGGATGAGCGTGCTGGCAAAGCTGGAAGTGCCGTTCAGGTCGTAGGCATTCACACTGGAGTCGGTGACGAGCTCCAAGTTGCCACCCGCAAGCTGGGTTCCGGATGTCCCTGCTGAGGGAGTCGTCATGAAATAAACGTCGTTTCCTGCGTCACCGAAGGCCGAGGTGCTGCCAGCGACGAGGGTGCCGCCGCCGATCATGGTGATGCCGGTGTAGGTGTTTGCGGTCCCGGAGAGCGTGAGTTTGCTTGAACCGAGCTTGATCACCCCGAGGGCATTCGCTCCGGCGTTCGGATTGACCAGGTTGCTGGCATAGGTGAAGTCGCCGGCAGAAGTGTCGAGCCCGAGGAACGAGCCGTTGGCGAAGCCGGTGGTGGTGGACGTGCCGAGCGCGGCGAGCGTGTCGATGTTGGCCGAGGTGAAATCCGTGGCGCCACTGCCGACGTTCAGCGCGAGCGTGGCACCGCTGGCCACGGTGATGTTGGCGGTGGTCCAGCTTCCCGTGTTGTTATTGTAGAGGCCGGTGTTCTTCGTGAGGGCCAGGCGACCGGCGCTGACCGTGGTGGTGCCGGTGTAGGTGCTGGCCCCGGAGAGGGTGAGCGTGCCGGTTCCGGCTTTCGTCAAGCCTCTGCCTGCGACGTCTTCGGAGATGCCACCGGAGAAGATCACCGACTTGCCAGCGACGTTGGTGCCGACGTTGGATGTCAGCGTCCTGTTGCCGGTGAGCACTGCGGGGCCGGAGAAGGTGAGCGTTTGTTCGCCAGCGACTGATGTAAAAGTAGTATTCGCCGCGATACTGACGGCGTTGGCGAGGGTGAAAACTCCACCCGTGGAGCTGCGCATCTGGGCACCGTTCAGCGTCAGGGTTCCTGTGCCGAAGCCACTGTTATGGGAGACAAAGAACGTTCCCAAACCACTGAGAGTCGCCCCGCCGGAGAAGGTATTGTTACCGGCAATCGTAAATCCTCCGGTGGCGCTTGTGAGGTTGAATGTCATGGCCCCGGTTCCCGCGATGATCCCCGATGTCGTGACCGTTTGCGCTGCCGTATTGGTCATCGTCCCGCCGCCGTCATTGACCAGGATGCCGCGGTTCGACGCCAAGGTAAGCCCCGCCGTCGGAGTGATGGAAAGCGTGCCGCCATTGAAGACGAGCTTGCCAGCCGTAGCGCTGCTTGGGATGGCACCGAGCTGCGAGCTGGCCGCGCCGTTGGCACCGTCCGTGGTGATCGCCAGCGTGCCGGCATTGAGGGTGGTGATGCCGCTGTAAGTGTTCGCGCCTGAGAGGGTGAGAACACCGGCACCGCCGTTGCTATTGCTGAGGGTTAGATTGGAGTTGCTGGCCGACTTATTGACGATGGGCGCACTGATCGTCAGTCCGCCTGTATTGGCGAGATTGACCACCAGTTCATTCTCCGCGCCCACCACGACGGTGCCCGTGCTAGCCGAGGAAATGGTCGTCAAGCCGGTGCTGATCCCGAGGAAGCCGTTCAGCGTGTAATTGTTGGCACCCAGGGCGATTGCCGCCGCGGAAGAGATATTCCCGATCACCGCGTAGTTCGTGAGTGGTCCGCTCAGAGTCTGGGCAGCCGTGAAACTGTAAACTGTGTTCGCATCGCCGCCAGAGGTCACGAAGCTGCTGGAGGTTGGCGCTGCCACCAAATTATAGACGCCAGCGGTGTTCCTCACCTGTGCGTAGCGTGGGATTGTACTTCCAAGAAAAACGCCTGCTCCCAGATAACCAGTGTTCCCGGTAGTTGGTAAAGTGACCGTTCCACCGGGAGTCGTGGCGCTGGTGATTGAGACAATTTCCGCCGTCGGAACCGCAGTGGTCCACGCGGTGTTTGGCTGAAAGGTAACCGTGCTGCCTGGGGTAGTGCGACTCAGCGCACCGAGACTTAGCGTCAACGAAGTGGCACTGGCCCCTTTGTTCATGGAAATGATCGACGCTCCCGGGTTGAGGGTCGTGCTGGCAAAGGTCTGGGCGCTGGTGCCAGCCACATTCTTGCCAAGGAGGGAGAGGGTGCCGCCACCGAGGGTGAGGGCATTGCCACTGTTGATCAGGTTGGTCGGGGAGGCGAGGTTGGCGAAGTCGAGCGTCAGCGTGCCGCGGTTCACCCTGAGACCGCTGGTGAAGGTGTTCACGGCGGAGCCGTTGAGGATCAGCGTGCCGGCACCGGTCTTGGTGAGGCCAGACGAGCCTGCGATGACCGTGGCGGTGTTGTTGCCGATGGTGGTGGTGACGCCGGTGGCGGTGGTGATGGTGGGCGTGGTGCCGTTGAGCGTGAGGGTCTGCGCGCCGGAGAGGATGTAGCCGGTGGTGTTGAAGGTGAGGTCGTTCGCGGTGATGGCGCTGCCGAGGGTCACCGTGCCGGCCGTGTTGGCGAAGAGGGCGTCATTGTCGGTCCCTGAACCAGGCCAGACGACATCTGCGGAACCATTCCACCAGTTGAGAAGGGAAGCGTCCCAAGTGCCAGCACCACCCTGGGCTCCTGAGGTAAGAGTATCGGATCCGTCCCACGTGAGAATTCCAGCCGAAGCGGCCTGCCCGAGGCAGAGGACGATGGAAGCGGCGAGGGCGGCGGAGCGGACGAATGGATTGTGGCGGGATTTCATGACGTTAGAGTGTGGTTTTTGGTGATGATCGGAAGGTGAGGCGAGGAGAAGACGAGTGGATGATTGCAGAAATGGAGGAAATAAAATGCGGTTTTGCGTTTTGTTTATGGGTTTTTGCGCACGGGAAAATGGAAGGAATTGGAGGGTGGCATGCCCGTAAGAAATGCAACTGCGGGGGACCAAACCGGTGCCGGATGAGATTTCGTGGAGATCAGGATGTCTGAATCCAAAATCCCCTTCCCGCCGGGGTCCGGCGGGAAAGGGGGGATGAGCGGTATGTGCTGGGAATTACTGGGCCTTGACGCGGACGAAGAGTTTCGTGGCGGTGAGTGGAGCTCCAGTGAGAGTGGTGACCACCGACTGGACATTGTTTCCGTCAGGAGTGCCGGGTGCCTGGATGGCGGTGGTGTCCTGGGTCCAGGTGATCAGGTCGGGCGAGGTCCAGATGGTGTAGTTAAGACCCGTGGACGAACGGCGCTGATAGGTGAAGGTGCCGGCGGTTTTGTTCAGTTGGACGAGGATGGGATTCACCGAGGAGCCGCTGTTAGGCGCGAGGCCGTAGGCGTATTCCTGCTGGTTGGTGAGGCCGTCGGCATCGGGGTCTGCGGTGGGTAGCTTGTCGGCAGGGGCGGTGATGGACGGATAGAGATTCATCCAGGTGGAGTAATCGCTAACAGCCCCTTGATCCAAGCGGATCTCGGTGCTGGTCTGGACGAGGGTGTAACCGGATGGGAGGCCGGTGACATTGCCGGGGGCGATGGTGCCGGTGATGGCGCTGGCGGAGGCAATCACATAGCTGGCTTCCGCTGGAGTGCCGGTCACGGAGAAGGTGAGCTTGGCGTTGGTGACATTGAGCGCACCGGTGACGGTGAGTCGATCCACTTTTGGGGTGGATGCGTCGTTGATTTCAATGGCCAGAGTGCCGCCCGCGGAGAGGTCTGCCGAGGGGACGGTGAGTAGGCCGGTGGTGACTCCCGGGGCGATGGTGCCGGTGGCGGCGACGGTGACGGCTCCGCCGATGGTGCCGGTGCCGCCGAGGGTGGCAGCGTTCACTTGGACGGCACCGGTGGCAGTGCTTTGATTTTCGTAGATGCGGAGGGTGCCGCCGTTGACGGTGGTGGTGCCGGAGTAAGTATTCAGGAAGGACAAGGTCTGGATTCCATCGCCATTTTTGACGATGGAAATGGCATTGGAGCCATCGGCGATGAGGGCAAAGCAGTTGCTGGAGGTGGCGGGCGGCGTGGTGGAGGTCAGGACCGAGGGGGCGCCGCCGTTGTTGGTGATGGTGGCCGCCGCGCCATACGCGCCGCCGTAGATGCCTGCAAACTCCTGGCTGTAGCCGTTGAGGTCGAAAATGGTGGATCCGTTCGAGGTGAGGTTGAGGAGCTTGCCGGTGGGCAGTTTGTTGTTGTTTCCAAGGATGATGGCTCCACCGGTGGAGAACATCTGGGTTTCATTGGTATAGCTGTAGGTGCCGGCACCGCCCAAGGTGATGTTATCACCGATAGCGCCGGCGCGGAAGAGCAGGTAAGCGCCGACGACGTTTTCGGAAATGTTTCCCGTTAGGGTAAGGGATGCGCCCGGCTGGACGCCGATGCGGTTGAAGTTGGAGGCGGAATTGGAGGTGAGGACGATGTCGCCCTGCCATGAGTTCGCGCCATTCTGGGCTTGAAGGGCACCTCGCTGCACCTGCGATCCGGCGAAGAAATAGTCTGTGGTGGTGATGCCACGGCCGGCGAGGAAGAGCGTCTGGCCGGTGCCGTCGGTGACGCCGCCGTCGAGCACGAAGGAGACGTTGTCGGCGGTGACGGAGATGTTGCCGGTGGTGGTGTCTGCGGCTTGTTTGATGAGGGCTCCGCCGGAAATGGTGGTGGCTCCGGTGTAGTCATGGGTGCCGCTGGCGAAGATGGCGCGGCCGGTGCTTGACTTGTTGATCGCGGTGGCTCCGGTGATTTTTCCCGCGCCGGTGAAGGTGTAGGGATTGCCGGTGGCGTTGGCGATGGCGATGCTAACGGGGGAATAGGCACTGGTGAGGGTCACGGTGCCGCCGCCAGTGATGCTGGGAAACTCGACGACCTGGGTGCCTGCGGTGGAGAAGGGAGTGAGGAAGGTGTTCCAGTTCAGGCTGCTGGTGTCCCAGTCGCCAGTGCCGGGAGTCGCGGTATTGCCGGACCAGACGAATGAGGTGGGCGCGGCGGTGACGTCGAGATAGATCAGGCCGGCGTTGTTGTCCACCAGGGTGGCCACGACATTGGGTGGCAGGGTGGCGGGGTTGAGGGTGAGGGAGCCGCCGGTGAAGTTTTTGGAGGTGTATTGGATCAGCGGGATCTGGGCGACCTGGAAGTTGGAACCGGTGACGTTGACCGTGACGGCGGAGTCCACGGTGAGCACGCCGGTATTGATGACGGCGGGGTTTGATAGACTGTAAACGCCGAGGTCGAAGTTGAGGGCGTTTCCGGAATGTGAGAATGACGAGGGCGCCCAGGAAACAGCGCTGCCTTTCACGCCGAGCCCGCCGGCGTTGACATCGGCGGGGCCGGTGGTGGTGCTGGTGGCACCGAGCGTGAGGAGGCCGGTGTTGTTTTTGGTGATGCCGCCACCGAGGGAAACGGCGTCGGTGAGGATGGGCCGGGCGATGGTGATGTCGAAGGTGTCGGTATCGATGATGGCACCGCCGGCTTTCACGGAGACCGTGGTGGAGCCGCTGCCTGGGGTGGCAATGAAGGTGGTGCTGGCGACGCGGGCCTTGAGGGTGCCGCCGTTGAAGTTGATGTTGTTGGCGCCGGAGCCGGCATAGGCCAGCTTGTTCATGGCAAGCGTGCCGCCGTTCAGGTTGACCGTTGCGGTAACCGTATTGGTGCTGAGGTCAAAGAGTGTTGCTGTGCCGTTGTTGACGTTCAGAATCGAGTTGCGAATAGTTCCTCCTCCAGCGCCCATACTGGTTCCGAATGAAGTGCCAATGAAATTTCCTCCGCTGATGTTTAAGGTGCCGGTGAAGCCTTCGCCATTACCAACGATATCCGCCGCGGTGGAGCCGAGGGTGGAAAACGTGCCGCCGGTGATGGTCATCGTGCCTGACGATCCACTGCCGATCGCGAGGCCGCGGGTGCCGCCGGTATTGGCGTAGGTCGTGGTCCCCAGCGTGATATCGTAAATCAGCGGATTGTTTGTCGTATTGTTGACGTTGAGGCGATGGGCGGCGGAGGCTCCGGTAGGAGCAGGTCCTGCGGTGTTGCCCGAGGGTGTACCAGTCGCGTTCCAATTGGCCGCAGTTCCCCAGACTCCAGTGGAGGAGCCATTCCACTGTTAAGTTGCGGCGAAGGCGCCGGCTGCGGCGAAGGCCGTGATGGCGGTGATAGCGGTGATAGCGATTGACTGAGTGGCTTGAAAGCTAACGAAGCGGTTGATCGATTTTGATTTCATGGGATTCTAGATTTATGTGGAGTTGGATAAGGTCGGAGAATCAAACTTTCATAAAATAAGAGAGAATTTCAGTGATTTTGCGTTTTATCTATTTGATTTTGCGCATGGGCCATTCTGAGCGTGCGATTCACTGGCTAGGCCGACTGAAGTCAGCGCTCCATTTCGCTCTGCGAAAGCCACAAATCATGATGCTCGACAGTGTATCATACGGTTCACCTCATTTGCCCACGCGGCGGCATCTGGTCCGAGGGCATGCCTTATTTGATGGCTTTTTCCTCAAGCGAAAATTGCAGGTAGCGAAGCAGCCAAGCGAGGCGAGAAGTGCTTGACTGCCTGACAGGAGTTTAAGCGACGAAAGGACAGCGGCACCGCGCTTTTGCTAGGGTTGAGGTTTTGGCTCTTCGCGCGACGGCACATCGAAGAAGCGGCAGATCTTGATCGGTTTGTATTCCTGGGCGCCGTCGAACATGAAGATATAGTTTCTTCGTCCCGGGCGGTGGCCCCACTCGCTGGAATAGACTGGCTTGACGGAGGTTTCCTTGATGATCGCCATTTCCATGTCGATTTCCATCACATCCGTCTTCCAAGCAGGATCGGTGACAAGAGTATCGGCTCCCGGTTTTACGGCGAATTTCTTGGAGCCGAAGATCACGGAAATGACCGAGTGGGAGAAGTTGAAAAACCGATAGTCACCCACGCCGATGCGGGCCTTGGCGATGTCATAGGCGATGAATTTCGGAGCAGCCTCGCCACTCTTGAGGCAGGCTAACAAAACACGGTCTGAGTTAAGCGGAAGAACGACTGATGCGTAAGGAAGAGGAAGCGGTGGCTTGAGTGAGAACTCGGCCTCGGAGGTTCGTAGGTCGAGGTGTTGTGGGCCTTTGTATTTCAGCGGCTCGCCCAAGCCGGTGATGTTGGCCTGGAAGATGGAAATATCCTTGCCATTGTTAAAGAACAGGCCAGCGATGGGATCATCCAGAGCGATGGTGACGATCTCGGTATTGACCGTAGGCTCCGGAGTCTGGGCGAGGGCGGGAAGAGTAGCCAGACCTAGCAGGATGAGGATTTTTATTTGCATAAATAGGGGCTTATACTTCCGAGCTGGAAAGCCAGCGGAAGGAAACGATCTGATAGCGGCGACCGAAGGTTTTGTTGACGGTGGAGGTGAGTTCCGTGGCTTTTTTGAAGACCGAATCTGTGGGGTCAGTATAGTCAGGGACCCGTTGCACATAGGCCTCGCACCATGCCCGGGCGGTGACGTTGCCGGCGGCATCCAGCGCTTCACCGCACGTGCGGATTTTGAAGTAGTCCGAGCGCACTTGAAGAACGGGGGCGAGGGACTGGAGGATATCACCCTGCATCAGATAGGAGGCGCTGCCAACGGATTGGTTCTCGTTGGTAGTGGCTTTGGAGAATTGGGAGCCGTTTGGATTGGTTGCCGCACGGCCGATGGAGGTCGGGAATCCAATATTGATGGCTCGGTCGAGGGCGGCTTGAAGTGGGCCTTTCAATTGGTGATCGGTGCTGCTGGCATTGGGATTGCGGTTCACGAACTCAGCCATGGAACGGAAAGGGCCGCGGGCTTTCACCTCAGTCACGATTTCCTCGGCGAGTTTGTCTAGTTCCGCGTCTGAGAGGTTTCGCCAGCCTTGCCAGTAGGCCGGGTCGTCACCCGCGCCACCTTGTTGGTAGGCGGTATCGGTGATGACATGGCCGAAGCGGTTGAAGCGGATCCCGTCCGGGTTTTTCCATGTAGCGGCTCCAGTCTTGGGATTGAGGACGGGAAGTTGGGAGGCTCCGAGCGATGAGAGAACGGCCTTCCATGCGGTTTTCGAAGTTGAGTTCACGTTGAATGCTCCCTTTACGAGGATGCGTGATGCCATGACTTCTGGAGCACGGTCAGCGTTTTCAGAGAGGATCTTATCGAGGGTGGTGTCACCTGATAGAGGACTGAAGATCATTCGTGGATTGGGCAGTAGGGTCTGGCCAGATGACAGCTTCTGGAAGTCGAAGCCCTTGTCGAGGGAAGTCCCGGTGGTGGCGGTATAGTCGAGTCCGAGCGAGGAGAAGAAGTAGCTATCCCAGAGTTTTTTATTCACTTCGTAGGAGATGTCCGTGACGTTCAAGCCGGTGACTCCGGTGAAGTTCTTGTTGACGGTGGCATTGAGCGGAATGCGTGGGTTGGCGTAGGAATTTCCGACCACGAATCCGGGATCGAAATTATAGCGGGAGAGCTGGGCATGTTGGAACTGCCCGATGGAAACCAGTGGCGCACGAGGCACGTCGTAAACGATCACGTTGTTTGTGCCAGATGCGAGGGTATTGGCGGCGCCGCCAAAGCCTTGGTAGCGGCCCCCGGATTTATTGACCTCCGGTTCGGGGATGGCGCTACCGCCTTCTCCTAGCAGGCCACGGTTACCGCCATTGCCATCGCCCACTTGTTTAGCTTTGCCGGGGGGATTATAGACGCCCATGAGCTGGGAGGTGAAATTCCAGCCGGTGAGATTTCCGCTAGAATCGACCTTGGAACCGTCCCATGCGGGATTGGTGATGATGGCGCGGGGATTGGAGTCAGTCCAGTTCCGAAGCCGCTGGCTGGCCTCTTCCACCTGGAGGGTAGTCCGGGCGAGGAATGACCATGTGGCGATGTGGGCGGACACCTTGTCGCCTGCCAGATCTTCGATCAGATAGGTGGTCTTGGTGGTGTCCAGTCCGCCGGAAGAACCCGATACCACAGGCTCGGGGACTTTGATTTTTGATTTGCTGTCTCCATTCCAGAGATCCGTAGATCGAAGTAAAACGTTGCCGCCTGATTTAAGTGTAAACCAGGTGGAGGAGGTCTTTGTGGTATCCAGTGATTTATAGCGGGCAAGCGTGTTGGCGCTTTGTGTGTCTTGGACGACGATATCGCCGAACCAAGCACGGTATCCCTTGGGAACCACGCGGTCCGTGCCGTCCGGGGCCTTGAGATTCACGACGAAGCCGCCTTTTTCGCTCCAGCCTGATTTCAGCTTATAGGTGCCGCCGGCTTTGATGGCGACCTTGTCGATCACTGAAAAGAGACGGAACTCGCCGGGCTGAAGATCCACTGAATCAGTCTCCATGGAGAAATACTTGCCGCCTGTGGGATCTTCGGGGGTCGGGATGCTGGTTCCGCCAGCGGTCCATTCGTCCCGCAGCCAGAGTTCCGTCAGGCGACCATCGGTGTATTTGCCAGTACCGGTGGGCTTGGCATAGTTGAACCGGAAATAAGGGTAGAGTGCCCACTGAAAAAGATAAGGCGCTGCCTTGATTGTGACATTATAGGGATTCCAAATTCCTAGGACCGGTTGGATCGCGATTTGTGCCTTGTAGATCTCGGATCCGGCGGGGGCTCCTGCAACGGGTGGTGCCAGCTCTGAGGTGAGGCGGAAGCTCATTTGGAGCATCGAAAGAACCGGTGTGATAGAGCTGTTAGTCTGCTGGGCGTCTTTGCGGTAGGAGCCGGCATCTTGGTTGGTATAGGGCAGCCAATCGCGGTAACGTAGATCCGTTTCAGGAATCGGGTTCACTCCGATCTGGGTTACTTGCTGGTTGCTGACGTTCTGCCAGAGTTGAGCGTAGTTCCAAAGGGTGCCCCAGTTCGGTCCGGTGGACAAGGAGCCTCCGTTGCTGATGGTATCGCTTAGATAGAACTTCGAGGGTGTCTTGACGGCGAACTCGTTCACTAACACACCACCCACGTTAGAAGTGGTAGCGACTGTTCCAAAATACTGGGTGCCATATTTTTTTGTTTTTTGTGACCGATCAAATATCAATGATAAGTCGGCTTTCATTCCACCGTCAGTGACGCTGGTGGGGAGTCCGAAGCCGCCGGTGGTCACATCGTTGAAATATTCGGTCGCCAAGGTCTTGTTCGCAGCGGCGAGAGAGGCGGTCTGTAGAGAGATGAGGGCGGATTTGTCGATGGCTCCATCCGGGCCCAATTCTTTCCAAGTCGCTCCAAGGTTTTTCCATCCAGCTTCGAGCGGAGATTGATATTGGGCGAGCTTATCACGATCGGTTGTAGGAGCGGTTTTCGGTTTGGCCACGTCCACCCGGGCTTTGGTCCCTTCGTCACCGATCCACCAGGCATAGCGGCCCTTGTTGTTACCTTGGGTGACGTTGACAACGGGGACGAGGAGTTCCTGATCAGTGGTGCTGCCGGTTTTGCGGAAAACGCCGATCTTGAGGGCATCACCGGCGTTGAGTTTCCCGGATTTGGTTAGGGACTTGGTGGGATCGGGTTTAGTTCCGCTGACCAACCAGGAAATGGTGGCACTTTTGGCATCCGGAGTGAGGCCGGTGGGGCTAACATCAGTGGCTCCTGCCCAGTTTGGATTCGCTGGCTCAGTGCCGGACTGGAGGCCGGAGGTCATGGTCACCCGCTGGTCAGGTCCAGTTGATTTTTGCAATTCACCGATGGCGAGCATCATTGCCATGCGGGCATTCGCGCGGGCGACCATCTGTGCATTCGAAGAGCTGGAGGCCCGTAGCGAGATCGAGCTAAGACTGAGCAAGCCTACCGCGATCACGGTGAGCAGGATCATCAGCGATAAGGTGACAATTAGGGCGAAGCCCTTTTTTGCGCCAGATGGTGACTTTGAAACGCATGGGTTGAGTTTGATTGGTTTCATGGAATGGATTTTTGCGAAAGGATTTGAAAAGCGGAGAGGTAGCGTAGCCGTGTCGTTCCCCTGAACCCGCGAAGGTGGTGAACAGGCGTTAGATTGTCCAAATGTCGTTACAATGTAGCGAAGTGGGATTTGTGGACAAGATGGTTTTGCGCATAATGTATTAGGATTTACGCACATTTTCAGGAGGATGCCCGGAATAGAACTCAGTCTGAGTTGCCCCCGGCCAGCAGGCTGCGCGGCAGTCGATAGGCTTCGCCAAAAGGCGTCCACCAAATGATCTGAGATTCAGGTTATTCAGACGGGTCGATCATTTCGCGCCGCATCGTGCTGGGCGGCTTCATCAACTACTGAAGCAGCGGAAGATGTATCCCCGTGCTTGTGGACGGGCGGCAGCATGAGAAGCTCAGGGCTGGATGACTTTCAGTCGGCCGAAAAGACTGCCGTTAGGACCGGAGGCTTTCGGGGTGCTGATGGTGACGCTGCGGGCACCGGAAGCGGAGGTTCCGAAGGCGACTTCGGGCCCGGTGGGGGCGGTGATATTCACTGAGGTCCAGCCGCTGAGGGTGGGGCTGTATTCGAAGGTCTGGGTGGTGGTGGCGGCGGATTCCTCGCGCTGGGTGAAGGTGAAGACGTAGTGGGTGGCGGTGATGGAGGGAAGCGGGAGGATGGCGCTGTTGGCGATGTTAGGAATACCGTTGAGCACGTATTCGAGCAGGTTAGAAACGCCGTCGGAATCCGGGTCGCCGGAAGCGGTGGCGTCTGATAGGCCCGGGAAGCCGCTGATCCATGAGGAGAATCCGATGGGGCCGGCGGTGGTGACGATGAGTGAGCCGCTGCCGGAGATGCGGCTGGAGGAGTTGGCGGAGGTATAGGTATTGGCGGGTTGCCAGACGCCGTTGATGCGCAGGGCGGTGATGGTGTGGGTGGATGCGAGGTTGAGCGCGCCGCCATCGAGGATGACGGTGAGCGACGCGGCAAGCGCGTTGGCATTGGAAAGGGTGAGGGTGCCGCTGCCAGATTTTCCGAGCGTGAGGTTGCCGGTGATGATGCCGGAAAAGGTTTGAGCAGTGGACTGGTTGAGGGTGAGGGTGGCTGGGGTGGTGGAGGAGTTGGTGACTGTGCTGACCTGGGTGGCGTTGGTGCTCGTGCGGCGGAGACCGGCGAGGGTTTGGGAGAAGCCTGCGAGATCGAAGGTGGTGTTTTCGGTGACGGTGGCGGAGCCGACGTCGATGATGGCGGTGGTGGGTAGGGTGTTGGCGGCTCCAAGTTTCAATGAGCCGCGGACCAGATTGATATTTCCAGTGAAGTTGTTTGCGCCTGATAGGACGACGGTGCCGAGGGTGCTTCCGGAGCCGGAGCTGAGAGAGATACTTTGGTTGGCGCCGCTGCCGAGGATGGGGCCAGTGAGGTTGAGGGTGCCGCTGTTGCCCGCGCCGAGGCGGCCGTTGGAGTCGCCGAGGGTGACGGAGCCGGTCCAGGTGGCGGTGGCGGAGGCGCTGGTGGTGAGTGCGCCGCCGAAATTGCCGGCGCTGCCGTTGTTGGCCCCGGTGCCGCGGAGGGTGATGGGTTCGTTGGTGATGGTGATGCCGTTGGCGAGGACGAGCGCGGTGCCGCTGCCGACGACGTCGACGGAGGGGGTGTTACCGAGAGCCGAGTTGTGGGCGAGGACGAGCGATCCGGAATTGGTGCCGAGAGTAGTGGCTCCGCCGTAGGTGTTCGCGCCGGAGAGGGTGGCGGTGTTGGTGTAGGTGCTGCCGGACTTGGCGAGGGTGGCGGCCGCACCGCCGAGGCGGGCGGAGAGGGTTCCGGAGGTGAGGCTGTAGGAAGATGCGGTTAGGAGTCCGGTGGTGCCGGTGAGGTTACCGGAGGTGAGGGTGAGGGCGGCGACGGAATCCGAGAATGTTTGCAGGTCGAGAGTGCCGCCGTTGAGGGTGAGGTCGCCATTGCCGATGGCGTTGTCCGCGCCGGTGCGGAGGGTGCCGCCGCTGACGGAGGTTAGCCCGGTGTAGGAGTTGTTTCCGGAAAAAATCTGGGTGCCGGAGCCGGTTTTGGTGAGGGAGAGATTTCCGCTGATGGAGCCAGTGAAGTTTCCACCGGTGGCGTTGTTGTTGCCGAGGGTGAGGGTGGCGGCGGCGGAGCTGGTGATGGAGCCGCCGGGGCCGGTTAGAATGCCGAGGCCGGTGGGGATGCCGTTGAGATCGAGGGTACCGGACTGGAGGGTGAGGGTGCCGTTGGCGGAGCCGAGGGCGTTGGCGACGCCTTGTTTGAGGGTGCCGCCGTTGAGCGTGAGGCCACCGGTGAAGGTGCTGGGGGCATTGAGGATGACGTTGGCGGTGCCGGTGATGGCTAGGCTGCCTGCGCCGCCGGAGATGGGGCTGGCGAGGGTGAGGGTGCTGGTGCCGGAGGTGGTGATGGAGACGGCGGAGCCGATCGCGCCGAGCTGGCCGCCGGTGAGAGTGAGGTTGCTGGTGCCGAGGAACTGGATGTCGCCGGAGGTGAGGGTGAGGACGTTGGTGGAAACGCCCATGTCGATGGTGCCGCCGGTGGTGGTGGTATCGAGGATGAGGCGGTTGACGGCGCGGGTAGTGAGGGTGCCAGAGTTGGTCCAGGTGAGGGTGCCGCTGGAGTAGGTGGAGTTAAGAGATGTGAAGGTGCTTGCGATGTCGTTGCTGGAGATGGTGAGGACTTGCGGAAGGTTGCCGTTCGGGTTGGTACCGTTTTCATATTCCTCGAAGTTGGTGATGCCGTCGCCATCGGGATCGGCGGAGGGCTGGCCGTTGGGGTTGCTGGTGTTGCCGAAGTGGGTGATCTGCCAGGTCTGATAGGCGGCGCTGTCAATCAGGTGGACGGCGACTTCACCGAGGGTGGCGGTGTCGATTCTGCCGAGGTAAGCGGCTGGGATATTGGTGAGGGCAAGCACGCCGAGATTGAGGGTTCCGGTGTAGGTGGAGAGCAGCTTGCGGCCGAGGCTGAGGCCGGTGGAGGGGAGCTTGAGGGTGTCTTCGAGGGCGAGGTTTCCGGTGACGGCGAGGCGGTCGGTGAGGGCGGAGAATTCGAGGGTGCCGGAGAGGTTGGTGTCGCCGACGACGGTGAGAGAGCCACCGAGGATGGAGACGTTTCCACTAGAAGTTAGAGGAGCTTGCAGAGTGCCACGGCCGCGAAGGGTGGCGGCGGTGAAGACATCGCAGGATGCTCCGGTGAGGGTGGCTCCGCTGTTGAGTTGGAGGGTGGAGGTGGGGTTGACGGTGATGTCGCTGGTGCTGGCGAGGGTGTCGGCTGCGGCGTCGCCGTAGGAGAGGGTGCCTTGGTTGACGGTGATGCCGGCGTTGACGGTGCCGGTGCCGGTGAGCGTCCAAGTGCCGGAGCCGGTTTTTTCCAGGCCGATCGGATAGGTCGAAAAGGGGGTGAAATTTCCGGCGAAGGTGGTGGAACTATTGAGTGCGCCGACCTGCCAGATGACGGTGCCGGGGGCATTTTGGCTGCCGGAGATCACGGCGGTGGAAATGCCGGAGAGACTACCGAGGGGGATGGTGATGCCATCGACGGGCGGGACGGCGGTGTATTCCATGCGGACCTGTTCGAGATTCACGGCGGCGAGCGGCAGGCCGGTGGTGCCGCCGAACTGGATGCGGGGATCGTTGGCACCAGTGACGGGGCGTTTCACGTTGAGGATGCCGGCGAAGGCCGACCAATCGCCGGTGATGGAACTGCGGTAGTAGTTGACTGTTAGGTTCAGTGTGCCGGAGCCGGTGAGATTTCCGCTGAGGGAAGAATAGGGCACGGAGTTGAAGCCGCGGACGGTGTCGAAGAGATCGCCGGACTGGGTGGCGGGGACGATGAGATCGTTGGGCAGCGCGCCGTGGATGGCGGTGAGGTTACCGGCGTTGCCGTGGAGGGTGAGGGAGCCGCCATTGAAGGTGATGGGGCCGGTGCCGAGGCCGTAGGAGTTGGCGGGTGCGGGGATGGTGCCGGTGGTAGGGGCGACATTGGAAGTGAGGATCAGCGCGCCGCTGTTGAGGGTGGTGCCGCCGGTGTAAGAGTTGCGGGTCTCGATGGTGAGCGTGGTGGTGGTGCTGGAGGCGGTGGCGTTTTGCGAGAGGGTGAGGGCCGTGGCGGAGTTGATGGAAAGGAGGGTGGTGGCGGATGGAATGCCAGTGCCGGTGACGGTCATGCCCGGATAGAGCCCGGTGGTGCTGGTGACGGTGATGGTCGGGCTGCCGGAGGTGAGCGTGCAGTTGGAAAAGGTGTATTGCGGGAGATTTAGCGTGAGGGTGCCGGTGCCGGATTTGACGAGGGAAGTGGCACCGGTGATGGGCGCTCCGGTGATGGTGTAGGCACGAGCGGCGGTGTTGTTGACAGTGATGGATTGTGGGGCGACGGGCTGGGTGATGGTGACGCTGCCATTGGTCGCGGAGTCGGTGAACGTGACGGCGTCCGAGTTGAAAAAAGTGGCGGGGGATGCGCCGGACCAGGCGGTGGTGGTTTGCTGGTCCCAGAGGCCGCCGTTAGCGCCGGTCCAAGTGAGGTTGGCGTTGGTGCCGGAAACGACGAGGCGGACACCGGTGGGGTGGGATTCGAGGGTGAGGGTTTGGCGCGAGCCGGTCGGGAGATTCGAAGTGAAAGTGACGCCGGTGGCAGTGAGGGTGCCGGAGGTAGTGATGAGATCGTAGGTGCCGGAAGCGAGGTAGCCGTCGGTGAGATTGAAGATGAAGTTGACGGTGCCGCTGAGGGCGATGGCTCCGGTGTTGGAAACCTGGATGCGGTCGTTGCCGGTGGCGGGATTGTTGGAGAGATCGAAGCGGAGGGTGGGAGAAACGAGGGCGAGCGAGGCGGCGGTCAGGGTGCCGACGGATGCGCCGACGTTGGCTCCCGGGGAAATCACGCCCCCTGCGACGGTGGTGAGTGAGCTGCCCAAGATGCCGGTGCCGGTGAGGGTGGCATTGGCGGCGATGGTGACGGGCGAGGCGGTGAGATTTCCTAACAATGCGAGCGAGCCGGAGTTGATGGCGGTGGTGCCGGTGTAGGTGCTGTTCGTATGGGTGAGGGTGAGGGTGCCGGAACTGATTTTGGTGAGGGCGGTGGCGCCTTGGCCGCCGTTGGTGATGCGGCCATCGAAGGTAGTGGAGGTGTCGAGTGCGCCGATGTTGTAGGTGCTGACCACGCCGGTGGTGCTGGTGCTGGTGCCTGATAGGCTGGTATTTGGGCCGCCGGCGAGCGAACCGAGCTGGAGGGAGCCTCCATTGCGGGCATACAGTGTAAAGGTTCCATTGCCGAGATCGAACGCGGCGGAGGCACTTCCGACATTGCCGTTGAAGCGGGCGCTGCCGGTGCTGGTGCCGAAGTTCACATTTCCCGAGAAGTTGGCCATGCTGCCGCCGAGGGTGAGCAGGTTGGTGCCG
This sequence comes from Verrucomicrobiales bacterium, assembly GCA_038237425.1. Taxonomy (GTDB): domain Bacteria; phylum Verrucomicrobiota; class Verrucomicrobiia; order Verrucomicrobiales; family Akkermansiaceae; genus Luteolibacter. Next base: position 26,428 of record JBBRYQ010000004.1, read on the forward strand.
GTGTTGGTGAGATTGATGGTGCTTGATCCGGACCAGTCACCGTTCATAGATCTGCTGCCGGAAGGGTTGATGGCGACGGTGCCGTCGATGACGAGGGCGTTTGCTTGGTCGGCGGAGAGAGCCAGTGTGCCGGCGGTGAAGGTGATGGGCGCGGTGCCGAGGGCGTTGGCGGTGGTGAGGGAAAGCGTTCCACCTTCGAGAGTGGCGGCGGTGAAGCTGTTGGGTCCGGTGTTGGAAATGGTGAGTGAGCCGCTGCCGGATTTGGTGAAGGAACCGGTGGCGGCAAGTGAGCCGGTGCCGGCGAGGGTGAAGTTTTTGGCGGTGTTAGAAACGGTGAGCGAGGCGGGCGTGAGTGCGCCGATGACTTTGATGGTGGGAGTGTTCGAGCCGCTGTCGTTGATGGTGACGGCGTCGCTGTTCGTGTTGCTATTTACGAAGGTGGTGGAGCCGAGGCTGGAGGTAAAATTGGGGGTGATGGTGTCCCAATTATTCGTCACGCCGTCGCCGACCCAAGTGATGGGGCGGGGTTGGGTTTTGGTGGAGATGAGCAGGGCGCATTGCTGGGTCCAAGTGTCGCCAGCGGAATCGGTGACGGTGAAGAGGAATCCACCGCGGCCAGAGGTGTCGAGGGGCGGGGTGAAGGTGACGATGGCATTGCCGGGACCGCTTTGGGCGACGGTGCCGTTGGTGATATTGGAAACGGTGAAAATCGGGCTGGCGGTCAAGCCGGTGGTGAATTTCCGCAGGTCGATCTCGATGGAGCTCGGGGAAGCGGCGGTGTTTTTACCGACGGTGCCGTGGGGGACGGCGAGGAAATGCAGGTATTCCTCGAGCTGGGTGTAGCCCGTGGGAGAAGCGGCGGGGAAGAACGAGGCGGCGAGCTGCGGAGCGGTGAGGACGGTGTTGTTATTCGCTACGGTCTTGCTGTAACCGACGGCGTCCTCCCAATCGTCGGGCATACCGTCGAGGTCGGTATCGAGCGGGGCAGCGGTGGATTTTAGGTCGGCGAAGGCGGTGCCGGTGGAGAGGTTGAGTTCTAGCGGATCGGAGATGATGTTGCGCTGGAGGGCGGCGGTGCGGGAAACGCAGAGGGCGGTGATTTCATCGCGCAGCGGACGGGCACTGATCTCCATGCGGGTGGCACCGGCCTGAGAGAGGATTTTCTTGTAGGCGGTAAGGCGAGGGACGGTATTGACGGGGACGCCGATGACGGGGTTGGCAGAATTTCCATCGGTGGTCTGGGGCCATGCGGTGGCGATCTGGGAGTAGCCGGTGGCGGAGACCATCTGATAGTTGGTGCGCGAGACGTCGAGGATGCCGTTGTTATTTCCGTCCAGCGCGGTGTCGGACATGTGGAGCTTGAACTTGGTGGAGGCATCGTCATTCAGGCCGCCGCCGTAGATGGAATCGGTGGTGGAGCCGCCGTGGGAGAAGGTGCTGTTGCGGATGTTGACGCGGTAGGTGTAACCGGTGCCGCCGGTGACCTCGGGGGCCATGTTAAAACCATTGTCCCAGCCGAATGTTAGATTGTTCACCCAGTCGAAGACATCGCAGCCGATGAGTTTCGGATTGCGGGTGTGGTTGTTCGCCCAGAGCGAGTGATGGACGGTGGCGTGGTTCATTTTCCAAAGGCCGCCGCAGGAGTGGCTTTGGAGGCCCCAGGCATTGGTGGACCATTGGAAGGTCATGTGTTCGGGTGCGGTGCCGAATGAGGACATGTTTTCATCGGTGGAAAACATCACGTCGCAGTGGTCGAAGATGATGCGCTGGCAGCCGGTGATGTCCACCGAGTCGCCACCGGCGGCTTGTTTGCCGTAGCGCCAACGGATGTTGCGGAAAACGAGGTCGTTTCCGGTCAGTTTCATGGAGTTGTTCCAAAAACAAATGCCGTCGCCAGGGGCGGTCTGGCCGGCGACGGTGATTTTGCTTTTGTCGATGGTGAGGCCGCTGCCGGAGGGGAGGCGGATGTGGCCGGAGACGGCAAATATAATGGTGCGGCCGGCGACGGGGGCGTTCTGGACGCCGTAGGTGAAGGAACCGGTGCCGGAGGCATTCAGGTTGGTGACGTAATAGACATCACCGCCGCGGCCGCCGGTGGCGATGGAGCCGAAGCCTTCCGCGCCGGGGAAGGCGGGGAGCTGGGCAGGTGAAACCGCCTGCAACAGCAGGGAAAATGTTAGTAACTGAAGAGTCCGATTCATTTTGAAATTAATAGGCCGCAGGATTGGGACCACGATGAACCGTCCGCGTCGGTCACGGTGAAGTCAAATCCGGCACGACCGGTGAAGGCTGGAGTGGGAGTAAAAGTGATGGTGGATGCGCCAGGGCCGCTCGATTTCACAGTGCCGCCACTTGCATTTTCGCAGGTGAAAGTGGGTTGCTTGGAAAAGCCCGAGGTGAATTTCCTGAGGTCGATGGTGATGGGCGCATCCTTGGCGATGATGCCATGGGGGATGGCGAGGAAATGGAGGTATTCTTCGAGGCGGGTGTAGCCGGTGGGGGAGTCCTGCGGGAAAAACGAATCGGCGGCGACGGGTGCATTGTGATCGTCTTGCACGGGATCGGAGCCGAGAGTTTTCTCCCAGATATTAGGCATGCCGTCTTTGTCGGTGTCCGGCAGGGCGGGGGTGGAGGCGAGGGTGCCGAGGCCTTGGTTCGGGAGGCCGGTTTCGGATTCGTGGGTGAGCTTGCGGCGGTGTTGTTGGACGACGTCGGTGACGAGCAGGGTGGTGACCTCGTCGCGCAAGGGTTGGTCCGTCGTGATATCGAGGCGGAGCGGGCCGACTTGGGAGATGACTTTCTTGTAGGCGGTGAGGCGGTCGTCGATTTTCACGGGGATGCCGAGGATGGGATCGCCGGGTTTCTCGGGATCGGCGGCGAGGGTTTGGGGGAAAGGCTTCGGACTCTTGTGATAGAGATCCTGGTCGATGAGCGCAAAGCCCTCGGCGGTGACTTCCGGTGGGGCGCTGCCGTTTCCGTCCAGGGCGCAGTCGTCGAGAAACACATGATAGGGCATGGTGCCGTCGGGGAGGACACCACCGCCGAAGATGGCATTGCGGCCGTTACTGCCGCGGATGAATGAACTGCTGCGGATATTGACCTTGTAGAGGCCGGGTTTATCGGCACCGGCGAGGTTCATGCCGATGTCCCAGCCGAAGGTGACGTTGTTAGTCCATTCGAGGAGTGTAGGACAAATTACCTTGGGATTGCGTGTCTTATTGTTAGCCCAGAGCGTGTGATGGGCGGTGGTGTGATCGATGAGCCAGAGTCCGCCGCAGGAATGACCGTAGATGCCCCAGGCGTTGGTGGACCATTGGAAGGTGAACGTCGGTGCGGCGGTGCGGAAACTGGATAGATTTTCATCGGCGGAAAACATCACATCGCAGTGGTCGATGATGAGGTGGTCAGCTCCGCCGTCGGGGTTGATGCAGTCGCCGCCATTGCCCTTGGCTCCGTGACGGAAGCGGACGTGACGGATGACCACATCTGCTCCGGAAATGGTGAACGAGCTGCCCGTGAGACAAATGCCGCCGCCGGGCGCGGTCTGGCCGGCGATGGTGACTTTGGAGGACTTCAGGTGGGCTTTATTGATCGGGATGAAGCCGCTGACGGTGAAGACGATGGTGCGGCCCGCTGGAGGGACGGTGGTGATGGCTTCGAGAAATGAGCCGGGGCCCTTCGAATTGAGATTTGTGACTTGATAGACATCGCCCCCGCGACCGCCGGTGGAGTAGGCGGCGAAACCTTCCGCACCGGGAAAGGCGGGGATGGGTGCGGCATTGATATCGATCCGAAATCCGCCTAGCAGAATAAGGATGATCGCTATTGATGTCAGAAGGAGTGGCATAGAAGATGAAAAACCAAAGGCCGCGATTCCTTGATGGAATCGCGGCTAGATAGGCTGGGTTTTATGGGTGATTTCGTTCAATCCCTTGCGCTCCCGCAAGTCAATTCGCCTTGACGCGGACGAAGGTTTTCGAGGCGGTTAGGGGTTTTGGGGTGGCGCTGAGGGTGACCACCACGGACTGGTTGGCACCTGCGGGGGTGACGGCTTGGATAGCTCCGGTGTCCTGGGTCCAGGTGGCGAGGTCGGGGGAGGTCCAGATGGTGTAGTTCAGGCCGCTGGCGGCAAGGCGCTGGTAGGTGAACTCGCCGCTGGTCTTGCTGAGCTGGACGGTGATCGGATTGACGGAGGAGCCGCTGTTGGGAATGAGGCCGAAGGCAAATTCCATGAAGTTGGTGAGGCCGTCCTTGTCGAGATCTCCGCCTTCGCTGCCGGCGGTGAGGCCGTAGGGAGCGCCCCATGTTTCATAGGGGGTGGCGGTGATTGGAACCGTTAGTTTGATCTGGCCAGTGGTGCTGTAATCCAGCGAATAACCGGCGGGCAGGGCGGGACTTGGAGTGAAGGTGCTGGTGAGGGCTCCACTGTAGGTGGCGATGGTGTAGGTGCCGGGCGTGGGTGTCACCGCATTGAGGGTGAAGGTGGCCCCGGTGATGTCGAGGTTTCCAGTGACGGCGAGCACGTCCGTGGTGGCGGAAACCACGTCGCAGGCGTAGATGCCAGCGATGGTGGTGGCTCCGGCATTGAGGGTGCCGGTGGTGCCGACGGTGCCCGGATTGACAGTGCCGGCCACGCCGCCACCTGCGGCGGCGATGGCGAGGGTGCCATTCACGGTGCCGCCTGCGCCGGTGAGGGTGGGCGTGCCGGTGGCGGTGGCTCCGCCGACGGTGACGGCGCTGCCTGCGGCGAGGGAGCCGGTGAGGTGGAGCGTGCCGCCATTGATGGTGGTGGTGCCGGTGTAGGTGTTGGGGCCACTCAGCCTCCAGGTGCTGGTGTTCTGCTTGATGACGTTAAGTTTGTTCGCACCATTGTCCTGGATGTTCCCGGCGATCACGTTGCCGGTGCTGGTGCCGTCGAGTTTGAAAGTGGAGGCGGATGCGCCGGCGCGGGTCACGTCACCGGTAACCGAGATATCGACACCGATGGGATTGAGGGTGACAGCACCGAGACCGGTCACGCCTGCCGAAAGGGATATGGAGGGAAATTCCAAGACCGGAGTTCCGGAAGAGACATTCGCTCCTTTTTCAACATTAAGAACCCCGTTACCAAGCGTGGGGGTGGATGCCGTTTGGGTGAAGGCGGGGCCGGAAGTGGCGCGGTTCAACTCGACGGTGCCGGTGCTACCGCTGCCGAGGTTGATGATATAATTGTTCATCGGGCTGTCGGTGCCGTATTCGATGGTAGGATCGAATGTCAGCGCGGAGGCACCCACCTGGATGATTTTCCCTGAGGCTCCGAATGCGGCGGTGTTGCGGGCGATGACGCGGCCGCCGGTGACGTTGACGGTGTTTCCGGTGCTTGTCAGGCTGTTGGCACCCGAAAGGATCTGGGTGCTGGAGGCGCTGCCACCGGTGCCGTTCGCCGCGAAGGTGAGGGTGGCACTTCCGGTGATGGTGCCGCTGAATTCGGATCCGCTGCCGGTAGCCGGCATGTTCAGGATTAGGCCGCTCGTGTGAGTCAGGTTGGTGATGCTGCCAGCGCCGTTGATGTAGCCGATGACATCGGTTGTGGCGTTCAGATCGAAGGTGCCGGTGGAGTTGACGGTGATGACGGTGTCATTGTTGACGCGGTTTGAACCGGTGTTTTTCAGAAGCGCACCCGCTGGAACGAGGAGTGCTTTGGTGGACGGGTTGATCCCGTCGCCACCGCCCGCGCCGATGGTGAGGGTGCCGCCGGACTGGATGTCCGGGGTGTTGGCGGTGTAGTTCCCGGTGAGGGTGATGTTGGCTGCGTTGGCGATTCTGAGGGTCGTCAGCTTGTCGCCGGGGGAAACGGTGTTGGCGATGCTGCCGGCGTAGGTGGAGGTCCCGGTGACGGTGAGCTTGGAATTGGTCGCAGTGGAGCTATTGGCGATGGTGGCACTGGTATTGCCACTTCGAGTGATGCCCACGAGGGTCTGATCGAAGCCGGCGAGGTCGAGCACGCCGGTGTTAGAAGCTGCGACGTCTGCGGTGGCCGAGGTGCAGAGGCCGTTGGTGGCTCCGAGTCTAGCGGTTCCTTCGTTGATGATGAAGTTTGAATAGGTACCGCCACCGCTGAAGACGACGGTGCCGATCCGCGAGCTGACCGCCGGGCCGGTGGAGTTCACCGCGCCGGTGACATTGAGGATGCCGCCGGTGGCGCTGGCGAAGTGACCGCCGCCAGCCAATGGGCCGTCGATGGTGATGGTGCCGCTGAGGGTAGCGCTACCGGCACCGCTGTTTTCAAAGACGCCGCGGAAACTCGTGCCGCCGCCTTTGAAGGTGATGTTGTTAGCGAGGGTGAGTCCGTCGTTGATGACGAGGCGGGTGGTGGTGGGATTGATGGTCACCGCGCTGCTGCTGAAGGCGCTGGCATTTGCGGCGGTGATGATGCCGCCGGTCAGGCTGGTGGCTCCGGTGTAGGTGTTGGTGCCGGCGAAGGTGACATTGCCGGTGCCGGATTTGCTGACTGAGGATGCGCTGGTGTTGTTGGCGATGGCAGCGTTGAGCGTCAGGAGATTGGCGGAGTTATTGGTGAGGAACAACTCGCCGCCGGCCGTGCCGGTGGTAAGGGTGCCAGCATTGGCGGCCGTGCCAATGGTCAGAGGTCTGGCACCGGATACGACAAGGATACTGCTGACCTGAAAGGTCTTGGCAGCGGTGTCGATGGTCGGATTCACGAGGGCACCGACGTTTGCCTGAACGAGGGTGTTGATACTGGTGGTGGCGGCTCCGAGGGCAATGGCGGCTCCGCTACCGTCAGGTAGGATTCGCAGGTTGCTGGTCGAAGCGTCCGCGATGGTGGACCCCTGGGCGTCGATATCGGTGGTGGTGGCGGGAATCACGCCGTTGGTGGCATCATAGGCGGCAAAGGTGGTGGCTCCGGAGGTGGCCCAGGGGATCACGCTGTTGACCAATGTTGGCGGCGTCGAAAAGAGAATGCGGTTGCGGGCATCCACGCCGAGACCCGTGCCTGTAAATGACAGGGCGGCTCCGGAATTACGGGTGAAAGTGCCGATTGTCAGGGTCGAAGTGCCGTCAGCAGCGGCCTGTTTGCCATTGATGGTGCCGGCGACAGCGGCGGTGATGGCGACGGTTTCGCTGTAGTTCGTAGCTGCAGCGGCATCGCTATTGAAATCCAAAGTGCCGCTGGTCAGAGTGATCGGGGTGGAGTCCGGGATTCGATTGGTGTTGTTAGCGGCGGAGGTGTTGTTGAGTTGCAGGGTGCCGCCGGAGAGGGCGATGCCTGAAGTGTTGGCAAGTGCGCCGTTGGCACCGGTGAGTTGGAACGTGCCAGCCGTTACGGATGTGGCACCGGAGTAGGTATTGGAAGCGGAGAGGTAGAGGGAGCCAGCGTTGGATTTGGTGATGCCTTTGGGGCCGGATGAGCCATCGACGATGGAGTTGGTGAACGTGAAACCGAAGGTGGTGAGTCCCGGAGGGGAAATTGTTAGGTTGTCATCGAGGGTGATGAGGCCACTGGTGGCAAAACTGGTGCTGGTGCCATTGGTGATGATGGATTTTACCCCTGTGCTGCCGGCGCGGACGTTGATGTTGTTGTTCATCTTGCCGGAAACCGCGTTGTTCACGATGGAAAGCGTCGCAGCAGCGGTGCCTGATGTGGCTCCGAGGTTGATGACGGAGGCGGCATTGGTGGCGGTGATGGTGCCGGTGGTGTTGGTTCCCGCAATTTGTAGGATACCGGCGTTGATGTTGTAGTTGCCGGCGTAGGCGCTGTTGTTGGCGTTGATGATCTGGAGCGGGGAGGTGGCGCTATCCTGAGAGACCGAAGTCACGTTCGCGCCAAGTCCGCCTGAGCCTGAGGCCGCATTTGCGTTTCCAATCACCACGGTTCCTGTGCTGGTGCCGGCGTTGCTAATGGCTCCGGTGTTGTTCACCGGTTGGGCACTGATGCTGATTCCAGTAAGGCTTGAGCTGTTGTTGCTCAGGGTGAGATTGCCGGTGCCGGTGATGCCGCCGTTGACGGTGAGGGTGCCGGATCCAGCGGTTTGGACGGTGTTGGCGCCGCTAAGGATGAGTGGGGTGGAAACGGTGTGGGTGCCGTTGCCGGTCACGAAGAGGCCTTTGGTGACAGTGGTTCCGCCGCCGAGAGTGAGGCTGGTGCCGCCGCTGATGATGATGCCGGTGTTGGCGGCAGGATCTTCCAACGCGAGGCTGCCTGCGACTTTCGTAGTATCGATGGTGATGGTGCCGGTGGTGCCATTGGCAGCGGCGGCGATGAAGACGTCGTCATTGGCAGTGGGCAAGGTGCCGGTGGTGGCCGCGACGCCGGTGGCATCCGTGGTCCAGAAGAGGCTGGTGCCCCAAGTGCCGGTGGCTGCGCCTGAGCCGGCGGCGGTGCTATTGGTGTCCCAATAGACGGAGGCGGCATGGGCTGCCTGGCAGAGGCTGAGGCAAATGGAGGCGGCGAGGACGAAGTTGCGGAGCAGGGGATTGCGATGGGATGGTTTCATGGTTTTATAGGGAATCGTGTCTGTGATCGGCGCGATCACAAGTTAAAGTTGACATTGATCACGGTGATTTTAAGTGGATTTTGCGTTTATTTTCTTTGATTTTGCGCACGGTGGATTTCGAACGGTTTTCGATCCAGAAATTTTGATTGGGTCTTGTTTCTATAGTGCAGAAGAGACGCCGAATCCGCGCAGGAACTTGGAACCTTTCTGAAACGATGGAATTCCCCTCGACATGAACGCGGGGGAATTCGCATGTGGACACTTTTTAGACGCTTTGAGAGCTCGGTGTGTTAGGAAAAGCAGCGGACGGCGAACAGTGCTGCGGGAGCGGTGATGGATGGAACGACAATATGGATATCCAGGCAGTCGGTGGTGACTGGCTTGTCGAAGGTGATCGTCCGGCGTGTCTGGTGATTGTGGGCGATTTCTGCGATCACTTTGGCCGAGACGGATTGACCGATGGCAGTGGTGGATGAACGGTTGCCGGGAAGAGCGTGATCGGAGCTTGCGGTGGCGGTGATCTTGATGTCGCGGACGCAAAATGGCATGTCGCGCTCGGGATGGCCCATCAGGACGGATTCCATCGGGTGGTCGAAATCGGTGTCGAAGTCGATTTCAATAGTGGAGATTTTCTGTGGTGAATCCCAAGCGAGGTGGAGCACGGGTTGCTCATGGGTGAATTCAGCGATCCATGCATTGGCGGAACGGGTGGGGCGGCTGATACCGTTGGTGAGGTTTTCGACCCCGAAGGCTTGGATCGGCGGATCGAGCGTGAGCGCGAGATTTTTTCCGGCGGGACGGCGTTTCGGAGTCCAGAACTCGAAGGTGTCGATGCCGATGCCGGGAGGTGGGGATTGGGTGTTAGACTTGGCGACGGCCTTGTTTCCGGCCTGACAAAGGGCAAGCACGCCGGTGAGTCGCTGATCACTGAGGTGGACGGAAATGTCGTCGTTTTTGAGCAGGCAAACGAAGGCGTAGCGGGTGTCTGTGAGGTGGGTTTTGAAATTGAGTTCGATCTGCTGCGCGTTGCCGGCGGACAGGGGGATATCGAGGGTTTTTAAAACCGTTTCCGGAGTGTGGTTGTCCGGCTTTGCGCTGATTCTAAGTTCGGCACGCAAGGTGGTGGGGGCTGCGACATCGAGGATGATTCTGACGACGGGCATTTGAATGTTAGATGCGGGTAGCATCATCGCCCAGGACTCCGTGAGAGCGAGGGTCTCGCCGCAGGGGTGAAGGGCGGAAAGTGATAGCTCGCTGCTGGCGGTGATACTTGCGCTACGGGCGAGGTCGTCGGTTAGTTCGAGTGAGATGCCGGGGATGAATTGGCCGCTGCGCAGAAGCGAGTTTTGGAGTTCGCGCATGAGTTCCGGTTTCAGGAGATCCTGTGGGCATACCCCATGCTTGAAACAGAGCGCCGCGCCTGCGCCGACGGCCTGGCCGCCGTGCGCGCAGGTGGCCATGACGCGGGTGCTGGCGAAGGCGACGTGGGAGGCGCTGATAATGCGTCCCGCGAGCAGGAGATTGGGAATATTCCGGCTATACATGCTGCGCCACGGGATCTGATAGGTTCCCTTGGAGTGCCATTGGGTGCAGCCGGCCAGCGGGCTGAAAACACCATCCACCGGATGGAGGTCGATGGCCCAACCGCCGAAGGAAACGGCATCCGGGTGAGTGCGTTGTTCGACGATGTCTTGCTGGGTGATGATGAAGTCTCCCTCGAACCGCCGACTTTCGCGCTTGCCGGGGATGGTGCCGACCCATTCGAGTGTTAGGGTTTCCGCCTCGGGGAATTGGCCTGAATTCTTGATGTGGTCCCAGACTCCGTAGGCGACTTTCCAGAGTTCCATTTTGATGGTCTCGCTGTCGTGGATGGTATCGAGCGCGCCGCCCCATTCGATCCACCAGAGGCGGCAGCCGGATTCACCGGCCTTGAAATCGCGCCAGCGGGGGATCTTCGTGATGTCTGATAGAGCAAAACTCGGAGCGGTGAATTTCACTGGCCGTCCGGTATCCTTGGAGTGGAAATAAATCGTATGTCCTAGCAGTTCTGATGAGGCCTTCTCGGGTGCGAACAATTCGCCGAATTCCTCGCGCCCTTCCGCGCCGATGCGGAATGCCGCACCGGCGAGGAAGCCGACGATGCCATCGCCGCTGGCATCACAGAAGAGCGGAGCGGACACGACATAACCGGTCGAGTTCTGAGAACAGAACGCCCGCACCGAGCGGATCGTGTCGTCGGCGGATTTTTCCACATCGTGGACGGCGGTGTTGAGAAGGAGAGTGATGTTTGTTTCCTTGAGCACCCACTCGAGGAGGATGGTGTCGAGAATCAGTGAATTTCCCTCAGGATTCCGGTGCATGTTTTCCACGAGGATCTCATCGATGACTCCGCCTTCGCGGGCCCAGCGGTTGTTGTTTCCCATGTGCGAAGTGGCTCCGAGAATCCAGAGCCTGACCTCGCTGGACGCGTTTCCGCCGAGCACCGGGCGATCTTGGACGAGCACCACCTTGAGCCCGGCACGGGCGGCGGTGACGGCGCAGCAAACTCCTGATAGGCCGCCGCCGATGACGGTCAGATCACAGGAAAGAGTGAGGCTGCGGAGGCTTCTGCTTGCGGCGGGCGGTTCGATGATCATGAGAAGGGGGTGAATTTGGCGGGTGAAGGAACGGCTGTAAACCAACTTCTCCGAACATACTTGGATTTGTCTTGCTGGCTATGTGAGAGTGCGCATTATTCCTGTGATTTTGCGTTTTTCTTAATCCCCATGCCAGCCAACGAAACCCCTGAAAATCCAGCCAAACGTGTGGCCATTCTTGTCGATACATCAACGACTTGGGGCCGGGACGTGATCGCTGGCGTCCACCGTTATAGCCGTGAGAAAGCAGGGTGGCAATTGTTCGTCGAGCCGCGTGGAGTGGAGCAGCGTCGATGGCTGCCGACGGCGTGGAAAGGAGACGGAGTGATTGCTCGTGTGGGGTTTGTTGAGTTGGCCAAAAAGCTGAAATCTCTCAAACTTCCGGTGGTGAATGTCTCGGGAATCACACTGCCAAAGGTGGACTTTCCACGGGTGGTTTCGGACCAGGTCGCGGCAGCGGATTTGGCTGCCGAGCATCTTCTTGCGCGGGGATTCCGGAATTTCGGCTATTTCAGTTTGTTGGGATTGGAGTATGTGGCGGAGCACCAGCAGGCGTTTTTGGATGCTCTGCGACTGGCGGGGCACCGGTGCGAGGTGTTCTCGGTAAGTCCCAATCTGGGAGCAGAGCCGGATTGGAATCTTGATATCAAACGCCTCGGAAAATGGTTGAAAGCACTTCCCAAACCGCTGGCCATCTTCACCTGGAACAGCAGCAGCGCCCGCGAATTGATCTATGCCTGCATGCAGGCCGACCTTGCGGTGCCGGAACAAGTCGCGGTGCTCAGTGGCTCGGACGACGATTTGTTTTGCGTGGTCACGCCGGTGAAGATTTCCGCGGTGAAACTCGACAGCGAGCAGATCGGCTATCGGGCAGCTGCGCAATTGGACTTGATGATGCAAAACCCCGCCTTGTCTCCACCCACCAAAGTTTTGATTCCGCCTCAGGGGATTGCCGAACGGAGTTCCACCGATACTCTGGCGGTGGACGATGCCTGTATGGTGAAGGCCCTTCGCTTCATTCGCGAAAACCCGGCGCGATCCATTCGTGTTAACGAGCTGGCCCGGATGGCAGGGCTTAGCAGGCGCACGCTCGAGCAGCGCTTCCAAAGTCTGCTAGGCCGCTCTCCCGCATCCGAGATTCGCCGCGTGCGGATCTCTCACGCGATCGAGCTACTTCAACGCACCAATCTATCAGTAGGTGCGGTGGCAGAGCGATCTGGTTTCAGCAGTCCGGAATACATGGCCTCGGTCTTCAGGAACCAGCTTGCGTCCACGCCACTCGACTACCGCAAGCAGGATCCCTCGTAGGCAAGGGTGAGCACTCCCGGACTCGAACCCCGAGGCGATGTAATCTGCCATTGCGCCCTACCGCAGAGGGTGTGGAGGTGGATGGATAGCAAGTTGGCGAAAGCTTCTTGCAAAGCTTACCGCACCGAGGCGGCTTCGCTCTTTAATTCAAGGCGAAGCTTCTCGGCGGGGGACTCATCAGGGTTTTACGAATGATGAAGTTTCGGGGACTAGGGTGACGGGGCCGATGAGGCCAGTGGGCAACAGCGGCGTGTCTTTACGGTGGTAATACCAGATGACGAAGCATTTTCTTCCCTGCTCCGGGCGCGGCTGGTTCTTGAGGAACCAATCTGGATAGGACTTCATGGCGTGGCCCTTTTCGCCGCGGTCTTCGCCCCATTCGAAGTCAGCGGGGAATTGTTCATCGCCGACGAGTCGGTTGTGCCAAGTGTTGCTAACGGCGATTTGGAGTTGGTTTTTACCGGGTTTGATGGCGGGGGTGATGTCGATGGTGAAGGGAGCTTGCCAAAGTACGCCGAGGTCCTTGCCATTGAGCGTGACGCGTGCGAGGTCGTGGACCTTGCCGAGATCCAAGGTGATTTGAGATTTTAAATTTGAGATTTCAAATTCTGCGGAGTAAGTGGCGGTGCCGGAGAAGTATTTGACCGCTGGGTCCTGATGATCGGCGAGGTTGGTGAGAGTTGTTAGCTTAAGTGTGTGTTTGTCTTCGACCGGAGAATCGAGCACGACTTGCCATGGCCCTTGTAGAACAGTTGGGGCGATGGGGGCGGGGAGTTCGAGCGTCTGGTGTTTCCCAGAGGCGTAGGTGAGTTCGGCACGGGTCGCGGTGGTAGATGAAACGGTGACTGTTCCATCGGCCGCGGTGGTTAGGTGGGGCGTATTGCCCGCTTTACCGAGTGAAACGGATTTCCCTTCGACGATGGTGATGGTCTGGGATTTGCCGTCGAGACGGTATTCGATTTCGAGTTGTTTAACGATGTTGGAGGCCGGATCACGACCGAAGAGGCCGGGAGTTGCCTCCGGGATGTTGAGTGCGCCATTGGCAGAGAGTTCGCGGAGCTTTTCCGTGACGTCCATCCAATGCTCTCCTTGTGGGGTGCCGAAGCGGGCTTTGGCAATTTGCAGCATGTTACTCCCCGCGCCGTTAGATGTAAAGGTAACGATGTGGTCTGCGGGAAGTTTCAAGTCACGGAAGACGACGAAGATTGAGCGGTAGCGATCAAGAGTGAGGTCCACTTGGGTGCGGCCGTTCTGTTCGCGCCAGACCGGGGCGAAGCGGATAGAACCGTCTTCGGCATCCCAGAGCTCCGGGCGTTGGCCACTGATACGGAAGGATGCGGTGAAGGTGTTAGGTTCGGCGGTGGCGTTCGCGACGAAGAAGAGCGTGCCGTCTTTGGTGCTGCGGGCAGTGCCTACGATGCCAGATGCTCCGGAAAATTGGAGGATCGGCGTGATCTTGAAATCGCTGACTGCGGCTGCGATGTCGCCCTTGGTGTAGAGTTTACCTTTGCCAACCGAGCGGATGGCTTCGTTGTTCCAGAGTGTGGAGTTTTCAACTTCGGTATCGCTTTGCGGATAGCCCGCGAGGCCCGGAGTTCCGGTAGGTTTTGCGCAAACGATGGCCGCGCCTTGTTCGAGCAGGTCGTTGATCTTTTTTACATCTGCGGGGAGCAGATTGCCGTCGTGCGGGATACTGAGGAATGGATAGCTGCGACCAGAGGGCAACACAATGCGACCGTCGCGAACGGATAGCCCGTCGCGGAAGGTGCGCCATGAAACGATATCGGAGCCTTGTGATTTTCCGACGCTAACGAAATCGGATGGAGTTTCACCTGCTTGGAGCAATGCCTGGCAACGACCGAGGTATTGATAGAACGCAGTGCCGTCCTTGGCCCATGTCTGATGGCGGTTGAAATGGGTGCCCCACCAGCCCATGCCCATGCCGGGTTGATAGCGATCATCGAAGGGTTGGTGAACCCAGTGGTGGAGGACGAGGCGGTTGGCCCCGCTGGCAAAGGTGCCATCGGCGGATTGCTTGAGAAATGCCGGAGTTTCCGACCACTTACTGATCGTTGGCGGACCCGTAAATGCCTCAGATCCGACGACGGTGCGGCCAGCGGCCCGGGCGGCAGCGACGACGGTGGAACTAATGCCGCCCTTGCCGCCGGTCCAAAACTCACCCATTGGGATGTCTGCTAGTGCTGCTCCTTCCACGGTATCGAAGGGGCCGCCGTAGGGCTCGAACTGGAGATCCATGCCAAGGGGTTTCATTTTCCCGACGCCAGTCAGCCAGCCGTTTTCGTAATAGAGAGCACTGATGACATCGTCGTGATCCCACTTGAAGCGGGCAGTTAGTTCCGAATTCCCGACGGTGCGTTTCGCCAGTGTGAGCAGCCATGGCAGCGGATCGTAGCCTTTGCGTTTCTTGAATTCATCGCGAAAGGCTGCGGTCCAGTTCTGTTTTCCAGCTTCGTAGCTATCGATTAGAAAGTGCTTAAAACTTTTCCCAAGATAGGGACCGAGATGTTGTTTCATCGGATCAATCACCTGGTCCCAATGGAAGCGATTGAACTCAAGGCTCATCTTGTCCACTTCGAGGGTCTTACCGATGACGTCGTCGGGGACAGGATGCGGACTGGCTCCGGTGGGCGTTTGGCAAAGCCGGAAAATCTGCCACTTCCCTGCGGGCGCATCCCAGACGAGGCGGTTGTCTTTGAAAGAGTTAGTGAGATCGATGGCCTTCATGGGATCGATGTCGCCGGAGGCAGGAACAGCGAGCACAGCGATGTCGCGGAAGAAAGTGTAACTCTGCCCAGTGTTTCCCCAGCCGTGATAGACGACAGGATCGGGTCGAGGAATCTCGATGGAAATCTGCTTGCCGCCCTCGATGGTGACGGACTTTGAGGCGACCTGCTGCATGTTTTTTTCCTCGTTGATCCACGGACCACCTGTGGTGGAATAGCCAACGGTGTTGTGCAGGCCGATTTCGAGGCCGAGGCGTTGAGCTTCGGCGGCGGCATGGCGCAGGGCCTCCCAGTATTTCGGGCTACGGTAGGTTTGATCTGGCCAAGGATTGTTCAGCGTGGGCTTTTGGGATTCTTGGACGGCGGACGCGAGATTGAAGATCGTAGCGCCGCCGATGCCTGAGGCTTTCATCGCTTCGAGATCCTTCGTGATGCCTTCTTTGGAGAAATTCGAGCCCATCCAGTGCCACCAAACGTAGGGTCGGGCGATCGTCGGTGGATTTTTGAAATCCGACTCAAGCGAAGATTCTGCAGCGTGAATGGCAACGGTGCTTAGTAGTGCGGCAACTGCTAAATTGGAGATGCGGTGGTTCATGACTTTAATTCGCGGGTGTGATAGGGAATTGGACGTGGGTGCTGACTTTGCCTTTTTTTGATAGTCATCTGCGGCACCGAAGAGATAGGTGGGTTCTCCGCATTCCATGAGCAAGTAGTATTCGCTTCATGGTTTGATGGTTTGCTTGCCCATTGCCGGGAGGGTGATGGCTTGAGTTTTGCCGTTGATCCGGATTCTTGCTGTTCCGCCTTTGACGGAAGAGAGCGTGACCTGAGAGAGAGATCCGTCTTTCCACGTGATATCCACGGTGAATCCGCCACGAGCTTTCAGGCCGGTGATTTTCCCAGTCGGCCAATCTTTGGGAAGTGCGGGCAGAATGACAATTTCACCATCGTGGCTTTGCAGCAGCATCTCGGCGATTCCCGAGCAGGCGCCGAAATTACCATCGATCTGGAAAGGTGGATGCGCGTCGAACAGGTTTGGATACATGCCGCCGCCGCCCATGACGCCCTTGTCATTCACGGGTTTGAGTAGGTTTTTGAGAATGTGATTCGCATGATCTCCATCGAGGAATCGTGCCCAGAGATTCACTTTCCAACCCATGCTCCATCCGGTGGCCTCATCCCCCCGATCGATGAGAGACTGGCGTGCGGCTTTGAAAAGATCAGGCTGTTTCGGAGTGATCTCCGACCCCGGATAGACCGCCCAGAGATGGGAGACGTGCCGGTGTTTGTTGTTCGGATCATCGCGGTCTTCTGTCCATTCCATGAGTTGGCCGTGTTTACCGATCTGGTTAGGAACGATATCGGCTCGGGAGGTGTCCAGTTTGTCAGCGAGTCCCGCATCGACGCCGAGGATGCGCGCGGCGGCTGCGGTATTTTGAAAGAGAGCACGGATGATCTGGTGATCCATCGATGGTCCCATGACGAGGCCGCCTTGTTCGGGGGAATTCGAGGGACCGCTGATGAGCTTTCCAGTGATAGGATCCTTGCTCAGGTAGCTGAGAAAGAAGATCGCAGCATCCTTCATGATTGGATAGGCCTGCTTGCTGAGAAATTCTTTGTCTCCAATGAACTGATAGTGCTCCCACAGATGCTGGCAAAGCCATGAACCACCGCTGGGCCAGATGCCGTGATCGCTGTTATTGATAGGTGCGGTGCCACGCCAGATATCGGTATTGTGGTGCAATACCCAGCCAGGTGCGCCGTAGTGAGCCGCGGCGGTTTTTTTTCCTGTGACCGCGCAGTCCGCGATCATGCTGAAAAGCGGGGCAGTGCATTCTGGGAGATTGGTCACTTCCGCAGGCCAATAGTTCATCTCGGTGTTGATGTTCACCGTCATTTTGCTGTCCCATGCGGGTTTGAGGGAGTCGTTCCAGATGCCTTGGAGATTGGCAACTTGACCTCCGGGACGACTGCATGCGATGAGCAGATAGCGACCGTATTGAAACGTCAGCGCAGCGAGATCGGGATCATTTCCGGAGGCGAAATCCCGGATGCGCTGGTCAGTTGGATGCGTGCTGGCATCGGTCTTTCCGAGATCAATGGCGACCCGGCGGAACAAGGCCTGATGGTCCTTGCGGTGGGCATCAAGAAGCAAGTCGTAGTCCTTTTTTACAACCCCTGCGAGGGAGGTGGCGCAGCGGGCAGTAGGGTCGCCACTGATATCATTAAAGTTTACGAAACTGCTGGCGGCCGCGAGGACGAGCGTGGCGGAATCGGCATTCTCAACCGACAATCCTGAATCGTCGGCGGTGGTTTTCCCTCCTTGGGTGACAAGCTTGAGCCTTGACTCGAATTTCACGCCGCCCTCCTCCACCTGACCGAGGAGCGCGAGTTCACCGTCCTGACGGATTTCGGTATTTGCGGATTTGTGGGGGCTGTCTAACTTGGCCTTGAAACTGATTCTGCCCGGCTTGTCAGCGGAGAGCCGCATTACGATGACTTGGTCCGGAAACGAAGCAAAGTACTCGCGCTTGAAGGTGACTCCATCCGCCTGATAGGTGATGAGGGAGAGAGCCGAGTCCAGATCGAGACTTCTCCGGTAGTTGGTGAATCCCTCCGATCCGGTAAATGAAATGCGCAGATCGCCAAAGGGTTGATAGGTCTTCTGGCCGAGCGGGATGCTCATGAACTCCTTGCGCCCGATGTCTTCGGCTTCTTTCTGCTTGGCTTTGGCTTGATTTCTTTTTTTGTTCGCTTCGTCCGGTTTGCCGTTTTTTGAGAGTTCGTCCGCCTCGATGTCGAGCTTCCGGCGTTCGTTGCAGAGATCGCGGAGGACGGGCAGGAATTTCACGGCACCTTCATGTTGGTATTCGTGGGGTTTGCCGGTCCAGACGGTGCTTTCGTTGAATTGGATGTGCTCGTCCTGCACGCCGCCGTAGATCATCGCACCCATGCGGCCATTGCCGATAGGAAGCGCCTCCGTCCATTGGGTAGCTGGCTGTTGATACCAAAGTTCTGGTGGAGCTGCGGCTGACGCGAGAGTGGGAATGCAGACTGCAAGAATAGTAAGTCGGATAGAAGGTCTGAGTGGAATCATAAGTGTATTAGTTGAAATCTTTTTGCCCTCCAGGAGGCAAGGTGAGTGGTTGGATGCTGCCGTTGGAGAGGACCCAGGCTTTGCCGCCGTTGGTTGAGGTGATAGTGGCTTTGGTCAGTTTTCCTCCGCTCCAGGTGAGATCGACGCCGAAGCCGCCACGGGCGCGGAGACCCGTAATAGAACCGTCTTTCCATGCATCCGGCAAGGCGGGGAGGATGTCTATCAAATAGGCGCCATCCTTTCGGACGTGACTCTGGAGGAGCATCTCGGTCATGCCGGCGGTGGCCCCGAAGTTGCCGTCGATCTGGAAGGGCGGGTGACCATCGAAGAGATTCGGATAGACTCCGCCGCTATACCTTCCGCCGAGCTTGCCGGTGCCGACGGGAGTCAGAAGATCCCGGAGAATCACTTGGGCGTGGTTACCGTCTGCGAGGCGGGCCCAGAAGTTGATCTTCCACGCTTTGCTCCAGCCGGTGCCGCCATCGCCGCGGGCATTGAGAGAAACGATGGCCGCCTTGGCCAGTTCGGGTGTGGTGACTGGATTGATCTGGCGCCCCGGATGGACGGCGAATAAGTGGGAGGTGTGGCGGTGGGTGTCTTTAGGATCGTCCACATCTTCCATCCACTCCATCAGTTGGCCCCATTTTCCAATTTTTGGTTCTAGCAGCCTATCGCGCATGGCGCGGACTTTGGAGCGGTAAGCGGCATCGATGCCGAGCTCTTCGGAGGCTTCGATGTAGTTAGTGAAGAGGTCCCAAACGATTTCCTGATCGTAGGATGCGCCGGGCTGCGGCGTGCGGTCGCCCTCAAGGATGACGATTTTTCCGCCCTTCTTTACCGGACCATGCTCGGGCGACCAACCGGCAGGGGTGATGAGTTTTCCGTCCGGGCCTTCCACGAGGAAGTCCTCCCAGTATTCGACAAGTTCCTTGAGGGCCGGGTAAGCGCGGGTTTTGAGAAATTCCTTGTCGCCGGTGAATTCATAGTGAGTCCAGAGATGCTGCGTCATCCAGGCCGGGCCGGGGCGGTGGATGCCCCAGGTGGAATTCCCGCCCATCGGATTATTGGTGCTATAGGCAGTCCAACCGCGCTTGGCGGCGATGGCGGGCTGGGCGTTCTTTTTACGAACTGTAGCGAGGTTGCGTAGCCAGTCGAAGAAGGGTTGGTGGCATTCGGATAGATTCGTGGGCTCGGCGAGCCAGTAGTTCATCTCCACGTTGATGTTGGTGGTGTAGCCGGAATACCATGCGGGTTTCATGTCTTGGTTCCAGATGCCTTGGAGGTTGGCGGGCAGGCCGCCGGGACGGGAGCTGCCAATGAGTAGGTAGCGACCGTATTGATAGAAAAGCGCGTCCATGCCTGGATCATGGTTTTTCTGGTAGGCTGAAAGGCGCTGGTCGGTCGGGAGGTCATTTCGCGAGGGTCCGAGCTCGAGCTGCAACCGGTTGAAGAGCGATTGATGATCAGCAATGTGATCGGCCTTCAGTTGTGCATAGGCTTTTTGCGAAGCGGTGGCGAGAATGCGGACAAGTTTTACGGATGGGGCTTCGCCGCGCCATTTCCGCTCAGGACTGTTAGCAAAGGAAGTGGCGGCTGTGAGAAAAATGGTTGCGCTATCGGCACCATTGAGCGTCAGGTCGGAGCTGCTTGCTGTCAGTGTGCCCTTTTCGTTGAGGACGATGACTCGCGATTCATAGGCCAGGCCGTTTTCCGAAGCTCCAGACGCGGTGATTGTGCTTCCGGCAGCGGAGATTTTTGCTTTGTGCGCGTCCGTGAGACGGAAGGTGCCGGAGATCGCGCCGGGTTTGTCCGAAGTGAGGCGGATGACCATGACCTTGTCGGGGTGGCTGGAGAATACCTCGCGGAGGTATTTCACGCCGTTGGCAGTAAAGGTGGTTCGGTGAACTGCATCTGATAGGTTCAGCTCACGGCGGTAGTCCGTGGCGCCCATCTCGGGAAAGTCCAGAAACAGATCGCCGAATGGCTGATAGGAGCCCATTTTGATCTCATCACCGGTCCAGAGTGTTTGCTCGTTGAACTGGATGTGATCCTTGGAAACTCCGCCGAAAATCATGCCTCCGAGGCTGCCATTGCCGATGGGCAGGGCCTGGAGCCAATCGGTGGCAGGTTTGTTGTACCATAGCGAGTATTCAGGAGCCGCGGTGGCGATGGTGGTGGCGAATGCCAATAGCAGGAAGCGTCGGATCATCGAGGTGGGGCTTCAGGATTTCAAGATGGCATGGCGTCCGAGATGGCCGTGTCTTCTTTGAGATGGAGCACCTTATCGCCAACGCGTGTTGCGTTTGACGCTTGAAATTTGATTCTGCCAGTGAAGGTGGACGTGCCTTGATACCGGATGCCTCCGCCGAATGCGAGGGGCTGGAGCGGGGCTGAGATGACGTTTGGATGATTTGCGGTCACAGTTGGTATTCGGGGGGTGGGTTTGCTTCTGAGTTGATCTAGATCGGCTGTCCGACTTTTTACAGATACTGCGTAAAAACGCGCATACTATCTGGTGGATCGCGCATTTTTTGGCAGCGGCCCAGAATATTGTGGCCGAAATGAGGCAATGGATCCTGTCAGTTTTCGAATCATCCATGGATGTGAGCGAGATTTCTGGACCACAGGGCTGTTGGAACGAATGCGGCGCACTTGATAAAACCTGTCCTCCCAAGGTGAATGCCACCCGCCCGCCGATGGAGTGGCAGACGGACGACATTGAATACGAGGCCACGGTATGGAAAGGAAACGGTCGGCGTGGCTCACTGCTGACAGACCTCTGCAATATCGTCGGGTAATTTTGCGTAGCGTGATTTGTGTCCACTCTGCTTTTTTCAAGAACTCCACGTTGGTCGGTATTTACCCGAATGGTCATGGCGCTTGCTTGCGCCATGGCGATGCACGCTACTGCTGCTGAAGACGATCTAGCAGCTTCTTTTGATTCGCCTCCTCTCGCCGCGCGGACCCGCTGTTTCTGGTGGTGGCTGAACGGCAATGTGGACAAGGCGGCCATCACGAAAGATCTGGAGTGGATGAAATCCATCGGGATGGGTGGTGGTCTCATTTTTGATGCCGGCCAAGGTGCCGGACCCACCCCGACCGGTCCGATGTTTGGGTCTCCCGAGTGGACCGAGCTGTTTGTTCATGCCGTGAAAGAAGCCGCGCGTCTAGGTTTGGAACTCAGCCTCAGCCCTCAGAGCGGTTGGAATCTCGGCGGTCCTAGCGTGACGCCGGAACAATCGGGCAAGGTGATCGCTTGGTCTGAAACACCCGTAACGGGGCCAACGGATTTTAATGGTTCACTAACCGCTTACGAGTCCAAAGACTTTCACGATACCGTGCTGCTGGCCTATCGCACGAAGGCTGGAAAATCATCGCCGATCCGGCAGTTGCGGGAAAAGGCCTTATTCAAGGAACTGGGTGGGAGTGCGGAAGATTGTCGTCCTCTGTTGGAAGATGTCCCTGCCACTGCGGGCGAGGCTGATACCCAGCCGGGCGAGGTGGTCAATCTCACCGCCCTGCGCGATCCTTTAGGCCGGTTGAAATGGAAAGTGCCACCGGGAGAATGGAGTATCCTGCGCTTTGGCTGGACCTTGAACGGCGGTCACGTTTCCACTTCTAGCGGAAATTGGAAGGGCCTGATGGTGGACTATCTGGACGCCGAGGCTTTGAAAAGTTACTGGCAGAAAAATGTCGATCCGCTGCTAAAAGCCGTGGGCCCATTGGCAGGGAAAGGCAAAACGCTGACGGGAATCGAGACCGACAGTTGGGAAGGCGGCGGCCTCAATTGGTCGCGCACCCTTCCCGAAGCGTTCCACCGGAACCGCGGCTACGATCTCACTCCATGGTTGCCCGTCATCGCGGGACGCATCGTTGGCGATCGAGATCGCTCGAATCGCTTCCTAGCAGATCTTAGGAAGACGATCGCGGAATTGATGGCGGAGCAGAAATACGCAGCACTCAGCGCGCTCGCCGGCAATCGTGGACTCGGCACCCATTGCGAAGCTGGTGGCCCGCACATCGGCCCTTTTGACGCGATCTCTAACCTCGGCCATCAGACTGCGCCGATGGGTGAATTCTGGGTGCCTTCGCCGCATCGGCCCAAGGAGCAAAACCGCTTTTTCATGAAAACTCCTGCCAGCGCCGCCCACCTCTACGGAAAGCGCGTCGTCTGCGGCGAGGGCTTTACCTCAGTCGGACCGCACTGGAACGACAGCTTATGGTCCGCACAGAAACCCACCTTCGATCACGAGGCCTGCGCTGGGCTCAATCTAACGTATTGGCATGCGTTTACTTGTTCCCCCGCCTCGGCCGGGGTTCCAGGTCAGGAGTATTTCGCGGGCACTCATTTCAATCCGCAGATCACCTGGGCCGGCATGGCGCAGGGAATCATCGGCTACATGAACCGCTGCCAGGCTCTGCTACAACGCGGCCTGCCGGTTTCCGACGTGCTGGTGTATGTCGGCGACCACGCGCCCAATGTCCCCGGGCGCAAACAAGCGGCACCTACCGGAATCCTTCCGGGCTTCGACTTCGATTGGTGCAATGAAGACGCTCTGCTCAACCGCATCACAGCCAAGAATGGATTGTTAGAGCTTCCGGATGGCGTCAGCTACAAGGCGCTTGTTCTTCCGGATCACGGCATCCTTTCGCTGCCGGTGGCGCGCAAACTCCGCGAGTTTGTCAAAGCCGGAGTCGCCATCACCGGCCCCAAACCCACCCGCACCGCCAGCCTGAGTGGATGGCCACAGAGCGAAGCCGAATTGAAATCCATCGCCGATGAGTTATGGCAGAAGGGGCGGATCGACACCGGTTTGACAGCCGTGGATCTCATGGTAAAACGCGGCATCACCGCCGATGTGGCGTGGACCCAAGGAACCTTGGATTGGGTTCATCGTCGCGATGGCGAGGCGGACATCTATTTTCTAAGCAATCAAAGCAATGTCTCCATCGAAACAGAAGTCACCTTCCGTATTCACGATCGCCAACCCGAACTGTGGAACCCGCTGACCGGCACGCGACGTGATGCCACGGCCTTCCGAGAGGAAAATGGCCGAACACTCCTTCCTATCAGTCTCGATTCCTATGGATCGACCTTTGTTATTTTCCGCAAGCCGATCCACGCACCTGCCAAGGGAAGCACCGGCGACAATAAACTTCGTCTCACCGAAGTCGCGCGGATCGACGGACCGTGGACCATCGCTTTCGATCCCGCATGGGGCGGACCGGCTTCTATCCGATTCGAATCGCTGATCGACTGGACAAAGCATTCGGACGAGGGCATCCGGAATTATTCCGGCACCGCCGTCTATCAGACAAGTTTCAGTAAGCCTCCCGGCGAAGGCCCGTTCGTGCTGGATCTGGGCAATCTAGCGGAAATGGCCACCGTCCGGGTCAACGGCGTGGACCTCGGCCGGGTTCTTTGGACGCCTCCTTACCGGATCGCCCTGCCCGGCAATCTCAAGACCTCAGACAACCAGCTCGAAATCCGCGTCGCGAACACTTGGTGGAACCGCTTGTTAGCGGATCAGGCTTTGCCGAAAGAAAAGCGCCTGACTCACACCAATGTCACGCCCAAGCCGGGCGGCAAACCGCTGCCGTCAGGTCTATTGGGGCCGGTGACGATAAGCCTTTCTACTCGTGAGTGATGGAAACCACCGTCCCTAACGACGTGTATTACTACTCCAGTTTGAAATTCGACATTTATCTTCCAATAGAAAAAACAGCCGCCCGCATGCTGCGGTTTCTGGCTCCGCTCGTATTGTCAGCTCTCGCGCTAACGTCGAACGCGATCGCCGGGCACCCCCGCGCCCACATCCTCATCTGCTGCCGAGGGAGCAACAACGGAACCACATTCGAGGGGAACGGCAAATGGAATCCTCGTCACAGCTAAGCGGATATCGAGCAAGTCAGGGACATCCTTCAAAAAATCAAGGACGCCGGAATCCAGACAGTCATCATCGACATGACCAACGCTTCGCAATGGACCACCTTTTGGAGCATCTATGAACCGATGGTGGATAACATTCGCAAGGTCACGAAGGAAAAGGACATGACCTATTTTGTCTTCATCGGTGCGCAGTTCGCCAAGGATGATCTGGAAAAAAGAAAGGTTCCCGGTGGACCCTTCGGGTTCTGGAACAGCATCGCCGGAAAGATTTCCGACACCTAGGCGAAAGACCCGCACTACCTGCGATACGGCCACGGTGATGACCGGTAGCTGTTGCTAATTTTCCAGAGCGGCGACCGATATCGTCAGTCCTTCACCTAGACCCCTCCCGAATACAAAAATAATCTGGGAAAGTTCCATATCGGCAACACCCAGATCAACCAACCGATCACGAACCAGCGGCCATTTTCCTAACCTTTTGCGAAATGGCGGATGGGGAGGTAGTTGTGTGGATGGATTTTTTCAGAAAGCACTCGCTCGGGCTACTTGTCCTGCTGGCATTGGCGGGGAGGTCTGAAGCGATTATTTTCCTCGATACTCCCGATCCGACTCACAATACCAGCACTCCCGGCGACAATTCGGGGTGGCAGTATGAGGGGAAATTCAACAGCTTTCTGGGGGTGCCGATCGCGCCGTATTATTTCATTACCGCGAACCACATCGGCGGATCGAATGGAGACAAATTGTATTTTCACGGGGAAAGCCACGAGACCATCGGCTCTCAGCTCATTCCCTCAACCGACTTGAGGGTGTGGGAGGTGAAGCACACGGAGCCGTTTCTCAACTATGCGCCGGTTTCCACCGGAGCCGCCGATCTCGGGGCGACCGCGACGGTACTGGGGCGGGGGACTCAGAGGGGCCTCGGCGTAATGGTTTCGGGAGAGCCGAAGGGATGGTTCTGGGGCACTGGCGATGACGTGGAACGCTGGGGGAGAAATCAAGTTTCGCTGATCGCGACGGATGCAACTTTAGGGCAGTTTCTGCAATGTGATTTCGACAATCCAGGCATCGCGAATGAATGCCATCTTTCCGTGGGGGACTCGGGTGGAGGTGTGTTCGTTTTGGAAGACGGTCTCTGGCGGCTCGCTGGAATTAACTACGGAGTGGACGGGCCGTTCCGGATTTCCGCGGCGGAACCCGCGGAATTTCAAGCCGCCCTCTATGATTGCGGCGGTCTTCAGATCAAAGATGGCAGTAGCTGGCTAACGATCCCCAATGGCGCGGAAAATGTGGGCAGCAGTTTTTACAGCTCCCGCGTCGCCGCGCCAACCACCCTATCGTGGCTGACCACGAATGTCGGCCCCGAGGTGAATGCCGTGGTGGCGGAAAATTTCAGCACTTGGCAGAAGCTCTATTTCACACCGGGTGAAATCTCCGATCCTGCCGTCTCCGGGGCTTTGGTGGATCCAGACAAGGATGGGATCGGAAACTTGCTGGAATTTGCCCTTAACCTAGATCCTACCTTCAACGAGCTTGCCACGATGACGCCCGCCACTGGTTTGCGAGGCCTGCCAGCCGTGCGTTTGGAATCTCTCAGCGGTGATCGCCTCACCGTGGAATTCGTCCGCCGGACTCCAGCCAGCGGCGCGGGACTTACCTACATTGCTGAGTTTTCCACGGATCTCGTCACTTGGATGGCGGTCGGGACAGAGGTCGCTACCTCGCTCAACTCGCGGTGGGATCGAGTGAAAATCACCGACACGCTGACCACGAACGACGAGGTGAAACGCTTCGCGCGGCTGAGGGTGGTGCTTTCCCCATAGGCCCGCTCCTGTGATTGAGGTTGCGTGGAAGGGCAGGGGCGTTCAGCTTGCTGGCGATCCTTGGTCTGCCTTCCGGATCAGAAAATTTCCTGCGAAACATGAATAAATCCAACGGAGAGCCGTCCAAAATCGCGCAGGGGCCTATCGGTTCCATCGATTCGGACAACTCCATGGACGACCCCGACGATGATTTCCGCTTGGTAGCGCTCGCGCAGAAGGGGGATTTAAAATCCTACGACGCGCTCGTGACCCGGCACCGTGGAAGAATTTTCGCCATGATTCGCAACATGATCCATCAGGAAGCAGACGCATGGGACCTCTCTCAGGAGGTCTTCATCAAGGCTTGGAACGCGCTCCCGCGGTTCGAGGCGAAGGCGCGCTTCTCGACTTGGCTCTATCGGATCGCCCACAACGTCGTTTACGACTGGGCGCGGAAGCGGAAAATCGAAAGCGCCGGTGAGCTCAACGACGAGATTTTCGAAAGAGAGCGGATCGATTCCGCTTCGTTCACCACGCCCTCGGGCGGCGAGTCGCCGGATACCTCGATGTCCCTCGGCGAGCTGCGGATGAAAATCCAAGCGGCACTTAACAAGCTATCAGTGGAGCACCGGGAGGTCGTAATTTTAAAAGACGTCCAAGGACTCTCGTATAAGGAAATCGCCGAGGCCATGGACAGCACCCTCGGCACCGTGATGAGCCGGCTGTTTTACGCGCGTCAGAAACTCCAAACATTGCTAAAAGATGAATACGAATCCAGATGAGGCAAAGTTGGCCCTGTGGCTCGATGACGAATTAGTAGGCGATGAGCTCGCCTCGTTCGAAGCGTGGGTGCTCGGCCAGCCGGAACACCTCGCCGCCCGCGAGGAGACCCGTCGCTGGCGCTCGATGATCGCGTCCGCCGTGCCGGCTTCAGAAGAGCCGCCCTATCCGGACTTTTTTAACAGCCGCATTGCCCAAGCGATCCAAGCCCAGACGCCGAAAGTCGCTGAGGTTTCCGAGAAGCGCCGCTTTTCGTGGCAGTCGTTGCTCATGCCAGTGGCTGCCTGCGCTGGCATGGTGCTCGCCTTCTGGGTCGGGAAGAAATCCCAGCCGATGGTGGATATTGATGTTGCCGGAGCACCACGCGCGATTCCGGTTGATCAAATCGTTTACACGCCGGAATCCGGGGTGAAGGCTGAGTTGATCGCCAGTCATGTCGCTTCGGCGATGGTGATCGTGCTCGATGGAGTGCGCGCCATTCCTGATTCCACCGATTTTTCCGAAACCACCTCCGTGCCGGTGGGACGCGAGTTTGACTCCACCGCTTCCCTTGAAACCGCCATTCTGGAAATCGTCACCCCATGAAACGCCGTTACGCGATTTTTTCCGCCGTTGCGATGCTCCTATTGGCCTTGGCCTATCCGGTCGCCGCGCAGGATGATCCCGGCAAAGCGAATATCGGGCGCGTTTCTGTCACGGTTTATTACGCGACTAACGGCGATCCGAAAGCCGCCGGAGAAAAGGCAGCCGCAGTGAGTAAGACCACGGAACAACGCCTCCGCAGCGAAGAGCGGCTCCATTTCAAAAGCTACCGCGCGCTGGGTCAGGATGTGCAGCCCTTGCTCCGTAGCTACGAAAGCTGGGCCCAGCCGCTGAAACCATCGGACGAAGTCTTGGTGAAATTCGAAGCCAGTAGCAAGCCGACCGAGGAGATGATGAAACTCGACCTCGAAGTCTGGTTCAGCCGTAAAAAAATCCTCAAAACCGACGCCCGCTTGGAGGGGAACCGCCCGCTTTTTGTCCTCGGCCCCGAGTGGCGCGGCGGCCGCCTGATCATCGCCGTCGCACTTGCGCCGAAGGAAAAACCAAAGTCATAATCCACCCATGAAAAAAGCAATCGGCATCTGGTTTGCACTCGCCGTCCTGGTCCACGCGGCCACCTTGGACTTCAAGGAAATGTCCAAGGAAATCAACGCTGCGGCGGATGTCCTCAGCGTCACCGGTGATTTCGAGTTTACTAACAACTCCGATAAGCCGATCACCATCACCAAAAGCGATCCCGGCTGTTCCTGTGTCTCCGTCCAGGTTTCTGAGGGGAAACTTCGCTATGGCCCGGGCGAATCCGGCACCATCCGCGCGAAGTTCGACATGACCAACTTCTCCGGCACGGTCGATAAAATGATTCTGCTTTTTCTCAACGACGATCCCGCTGATAGGCCGTCTCAGATTCTCAAGCTGAAGGTGAACATCCCGGTCCTCGTCGGCGTCGAGCCGAAAACCGTGAAATGGGACCTTGGGGCAAAAGGCGAACCGCAGACGATCCAGATCAAAATGATCGAGGGCCAGACGATCCACGTCACTGCCATCAGATCTTCTTCCGAAGCCTTCGCCTGTGAGCTGAAAACCTTGGAAGACGGCAAGCATTACGAACTGGTCGTCACCCCGCGTGACATAAACGCCCCCGGCATCGGCGTTTTCCGGATCGAAACTGACTGCAAGATCCAGAAACACCGAATCCAGCAGGCCTTCGGCGTCGTTCGCAAGCCGAGTGCTGCCGAAACTGCTGCAAAACCATGAATGCGCTTGGCCAACTGACGGCCGTCGTCGTCATTTCCTTCGCGGCGGCAGGCGGCACATACCTGATGAAAGGCCCGCCGAAACGGAGTTATATCTGCGATCCCGCCACTCTCAAACCGGACGAAATCTGCCTCGCACAAGTCCCCTCGGACGCGAAAATCCTCTGGGTGGACGCCCGCTCTCGCAGCCAGTGGGAGAAATCCGGCCTTCCCGGATCGGTCCTTTGGAATTTCGATCCCGCTGAGGACATGCAGGCATTCGAATCGGAAATCGTCCCGAAAATTTTGGAAACCCCACGCGTCATCGTTTACTGCGGCGATGAAAACTGCGGCCTCAGCCGTGAAGTCGCCAAACGAATCCGCGCTCTCGACCTCGGTGCCGAAGTCTCCGTTTTACGCGGCGGCTGGCAGGCACTCATGGATGCCGGCCGGATCAAGGGTTCCAGTCCAGCCTTTTGAGGTCGATCGCCTCCAGATACGGAGTCGCAGCGTTGTCTTCGGTATTCCAGCGTAGCAGAACCGTGCACGCTTTCGCCCGGCCGTAGCCCAAGCTGTAAGTGCCGTCCTCTAACATCATGCCGATTTTCGATTGTCTGCCGAAATAGGCGCTGGCGATTTCCTTTGTTTGATCCCGTGGCAACAACTTGAGCGTCAGTTTCTTTTCCCGGTTCGGCACCCGTTCGTCGTAGCACGATGCCACTGCGGAAATGATCACTTGGAAGACTCCGGCCTTTTCGGATGGCGTCTTCGCATAGGCGGCGAGCCGGCCGCCGTAGGAATCGAGAAAAGGATCGATCACCACCTTTGGATCGCTGGTCCCACGGGTGCGGACGAGAATGGTTTGAAGGTTCTTGGTGTTGTTCCCGGCGTCGAAATCGACGTTGTAATAAACGTCGGTCACACGCTCCACTGCGTTCGTTTCGCGGGCTTCCGTCAGAAAGCTGGAAGTGGGAAGGGGGGCGGCGAGACAGGATTTCACGAGTTCGGCCTCGGGCGTTTTCGTTTCGATCATCGCCAGCCGCTCGGGCAGCGATTTCGCGGCGAGGAATTTTTCCAAAACCTCATCCGCCGCCTTGCCAGGTTCCTCGGGTTCCATGCCTTCCGGAAGCGATGGCGCGGGCTCGGCAATCGTTGGCTGCACCGGCTCTTGAACGGGAAGCGGTTGATCGGGCTCGACCGATCTTTTGGGCGGTGGCAGGTTCTCGGGAAGAATTGTGCGGACCGTGGACTCAGTTTTTTTCGATCCAGCGGGAACTTTGGTCTGGTTGTTCAATACCGTGCGGACGCCGTAAACGATGCCCACCGCCGCAGCCAGAAATAGCAGAGCCATCAATGAGCGCGCCAGTCGCCCGCGCTGCCGTGGGTGCCTCGGCAGCGGATTCGGTTTCAGGCTCGCGTCGCTGGTGCGCTTGGTCGGCTCGGGCATCTGCTTGGCCACCGGTTGCTCACCGTGCGTCGGACGGCTAGGCAACTGGCGTGGCTCGGGCCGGAGCACCGCTGGCCCGGAACCTGATGAGGGCGTGACCTGAGAGGCTCCCAGTATTTCCACCGGAGCGGAAACTGGAATCGGATTCACCACCGGCGGCTCGGCATAGTCCGTGTATTGCGGGGCAGCCGGAGCCGGCTGTGGCTGATATTCGGGCAGCGGTGGCGCAGAGGGTGCCGGTTGTGGCAAGGGTTGATACTGCGGCAGCGGCGGTGGCTGATAGTAATCCGGCTGCTGAGGGGGAGCCTGAACCGGCTGCGGCTGCGCATAGGCCGTTGGCTGCGGAAGCGGAGCGGGCTGCTGGTAGGCCGGCTGAGGCGGTGGTGCGTATATCGGCTGCTGCTGGGGATAAACCACTTGAGCCGGAGTCATCGCGGCGGCGGGCTGCGGTTGCTGGAGAGGCTGGACCGGTGGTTGATAAGCCGGTTGCGGTGGTGGGGTGTAAACCGGCTGTTGCTGAGGATAAGCAGGCTGGGATGGCGCGGCAGGGGGCTGATAGGCCACTTGCTGGGGCTGCTGATAGGCCGGGGGGGCAGGGGGGGCAGGGGCTGCTGGAGTCGGCGCAGGTGTGGGATACGGAGCTTGGATCGGTGCCCGGCAAGACGGACAGGGGCCGCTTACGCCCGCAAGATTTCCTGGAACCGTGAGTCTGATCCCACACGCGGAACAGGAAAAGGTAATTGAATCGTTGGCCATCGCTTAAAGCGCACGCTACGAAAATCTCCCGACCCCGTCAATCATTCAGAAAACTTAACTAATTTTAAGTGATTTAGAGCCAACGGGCAGATTACGCGTTTCTCAATGGGGCCAATCCCGCGAGGCACGCAGCGAAGGTGGCTTCCCGAAAAGAGTCCCGACGGTCTGAGCCAGAACGCTTTCTACTTCACCAGCACTTTCACTGCCGCATCGATGACCGGGTCCTGCCAGGCGTCGATGGCCTTGCGATCGTCGGGGGCGAGCGAGTTGATTTGGCAGCGTTTTTGGAAATTTGCGCGGGTGGAATCATCGATGGCCACTGGCACATCCGGCGTGATCCCCTTGCGGTGCGGGGTGTTTCCGGAAGGGGTGTGATAGGTGGCAATCGTCAGGCGCAGCGCCGTGCCGCCACCGGTCGGGATGATGTTCTGGACGGAGCCTTTGCCATAGCTGACTTCTCCGATGACCGTCGCCCGTTTCAGATCTTGGAGCGCACCGGCCGTTAGTTCCGAAGCGGAGGCAGACATCCGGTTGAGCAGGACCACCATCGGATAGTCGCGTTTGCGGCGCTGGCGATCGGGTGTTTTCATCGGATCGCCGGATTCGCCATCGCGGCCGCGGGTGGTTACGACGGCGGTGGCGGGTGGCAGGAAAAGACCGAGGATTTTCACTGTTTCATGGAGATCGCCACCGCCGTTTTCGCGGAGATCGAAGATCAGGGATTTCATTCCGGCATCCTCCAGTTCATCGAGCGCTGCCTCCATCTCGCGGGCGCAATTGTTACCGAACGAAGCGAGCCGGATGTAACCGATGCCCTTCGGTTTATCCCAAATCTTCGTCTCCACCACCGAGCGCTGCTCGACCATGCGATGCACCAGCAAGACTTCGAACGGCCTCGGCGCGGCGGGTGATTTTAGAATAAACTTCGTCGTCTCGCCCGGCGCGCGGCGCAGCGGCCCGAGGAGTTCTGTGAAATCGACGCCCGCTGTTTTCCGGTCGTCGATCTCCAAGACGGAGGACCCCGGCAAAATGTTAGCCAGCGCTGCGGGACCTAACGGCGAGACATTGGCGATGTAGGGGCCGTCGTCGCGCAGGCCGAGAGCGAGGCCGAGTGACGGCACTTCCGGATTGAGATCGGCATGCTCGCGCATCTGCGTGGCCATCTCCGGATGGATGAACGACGAGTGCGGATCGAGACTGGCTAACATCCCTTCGAGCGCGTGATTCACCAATCGATCGTAGGCGAGCTTGTCCACGTCCGGATGATTTTTCCGCACCGCTTCCATGACCTCGACGAAGCGTTCGATTGCCGGATAGGCAGCCTCGTCGGGGTCCGGTGGCGATGGCTTCTGGGCGATGGCAAGCGCGGCCGTAGCGATCCACAGACAGAGGAATTTCATAGGGGCAACGCTATCACCCCCAAGCTGCGGCGATAGGTAAAAATCCGACTTCGGATGGGGTCCAACGTCATTTGAAAAGCCTTTTCTTTTTTATAATTTCGGTTGCGCAGAAACCCAGTGGCGATAACCTCTTCTCGACTGCTGTGTACGACTAATTTGGTAGCTGGCCCGAACCGATATGATTGAACCGGGGTCATCTTCCTGCGGACTATGTCATGCCTTTTTAGGAAGACGGAAAACCGCAGGACGACCCCACTTATTGAGTTTACGGAACGTGGCTCACAGCGCCAAGGACGGCACAGCGGTTTTCTTTTCCCCC
The DNA here is from genome assembly GCA_038237425.1 of Verrucomicrobiales bacterium. Classification (GTDB taxonomy): domain Bacteria; phylum Verrucomicrobiota; class Verrucomicrobiia; order Verrucomicrobiales; family Akkermansiaceae; genus Luteolibacter. Next base: position 58,877 of record JBBRYQ010000004.1, read on the forward strand.
CTTCCAACGAAGGGGTTAGGCCATGGCCTCTTGATGTCACGCGACATCGGGTTATCGTATCGATTTCCTTGCGTGAATTTTCCCGAAGCGGCATCGTCCGGGCGTGATGCGATTTGTGGTGCTTGGTAGCGGGAGCGGAGGAAATGCGGCGGTCGTCGAATGCGGCGGACTGCGCCTGATGATCGATGCCGGTTTGAGCGCGAAACAGTTGACTGTCCGTCTCCAACAGGTGGGCATAGACCCCGCATCGCTCAACGGTGTGCTGCTGACCCACGAGCACGGCGATCACGTCCGAGGGCTCAAGGTATTCCTGAAACAGAACCCGCTGCCGGTTTACACCACGGCCGCGACTGCGCGGGTGGTCCGGGAAGCGGGAATCGAAGGCGGACAGTGGAAGATTTTCGAAGCCGGCCAGGTCTTCACGCTCGGCGCGGTGAACATCGAGACCTTCGCCATCCAGCACGATGCAGTGGATCCGGTGGGCTTCGTAGTGGGAGATGAAACCCAACGGCTCGGTTTTCTATCCGACGCTGGATTCGTCACCCGTAGCATGACCGAGCGCCTGCGCGGCCTGCGCGGGATCTTCGTGGAGGCAAACTATGACGAGGAATTGCTGGAAGCCGACACGAAGCGCCCGTGGTCGATCAAACAGCGCATCAGTTCACGCCACGGCCATCTATCAAACAATCAAGTGACCGAGCTGATCCGTGAGATCGCCCACCCCGCGCTGGGGCGCATCGTGCTGGGCCATCTTAGCTCGGACTGCAACACGCCTGAAATTATTCTTAACCGGCTCCAATCCTGTCTCCAAGAAACGGGACACGCGCACGTGGACCTGCATTGTGCCGGGCAGCACGAGCCGTCGGCGTGGTTCGATCTTTGAAATTCTAACTCCTGATGGTCGGGGCACCTATCTTCCGCCGGGATCACCCGCGGTGAGATTTCTACTAGATACCACCCAGTCCTTCGCCAGCACGCTGGTGATCTCGAACTGCCTTGAATCCCCTTCTGGCACGTGCCGGATTTCAAGGGTGGCACGGCTCGTTGCCGTGCCGCCGGCGAGCAGCCGCTCCATAGCACTTTCCTGGGCCGATCCTGCCGCGCAATAGCCGCGCAACAGAACATCGACATCCGGCGAGGCGATTCCATAACAGCTCCAGCGCTTTTCGTCACTGAACGGTCCGTTGAAATAAACATCGCGGCCGACGACGACGCGGACGGTGGCGCGCGCCGCATGGTTGTCCAGCAGTTCTTGCCATGATGGTCTGACCGAACGAGCGAAGGAATCGAAGTCCATTTTCCAAACGCCGTTGTCATCGGGAGTGAGGAGAGCGAGCCGGAGCCCGGGCTTATCGATGCCCTTGAAAGCCACTTGCACGCCTTCCAGCGGCAGACCGTCACCATCAATGCTGCTGAGCCAGTCACAATGGGTGACCGCTCCGTCGCGAGTTTCCGCATTTTTGAAAAAACCGATCACTTCGGCTGCGTTCGCCGAGCCTGTGTGGAATAAAGCGCCGACCTTCGCCGGATCACGGTTGGCCATCGCATGCCTCACCAGACTGAGGGCCTCATCCTCACCCGGAGCAGAAAACCGGGAAACGATGCGGACCCGCATTTCGGGGTCGATCAGCTTTACCGAGGCCGCGTGGTTCCGCTGCCTCAGGTAGGGCAAGATCCAGAAGGAAATGGCAGCGCCAATGATCAGCGCAGTACCGGTGCCGAGGGCGATGGACCAGAGGAGGATGAGCTTCCTGAGAGCAGGATTGCCCCCGCGGTCATACGTGCTGGTATTGCCGTATTGAAGCTGTTGTGCAGCAATATCAACTGATGCACTCGATTCGCGCAAACGGGTGACTTTTCCAATCGGCGGAAGTTGGCCGACCGATCGGCTGCGTGGCGAGCGGATGTCGAGTTGAATGTCCTTCGGGTTCATCTGGGTTTTTTAGCAACAGGATAGGGGATCGAATCGGGCTCGCCTAGGATCGAAGGGGATGGCAATACGATGGGAATTCCTCAGAGTGCGACAATGGAACAAGTTGGCTTTCTGCACCGGGAAACCAAAATCTCATCAATATCTGTGGCATAGCATTGAAACCGCGCAAGCGGGCGATTTTGCAAGTAAGGATTTGGCTTTGATGCCTCGAATTTCTTCACGATCGGGACACTAGAAAATCACGATCCCCCACGGCAAGCATTGGTTTCTAATTACTTGAAGCCCTCTTCAAATGGTAATTTGCCCATCACCCAGTCTTCAGCGAGGACCTTGACGATTTCAAACTGCCTCGACAGACCTCCCTCTACCCGGTGGATTTCCAGAGTCGCCCGGTTTACTTTGCCGCCCTTGTTGAACATGCTTTCGATGGCACCTGCCTGCGGGGAATCCACTCTGCAATAGCCCATCAGGATCGCATCGCAATCGGGCGAGGCTAGACCGTAGCAGATCCACTGCTTGTCATCCTTGAAAGGGCCATTGTAGTAACTGTCCTCCGCAAGGAAAACACGCACCTCGGCGGATTCGACGCCTTTTTCCAAAATATCGCTCCACGATGGTTCCACGGTGCGGGCGAAAGCGTCGAAGTCGATTTTCCACACTCCCATTTCGTCAGGGACGAGAAATGCGATGCGCTGGTTCAGTTTTTCATTGGCCTTGAAGGTGATTACCACGCCGTCGAGCTGGAGATCGTTCGCATCCATGCTGCCGAGCCAGTCGTAATGGTCGATCGGGCCTTGGGCTACGGGGAGATTTTTGAGAAAATCCACGATTTTTCCGGGATCTGCGGTGCCAAGATGGAATTTCTCCGCCACTCTCTCCGGCGCGCGGATTTCCAATGCACGGCGGACTTTGTCGAGCGCCTCGTTTTCGGAAAGTGACTTGAATTTGGACCTGACGCGGACTTCTTCCTCGTGGTCGGGTGAGGATTTTACGCCCGCGAGCAGCTCCGCTCCCACTTGGGGTTTGACCCAGAAATAGATCGCCGCCAGGAGTGCCAGCGCCGCGAGAATACCAAAGAGGATCGACCAATTCAGGATCACCTTGGCCTCCCCGTGCCGCCCCCGGGCGCTGCGCTTGCGCTGACGGCGAGTCCCTTTCGGGATGCCGGTGCCGCGCATCCGAGCCAAGCGTCCTAGGCTCGGCGCGTCACCGGGCGACCGCTCATGGCGGTTAGCTCGGACAGCACGCTGGATACTGTCGGGTTTCATTTTTGGGGGGGATGGTTGTGACGCGGCTCAGTGCGGCGTCATGGTGATTCGGAGTCGGTCGTAGCGATCATCAGGACGGAAAAGCCAGCCGGGCTGACGGTCGAGCACTTCGTAGCCGGTGAGCATGAACTCGGGGAGGAATTGGTTGCTGTTCGGATCGTAAGCCTGCTGGCCAGTGTAGAATCCCCGGATGCGGTATTCAGTATTGTTGTCGAAGGTGTAGCGCTGACCCTGTGGGCCATTTTCCGGCAGGCGGTCAGGTGCGTGCTTTTTATCCTCATTGAAAACGACGAGTTTCGCGCGGCTCCACGATTGGCGGGGCTGGCGGAGATAACCCCAGAAGCGGGTTTTTTCGACAAAGTATCGGCGGCCGTAGAAGAAATCCCCGGTCGGTTCGCTGGCGATTTTCGCATTGCGTTCCTCCACCGTCGGCCCGCCCAGATTGCCAGAGCCCATGGAGGTGCCACAATGGGTGAGCAGACTGCACATGCTTCCCAAGAGCACCATTTTCGCCATCATTTTCGCCATGGCAAAAGCCTAATGACGTTCCCTCTCTTCCGGCAAGCAAGGAACGCGATTCGGAGAAGGTAATTGCCGATCCGTTTCCCCGCTTGGCAGCCTCCGGAGTTCCGTCGATGCTGTGGCCATGGCACGCGTTTTAATCACCTTGGGCGATCCCGCTGGAGTCGGCCCGGAAGTCATCGATCTCGCCCTGGCCTCGGGAAAAATCCCCGCCGGCCATGACATCCAGGTCATCGGCGACCGCAGCGCCGGCATTCCCGGGAAACCCGCCGCCCGCTCCGCCGCCGCCGCCATGGCTGCGCTCGACGAGGCAGTGCGGCGTTTGAAAAACGGCAGCGCAGATGCTGTCGTCACCGGGCCAGTTTCCAAGGAAGGCTTGCAAGCACTGGGTTTCCCCTTTCCCGGCCAGACGGAATTTTTCGCCCATGCCTTCGGCCTCGAAGAATTCGGCATGCTGCTGACGGGCGACACCCTCACGGTGGGACTCGCGACCATCCACGAGCCGCTGGCAAAAGTGCCGGAGCTTCTCACGGAGGAGCGCATCGTGCGGATCGGCCTGCTTACTGCCGGATTTCTCAAGCGCCGTGGGATTTCCTCACCCCGCATCGCCGTCGCCGGGCTCAATCCCCACGCCGGAGAAAGCGGCGCGTTTGGCGATGAAGAAATCCGCATCATCACTCCCGCCATCGGGGCGTTAAATGCTTCGGGCCAAGGAGCTTTTACCGGACCCGCCGTCCCGGACGCGATATTTCGCGACGCCGCACGAGGCCACTTCGATGCCGTGCTCGCCATGTATCACGACCAGGGCCTGATCCCGCTCAAGCTGTTGGATTTCGACACCGCTGTAAACGTCACGCTCGGCCTGCCCAAGCCGCGCACCAGCCCTGACCACGGCACGGCGTTTTCCATCGCCGGGAAAAATCTGGCAGACCCGTCATCGATGATTGCAGCCATCCGGCTGGCTTGCGAACTCGCTTGACCCGGACTGCGGAATTTCTAGCGTCCCAGCATGGCTAAAAACAACTGGATGTCTTGGGAAGGTGGCGTGGATCTCATCGCGAAAACAAGTGCGGAAATTGAAATGCCGAACGTAATCGTCCACGTCGCGCGCATGGTTCACACGCCGGTCGGCTCCGCCCCCGGCGGCATGCTTTTCTGGCAGCCGGATCCGACAGCCGCACCGCTCGCCTTCGGATTTGTCAGCAGCGATCAGGCGGTGGCAGACTACTTCGGTAAGCACATCTTCGCCGGCACACCGTTTGAAAACGCGCCGTCCCTCATCGGCTCGATCACCATCGACACCTCAGGCGACCAAGCTTCCGCCCGCGTGGAAATCCCCGGATTTGTTTTCGAAACCCACCTCTCTGATTTTGCAGAGCAGGAGCTCATCGATCGCTCTCCGCTGCCGACTGCGCCGTTCTATCAGCAAGGCCTCGAAGCTGCGGCCAGCCACGCCTGTCTCAAGGTGAACGGCGAGAAGATCGCCCTAACCATTCCTCCCGTCGGTATCACCGGTGGTCCGTGCGCAGTGGTCGCTGCCTGCGGAGTTTACGCACGTTAGGATAAGGTGTTCCGGCTGTCTCAGCCGGGGGTAATTCCATTAAACCGTTGCCGCCCGTTTTCCTATACCCCGATAGAACACCGCGAAAATCACGAGACAAATAGCGATCATCCCCGCTAGGATGCCCCAGAATGTCATCCAGCCGTGGCCATCTGCGGTGACGAAGTGAACCCGCATCCAACCGCAGATCATTGCGCCTACCAACGGGCCGATACCGCCGGAAACAAGCGATAACAACCCCTGCGCCTGCCCGCGCAAACCTGGATCCACCCGGCGATCAAGGAACACCTGCGCCGTGATGAAATAGAACGTATAACACATCCCGTGCAGCGCGATGCCGCCGATGTGCCACGCGATGATGCCACTCTGCCCGGCATACGCGCTCATGCCGAAGCGCACGACTGATAGGCCGAGCGCCCACAGCAACACTGTCTTCACACGGAAGCGCATCATCACCCGGCCAACCAGCAGCATGGCCATGATTTCGGAAAACTGCGCGATCGTCATCGTCGCCGTGGCATGGGTATTTCCTAACGCTTTTAGCAGTTCCGGCGCATACATGTAAAACGCAGATAGAGGGATCGAGAACAGAGTGGTGACGATGAAAAACACACAATGGTCGCGCTGTTTCATCAGTTGGAACGCATCCAGCCCGAGCCGGCTCTGCCAAGAAGTGCTTCTCCCTAACGGTGGCGTGTGCGGCAGCGTGAACGCCAGTAACGCCCCCCCCAGCCTCGCCGCAGCGGACGCATAGCCGACTTTCGCGCTAACATCGGCGTGAAATAGAAAACTCGTCATCGCTCCGGCCACCATCCAGCCGATCGTCGCCCCCACCCGCACCAGCGGAAACTGCCGCTCACCGTTTGGGAGATGCGTCAGTGCGATAGTCGTTAGGAGACCCCAAGCCGGTGCGGAAAAGAGCGAATACAAACCCAGCAGGATCACGAACCACCACGGATGCAGTCCCGCATCGAGGCAGCCGAAGGCGGCCAACAAAAGTCCCGCACCGATCATCGAAATCCACAGGTAGAGCCGATCCGCCGCCACCCGTTGATCTGCGAGCGCGCCGCCCACCAACGGAGAAATGAGCGCACAAATCGGCGGCACCACAAACACCGCCGCCACCCACGCGCCGAGGCCCTTCGCTTGGAGAATGTTGGTCAGCGCGGGCAACCAGAAACCGGGGGTCATGCCCTGGAAAAAAAAGACAACCCACATCCACCAGAACACCGCCCGCGGCTTTTGATGAATGTCCTGCTCTCCGTGCACCCGAGTGACCTAGTCCCCCGACCCACAAAATGCCAGCGCGATATGTCCGCGAATTCCATTCTCAAAAATTTTGCTTGCCCATCCCGCTCCATTGCGATTTGTTCTTAGGAACACTGTTCAAAAAAACGATGAGCACAGAACTTACCACCCGCCAACAGGAGATCCTTGATTACCTGCGCCGCTCGCAACGGCAGACTGGCTTGATGCCGTCCACCCGCGAGATTCAGCATGCATTTAAATTCGCCAGCCAGACCGCAGCGATGAGCCACCTCCGCGCGCTCGAGCGCAAGGGGGTGATCCAGCGCCTCCCCGGCAAGGCTCGCGCGGTAATCTTCCCAGAAGAACTCGACCGTGGAGAAATCATCGACATCCCGATCTACGGTAGCATCGCCGCCGGTATGGCACAGGATGTGGAACAGGAAAAACAGGGCTGCATTTCCATTGATATCGCCGCTCTCGGATTACCACGCCACGCCCGGACCTTCGCCCTGAAAGTGCGGGGAGATTCGATGATCGACGCGCACATTTGCGATGGTGACACCGTGATTCTTGAATTCCGCGAACCCAGAAAAGGTGACATCGTTGCCGCACTCATCGATGGCGAAACGACGCTCAAGCGCTATGTCGTAGAAAAAGGGAAACCCTTTCTCCATGCCGAGAATCCAGACTTTCCAGACCTCATCCCGGCGCGCGAGTTGATCATCCAAGGCGTGCTGATCGCCCTGCTGCGGAACGCGGCTTGATTGATGGCAGCATCGATAACGTATTCCAGCTTTCTCAGCGTGGGGCGAATCCGGCTGAGACAGCCGGAACACATTTGCCTCACGGCGAGAGCCGCTCGAGCTTCCATCCAGCATCGTCCCGCCGGTAGAGAAACCGGTCGTGCAAACGCGCCGGGCCGCCCTGCCAGAATTCGATCATCTCCGGCTTCACCCGGTAGCCGCCCCAGAACGAAGGTAGCGGGATCTCGCCCTTGTGGAATTTCTCACTGATCTCGTTGAGCTTCTGCATCAGAAATTTCCGCGAGGTAATCACCTCGCTCTGGTTAGAAACCCACGCGCCGATCTGCGATTCGCGCGGGCGGGAAGCGAAGTATCTAAGCGATTCTGCGGTGCTGATTTTCTCCGCCGTGCCCTGGATGATTACCTGCCGCTCCAGAGTGATCCACGGGAAAAGCAGGCTCACCCGCGGGTTCACCGCGATCTGTTTCGCCTTGCGACTGCCGTAGTTCGTGAAAAAGACGAAACCCTCGGCATCGAAGTATTTCAACAGCACCGTGCGCTGATAGGGCATGCCGGTTTCATCGACGGTGGCGAGCGTCATCGCGTTCGGTTCATGGACCTTCAGCTCGGTTGCTTGGGAGAACCATCCGGAAAACTGCGAGACGGGATCGGCGCTTAGCTCCTCCCGGCTCAAGCCACGGTCTGAATATTCTTTGCGGAAATCGGCAAGATCCATAGCGGAGCTTTAGACCACGGACCAGATGCGTGCAAGGGTTGAGCGATAGAGCTGCTTTCCTTTAAATGATCAAAGGTGTCCAAAATTGGAGTGGGAAATCCCGTCTCGCATTGCTTCTGAACCACTCAAACCGCCACTGACGAGGCTTCAACGTGCCAGATCAAAATAACCCTCCGCGTGTTTCGGAACGCGAAATTCAAGTTCTCAGACTAATTGAAGAAAGCAACTTGAAGAAAGCAACTTGCCTCCAGACCGCTGACAGCACTCCCACCAAGAGCGATCCCCTTCAAGTTCCCGGACCATTTCATCGTGACTGACAAATTGAAAAATCCCTTGTCATTTTATTACTGGCCAGTCCCTTGATCGTATTCCCCGAGGGAACCTCCAGGGAGGGGCCCGGCATCGCCGGGAGGGTCCTAGACTGGATGCAGTATTACACCGCGCACGTCACATGGCACCGTAGGCTAGCAGCACCCGTGACAGCACGCCTGGATGTTTGGCGGTGCGGAGCGTGATTCTTCGGGGAGCTGTAGCCAATAACTAACAATAATTTACATTTAAATCCAAGGACCCCGTTCATGCGAAAGCGAAGCGGTTTCAGCGCTTCTTCTTTCCCGTCCCATGGTCACCCGCGCCAGGAATGACGCGGCTCTCCAGGGGATCTACATCTGGATTATTTCAACCACAGATAAACGGGACGGCCGCAGATGAGATGAAGAGAATGATGAAGATGGGCCGAAAATCGGGGTGATTGAGGGTGTGATATGGAAAATCCTTTCCGTAGTCCACCACGCTGGACCCGCGATCATGGAACCGGAAAACCACCGGGCATCCCGCCTCATTCCCATGCCGGATACTCTCATTCTGAGGGGGTAGTGCTAGACGAAGCGTGACAGCGGCCCTGACCATGGCTAAGACGATGCAAACCAAAGCCGTAGTTCTTATGAATCCCCTCAACTTTCTCCACGCGCTTGTCGTCGCCCTGCCCTTGTTCCTACTCTCCGCCCGGGCTGCGGTAGTCGATGCCACTTGGAACTCCGCTAGCGACGTGTCGGTCACCGCCGCTTCATACGCAGCTACAGGAAACACGGTGAATCTCACGCTCAACTTCGCGCCGGAAGTCGGGACGAATCTGACCATCGTCAACAACACCGGTCTCCCGTTCATCCAGGGCAACTTCGGCAACCTCGCCCAAGGCCAGAAAGTCGCCCTCACTTTCGGCGGCATTGGCTATAATTTCGTCGCGAACTACTATGGAGGAACCGGCAATGACTTAGTACTGCACTGGGCGAATACGCGGGTGGTTGCTTGGGGTGACAATGGCTCAGGGGTCCTCGGCGATGGAACCTCCACGTCCCGGCTGTTACCAACTTCGGTAAGAACCTCTGCCATCCTCGGTGGAAAAACGGTTGTCGCCGTTTCGGCAGGCACAGATCACAGCCTCGCGTTGTGCTCCGACGGCACCTTGGTGGCATGGGGAGACAACGCAACAGGCGAACTGGGCATCAACAGCACTGTGGACAGCAATGTTCCGGTCGCTGTTGATCCAAACGGAGTCCTCGCAGGCAAAACCGTTGTCGCAATTTCCGCAGGCGGTTCGTTCAGCCTCGCATTGTGCTCGGACGGAACAATCGCAGCATGGGGCAGTGGCGCTTCGGGGCAATTGGGCAACAACATCACTGCGAACAGCTACGTTCCGGTTCTGGTGAGCACGAGCGGAGTCTTGTTGGGGAAAACGGTTGTGAAAATTTCAGCAGGTGGTTCTCACAGTCTCGCGCTCTGCTCTGATGGGACTATTGCCGCATGGGGGGTAAATTCCTACGGCCAATTTGGCAACAACAGCACCACGAGTAGCCTTGTTCCAGTATTGGTGTCTCAGACAGGAGGTTTGTCAGGAAAAACGGTTACTTCGATCTCCGCGGGTGGGGATTACAGTTTGGTTTGTGCCAGCGGAACAGCCGTCGCTTGGGGAAATAATGGATATTATGGGCAACTCGGAAACGGCAGCGCGACTTATACCAACACTCTAATTCCATCGAATGTCACCAGCAGTGGTGTTCTTTCGGGAAAAGCGGTCAATACCGTGGCTGCCGGATCCTCGACTGGTTATAATCACAGTATCGCGGTTTGCTCAGACGGAACTGTAGCCACTTGGGGATATAATACTGCGGGTCAACTGGGCACAAATTCGACTGTAAACAGTGATGTTCCTGTCGGGCTTTACCCCTCTGCCGTTCTTTCAGGCAGGACCGTCATTTCAGCAGCGACGGGGAATTACTTCAGTATCTCCCAATGCACGGACGGGACATTGGTATCATGGGGTGTAAACAGTTACGGACAATTGGGCAATAACAGCACGACCAATGCCTATGCGGCAGTGGCTGTGAACACATCTACTCTTGTGAGTGGTGAGAAATTCGCACTTGGAAATTCGTCGTTTTCTTCCGGATACGCGCAATGCTTGGCACTTGTGGCGTCCCCTCCGTGGCCGAGAGCCGATACCGCAGTGGCCTCCTCGCTCACCAGCAGCAGTGCCACTCTGAATGGGATAGTGAATGCAAATTCTAACAGCACCGCGGCCACGTTTGAATACGGCCTCACCACTTCCTATGGCAGCACAGCCACCGCCAGCCAGTCGCCCGTCACCGGCAATACGGACACCGCCGTAAGCGCCAACATCACCGGCCTCGTGGCGGGCACCACTTACAACTATAGAGTGAAAGCAGTGAACGCACTGGGAACGACATTCGGAACGAATATCACCTTCATTGCAGCCAGCAACAATGCGAATCTCTCCTCACTGACACCCGGAACAGGCTCGCTTTCTCCCGGTTTCGCAAGCGCGACGACAGACTATACCATCAGTCTATCCAATACGACCACCTCGATCACCATCCGCCCCACGTTGGCGGATACGACCGCCAGTGTGCGAGTTAATGGCATCACCGTCGCATCGGGAACCTACAGCAGCGCGATCAATTTGGCGGTCGGCCCCAATTTGATCTCCGCCGTGGTCACTGCCCAGGATGGCGTCACGGTGAAGACCTACAACGTGATCGTCACCCGCCAGAGTGCGAATGCCGATCTTGCATCACTACTCACCACCGCCGGCACGGTTTCCCCGGCGTTTGAGGCTGCCACGATCAACTACACGCTGAGCGTGCCCTATGATGTGACCGGGCTAAAAGTCACGCCAACCGTGGTGGACGCGACGGCCAGCGTGAAGGTCAATACGGTAGCCGTCTTTTCGGGCACTCAGAGCGGAACCATTGCCCTGAACGTGGGAAGTAACACCATCACCACCGTGGTCACCGCGCAGAATGCCGCCACGAAAACCTATACACTGACCGTCACCCGCCAGGCACTGGCCGCGGCCTACAACTCCGCTGCGGATGTTCCCGTCACCGTGAGTTCCCTCACGGCGACCGGCAATACCGCGAGTCTCAGCTTGAACTTCGCGCCTTCCTCTGGAACCAATCTAACCGTCGTCAGAAACACCGGCCTGAATCCCATCGTCGGAACATTTTCCAATCTCTCCCAAGGACAGGTGATCGCCATGACCTACGGCGGAGTCGTCTATCAATTCGTCGCCAACTACTACGGCGGCACGGGCAATGACCTGGTGCTGCAATGGGCGAACACCCGCCTGCTGGCCTGGGGATCGAATGGCAACGGACAGTTGGGCGATAATACGGTGATCGACAATTCCGCGCCGACATCCGTCACAAGAACCGGTGTGCTGTCAGGCAAAACCATCACCGCGATGGCCACAGGCAGCAATCACAGCCTGGTGCTTTGCTCGGACAGCACGCTGGCCACATGGGGATACAATGGCTACGGCCAGCTCGGCAACGGCGTGACGACCGACAGCCTCGTCCCGGTGACTGTGAGCACGAGCGGCACCTTGTTGGGCAAAACCGTCGTGGCCATCGCCGCAGGACAATTCCACAATCTCGCACTTTGCTCGGACGGTACGCTGGCAGCGTGGGGTTACAATTTCTACGGCCAGCTTGGGAACGGACTCACCGCCCAGAGCAGCACGCCCGTGGCGGTGAGCAAGACCGGCGTGCTTTCGGGGAAAACCATTATTGCCATCGCAGCAGGCACCTATCACAGCTTCGCGCTATGCTCAGACGGCACGCTGGCCGTATGGGGCTACAATGGCAACGGCGAACTCGGCAACGGTGGCACGGGTTTCAGCCCGCTGCCCGTCGCCGTGGACACCTCCGGCGTGTTGGCGGGAAAGACGATCAGCGCGGTCATCGCCGGATCGTTTCACAATTTCGCGCTTTGCACCGATGGGACCTTGGCCGCTTGGGGATACAACGGCTACGGACAGCTTGGAAACAATACGACGGCTTCCAGCAGCGTGCCGGTTCTGGTGGATTCGTCCGGGGTGCTGGCGGGTAAGACCGTCACCACCGCCGCCGCGGGCTACTATCACAGCATGGCGCTTTGCTCGGATGGCACGTTAGCGGCATGGGGATTCAACGGTGATGGCGAACTTGGCAATGGCGGCAATGTTTCCAGTTCCGTTCCAGTAATCGCAAACATCAGCGGTATTCTCGCGGGCAAAACAGTTTCCAGTCTTTCTGCTGGAGCGGTCCACAACCTCGCTTCGTGTTCGGATGGAACTCTCGTCACATGGGGCTATAACGGCGATGGGGAACTGGGCAATAGCACCCTTGTTTCAAGCAATCTTCCCGGCGCTGTTAGTTCGTCAGCTCTCAGTCCGGGTGAAATGTTTGTGGGAGGCAAAAGCGGCTCGACGTCCCTACACAGCTTGGCACTCGTTGCCTCGCCGCCGCCGCCGATTGTCACGACGCTCGCCGCCAGTTCGATCACCGCGACGAGCGTGGTCTTGAACGGCAGCGTGAATGCGAATGGCACCAGCACGGCTCCGTCGTTCGACTATGGATTGGCCACTTCCTACGGATCGACCGTGGCAGGCACGCCCACTGCGATTACGGGCAGCAGCGCAACACCGGTTTCCGCGTCGCTAACCGGCCTGAACCCGGGCACTACCTATCATTACCGCCTCAATGGAACCAACACGGGTGGGATTACCCGCAGCGCCGCTGTGATTTTCACCACTGCCGGCTTCAACTCCAATCTATCGAATCTCACACTCAGTTCTGGTGCGTTGAATCCGGTTTTCTCACCCGCCACGACCGGCTACACGGCCAATGTTCTCAGCACGACCACCACCGTCACTGTCACTCCCACGGTGGCGACTCCAACTTCCACGGTGAAAGTCAATTGGGCCAACGTGGCATCCGGCGCGGCCAGCATGCCGGTGTTCCTCATGCCTGGAAACAACGCGATCACCATCGTGGTCACAGCTCAAGACGGCACCACGACCAAGAGCTACACGGTGAATGTCACCCGTCTGTCCGCCGCCCCGGAAATCGGCGTGACGCAATCCGCGGCAGATATCGCGGATGGCGGAAGCAAGAGTTTCGGTGTCGCCAGCGGCGGGCGCAGCACCAGTCTGACTTTCATCATCAGGAATACGGGCAATGCGGATCTCACCGGCTTGGGAACCACGATTGACGGGGTGAATGCGGCAATGTTCAGCGTGACATCCGCACCGACCGCCCCGGTTGCGGGACCAGCGGGTAGCACTTCATTTACCATAACGTTTGCTCCCACCAGCAGCGGCAGTAAAACCGCAGCATTGCACATTACTAACAACGACAGCGACGAGAATCCGTTCGACATCACCCTCACAGGCACCGGGCTTTCCTCCACCCAAGACACCGACGGCGACGGCCTCAATGACGCGGCGGAGTTCCAAATGGAGGTGCTGGGCTTCGATTGGCAGACCAGCCAATCGGCCATGGTGGCGAACTACTTCGCGAATGCCGGGGCGGGCGGGCTTTACACCTTGTCCCAAGTGCAAGCCCTACAAGTTGGGGCTCCGCTGTTGGCGAAGGATCCTGCAACCGGGTTGTTCAAGCTGACCATTGGTGTCCTGAAATCCAGCGATCTCAGTCATTTCGCCCCATTTCCTATGACATCTCCGCAAACGACGATCAACGGCGATGGGAAACTGGAGTTTCAGTTCAATTCACCTGACAGTGCAGCGTTTTTCAGATTGGAGACGAAATGAGGATAACAGCGAGATTGGCAACTTAAGGCCATGAAATGAGCCTCCAACCGGACTCTGGCCACGGTTTACAAGCCCTCGCGTTACAGCCTCGCTGGGTTATCATTATAAAGCGAGATGACGGCATTCCATGATTGAGTCACGCAAGCCTATTTGGTTGTGGGGTCTTCCGCGTTCAAAAGTGGAACTAGTGGGGAATTCGGATTTTTAACGATCCAATCTTGGACCGCGTTCCTTTGGTTGGGTCAGTCCTCGGATTGCAGTATTGAACGGGGTCGGTCCTGTTTCGGTACCAGTCCCAAAATAACAGGCATTCACGATGATTTTATTGGCTGCCAGAGGTGGCGCACACAGTGATCTCGTTGAAATACGAGGTGGCTGGCCCGGTTTTCCGTGATGTGAAAAAAATTTCTGCTGGCATGGGCGACCGTGCGTCGGGTCGCGAGTCTTCAGCCCCAGTCACAGAGAGTTTCGAGGTAGGCAGCGGAGCCGTCGCGGAGCCAGCCGTCGAGCTGGGACGGGTCCTTGAGCTGTTGGCCGCGGACGCGGGGAACGGCGATGTATTTTGTTGCGATGGACGGGAGGTTGCTCATGTCCACCCAGAGTTTCTCAAACTGGCAGACCGGGAAAATGTCCTCCTGGCCATTGCCCCAGCGCTTCTTCACGTCCTTGAGCGTGATGTAGGTCGGCATCTTCGCGGCGAGAGCGCGGATGGCGGTGTTGACTTTTTCCAGATCATCCAGGTCGGTGCGGCGGAGCTGGAATGCGTCCAGCAGGGCGTCGATCTGAATCCAGCAGGTGTTGCTGTTATAATAGGAAAGGTGGAACTCGTCCTCCTCGCGCGGCATGGCGAGGCCTTCGACAAGCTGGGTGCGGCCGTTCACGCGGGCTAGGCCGCCGCCGCGGTCTTCGAGGCGGCGGGTGATGACTTCGAAGCTGAGTCCGGCGTGGGTGGAAAGATGGAGGCCGAGCAATGCCGGATTCACGTTCATGCCGACGGTGTCGATGTTGTGAAGGACAAGTGTTTGGAGATTGGGCCGCTCCGCTAACAATTTCGCGAGCGTGCCGTTTCTCAGGAGATTCGGCACCTCATACCAGTGGCCGACGGGGTGCAGGCATTGGAGAGGAAGATTGTCCGTGTAGTCGCTGGCTTCACCGGTGGTTTCTGCCCAGTGGATGAGCGCGGTGCGCAGGCTTTCGCGGACTTTCTGTTGCTGCACGTCCAGCGCTTGCTGTTGGATTTCCTCCCAGGCGAAACGAAGGTCGCGCACGGTGGGAACGGTGCGCAGGCCGATGGATTTCCCCTGTGATAGAAACAACGGGCCTTCGTAGCCAAAATGATCGTGCTCGCTGAGAAAACGCTCGGTCGGCCCGTGCGAGAAATAGCTGGTCGTGAAAATGTGAGGCAGAGTGGTGCCCGCCAGCTTGCCGATGTGGCGGCTCTTCGCGAGGTGAGTTTCGACGAACGAACGATGGCGTCCGCCGAGTTTGCAGAAAGGATTGAGCGCCTTGACTACGCCCGCGCCCTGGGTCCAGCGGGAGCCTGCTCCGGCAGCGAGAGTGACGACGGCCACTTCGCCATTTTTTAACGCGGCGAGGCCGAGCGTTTTGTATTTTTCGGGCAGGGCACCGGACGTCGCATCCACGAGGTCGCTCTCTCTAACGTCCTCGATGGCGGTGTTTGCCGGCAGCCGGTTTTGCGCCAGCCCGATGCGTCCCGCCTTGAGATCCTCGCGGATCTGCTCGTGGGCCGTGCGGTCGAAGCCGTTCGCTTCCAGCAGACTCGCGAGCGAATCCCGGCTGTCGTTTTTCCCATGTGTGCGCGGGAAAATCGAATCGAACAATGTCTGCACCATGTCCCGCAGTTCCGGGTGATTGCGGCAGGCGGCGGCGAAGTGATCGAGCTCGGCCACCCGCAGTGGACTGAGTTCGTGGCGGCCTTTCCGCAGGAGTTGGGGGACGATGAAACTGTAATAACCAGCGGGCATCAGCGCATCCTCGCCGCTGAGCAGGTCTGCCCAAGTACCGCGCTCGTTGATAGAGAAATCGTAAACCACGGGCTCCATCGCGAAGGGCAGGGCGGAGCCGAGCAATGCCTTGGTTTCCGACATGATCTGTTGGAGCCGCTGCTGGCCTTCCGCTTTTCTGTCAGGAGCGAAGATGAAGCCCATGCCGCCGCCAGCCATGCCGCCTAACATCCAGAAGCCCCAGAAGTCCTTGCCGAACTCAGCGCTGATTCTCGCGATGAGTGTTTCCGTATAAAGGTTGCTGGCCCAAGGGATGATCGTCTGGAGCGGCTGGCGGAAATTTTCCATGGTCGCCGCTCCGATGGCCGGGATATCGCCGGTGTGGAGGGCTTCGAGAATGCGGGCGAGAATCCCATGTGTCTGCTCCCGTGCGATCCATTCCGGACCGCTGCGGAGGAGGTATTTTTCAGTGACCATTTCCAGAATCGGCCCGACGTTCTGCGCCATGCCGCCGTGAACGAGGACGAGCGAGTCTTGGAGTTTTTTCCGTGCGTCGGCCGGGACGTCGGTGTTGCCGAGGACCTTGTGCTTCGGCATGAGGCGGCCGCGGCTGATGCCGAATTCTGGATCGCCCTCTTCGGACGGCGTGCCTTCGATGAGTTTCATGCCGGGCCACACGCCGCCGGAGTCCTGCCAGCCACCGCCGGAGCCGCCGATCCACTCGCCCAGTAGCGCGCGGGCCAGCACGATGCGGCGTTCGTTTTCCTCGAGCGGTCCGGTGAGCGAGCGGGCCTGGCCCGTGGCGCGCATGCAGACGCTGATGAGCGCGGCTAACAAATTCGTGGAAACCGCGAGGCGCGAACCTTTCGGAATGTTGTTCACGTTGCTAACCAACTCCAACCCACGACCGGGGCCGACCACACGTGCTAACAAATCCGCGAGACTCTGCCCGGAGCCTTCGATGCCGGGAGGAACGATGCCGCTGGCGATGACCGCTGCCTTGAGCAATCCGAGGTAGTCTTTCGCAAAATCGAACACCTCGTTCAGGCTAGAAATCTCCGCGCTGCACGCGAGGTCCACGCTGGTCAGGCGGAGCACGGGCTCTTCGATCACGCGCAAACTTGCCTCCACCGGCGGGCTCGGCTGCTTGTCACGGCCATGCACGGCGAGGTCCACGGAAATGTTCAACACCTTCGCTCCTTCCGGATAGTCCATGCCGAGGAAAAAAATGTCGCTCCAGCCGCAGTGGGTTAGATCCATGCGGACCGGCGTGCGCTCACGCAAAATCGGATAGGCCCCGGTCACGGGATCGCGGCGGGTGATTTCCGGACGGATGCGCAGCGGTTGATCCGCCGGATGACCCATGCGGAACATCCATTGATTGCCACTCACACTGCGCACGCTGCGGCGGACTTGGTCGGCGAGCGTCTGGAAAGCAAGACGCTGATAGGCCGATGCAAGTGCACTGGAAATCCCGTCGCCCGGACCCTCGCTGCTTTGCTTTTTCAGGAAAACGTCGATGGCCTCTTCAAAGCGGCGTTCGAGCAGATTTTCATATCCCTTGAACGGAATGGAGCCGGGCTTCTCGGCCTTTTCCGCGAGGCGGGAGGGTAGGTGGAAGCGGTGGATGGAGTAGAGGAAAAGCAACGCGCGGACGCGGTGATAGAGATTCTCGCTCTGGCGGCGGAAGGCGTCGAGTTCGCCAGCTTCGGATAGAAGTTCATCGATGCCGAGTCTCGCGCAGGCTGCGTCGAGCGACTGGTTGCGGACGGCGTCCTCTGGCGAAGTGATGAGGGTGAGTAGGGGAGTCATGCTTGAGGGCTGGAGTCGTGCCAGAGAGTGGAGTAGCGGCGGGCCGATGGCAATCATTGGAGTTGGCAGGTTGCCCGGTCCGACGAGCTAGCAGGATTTCACGGAAGGCATGAACCTAGTGGCCTGTAAAATTCAAAATGGCAGGTGGAATTGAAACCCTGAATCCATCCGTCATTGGAAGTTTCACACGGCACTAGCCGAGAATTCCGGGATTCACGCCCACGACCATGCCGCTCAGGCACTCCGCTTTCTGGAAAAAGCCAGGCCAAACGCAAATGTTCCTAGCAGAAAGTAGGTGGATGGCTCCGGCACCGCCGTCAACTGGCCACGGATCTCACCTCCCGGGAATGCATTCGAGCGGATTTCAATATATACCACTCCGCTGGCCAGCGCGTTTTTCAATGAATCGCTGATGCTGTTATCCATCCCGTTGAGCGTGCCTGAAGTCGTGCCGGGCAGCGGATCAAACGGCGAGTTATCCGCATCGAAGTCGAACAACTGCGCTCCGATCTGCCCCACCGCCGCCGGACCATAGAGGCGCGCGGTGGTCCAGCCGCTGGAGATCCCCGTGAAGCTCACTTGAAAGTCGATGACCGAGGGACCGGATGGCCCAGCTGGCTGATTCAGCGTAATCGCGGCCGTTCCTGATGCAGAAGTAGATACCGAGGGCACCACCTGATTTCCGGCAAGCGTGGCCGTGTAGGTGGTGGCCGCCGGGAGAGGAGAGGCCCATATCAGGAACGCGGCGGTGATTCCTGAAATCAGGAACGGTGAATGGTCGATTGCCGCTTTCATGGTCGGAAAATTGTTGGCCCTATTTCACTTCGATGCGGGAGAACGCGGCGTTGTCGGTAGGGGTAAATTCAAATTCGATGTCGTCGAAAGGTGGATCATCCAAACACCATGGTTCATTTCAAAATACTGAAGCATCCAAGATGGCTAGCACATCCTCCAGCACCTCTCTTTTGGAGTGTTCGATCATCTTCATGCCGCGCGAACGGTAATCCAGCGATTTCACCTGCTCGCACATCACAAAGCCTGTTAGGGAACTGCGCCCGGTGATCGGCACATGAAACGGCACCTTGCGATCGGTGTTCGTGATCGGACAGCAGATCGCCATACCCGTTCCCTTGTTGAACGCATCCTTGCTGATCACCAGCGCAGGCCGCCCCCCTTTCTGCTCATGGCCAGACTGAGGATGGAAATCCAGCGTCACCAAATCGCCTTGGCGAGGAACGTAAGCGGCCATCACCACACCTCCCGTCCGCTCGCATCCCAGCCGAACTCTGCCGCCTTGTATCCCCTCGGCATCGCAGCCACAAGATTTTCGATTTTGTGACGACCACGGATTCGCGAAGGTGCTTTGGCGGGTTTTACAATGATCGCGTCCTTCTTGGGCGAAAGTTCGATTTCCACGCTGGCCCCCGCCTCAAGTTGCAATGCCGCCAGCAACGCCTTCGGCAGGCGCACGCCCTGGCTGTTTCCCCATGCCTGTAAGGTGGTCGTCATGGCCGGAACGTATAGCCCGAGGCTAAACTTGGCAAGCTCCGGTTTGGTTGAGCCGAAACACTTTCACTCCACTTCGAGGCGGAAAAACGCTGCGTTGTCGGGAGAGGTGAATTCAAATTCGAAGTCGAATTTGCCGGAGGGGGTGATGGTGACGGATCGATCAGGCTTGGGATTGGGCCAGCAGCTCGACGATGTGGGTGAGCACTTCATCGCGATCATTTCCTGCTAGGCCGAGGGCGAGTTGGGCGGTTAGTAAGCCATAGTGCAGGCCAATGTCATGCCGGCGGCCGTGAAGCTCATGGGCCAGGTAGCGCTCGCGGCGGGCGATTTCCGATAGGGCGCTGGAAAGATCCGCGCGGCCGTCGGCGAGCTGGCGGCCGAGGATTTCCATGGCCGATGGCGTGAGCACGTGCAGTCCGAAAAAGCACAGGTAGTTTCCCGCACGCAGGCCGGGGACGACGAGTTTCTGCTCGGCTTCGGTGGGCGTGGGTTTTTCGATAACCGCTTCGATTTCGTATAGCCGGTCGCTGCCGGTCACGCGGCAGCCACCGATGGCTCCGTAGTTAGGCAGCTTGCTTTCATGAGTCGCCTGCACGGCGGAAACCGCGCACTTTTCCGCTAGGGCCGTCGCGAGGAGCTGGGCGGTGCAGGACTCGGCGGTGCGGCTCAGGTATAGGTGATCGCCCACCATCAGGAGAAACGGATCCTTTCCCGTGAATCCCGCCGCGCAATGGACCGCGTGACCGTAGCCAAGTGGTTCCGCCTGTTCGATGAATCGCATCCGACGGGCGTGAGGTCCGGCAGCGGCTGCGTAGGCGGCCTCGTCACCGGGGCAGATGATCACGGCGATCTCCTCGATCCCGGCGGCGGAAATTTCCTCGGCAAGGATCGCAAGCGCCGATTTCGAGACACCATCGCGGTCAACGAGAGTCTGAAGGGGGAGGGTCCGTTGGTTTTTTCCGGCCGCAGTAAGGACAGCTTTGCTAACTTTCACGCGCGCATGCTGAAGAATCCGAGTGAGTTGGCAATACCTGAGCGGTGTCATGTGGATTTCCGTGATCTGTTCGCGGTTTCGGGCCATTTTGCGCGCATTCCTCTGATCCTGAAAATACCAGACGGGTAAGACAGGAATATCTATGCATTGATCGAGAATTGGGTTGGCAGGGGCGTGGGTTCACCTTCATACTCGACGCAATTCCATGAAATATCGTCCGCTTGGTTCCACCGGTCTTGAAGTCTCCGTTCTGGGTTTTGGCGCGTCATCGCTGGGCTCGGTTTTCCGCCAGGTATCGCTGGACGACTGCTGTGCCACGGTGCAGGCGGCGCTTGAGGGGGGAATGAATTTCATCGATGTTTCACCTTCCTATGGCGAGACGCTGGCAGAACTCCGGCTCGGCCGGGCGCTTGAGGGCGTGAAGCGGGATACCTACATCCTCGCCACAAAAATCGGCAGCTACAGCGAGCCACGGGGCGACTACGATTTCTCCCGGGCCAGCACTGAGCGGAGCGTGGAACACAGCATGAAGCGCCTCGGAGTGGACTATATCGATCTCATCCAGTGCCACGATATCGAGTTCGCGGACCATGACGTGATCGTGAATGAAACGCTGCCCACGCTCCATCGGCTCAAGGAGCAGGGCATCGTCCGTCACGTCGGGGTCACCGGCCTGCCCTTGAAAATTTTTCCTTCCATCCTTGATCGTGTGGAGCCCGGATTGGTGGAAACGATTCTATCATTCTGTCACTTCGAGCTGAACAACACCGCGCTCGCGGACATGGTGCCTTATCTCAAGGAAAAGGGTGTGGGCATCATCAACGCCTCGCCCACCGGCATGGGCCTGCTTACTCGCCGGGGGGCACCCGCTTGGCATCCCTCCACAAAGACCATCCAAGAAGGCTGCAAAAAAGCCGTCGATCACTGCAACTCGAAGGGCGTGGACATCGTGAAACTCGGGGTGCAGTTCAGTTGTTCCCACCCGGACATGGCGAGCACGCTCGTCGGCAGCGCGAATCCGCAGAACATCCGCGACAACATCGCCTATCTGAATGAGCCGATGGACGAACAACTGCTGGCTGAAGTGATGGAAATCTTGTCGCCCATCCATAATTTCAACTGGACCCGCGGCCTGCCCCAGCATCGCGATCCGATCCTTGGCGCTTAATCAACCACCGGTTAGGAGAAAAGCGCCGCGGATACCGGCTTCCTGGCCGAGCGCGGGTGGCACGGTGTAGTTCTCTTCCATCGCCTGTGGATAGTATCCCGCTGCGATTTTCCGCAGGCAGAGGTTGATCTTTTCGTGCAGGCCTTCTGCTTGTGAAACCCCGCCGCCGACGATGACCTTGGAGGGTGAAACGATCGCCATCAGCGAAAGGATGCCGTGGGCAAGATACCATGCCTGGGTTTCCCATGCGGGGTGATCCGCCGGAAGTTCGCTGGCGGGCTTTCCCCAACGCGCGGCAATGGATGGACCGCTGGCGAGGCCTTCCAGACAGTCGGCGTGGAAGGGGCAGACACCCGGGAAATCGTCACCGGGCATGCGCGGCACTTTCAGGTGGCCAAACTCCGGGTGAAGCGCGCCGTGGATCAGACGCCCTCCTGATAGGATTCCCGCACCGATGCCGGTGCCGATGGTGATGTAGGCGACGTCGTCGAGCCCAGCGGCGGCACCGATCCTAGCTTCTGCTAGAGCGGCGGCGTTGACGTCGGTATCGAGCGTGAGTTTCGCGTTAGAAAATGCTTCTGCCAGAGAGTTCGTCAGCGAGAATCCCTCCCAGCCGGGTTTGGGAGTGGCGAGAATTTTCCCGTAGTTTTCCCGCCCGCGAGTGATGCCAACTGGGCCGAAAGCGCCGATACCGATGGCGTCCGGTGTGCCGCGCTCGCGCAGCCAGCCGATGGCGAAACTCAGAGTTTTCACTGGGTCCTGTGTGGGAAAGCGGCACTCGTCGATGATCTTGCCCTCCGCAGTGCCAATGGCGACGACTGTTTTTGTCCCGCCCAATTCGATGCCTGCAATCATGATGAAAAATCAGCGCGCCGCTGCGGCTGCCTCTAGGGCTTCTTTGGTGATGCGGGTGATTTCGGCCCACTTGCCTTCGTTGACGAGCTGCTTGTCTACCATCCACGAGCCACCGATGGCGGCGACGACGGGGAGTTTCAGATAGCTGGCAAGATTGGCTGAGGTGATGCCGCCGGTGGGGACGAATTTCACGCCAGTGTGGCCGTAGGGCCCGGCGAGGGATTTGAGCATGTTCGTGCCGCCTGCTGCCTCGGCGGGGAAAAACTTGAGCAGCTTGCAGCCGAGGGAGAGCGCCAACTCGACATCGCTCGGAGTCATCACGCCGGGCGAGAACTGGAGGCCGATTTCCTTGGCTTTCGCGATGATGTTAGGATTGAGTCCGGGAGCGAGCCCGAAGGTGGCTCCTGCGTCTTTGGCGCGTTGGACTTGGTCGGTTCCCAGCAGGGTTCCGGCACCGAGGAGGATTTCAGGAAAACGTGCGGCGATGCGCTGGATCGACTCTTCGGCGGCGGCGGTGCGGAAGGTGATTTCCATGATGTCGAGGCCACCTGCTAGGAGGGCTTCGGCAAGTGGCTCTGCGTGATCGGCGGAATCAAGGACGACGACGGGGACGATGCGTTTGGCGAGGATGCGGTCGATCATGGTTTTGTGTGAGGAACACTAGGATTCTGTAGAGCCGCCGGACAAATACAAAGCAATTGCTGCGCGGTCCTTGGAAACTTCCGCACAATCATTCGGGCTGTGGCTGTGCGACGTAGGCGCTTTCCCGCAGGACGATGGGTTTCCGTTTGGTAAGCAGCAGCCAGCATTCGCGCGCGGTGCCGAGCACAATGATGGAAACGAAGAACAGGAAGGTGACGGTCACTGCGACATCGACGCGAGCATTGAAGAGCGAGGTTTCAGCGGTTTTTAGCGCAGCTCCACTGAGTCCTTTGGCGATGAGCACTTGTTGTTTTTCGATTTCCGGGAGGAAGCCGGCAGCTCCGGCGGAAAAGAGTTTCAGATAGCCAGCGGAGAACGTCACGACGGTGAGGAACAACATCGGCACGGCGGTGACCCAGCAGTAACGAGCCTTGCCCATCTTGATGAGGATCACGGTGCCGAGGCAGAAGGCGATGACGGCGAGAAGCTGATTGGAAATTCCAAAGATGGGCCACAGGCTTTTCGCAATGCCCGCAGGATCGAGTGCTCCCTGATAGAGAAAGAAACCCCAAGCAGCGACGAGCAGGCCGGTGGCGGTGACGTTGCCCACCCACGAGCCGGTGTCTTTAAGTTTGGGAGAAATCTGACCTAACAAATCTTGGAGAATAAATCGACCGACGCGTGTGCCGGCGTCGAGTGTGGTGAGGATGAATAACGCCTCGAACATGATGGCGAAGTGATACCACAACGAGAGCGCGGTTTTTCCCGGTATGACTTTTGCGAAAAGATGCGCCATGCCGACGGCGAAGGTCGGGGCTCCGCCGGTTTTTCCGACCATCGTCGGGTAGTCGTTCACGACGGTGCCATCGGCGAGCTTGACCGTGGTGGGCTCGCCCATGTCGCGGGTCATTTTGAGCATATCGGCGTGGGTGACAGCGTAGGTGCCTTGTGTGTCGATATTGCTGATTTTTGTTAGCTGGCTGGTCAATGCCGCAGTATCGCCGGGTGGGACGGGGGAATTGATCGCGAAATATTCACCCGGCGCGAGGGCGCAGGCGGCGATGATGGCCATGAGTGAAACGAGCATTTCCACGATCATCGCGCCGTAGCCGACGAGGCGGATGTCCTTTTCACGGGCTAACAACTTTGGGGTGGTGCCGGAGGCGATGAGCGAGTGGAAGCCGCTGATCGCGCCGCAGGCGATGGTGATACAAACGAAGGGAAATACAGGTCCCGGAACGACGAAGCCACCACCGTGGATGAAAGGCGTCACGGCTGGCATGTGCAGCGGTGGTGCGAGGAAGACGATGAAAATACCGAGGATTGCCACGGTGCCGAGTTTCATGAAAGTGCTGAGATAATCCCGGGGCGCCAGCAGCATCCAGACGGGCAGCACGCTCGCGGCGAAGCCATAGATCATGATGGCCCAGGCAAGTTGCGTAGGCTTCAGCGTGAGTGTCTCGACCATGGAAGGCGGCAGATATTTCCCGGCGACCACGGCGGCTAACAACCCTACGACTCCGAACACAGAGGCAGCCGTGACGCTGACTTTTCCGCTTTTGATCATCAGGCCCATGATGAAGGCGAGGGGAATGGTGGCCGCAATGGTGAACAGTCCCCACGGGCTTTCTGCTAGTGCTTTCACGACGACGAGGCCGAGCACCGCGAGCAGGATCGTCATGATGGCGAGCAGGCTGATCATGGCGATCAGGCCGATCACCGGATTCATCTCCTCCTTTAGCATTTGGCCTAACGATTTTCCATTCCGGCGCATCGAGGCGAAAAGGATGACCGAGTCATGCACGCCGCCGCCGAGGGTGGCTCCCACGAGAATCCACAGCGTCCCCGGTAGATAGCCGAACTGCGCAGCGAGCACCGGCCCGACGAGTGGACCTGGTCCTGCGATGGCCGCGAAGTGGTGGCCGAAAACCACCCATTTCGGCGTCGGCACGAAATCCTTTCCGTCATCGCAAGTCACTGCTGCGGGAGCGCGATTGTCGTCGATGGTCAGCACCTTCGCCATCAGCCAGGCTGAGTAAAACCGATAGGCCACGGCGAACGTGCAGACACCTGCGACCACCAACCACAGGGCATTCACCGGTTCCCCTCTTTGAAAAGCGGCGACCGAAACCGCCGTCACGCCCAGCAGCGAAACAAGGATCCAAATGATGACGCGAACGAATCTAGGCATGCACAGACATTCACAAAGATGCTCGAATCACGTCGAGCAGGAATGTGCGGTCATCAGCGGGCGCCTCAGCAAGAAAGCAAGTTTAGTTCTGGAAACCATCGCCGGAGATAGCCTCTTCCGTGCTTTGCTGCGGCCATGGATCTTTCCAATCGATGGTCAAGCGGTCCCACGCTTCTGGCGAGATCGATTTCGTTGCTTTGAGAAAAGGCGCATTTTCGTCAAAATCCAAGACGTCTCCCGCCTTCAAATGCAAGCGGTTACGGATTTCCGAAGGAATCGTGATTTGACCTTTACTGGTAAGAGTCGCCTTCATGAACGAAAAGTTAGGAAGGCAAGTCTTCAGAGGTCGTAGCACCGCACTGCATTATTGTGGAGGATGGCCTGCTGCTCATCTGGCGAAAGATCCGCGACGAAGCGGCGGACCATGTCAGCCCAACTCTTGTAAGAATCGATGCGTAACAAACAGACCGGCCAGTCGCTGCCGAAAAGCACGCGGTCTGCGCCGAAAAGCGCGAGGGTTTCCTCGAAATAGCCGCGCAGGGTGGCCTCGTCGATTTCGTCGTCGAGCACTTCGGTGACCATGCCGGAAATTTTGACGCCGAGGATGTTTTCGCGTTTGGCGAGTTCCGTCATTCCGGCTTTCCATGCGGGGTCGATTTGGCCTTTGCGGATTTCCGGCTTGGCCACGTGATCGATGATGATGCCGAGGTCCGGCTGGCGATCAACTAACTGAATCGCGACGGGGAGCTGGCGTTGGAAAAGCAGGAGATCGTAGCGCAGATCCAGATCCGGCAGCAGCGAGAGTCCGTGATGGAAATCGTCGCGGAGGAAATAGGCGTCAGGCTCGCCTTGAAGGACGTGCCTGACACCTTTGAATTTCGGATGCGCGGAGAGGCGACCGAGCGGCTCGCTGACATTTGCATCAATAAGCGGAACCCAGCCGACGACGCCGGCGATGAGTTCCGATGAGTCCGCAAGCGAGAGAAGCCATTGGGACTCTTCTAACGACTGGCGAGCCTGCACCACTACCGTGGCATCGATTCCAGCAGATGATGTCGCTTTTTCCAACTCGGCCACGAGTTGGTCCTGCGCCAGCGCTGTGCCCAGGGGAATCCAGTCGTATTCCTCCGTCGAGTAATTCCAAAGGTGGTGGTGCGAGTCGATCATAGGAACAATGGCTTCATGTGACGCTCCAACAGATTTCCAGTGACGTTTTTGGCCACGACTTCCTTGTTGTCATGCAGCGCCTGGATGTAGGTGTCGCCCATTTGAGCGGCGATTTTGAAACCAACGTGGAGCAACTGGCGAAGGTCCGCGTTGTAGCCGGGGTTCGATGGGACGTGGCGGAGTGCGTCGGTGAACTGGGTGCTGGTCCAAGCGTTGACGGTTTCAGCGGATGGGAGTTTTGCGTCGCTGATATCAATGACGGTGGCGTATGGCTCACAGAGCGCTTCCTTTTTCTCAAGCGCCTTCGCATAGATTTTTTTCGCCAGCGCAAGTCCTTCGCCACCGGCTTCTGCTAGGCCGACGATTTCTTCCAGCCAGTTCGTTCCCGCAGTCTTGATGTGGAGTCCGGCACCGGTGCGTTGGATGGCTTTTTTAATGATCGGATAGATCGAAAACTTGTCGGAGCCCGAGTGCACGGAAAGCTTCAGCGCGGCGGGAAGTCCATAGGTCTTGATGGCGTGCGCGATGACGGCGAGGTCGTCGTTGAACTCCTTTTCAAACTGCACCGGATCACCCACGTAATCGACGCCCTTGTTGAAACGGCCGGTGAACTTCGGCGCGATGGTCTGGATCGGGATTCCCTGATCGGCAATGGCGGCAAGGATGATCAGCATTTCCGGCGGCGTCTGCGGGCTGTCGGTTTCGTCCATCGAGACTTCGGTGACGAAATTGTCGGTGCCGCCCTTGGCTGCGACGATGTGTTGATAGATCGCGGCGGCCTTCTGGGTGGCCTTGAGGAACTGGTTCGCCGTCTTCTCGACGTCAGCGCGGGTGATTTCGAATGGTTTCTCGATGCCCTCGATGGCGACGGTGCCGACCAGCTCAGGATGCTTTGCGATGAACGCAGCCACGTCAGCAGGATCGGCGGCTTCACCGATGTCGTCGGCGACGTCGAGAGTGAAGAAATCGCAGGGCGCGACGAAGCGATCGACGGTGGAAAGATTGATGTGGTCGGCGTCCAACAGATATTCGCCGGTCCAGCCGAGATCGGCCACCGCCTTGTCAGCAGCCTGGCGGGTTTGGATGGGCTCGGAGCCGATGATGTTGTGCTCGCGGTTCGATTTGTTCCAAACAGGAACGATGTCGATGCCGAGTTTTTTGGCTTCGATGAAGGCGGCGAGTTGGGCGTGTGCGCCGTTGGCGAAACGATCGCCGACTCCGAATGTGTATTTGGGGCAGATTTTCATACTAGAGATGAGTTTGTTAGTTTACTTCAATGAGAGCTTTGATCGCGCCGAGGGCGGGATCGGTGAATTGATCAAACTCCGTCGGCACGTTCTCAAATGCGGTGCGGTGGGTGATCCAGAGGTTGGTATTGATTTTTCCCTCACGGATCAAGCGGATGATGTTCTCGAAATCCTCCGGCATGGCATTGCGCGAGGCTAATAAAGTAAGCTCGCGGCGGTGGAAAACCGGGGCATGGGGGAATGTTAAATCGGAAGTGGTGATGCCGACGTAAACGACGCGTCCGGTGAAGGCGGCGTAGGTGAAACAGGTGGACATCGATTTCGGGCTGCCGGTGGCGTCGATGATGACATCGGCTAGCTGGCCGTCTGTGAGCTTTTCTAACTCGGCGAGGTGCGAGTCGTCCGGTTTGAACTGGATGGTGTGCTGGATACCTAGGTTCTTCTGACAGAAATCGAGACGGCTTTGGACCATATCCATCACGACAGTTTTGACTTCCATCAGTTTGAGAAACTCCAGACACGCGAGACCGATCGGGCCCGCGCCGATGACGAGCACAGTTTCTCCCGGCTGCGGATTCCCGCGTTGCACGGCGTGGTAGCCGATGGCAAGAGTTTCGACGAGGGCGAGCTGGTCGTAAGAAAGATCGTTGCCGACATGCAGCTTGCGCGCAGGAACGGCAAACACGCCCTTGCGCAGTCCGCCGTTGTTGTGAACTCCGATGACCTGAACGCCCGGGCAGCAGTTGATCGCGCCTTTTTTCGAAGTCGGTGTCTCGGGATCATTGACGTAGGGCTCTAACGAACATTTGTCGCCGGCCTTTACGTTTGTGACATCGTCCGCCACAGCGACCACTTCGAGTCCGAGCTCGTGTCCGGGTGTGCGCGGATAGGCAAAGAATGGAAATTTCCCGAGATAACAGGAAAGATCGGTCCCGCAGATTCCCATCCGGTGGGTGCGGACGAGGGCTTCGCCCGGGCCGGGTGCGGTGGGTTCTGGCAGATCGATTATTTGGATCTCCTTGGGTGCGGTGAATTGGATGGCTTGCATGTTTTGTCAGATTTTTTCGGTTCCGAGTAATGAGCGGATAGATGAAATGGTTTGGCTCGCAGCAGTTTCAGGATCGGGCAGGGGATAGATTTCGGCGGAGAGGTATCCTGAGTATGAGATATCCTGAAGCGCCGCAATAACCTGTTTGGGGTCGGTGTGACCGAAGCCCATTGCCTGCCTGTTGGAGTCCGCGTAGTGGACGTGGCCGATGTGCGGCCCAGCCTCGCGGATGGCGGCAGCGAGATCTGTTTCCTCGATGTTCATATGGAAGAGGTCTGCTAGCAGCGCGACGTTATCGAGTCCATGTTCTTTGAGAAATTGCGTGGCACCGCCGAGGCGGTTGAAAAAATTAGTTTCGTAGCGGTTGAGCGGTTCGTAGAGGAATGGAACACCGTGCGCTTTCGCAGCAGCGGAGCATTGATGAAGACCGGAAACGAGGTGTCCGATGGAATCCGGTCCGGTGCTTTTCCCCTGCATTGAGCCGAGGATTACCGGAGCTTTGAAATGCGCGCCGAAGTCGATCATGGAAAGCACAAAATGGATCGCCTTCTCACGGATTTCCTCGGATGGATCCGTTATGGAAAGGCCTTGCCGCAGCATGCCAGCGCCGGTGCCCAGAGCGGCGATTTCTAGCCCATGGATGGTTGCCAGTGATTCCACCTGTTCCACCGATACAAAATAAGGGCCCGGGAGGAAGAGTTCGACGGCATCGAATCCGAGTTCGGCTGCTTTTGCGAAGGCCACCGGCAATGGCGAATGGAAAACGAACGGGCCGCCCGCTTCTGGGACCTGAGACAGGGTCACCGCGGTTTTTATGGAATGGGTTTTGGTTTTCACGCTTCAATTCATAGTGGTTTGTCCAGCGCCTGAACATGGAAAAAAACTAGCTCATTCTGAAGTTCTGACATAAACTGCTACCACCGAAATGATCATTCCCAAAGGCACCGTGATCCCACCACCGGGACGCCCGAACTGGAGCAGCGGCGACGATTTGCCCCTGCTCTACCTAGGCTGGGGGCAGCGAAATTTCGCCAAAGATCCGCTGGCGATGCACTATGACCTCGGCACGAACTACTACGTCATCCTGCGCGGCGAAGTCATCGTCACTACAGAAAATGCGAGATACCCCGTGCAAGGACCGGTGGTTCTGCTCTTCGATCCGGAATGTGCGTTCGGCATTTCTCAGATGAAACCAACAAATGTCGAGATCCTCGTCTGGATCTGGCAGGGACAGGTGGAGACGGATGAACTCCAGCCAGATCCAGGAGGCTTTTTGTCTCTGACCATGCGTTCCGGAACAAGCGATTTACTCACCGACCTGCACACCCGTTGTCGGAATGAAATCGCACTGGCAGACAGCCGTTTACCCCGCACCCTAAGTGCTTTACGCACCTTGCTCGAAGTGGAGATCCTCCGTGGCAACCACCCCGCGCCTGCCGAGGACGAAACTCGCTGGAAGCTTGCCCAAGCATGGATGGCAGGAAATCTATCTATTCACGCGCCTGTTCCCGCGCTCTGTGATTACCTCCGCATGTCGCCCAGCACGCTTCACCGGTTTTTTCGCATGCGGACCGGACTTTCGCCGGGTGCCTCTTTCCGCCGGATGAAAACCGATGAAGCGCGGCGTCTCATCCGGGAAGAAGGCTGGCGCGTGAAAGACGTGGCCTATCATCTGGGCTACCGCCATCCCAATGATCTCAGCCGCGCTCTATCACAAGGAGCGGCGGACTCCGCACTGCCAAAGATGACGAGTTGAATCATTTGAGAAACTACGGCCTAACATCACGTGACCTACTCCGCCCGTGAAAGCCGTGTGATCCCGCGTTTCAAAAGCTGGCTATCGACCGCCGTTGAAACAGCCTCGTCCAGATAGATGGTGAAATCCTCTTCTGCAAAATCGATGGAGTGAAGCTCGCTCAGGTTGCTTTTGAATGCGCTAACCAAATCTTTCATGTTCCTGATTTCCTTCCCGTTTACTTTACGAACGATCAGGTTGCGCAGGCTCTCGTAACCCACAGTCGCCGGCGTGGGGATCGACGCGCTGAGAAAAATGATCCGGTCTGCCTTGTCCTGATATTTTTCCGGGTTTTCAAGAGCGTCCAAGAAATTGAGCGGCGCGCGGGTTGCCCAGTCCTCACCGAAGGATTCCAGGAGCGGACGCGAAAGCTCTTGGAAGATGAGCCCGCCCTTGATCAGGAAATTGGGAGCTTTGCCAAAGTTGTAGTTAGGCACCAGGCGCGATGCTTCTTCTTCACGCGTAAGCGTTGCTTTTACCTCCAGTGGTTTTCCCTCGCGCAGGAGGGACAGCGAGATGACGTCGCCGGTGAATTTTTCCCCACGGATCAAATTGCCCCACGATAGGCTGCCATAGAACGGATGCTGATAGAATCCCCGGCGGTCGATGGCATGTCCATCCAGCGCTAGTAAAACATCGCCCTCCTTGATTCCCGCAATATCTGCCGCACCGCCTTTACGGACGTTGCGGATGTAGAGACCACCTTGATCGTCGGCGAGCTTTAGCCACTGACGGAACGAGTTGTCCTCGGTTCGGGCGATCGAGACTCCGAGGCTGGGAAAGCCCTTGTAATTTCCACCGGCTGCTTCTTTGAGAAATCGGCTCACAATATCGGTGGCGGCGACGTCGCAGATTTGGTCCTTTGAATTATAACTGAGGACCACTCCTGCAAGCTTGCCATTTTGTAAAACTGGCAATGAAAAACTGCTGGCCGCACTCTGCATCGACGCCTTCACCATGTAGGTTAGAAAACTCTGGCCGGGCAGGAAATTGGAAGTTACGTCGACGCTCTGTAGCATGCCGGGCGTCAAGATCGATTGGCCGTTCTCCTCTACCTGTAGAATTTCCAGCGTCTGGCCGATCTTTGGAAGTTCGGTGAGCGCAAGTGGAAAGGATTTTTCAAACAACGCCTTTCCTTCTTTCTCGTCCGCCGGACCTAACAGCGCGAGGTTCGCCTCATAATCGACTGCGATGATCTTGGCCTGCGCGAATTTCGTGCCGTCCGTTGACTCAAGTTCAAGATAAGTCGAGTCTGCGATAAGCTCCGAAGTCGTTAGTACTTGCTGCGGTCCGACGATGGCTGCCAACGCACGGCGGTGGCTTGGCGGGTTTTTCTCCCAAGGCTGTCCCGCGTTCCAAGATTGCAGGGTGGAGTTGACGCGCACCACCGAGTTTTTCTCATCCGGTCGCGGCAGCTCTGCCAGAGCGGTTTCTTTCGATAGAAGGGTAGGGGCAGTTTTCGCTTCCTTTTTGGGTGGCTGGCAGGCGGTTAGTGCGAGCAGAACGGGAAGGATGAAAGATGGGCGCATCAGATAGGGTTCTCGTTAAATTTTCTCAATCAACTCTCAAACGAGGCCGAGCACGTCCTGCATGTCATAAAGGCCGACCGGCTTGTCCTCCAGCCACAGCGCGGCGCGAACTGCCCCGGAGGCGAAGGTCATGCGTGACGACGCTTTGTGGGTAAGTTCGAAGCGCTCGCCATCGGCGGCGAAGAGCACCGTATGGTCGCCGACGACATCGCCGCCGCGCAGCGTGTGCATGCCGATCTCACGCGGCTTGCGCGGACCGATATTACCGAAGCGGCCATGGGCAATATCTTCCTTGTAGGAAGTGCCGGTTTCCTCGTTGAGAATTTCCAACAGCGTGCGAGCCGTTCCTGATGGAGCGTCGATCTTGTGCTTGTGGTGCATTTCCGTCACCTCGATGTCAAAGCGGTCCTGCGTGAGAATGCGCGCAGCCTTGCGGGTGAGCCAGAAAAGCGTGTTCACACCGACGGAATAGTTCGACGCATAGACGATCGGGATGACTTTCGCGGCTTCGTAAATCACGGTGCGCTCTTCGTCAGTGTGGCCGGTGGTGCCGATGACGAGGCGGGTGCCGTGCTTCAATGCGGCTTCCACTAACGGCGTGGTGAAGGAATGGATCGTGAAATCGATCACGCAGGAAGCTTTGGAAATCGCGGCTTCCAGATCCTCGCCCGCGTCGTGGGTGGCGGTGACTGCTACCGCAGGTTGCGCGGCGGCGGCTTCGATGACGGCCTGGCCCATGCGGCCGGACTTTCCTGTGACGAGAAGATTCAACATAGTGTGATGGTGCGGGTGGAAATCAGTGAACGGAGTCTTCGTAGATGAAGTGTTTGAGCTGAAGTTGGTTAGCGCGGGTGGCTGCCTCTTCGGCACGCGGTCCCTTGAATGAAGCGATTTTCCCGGCTATGGCAACGGCGGCGGGCCAGCGTCCGGCTTTTTCCAACAGACTTAGCGCTTTAAAGCCGCAGAGTTCGAAGTATTCCCATTCGGTAGGTGGCGTGGTTGTTTCAAGCACGGAATAGTAGGCCACGAAAGCCTGACTCTCACGCTTTTTGGTCGCGTCCTTCGGATCGGGTAATTGTTCGAGCGCTAGACCGCGGAGATATTGCAGGCGGTGGATGAGGGCTGGATGCTTTTCTGCGTAGGGTAGGAGCTGATCGTAGATTTCCAGCGCTTGCACCAATGAATTCTGGCTGGTGCTACCTTGGGCGTAAAGCGCTTGGCCTAGCAGAAGTCCGGCGGGAAGGCGCAGTGGATCGGTCTTGGGCATGGAGTTAAACCAACTGCGCAGGAAAGTCGTCGCTTCCGCGAAACGATACATGTTCTTGATTAGATGATCCGCCTTTTCCAAGCGGGCGATCGAAACCAGCGGCCCTTGCAATGCGATCGCCTTGTCGAACAGAACGAGTGACTCTTCTTTGGAGGAAACCGTGCCGACCAAGGCCGCCGAGCGGGCTGCTAGAAGCCAGGCAGCCTGGGCCCGGCCGGGATCGGAATCGGACGCAGCGAGCTTCTCGAGAACCAATCGAGCCGGGTTGTAGTCCTTCGTTTCAAATAGATTTCTCCCTAACGTCAGTGCGGCATCCGATGCGGATGGGTCTGCCGGATAGTTTTCGATGATCGAACGAGCGAGCATGATCGTCGCTGCGGAGTCTCTTGATAGATCGGCGATGCGCAGGCGGGTGAGGGCGATGCGGACGGGTGGCAGGGAGGAGAGCGATTCTGGTTTTGCATCCAGCGCATCGAGCTGCGCACGGGCGGCGGCGAGATCCGGCGTCGTGCCGGTCAATGCTGCGTCGGCGGCGGCGAGGCGGGCCTCGGAGATTCTCGGATGGTCGGGGTATTTTGCAATAAACTCCTCGATCGCCTTTTTTGCTTTCGCCGGTGGGGTGGCGGAGAGGGCGCGTTCGAGTTCCAGATCGGTTTCGAGTTCCTTGTCCTTCGGTCCGCCGGTTTGTTGGATCAAAGTCACTCCGTGAACCTCGCCGCTGCGGAGACGCGCGATCCCGGCGTTTAGTCTAGCGGAACTGGAGGCTCCGTCTGGCAGGGCGGAAGCGGCTTCATCGAAAAGCTTGATCGCCAATTTCGCGTCACCCTTCTGATAGGCGCTGCGGGCTTCGAGAAACGCCGCCTCTCCGCGCAGGATCGGGGACTTTGCGGTTTCGCGAAGCGTGTCTAGCAGAGTAAACGCCCGGTCCACCGCTCCGTCATCCAGCGACCAGCGGGCCATTTGATAGAGCGCGCGATTGGCGAGGAAATGATCGGCATATTCCAAACGCAGCCGGGAAATGAGCAAACGAGCCTGGGCTTTCGTTTCCGGCGTGCCGATCCGGTGCAGCCCGATCGCCCGGGTGAAGAGTGAGAATGCAAGGAGATCGCTCGATTTCGCCTCGTTGGGCCACCACACGGAGGTGACTGTCGAATCGAAATCCGATGGAAGAGGGGCGATCAATCCGAGCGCCGGGGGCTCAGGCTGTGTGATCCATTTGTCGAGTTGTTCGAGGACGGGATCGGTCGTCGTTGGGACAGCGGGCAACCACTGTTGGAGACGCTTGAACATCGCCTCCAGTGCGGGCGAATCCGAGTGATCTTGGATGAAAGTCAGTAGAGATTTTGATGCACCTTCCGAGTCGCCTTGGGCCTGCGTTGCGTCTGCTAGGCCGATTGCTGCTGCGTGGTAATGACCGATCGACTGCCCCTGCGGCTGGCTAACGAGCACCTGAAACGCGGCGGCAGCTTCGGGAAAGCGGTGCTCCGTCAGCAGCAGGTTCGCCTCCAGAAATGCAGCGAGCGGACGATCCGGCACCGCGACATCAGCCGTGGTGGGCATCAGCTTCCGCGCGTCGGTCGGGCGATCCAGATCAAGCAGAATTTCCACCTCTATCAATCGCGCGCGGTTGGCGGTTTCCAGATTCGGATCCGTCGCTAGCAGGGAAAGTGTTTCCAATGCGCTGTCGGTTTTTCCGAGTGAGAGTTGGAGACTTGCCTTGGAAAATCCGGCTTCCGCGCGATGTGATGCTTTAGAGTCATTCAGCAGTTGCGAGAAAATTTCCACCGCTTCGGTGAAACGACCCAGCCCGGCGACTGCCTGTGCTTTCCAAAACAAGCTTTCGGGATGCTTCGAGACGAATGATAGATTCAGCAGCTCAACCGCTTCAGCAGGTTTCCCCGCGCGAATCAGGGATTCTGCGAGGCGGAGTGCGAACTTGGTTTTCTCGTCCGCCGTCAGGGCCGGGTCTGCAAGGCATTCGCGGAAACGAAGTTCAGCCACTTCCCACAGTCCGCTGGCGAGAGCGTCATCGCCCTTTTCCTGAAGCCCAGCCAAACCTTGACCATGCAGTGCGCACGGCGACGCCAGCAGGAGGATGGAAAAAAGCGGCCAGGACTTCATTGGACGCGGAAAACCTAAGAGCATGTCACGGCCATGGCCAGTAAAACCACAGCATCAGCCGCAGGTGCCGAACAGGCGGTCTCCCGCATCGCCGAGGCCCGGAAGGATGTAGCCGCGGTCGTTCAGGCAACGGTCGAGCGCGGCCGTGTAGATCTGCACGTCCGGATAAGCATCTTCCAGCGCGGTGACGCCTTCTGGTGCGGCGACGAGGCAGGCAAAGCGGATCGATTTCGCACCCACTTCGCGCAGGCTGCGCACCGCTTCGATGGCGGAGCCACCGGTGGCGAGCATGGGATCGAGAATGATGATGTCGCTTTCTCCGAGCGATGGCGGGTGCTTGAGATAGTATGGCTCTGGTGCGAGCGTTTTTTCATTCCGGGCGAGGCCGATGTGCGCTACCGAGGCCTGCGGGATGAGGTCGAGAAATCCATCGAGAAACCCAAGTCCAGCCCGCAGGACAGGGACGAGAATGATGCCTTTGGAAACTCTCACACCCGAGGTGATTTCGAGCGGCGTGGTGCATTGGGTGACCGTGGTTTCCAAATTCGCCGTGACCGCCGTGACCATCAGCGAGGCGATGCGCCGGACGCGCTGGCGGAATTCCGGCGATGGACACTCGGGATCGCGCAGCCGCGTGAGTTCTTCAGCGATGAGCGGGTGATCGACGGTGTGGAGCATGTTAGTCTTTCTGCGCGAGCAGTTTGCGAAGATCTGGAATGGCGAGGTTCAGGGTTTTCGAAGCTTCCTTGATGTCGCCATCGGCGCGTTCGAGAATGCGTTTGGAAATCTCCCGGTTCACCCAATCCAGCAGATCGTGGTCCGTTGGCGCAGCATTGATCAATTGATCGAGTGAGGTGGTGAAGCCAACCGAGGACTTGCGCGGTGCAGAGGCGAGAGGGATGTCGGCTGGCAGAAGGATATTCGATGAAGCGAGCGCACAGGCGCGGGCGATGGTGTTTTCCAGCTCGCGGACGTTGCCCGGCCAATGGTGCGCCTGGAGGGTGGCGATGGCTTCCGCAGAAATACGGATGCGCGCCATGCCATTCTTTTTGGTGATCCGCTGCAGGAAATACTCGGCTAACAGAGGGATGTCTTCCAAGCGCTCGCGCAGCGCGGGAATCTTGATTTCCACAACATTGAGCCGATAGTAAAGGTCCTCACGAAAACGTCCAGCGGCGACTTCTTCAGTGAGATTCTTGTGAGTCGCCGCCACGATGCGGACGTCGGTCGTTAGCGTTTCGTTAGCACCGACTCGTGAAAACGATCCGTCTTGGAGCACACGCAGCAGTTTCACCTGAATCGAGAGCGGCATGTCGCCGATTTCGTCGAGAAAAAGTGTGCCACCGTCGGCCTGTTCGAAGCGTCCAGCGCGGCGGGCGATGGCTCCGGTAAACGATCCTTTTTCATGGCCGAAAAGTTCGCTTTCTAACAGATTTTCCGGAATGGCACCACAGTTAATGGTGATCATTTCCTTCTGCCGACGCGGGCTATATTCGTGCACGGCCTTGGCGACGAGCTCCTTGCCGGTGCCGCTTTCTCCGGCGATTAAAACCGGCGCATCCGAACGGGCGACACGGCCGACGAGTTTGAAAACTTCCTGCAACGCGCGGGAAATGCCGATCATTTTTACCCGGCCGTCATGCTTCGGTAGCTCGGCGGACGGCTGGTCCGCACTGCGGCGGTCTTCCTGCGTCTGAAGCGCGGACTCGACGACGGGACGGAGTTCGAAAGCGAGTGACTCCTTGCGCAAAACGTCGTGCGCACCGCGTTGGGTGGCCTCGATGATCTGGCCCGTCGTGGGGAAACCGGCGGTCAGCACCACCAATGTTTGCGGGCTCTGCTGCATGATGCGGCCGAGCAACTCCATCCCATCGAAGGGCTCCATGTCGATCGCCGCGACAACAACGCTCACGGATGTTTTTTCGATGACCTTGATCGCGTTCGCCGCATTATCGCAGCGCAGAACCCGCAGGTTCTTGGCGGAGAGATGTTTCGTGGCCCAATCTAGGAAATCCAGATCGGGATCGACCAACAACAAGGTATCTTCAGAGGAATTTTCCGGCATCGCAAAGGCGGGGGAAGTGAAGCAGGGCGGGGCGGGAAGGCACGATAAAAAAAATCCGCCGATTAGAAGGTGGATTATTCAAAAAAACGCTTGAGCGCCCGCTGTTCCGCAGGATCGAGCGAATCACGCCATACCCGGTCGCCGCCCTTGCCGGTGGCGGCTGTATTTCCACCTTTGGAAATGCTTGATGCTGAGTGATCCACATCATGCTCGCCGTCTTGAAGTTCAAGTAAATCACCGGGAGTCGAGCGGGAAAGATCCTTCGCTTCGAGGCCGGTCAGCTTGCCAGTTTCCAGAGCATCTTTCTGCGCGCCGAGCACGCCGGGCGCATGGCCGGGGCCACGATCCACGCCACCTTTTCCATTGCCGTTGCCATCTTTGCCGTCTTCACCCTCTCCTTCGCCATTGCCATTTCCGTCCTTGTCTCCGTCGTCGGCCAAGAGTTCGTCAGACCAATCGTCGCCTTCATTCTGGCCCTTGCCGTTTTTCATGGCGTCCTGGTTTTTCTTTAAATTTTCCCGGAGCTGCTGCATTTGCTCGGGGTTGAGCTTTGCCATGTCTTTCAGATCGAGGCCCTTCATTTGCTCCAGCAGCTTTGGGTTCGGCTTCATCGCCCCGTTTTGCAGGCCTTGGAGCGCTTGGTCGAATTCCTCCATCATCTTGTTTTTCTCCGCTTGGCTCGCGGCACCGGCGTTTTTTTCAATATTTTCCAGCGCCTTTTCCGCCCGGCCCAACTCGCGCTCGACCCGGTCGGTCTCCGCGCGGTGGGATTTTTTCAAAGAATCCGTGGCTTCCAGCGAGGAGTGGCTAAACCATTGTTCCTCCTCCTGCGCCTTCAGTTCCTCCAGCCGCTTGCGCGTGTCCTCTAGGTATTTTTCATCGACGACCTCTTCCTTCGTCAGCTTGTCCAGCTCCGTGCTGATCTGCTTCCACGCCTGCGGTTCGTCCTGCGTGGCTGGTCCGTCCTTACTCCGTGCCGACATCGGAATCAGCAATCCCGCCGCTAACAGCGCAAGTGCTCCCACCGGCGGCACCAGCAACCGCTGCCACTGCCACGCCAGCCCGGCATCCACCGTCTTCACTGGCTCCGGCCACGGCGCGACTCCCGCGCTCGCCGCTGAAAGTGCATTTCGCATCCGCATGCTGGCTTCGATCCTCACCATCGATTGCTCGGGCTTTTCAAATTTCCGCGCCACCCACGCCCAACAGACCAGCCCCAGCAGCACCACCGCAGCGCCTGCCGCAGACATCATCTGCCACTGCGAAATTTGCGGAAACTCGCGCCTCGCCAGCAGAAATCCGCAAGCACCTAGCATCGCCAAGATTAACAACGGTGCCGACAGCGCCTCCAGCCACCAACCGAGATTCACTCTCCGCGAAACCTGCCCCGCACGGGAAAGCCAGTGATCGCGATGGGCGTTTTCCGATCCAGATGTCATGGCTGGAAAATAGCCGGAGCCGCTGGAAAAGCGATGGGAATTTCAGAGCGATAGTAGGCTGAGGTGCCGGAGCTTGGGGCATTTCAAATTCCAGATCACTCCTCCCAATTGCTGGTCAGAAGAGCGATAATCGAATCCGTGTACACTCTCGCGTCCTCACCTTGCGGATCAGCGCCGGTAGCGAGTAATTCCTGCAAATCCGATGATAAACTTTTCGCCGCCCTGCGAGCCTGTGGAGAAACGGATGTGTGGTCGAAATGTTTTTGCCAATCGCTAGGCCCCATCAGCAGGATTTCTTCGTGCGACAAACGCGGAGATGAAACGAGGCGACTGGTTTTCGACGGCCCGGTGCGTGGGGCGGTCTCCGTGACCACTTGGTCAGGCGTCACGAGCTTCGCAATGCCGAGAATTGCGATAGCGGAAAAACAGATCGATGCCGTGCGGAAAGTCATAGTTGTTTCGTGATGATAGCAGCGGCTTCGCCCGGAGCAATTCGGGGATCAATCGCTCCCGCTATAGCCCTATGCGAAATCAATCACGCCTGAAAATTGCCCGGAGCGGCGTTGGCCACACCTTGCAGCAGACGAGGTTGGACCGCACATCCTAGCAGATACTGCGGAAACCCCAGCCCGAACCACTCCATGAAAAACAAACCAACATCAACTACCCGCGCTTCCATACGGCGCTTTGCCCCGCTCGTTTGTGCTGCCTTCGTCTGCCCCGTGGCAGTGCAGGCTTCCAGTCACAGTGACGCCCCGCTCATCAAGCAGGATCCACAGGCGAATCTCACCGACCTTTATGCATTCGTCGGCACGAAATTCAACGATCCCTCTGTGAAGGTGCTCAATGTCCTCGTTTCCGTTAGGCCGTTTTCTGAACCGGGAGATGGCGCGATCTATGAGCGTTTCGCAGACGACGCGCTCTACAGCATCCATCTTACCGATCCTGCAACCGGTAAGGAAACCAAGCGCTTCGACTTTAAATTCTCATCGGTCACCAAGGTAAAAAATCCGGATACCATCCTCTCTTACGGCCGCGCCAATGAAGTCGGGCCGATCATGAAAATTGGCGATGCTCGGCAGAATTTTACCCAGACCTATCGATTCACCTCCACCCGCAGTGACAGGGACAAGCCCTCATTCGAAGCGGACGGACTTCCCACTTCTCCACCTAACGTCGGTGCCCGCACTACTCCTGACTATAATGGCGTCGATGGTAAAGCGATCTCTGGAGCGACTCAATTATCAAACCTCGACAAGCTCACGCGTCAGGCGATTCGCGAACTCGATAATGGAATCGTCGTCTGGGCCGGGCCGCGTGAAGATGGGTTCTATGCAGATACCTCGGGCATATTTGATTTCCTCGATCCTCGCATCATTGATAACGATGGAAACGGCAATAATGGCCTCGGCCAGGACGGCGGCGGAGTAGATAGCTTCAAAGGCTTCAATGTCCTCACCTATGCCATGCAGATCCCGCTCTCGAAGATCGATGCCATGGATTTCAAGAATCCGTTCCTTGGCAATCGCCACGGCGTAGGCGTCTATGCCTCGGTTAGTCGTAAGGCGGTGACGATGCGTAGCGAGAAGGAAGCGCCGAAAGGTGGCGGCCGCTGGGTGCAGGTGAACCGACTTGGAAATCCGCTGTTCAATGAAGTGCTCGTTTCCCTCCGCGGTAAGGACGAATACAACCGGACGAAGCCGGAAAATGATGCCGATGGATTCTCCGATTACGCCCGGCGTCCGGAGATCGCACTGCTCATCAACAAGGTGCTCTTCGGCACGGATGGCACCACTCCACTCCAGATTAAAGGCCGCACTGATCTCGTCGCCGTGTTCATTCCCGACGTGTTGCGCGTCGATACCACCACGGGTCCGGTGTCATTGCCCGGTCAGGAAGGATTCAATCGCCTCAGCGTAATCGGTGGCGATGTGGGTGGCTGGCCTAACGGACGGCGCGTAGGCGACGATGTCGTGGACATCGCGCTATCAGCCGTCGCGAGTGGCCCTGCCTACAAGTCGATCACGACGGTGGGTGATAACGTTGATTCGAACGATCAGCTTTACAACCAGGTCTTCCCTTACCTCGGCACGCCACACGCCGGTCCAGCAGTGGATCAGCGCCAAGCTCCCGTTAGCAAATAGAGTAACCTCACCTCCAAGTCGGCGGCGTCTCCAGCAGATGCCGCCGGCTTATCTTTCAACGCTATGAAACGAATCCTTTTCACTCTCGCCGCCACTTTGGGAACTCTCCTTCTGGTATACGCTCAGGAATCCCTAACGCCCGTTACCTCCATCTTGCCAAAGCCCAAAGGAGCCAGCGCCCAATCGTGGGTGAAGCTCGGCAACTCACTCATGCAAAAGGCGCGCAACACGGTCGGGCAGGATTTTGCTCCAGCCTCCGCCGCTTTCGAAAAAGCCCTAGCGCTGCAGCCCGATAACATCGAGGCGATTGTTGGCATGGCTTGGGTGAGAAATTCGGAGCATGATTTCGTCTCCGGCAGACGCTTCGCAGAAAAGGCTCTCGCGCTCGATGCTCACCAGGTCGATGCCCACTCGCTCATCGGCGATGGTGCAGTGGAACTTGGTAACTATGATGAGGCATTCGATTGTTATCAGGACGCCCTTGAATCACGCGCGGATCTATCCACGCTGGGTCGTGCCGGCCATTTGTTATGGATCACGGGTGACGCCGCACAGGCCCTTTCTCTCATGCAGCGGGCGATCGAAGCCGGCGGGCCGCATCCGGAAAATGCTGCGTGGTGCCGATCCGAACTCGCTCTGATGGAATTCCAGTCGGGAGCAATGGGCTCTGCTGAGGAGCACGCCACCGCCGCAGTCAAGGCAGCACCGGAAAACCCGCGGGTGCTGGCGACGATGGCCCGCATCCTCACCGCAAAGCATGACTATCCGAAAGCCATCGAACTTTATGAAAAATCCACCGCCATCACGCCGAACCACGAGGCACTCGCAGCGCTGGTAGATCTCTATCATCTTTGTGGATCGCAGGATAAAGCAGACGAGCAGTTTGCAAAAGTAGTCACGTTTCATCAGCAGTATCCCCACCCAAACAGCGCCCAGCTCGCTCGATTCTATGCAGACCATGATCGAGAACCGGAAACCGCGCTCAAGGAAGCTCTTGGTGCCTATGAAATTTACAAAAATGTCGGAGTGACCGATACGCTCGCCTGGTGCCTTCTGCGGGCCGGCCAGCTACAGGAAGCGAAAGAGATGCTCGCGCGGGCGATGAAAATGAAAACTCCGGACCCCGAGATGTATTTCCACGCTGGCATGATCGAGCTGGCGCAAAACAATCCCGAAGCAGCGAAGGGTCATTTCAAAAAGGCACTCGCCATGAATCCGGACTTCCACCCCATCCATGCGGCCACCGCTGCAGGGTATTTGAAAAACTAATCTCCGCCGAGCTGCCGCTTCAGTTCCGCGAGGCATTCCCGCCAGAATCCCACTTCCATCGCCTCGTAGCGCACCGTTTCCGGATTTACCTGGGTGGTGAAAAGGATGTTGCTCGGCTCCTCCAGCAGCTCTTCGTAAAGCGCCTGCATCAGATAGGCCAGCACCTCGTTTTCGTCATGGAGCAGGGGGGCTGGATCTTCGTCGCGTGTCTCTGCCTCCAGTGCGGAAACCACTCTCAGCAAAAGCACTTGATCCAATGCCACGCCAATGTGTTCTGCCGATGAATGATGGTCCGCGATGATCGCCAGCAACCGCTTCACGATGCGCTTCGCCTCGCCCTTGCGATCTTCGATTTCCTGTGGCGTCCGGCTTGGGGTGATTTCGGGCAGCAGCGGCATGCCTCCCGCCGAAAACGGAACTTTTTCCTGAATGGCGTCGAGGCGGAAGTCCTGTCTTTGAGGCACTGGAAGGTCGGAGTCTGACATCGTATTTGATAGAACGGGAATCTCCGTAAAATGAAATAGCCGCAGAGCCTTTTGTCAAATCCACTCCAACGCCTGATCCAGCGACTCGACCACATGATCCGCTCCATGTGCTCTGAGCGCGGCGGCGGTGAATTGCCCCGTGGAAACTGCTAGACATTTCGCGCCGATGGCGTGGGCGCAGGCGATGTCCTTCGGCGTATCGCCGATGACGAGGGTTTCTTGAGCGGTGAAGCTACGCCCTGCGTGGGCGGCGGCGCGTTCGAGGGCGATGGGGCCGAGTTTGTTGCGGTCCGCGTGGTCGCAGCCGTATGCACCGAAGGGAAAATACGCGGCCAGCCCGAAGTGGCGCATCTTGCTCGCAGCCCCGCCGGCGGTGTTGCCGGTGAGCAGTCCCATGGTCACTTGCGGGCGTTTTGAGAGTTCTTCCAAAAGAGGGGAAACTCCTTCGTAAACCCGGCCGGGAAAATTTCCATGCGCTAGATTCCAATCGAGACGGCATTGATAGATCTCGAAATAACTGGCGATGCGCTCCGGCGTCGGCTCGATTTCGAAATGCGCGTGGATGTTCGCGATGATTCCGAGATCGGTGCTGCCTGCCAGATCGAGAGCCGGGCCATCGTGACCGAATACCTCACACGTGGCTTCCTGCAGGGCCTTCATCCCGGCACCGCCGGTATCAACCAGGGTGCCGTCCATGTCGAACAGATAGAGCATGGGCTGCTACCTTGGTTTATTTGGCTTCTTCAGCCTCTTCCTTTTCGGACTCTGCGTCCTCAGGAGCCTCGTCGGGCACTTCATCCGGGACGAAATCATCATCCGGATCTTCGGTTTGTGTTTCGTCGTCCTCGAAGTCGTCTTCCTCCATCAGCTCGCCGTGGAAGAGGTGGAACTTCCGCTTCCGCTGATGGGCGGGAAGGGGAGAAAGGATCATGGCGACGGCGCGTCCGTTCAGGCGTGGTGCCTGATCGACTTGGGCCATCGTCTTGAGGTCCTCGATGATGCGGTTGAGCACCACGAAGCCAAGGTCCTTGTGGGCGTTTTCACGACCACGGAACTGCAGGACGAAGCGGCACTTGTGGTTGCCTTCGAGGAAACCTTCGGCGCGACCGAGCTTGATATTGTAGTCGTGCGTGCCGGTCCCGACGCGGAATTTTACTTCCTTCATGCGGGTGGAACTTTTCGACTTCTGCTTTTTCAGCTTTGCCTGCTCATACTTGTATTTCCCGTAATCGACGATCTTGCAGACCGGAGGGTCCACTTGTCCGGCGATTTCGACGAGGTCGAGTCCGAGTGATTGGGCTTTTGCGAGCGCCTCGCGAGAAGTCATGACGCCGAGTTGCTCGCCGGTGGCGAGGACGACACGAACTTTCGGGGCGCGGATGCGGTCGTTGATCCGCGTCATATCGCGGAAACGACCCCTATTTTGGTCTCTTTGTGGCTTAGCGATGACTTTGTCCTCCAGTGGGTATATGCGACACGCCGGGGCGCTGACGGACAAGTCCGCTGCACGAAACCGGTGCGAAGAGGGGTAGGGAACGATGGACCAAACGCCGGATCATAGATCTGAGACAGCGGGAAAAAACCGATCGTCAATCAGATCGGTTTTGAGGGTCAGTGTGTATCGTTCCAAGAAAATCATTGAACGGCTGGGGGCCGGAATCGTGGCGTTCGGTAGATCTTCGCAAACAAATTGCTCTGACCAACTGAACGTCTGGAGCGATTGAATACGGGACATTTCCGATTTCGGCAAGCCTGATTTTTTCAAAGACTCCGCTCGGCGATTTCCGATTTCACTTTGGCGATGAAATCCTCCAGCGACATCGTCGTGAGTTCTTCCGTGTCGCGGCGGCGGATGGAAACAGTGCCGTCCTCGACTTCTTTCTGACCGAGCACGATCATGTAAGGCACGCGGTCGAGGCGGGCGAGGCGGATTTTTGCGCCGACCTTGTCCGGCGTCCGGTCGATGGACACGCGCACTCCGGCGTCGGCCAGTTTCGCCGTTGCGGCTTCAGCGGCTTCCTGAGTTTTCTCGGAAATCGGAATGACACGGACTTGCTCGGGAGCCAGCCAAGTCGGGAATTTTCCTTCGAAATGTTCGATGAGCAGGCCGGTGAAACGTTCTAACGAACCAAACGGTGCGCGGTGGA
Organism: Verrucomicrobiales bacterium; assembly: GCA_038237425.1. GTDB lineage: Bacteria > Verrucomicrobiota > Verrucomicrobiia > Verrucomicrobiales > Akkermansiaceae > Luteolibacter. The sequence goes on from JBBRYQ010000004.1 coordinate 103,858, forward strand.
TCATCACGGGAACGTGCTGCGCGTTATCAGCCCCGACGTAGGTCAGGCCGAAACGGACGGGCAGATTGTAGTCCACCTGAACAGTTCCTAACTGCCAATCGCGGCCGATCACGTCCTTCACCACGAAATCGATCTTCGGTCCGTAAAACGCCGCCTCACCTAGCTCCTCCGTATATTCCACACCCAGAGTCTGCACCGCTTGACGCAGCGCGGCCTCGGCCTTGTCCCAGTTTTCCGGGGAGCCGACGTATTTGTCGGACTCAGGATCTCGCAGGGATAGCCGGACGCGGTAGTCATTCATGCCGAGGGTCTTTAACACCTTTTTCACCAACTCAAGGCAGCCAGTCACTTCCTCCGCCACTTGGTCAGGAGTGCAGAAAAGATGGGCGTCGTCCTGGGTGAAACCGCGGACGCGGGTCATGCCGCCGAGCTCGCCGGATTGTTCCCAACGGTAAACGGTGCCGAATTCCGCTAACCTAACGGGGAGATCGCGGTAGGAATGGTGATCGCTCGCGTAGATCTTGATGTGGTGCGGGCAGTTCATCGGCTTCAGCAAATAGCCCTCGTAGGTGCCGTCTGATAGGCCGTTGATGAGCGTGGCGCAGGTCGCGTCCTCGTCCGCGAGTTTTTCTAACACATCGCGCTCGGCGATGGCGGGATACTGGCTTTCCTGATAGTAGGGGAAATGCCCGGACGTCCGATAGAGATCCAGCTTGCCGATGTGTGGCGTAAAAACCTGTGAGTAGCCCTGCTTGTCGAGCTCCTGCGTGATGAACTCTTGTAGCGAACGGCGGACCAGCGCACCCTTTGGTTTCCAGAGGACGAGCCCTTGTCCCACCATTTCATCGATGTGGAATAGCCCGAGTTCGCGGCCGAGCTTGCGGTGGTCCCGCTTCTTCGCCTCTTCCAAACGATTGAGGTGAGTTTCCAGTTCCTCCTTGTTTTCAAAAGCCGTGCCGTAAAGCCGCTGAAGGCTGCCTTTCGATTCGTCTCCCAGATAGAATGACGCGGAAACTGACATCAGTTTCACGTTCTTGCACTTTGATGTGTAGCCGACGTGTGGCCCCGCGCAGAGGTCGATGAAGTCCCCATTTTGAAAACAGGAAATCTGTTCGCCTTCCGGAATCTTGTCGATCAGGTCTAACTTGAAACGTGAAGGATTCCCCGGGCGTTCGGTGAGTCCGCCGAGACGGCCGCTCTCTGCCATCGCTTTCGCTTCTTCACGGGAAATCGCCTTGTATTCGAACTTCTGGTTCTCCTTCGAAATCTTCTTCATCTCCGCCTCGATCTTTTCGAAATCATCCGGCGTGATCCGGTGCTTCATTTCGAAATCGTAGTAAAAACCAGCCTCGATCGGCGGGCCGTAGGCGAACTGCGCATCCGGCCAGAGCCGCAGGATTGCGGTGGCCATCACGTGGGCGGATGAGTGGCGGACCCGTTCCAGGTCGGTCATTTGGGCGCGTTCGTCGAGTGTCTTGCGTTCGGACATGGGAAGCACAGGGAAACCCGAAGGGCGTGCCGTGTTCAAGGGCCAATATGCGGATACGGCACATCGTGAGAACTGAAATACAATTCATTCATGCCCGGGACCAGCTTGTTGCATTATGGGCGGACCACTTCGTCAGGGAGTTGAGGATTGAGAATATCGATGATGTCTGATAGGTTCCCCGGTAAAAAGGCATCTCGCCCGCGAGTTCCCGTGCTTCCTCCGCCAACCACGACCGCAATTCCGCATCCTCCCGCGCCTCCTGATACAGCTGCTCCTTTAACTTGCCAAACGGCAGTCGCGAGGGAAACCACTCGTCCTTGGTGAAACTCATGATCTTCTCTCAAGGTTCCAGCCCCCGCTTCTCCGCCAGCGGTCGCAGCACCCGCGTCTGCGAAATCGCCTCGCTGCATTCTTCCAAGATTTGCACAGTAGCCCAAATTCTCCATCGCTTCAAACTCTTACCCGGAGATCCCTAACGCTCCACAGCACTCCCGCCGCGCCTTTACCGATTCCCTTCATCTTCCGCGCCCCGTCCTTGCGCTTCGCCGTGAACCGTTCCCGCGCTCCAGCAAACGCCTCATTCACAAATTCCTTGCTGCCGATCACCGCTCCGTCCGTGAAATAGCGCACCCGGCATCTCAGCATCGCCGCCATTTTAAGATCCGTTAAAACCGTGCCGTTGTCCTTCGCTTCCAGCGCTTCCGCCGTGTTCATCTGCGGTCTCGCAACGCCTTTCTCTACCTCCGCCCGACAGCTCTTCCTCCCAAGCGCCAGGCCCATCGTCCGCCGGTAAATCCGCGAGATTTCCTTCCATCTTTCCGCCTCAAATCCCGCGCCCTGATGACTCATGCACGCTCTCACCAGTCCTTCACGCGCCTTTTTCCCATTCCCCTTCGCCCCGCCTCCCACCGCTTCGCCATAACTGCTCCAGCGATATTCAGCCGGATCGGATACCATCCCCGCTCTAACGGGATTGAGATCGATATACGCCGCCATCGTCCGTGCTGCAACCCCGCTTTCCACGATCACGCTCTTGTAGCGCTCCTCCCACAGCGTGCCGCTGCGCTTGTGGGTCCGGTTGAACCAACGCGTGAAGCGTTGCAGCAGCGTTTTCATGAACTCGCTCAAGCTGTGCATCCGGTAAGTGAAACGGGCGTGGATTTCCGCCACCCATTCGGCCCGTTCTTCGTTCCGCGCATCCGCCAGTTCTTTGGCTACCACCGCCACAAACGCCTCGGTGTTCGTAGCCAAGAGCCGTTTCAACAACTCCTCGTCCGAGAGGCCCTCCACCGGCATCGGCGGCACCTCCAAGAGGATATGGAAGTGGTTAGACATCACGCAGTAAGAAAGCACCCGGCAGCCTGAAAAATTCTCCTGCATGCGCATGAACATGCGGAAGTGCTCGCGCTCAGCGTCGCCAAACACAAACCGCCGGTCCACTACCCGAC
>JBBRYQ010000005.1:0-103427 GCA_038237425.1 Verrucomicrobiales bacterium
GAACTACTTGGCAGCACTGGGATTTGACCAAAGCATCTACACCACCCCTCCCTCACCCAGCAAAACCCAAAGACGCCCCTAGCAGACACACCGCTCCCGAATTAGGCAAAAAACAACTGCTGCTAGGTGCGGAATGTGTGAAAGAACAGACAGGAATGTCTGTATTACGTCCTCATGGCTTGTCGGATTTGCCGCAGCCGCAATCGTGGCCGCAGCCGGATTTTTTCTTCGGCCGGGCGAGGCGGACGAGAAAAATGGTGAGCGTGACGATGACGATGCCCGCGGCGGTGTAAGTTTGCCAGTCCATGATGTTAGAATCCAAGAAGTTTGCCGGTTTGGAAAACGATGAGCGAAGCCATGTAGGCGAAGCCCGTCATGAAAACAAACTGCCCGACCGCCCATTTCCACGATCCCGACTCACGCGCGACCACTGCGCTGGTAGGAAGGCATTGCAGGGCGTAGATGAAAAACACGAGCAGAGAAATGAGCGAGAGCGTGGTGAAAATCGGTCGCCCGTCCGGCCACGTGGAGGCGGTGAGCTTGTCGCGCAGGACGTTGCGGGTTTCCTCTTCGCTGTCTGATTCATCGACCCGATAGAGAATCGCCATTGAGGAGACAAACACCTCGCGTGCAGCGAAGGAAGTGAGAATCGCAGTGCCCATCCGGCCGTCGAAGCCGAGCGGTTTCACCACTGGCTCGATCGTTTCCCCGATGCGGCCCATCGCACTGTGGGCGAGCTGCTCCGCTTGATCCTCACTATCGGATTTCGGATAGGTGCTCAGCGCCCAGAGCAGGATGGATAGCCCGAGAATGATGGTTCCTGCTTTTTTCACGAATGCCCAAGCGCGGTCGAGCACATGGCGGATGATGTAGTCCCACTGCGGTTTCCGATAGGGCGGCAGTTCTAGCATGAAATGGCCGGGCGTGATGTCCTCACCGAGCCGACCGCGCAGGATGCGGGCGACGATGAAGGCGGTTAGAGTGCCGAGTGCGTAGATGGAGAACAGCACCAGCGCTTGCTTCCACGTGCCTTCCTTTTCATGAAGCATCAGTGGCACGACGAGGAAATAAACTGGCAGCCGCGCCGAGCAGCTCATCCACGGAGCGACGAAAATCGTGACGATCCGCTCCTTCGCTGAATCGATGGTGCGCGTAGCCATGATGCCGGGAATGGCGCAGGCGTAGGAGCTGAAAAGCGGCAGGAACGATTTCCCGCTGAGGCCGGCCTTCGCCATGATGCCGTCCATCAGATAGGCGGCGCGCGCCATGTAACCAGAGCTCTCTAGCAGGCCGATGAACAGAAATAATAGAATGATCTGCGGCAGGAACATCACTACGCCACCGACTCCTCCGAGTGCGCCATCGACGATGAGCGAGCGCAGATCGCCGTCGGTCATTTTTGATCGGATCCAATCGCCGAGCGCGCCTTGCCCGGCTTCGATCCAGCTCATCGGGATCTGCGCGAATGAGAAGATCGCCCAGAAGACGGTGAAGAAAATCACCGCCATCGAGATCCAGCCGTAAATGGGATGGAGGAGTAAGGAATCGATTTTATCGGATAGAGTCTGCTGGTGCGCATCCGGCCGGCGGGCGGCGAGTTCGCAAAGCCGGGCGACAAAGGCGCGTCTGCCGGATTCTGGATCGTCCGGGTTGGTGATCCAAGTGGCTTCGGACGCGGGAGGGTGGGGGAATCGCAGCGCTTGTTTCAGCTCGACGATGCCCTTTTTCGCGTTCGCCTGCATCGGGATGACCGGGACGTTGAGTTCCTCCGCGAGTTTTGCGGGATCGAGGCGGAGGCCGGCTTTTTCGGCGACGTCCACCATGTTGAGGGCGATCACGCAGGGCAGGCCGAGCTCGATGACTTGGAGCGTGAGCTGGAGGTGGCGTTCGAGGTTAGAAGCATCCACGACGCAGATGACGACGTCCGGTTTTTTCTCGCCGGGAAGCGTGCCGGTGAGGGCGTCCACGGCGACTTTTTCATCGGGTGAATTCGCCCGCAGCGAGTAGCAGCCAGGCAGATCGAGCACGCGCAGCTTGCGGCCGTGGGGGGTGAAGGTTTCGCCGGATTTTACCTCCACTGTGACGCCTGAGTAATTGCCAACGCGTTGGTTCGCGCCGGTGAGTGCGTTGAAAAGTGTAGTTTTTCCGGCGTTTGGATTGCCGATCAGAGCGATCGTGGAAGGCGCGTCAGCAGTGGCGGACATGGGAAATTTCAGACCACGGGGGAAACCAGCACCTGTTCTGCGAGTTCCTGACTGATGGCCATCCGGGTGCCGCAAATCGAGCAGATCATGTTCCGCCCGCTGGTGAGTTTGCGTAGCTGGAGTTCCTCGCAAAATCCAAGATCGCGGAGGCGGTCACAGCCGGGGCCGCTGAGCACGCGGATCTGCACATCGCACCCGACCTTGACCTGATTGAGGGTCATGGCGCTGTCGATTTTCAAATCGGCGGCATGGGCGGGTGACATCTGGGCAAAGCATCGCCAATTGAGACTGGCTTGCAACAGGAAATATTGATTTCCGCAGGAGATGCGGCAGGAATCGCAGAGGATGCTCAAGCCGGTTGGGAATTTTTCAGCGTCAGGATCGCCAACTCGGGCGGACAGGCGAAGCGGACCCGCACGCCGACGGTGCCGACGCCACGGCTGACGAAGAGCTTGGAATCGTGCTTGGAATAGGCGCCGTAGATGTATTTCTGGCCCATTTTCACTTTGCGCGGAGCGTAGTCGAGGATCGGCACCCGGCACTGTCCGCCGTGGGTGTGGCCGGAGAGTTGGAGGGAAATATCGCGCTGGGCGGCCATCGTATCGAAGTAGTCTGGCTCGTGGACGAGGGCGAGTATGGGCGTGTCTGCGGAGATTCCCTTGAGCGTTTTTGCCGGATCCGGTTTGCCCTTCCAGACGAAATCCGTGCCTGCGATGGCGATGGTCTCGTCGCGGACGGTGACTTTGCTGTGCTCGTTGATCAGGAAGGAAATGCCCGCTTTTTCAAACTGCCGCCGGATGACGGAGCGGCTTCCTGCCCAGCCGTCGTGATTTCCCATGACTGCAAAGACGCCGTGAGCGGGCTTCATTTTTTCCAAATGCTTGAGCAGTGGAGCGATGACCTTGGGGTCTGCGCTCATGAAATCTCCGGTGAGTGCGATGATGTCTGGCTTCTCGTCATTGATTGTGGAAACGACCGACTCCAGCAGATCGTGATCGGCCTCCGGGCGGAAATGGAAATCCGATAGCAGGCCGATGCGCAGGCCGTCGAGCCCGGCGGACTTGGCATCGCACGGTACGGTCTGGCGGGTGACGGAGAGCCAGGCGGGCTCGATTTTAAAAGCATCGATCAGGCATCCGGCTGCACCGGCGGTGATCAATCGCAGCGCGTTGCGACGGGTGAACCGCGGCGGGGTTTCATCAAGAGGAAAATTCACGGGCGGAAACTGCACGCTCCATGTGAAATCCGGATGAAGTTCCGGTGAAAAATTTCAACGTCCCTCGCGAATCCGCTCAGCGAGCATCGTCGGCAGGCCGGCGGCGATGATTTTTGCCTGAGTTTTCTCGATGTCATATTCCACGCGGCGGAAGACGACCATCTTGTGCTCCAGATCGAATATCGCATAACAAGCGCGCCAATCACCGTCGCGCGGCTGGCCGACTGAGCCCACGTTGATGAAATACTTCGCGTTTTCCTCGATCACCACGGATTCAGCAGGGACCTCGATGACACGGTCCGACTTCATGTAAACCCGCGGCACGTGGGTGTGGCCGTGGAAGCAGAGCTGGGTGAATTGATAGGAAAAGTTCGACATCGCGTCGAAGCGGTTCGTCACGTAGTTCCAGTGCGCCGGCTGGTCGAGCGTGCTGTGGACGACCGTGAAATCCGACACTTGGCGGACCATTCGCAGGCGGGTGAGCCATTGGCGCTGCTCATCGGTGAGCTGCATGCGCGTCCACTCCAAGGCGGTAGCGGCCACCGGGTTCATCGTGTCGAGCGAGTGATTACCGGAAGCGTCTTCGTCATGGTTGCCCTTCACGGTCGGGCAGTCCATCGCGCGGACTTTTTCCAAACAGGCGGAGGGATCCGCGTTGTAGCCGACGACATCGCCCATACAGACGTAATCCGTCACGCCTTGATTTGAAGCGTCTTCGAGAACAGCCTCGAGGGCTTCTAGATTGGCATGTATGTCACCGAAAAGAGCGATCCGCATGGAGTAGGCAGGGAATGGGAGACGAAGTTCACCGCTTGATCTGCTTCTGTCGAGACGAAACCTGTCGATGATCGCTCGGTCGCCGCCCGGGTGGAAAGTGGTGGCGGTTTCTCATACGGAGACGACTCGGCGTTTTCCTCAAATTGCTGTTATTTCGTGCCGCCCTTGTAATTCGGATCCAGCGCTTTCGGAATCACCACTGGGCTCGTGCCGTTTGATGGGCTGAACCACTGGTCGGGCCCGGCGGGAGTCGGCAGCGGTTGGTCGAAAATGCTCTTTTCCTTCGGGATAGAGAGCGTCTTTTCCAGCGACTCGAGCGCGGCGGCCACTCCGTAAATCGGGAAATGCTCGCGTGTCCGGCGCCAATGGTCGCAGAGCGTTTCGTAGGTTTTTTCCGGCGTGCCGAAAATTTCGACCGCGCGGCTGGCCATGTTCATCGATGGATTTTCGTGCGCCTCCAGTACGAACAGCAGCGCGAGCAGGGTGGGCGTGCGATTTTTTTGATCGACATAAAGCGCCTGTGCCATCGCCAGCGATTCACTTTCTCGCCCGACGACGCGGGCCAGAGCGTAGAATTCCGCACGGCGGACGTATCCCAGTGCCTTGCCGGTTTCCGCAGATTTCCGGTAGGACTCCGCACCGGCGGCGAACGCTTCGTTCACATCGCGGAAGGCTTGGAATTTGTTGGAGTCGGTGAGTAGGAATCCGAGCGTGGCTCGCAGGCTCCAGTCGTCCGGGTTATTGCGGATGCCGCGCTCAAGGAAAGCGCGGCCTTTCATGATCGATGCACGCCACGCCTCGCGACGGCGCAGGGCAGGCATTTTGGAATCGTTCAGATAGTAGGAGGCCGCGTTGTAGGCAAGATGCCACGAGCCCGTTTCCCAATAGTAGCGGGTGCGCGGGGCGAGATCGACGATGGTATCATAGGTGTCCGCCACATCGTCCCAGCGTTGTTCTTGGAAAAAACTGAACGCCCGCAGGTTGAGAAACGTCGCCACCAGTGTGCGCAGGCCGCCGAGGGCCACGGCGGAGCTCGTTTGGCCGATCTTCTCGCGTGTCCCAATTTGGATTGGCTCCGGTGTTAGACCTGCCTTGCGAAGGTCCTTACTCAGCGCAGCCTCGAAGGGCATGCGGACCGCTCCGAAGGCGAGGATAGCCACCGCGAGAACTCCGATTTTCTGCCAGGCTTTCACGACGTTAGAATTCCTTTTCCGCGAAGATGAACCACGAGGCGAGGGTGAAAAATACCGCGTAAAATAGCCCGATCAGCGTCAGTTTCCCTAACATCAGCAGCGGAAATGCCTGACCTTCGATCACCGCGTCGATCACGTTGAAGAGTTGGAAATCCGGCAGCACCAGCGAGAGCACTAGCGACGCCATCCGGCCGAAGACTCCCTGTCCCGCCTCGCCGGATTGAAGGTAGGCATCGCGTGCATCCGCCTGGAAGTGCCCGATGAAATAGATCAGGAAACTGATGATGGTGGTGAACAGCGTGCTTGAGGAAAACGTCGAGATCAGCAGTGCCAGCGAGGCCATGATAGATGCTCTGAGGAACACGGCGAACACCGCGCCCTGCAGCGACCAGGTCGGTGCGTGCATCATCGTTTCAGTCTTCAGCGAGGCGATTGCATCCGGTGGCCAGCCCATTGCTGTCGCCATTTCCATTTGTTGGGTGAGCACCATGCCCGCGCGGATGTGCAGCACTGCCGTCATCAGCCCGTCCATCAGCGCGAGAGAGACGAATACGAGCATCAGCACTCCCAACAGTTTTCCTGCCAGATAGTCGAAGCGCGGCACCGGCTTTGCTAGAATCGTGTAGAGCGTGCGGTCCTCCACGTCCTTCGGCAGCAGCAGCGCCGTCGCCACGATGGATAGAACCACGGAAAACAAGGTCATGGTTCCCAGCGACCAGCTCTTGATCGAGCGCAATACATTCACTCCAACAGATTCCGGCCCTTCATGTTGTGGGAGGTCGAAGAAATTGCTGGCGATGGCGATCACCGCGAAAACAGCGAGAAAGTAGAACACCTTCATCCGCACCAGTTGCGTGAAGGCATGCATCGCGATCACCCAGATGCGACCGATGTGCGAGCCTTTGGGATTTCCTGCGGCGGTGCTCATTGCTCGTCTCCTTTCGTCGTTTCGCGGAGGAAAAGTCGTTCCAACGTGGTCCGTGGCTTGCCGGTGCGGACCAGGGTGGCCCCCACCGAACTGCTGACGAGCGTCTTGATCTGTGAGATGAGTTCCGGGCTGGCGTCTTTCAAAATGATTTCTGTTTGATCCTCGATGGCGATCAGGTCTTCCAGGCGGCCTTCCTTCACCATTTTCCCGCGGAAGATGATGCCGACGTGGTCGCACACCTCCTGCACCTGTTCGAGCAAATGCGAGCAGAGGAAAACCGTGATGCCGCGCTCGCGCAGTTTCATGATTAAGTCGCGGATCTGCCGTGAGCCGATCGGATCCACGCCCGCCGTCGGCTCATCGAGGATCACCAACCGCGGCTCTTGCACCAACGCTTGCGCCAGTCCGATGCGCTGCAGCATGCCCTTTGAATAACCGCCGATCCGCCGGTCGCGCGCGCCTTCGAGATCGACGAGTGCGAGCAGTTCACTCACGCGGTCATCGAGCGCCTTGCCCTTGATTCCGCAGAGTTTTCCGTAAAAGCGCAGGGTTTCCGTGCCGCTTAGGTGTTTGTAGAAATAGGGATTTTCTGGCAGAAACCCCACGTCGTTGCGGGAGTCCACCTTGAGCGAGTCTTTTCCGAAAATCGCACAGGTCCCGGACGTCGGAGCCACGAGGCCGAGTAGCGCCTTCATCGTGGTGGACTTGCCTGAGCCGTTAGGCCCGATCAGTCCGTAAACCTCGCCCGGCATGATGCGGATCGAGACGTCATCCACCGCGCGCAGCATTTGCCGGCGGAAGGACGTTTTGAAGTCCTTCACCAGATTCCGGATTTCAACAGCAGGGGTTTTATCAGCCATCAGCGGAGGGATTCTTGAACAGCCCCGGCCCTCTGGCAACGGACAAATTTTCCAATTTTGGAGCCTTGAACTCCGGTCCGGGATGCCTCACGAATTGCACCCTATCTAAAAACCATGAAACGCATTTTCCTCTTCCTGTCCGCCGCGCTTGCCGCCCTCTCGCTCACCAGTTGTTTGCAGAACGAAACCACCATCCACCTCAACAAGGACGGCAGCGGCACCCTTGTCGAGGAAACCACGCTCGGCGCCCAGATGATGGCCATGATGGACCAAATGGCCTCCTTCGGCGGTGGTGATGCCAAGAAGGACCCGCTGGCCGACCTGTTTTCCGATGAAAAGGCCAAGGCCAAAGCCGCCAAACTCGGCGAGGGCGTCACACTTGAGAAAAACGAAGCCATCGAGAAAAACGGCAACAAGGGAGCCCGCGTAACCTATCACTTTGCCGATATCAACAAACTCAAGATCACGACTTCCGAAGGCATGAAGGACATGTCCCCGATGGGTGCAATGGGCGCGGAGGCACCTGCCGCCAAGGTCGCAAAACCGATCAATTTCAAATTCGCGGATAGCAGTCTTACCATCGTCATGCCCGAGCAGGAAAAACCCGATGCCGCCGCTGATGCCAAGCCCGCCGCCGAAGACAAGGGCGAGTCCGGCGAACAGGAAATCGCCATGATGCAGCAGATGATGGGCGACATGAAAATCAGTCTGAAACTCGTCGTCGAGCCCGGCATCGCCGAGACGGATGCCACCTACCGCGACGGCAATTCCATCACCCTGATGGAAATGGAAATGGGCAAGCTCTTTGAAAACCCCGAAGCCGTGAAAAAATTCGGCAAGATTGACAAACAGGACCCTGCCGCCGCCATGGAACTCATGAAAGGCATACCCGGCATCAAGTTTGAGGCGAAGAAGGAAGTTACCGTGAAGGTCCAATAACCGCCGCCGCCGTGGGGCGCGCGAAAATTTTTCATCCAGAAAGGAAACTTTGGCTATTGGGTGGTGTATGATACCACCTATCTGGCTGCGCAAATCACTGGCAGAAGACAAGCAGTGGAACACGCTTGTCACGGAAATGCTTTCGTCCAATGGCCACTGCACCACCGATCCGGCCGTCGGCTACCCTTCGATCAAATCATCATGTCTCCCAGCAAGCGTCCCTTCAAGATGGGCGGCCAAGACGGCAAGCCGGTCACCGCGATTTTCGGCTGAGAGGCTGCGAGAAACGCGGTCGAATGTGGAGACTGCTCATGCGAATGGAATGGTGAATTTTTCACGGAAGTCCCTGCCAATCATCCGGGTATTAGGAATCCGCTGGTGGATTTTTGTTTGGTGGAATCCCTTTTTCACAAAATCGCACGACGAGCGGCCGATGTGCTCTGCAATTTTCTCCATAGATCTCTCACTTCTTGCTATCTTCTTCCCAAGTGCCGAGCATCCCGGCTACACAAGCCGCACGCCACCAAGACTATGAATCTCGCTGAACTTCAAGAGCTCCACTCGCTGCCATTTTTTGATCTCGTCTCCCGCGCCCGCGCCGTGCATTTGGAGAATTTCCCGGAGGGGAAAATCCAGCTTTGCACGCTGCTCTCGATCAAGACCGGCGGTTGTTCGGAAGATTGCGGCTACTGCACTCAGTCCGCCCGCTATGAGACGGAGCTGGAAAACCAGCGCTTGCTCTCGAAGGACGTCGTCATGGAAAGCGCCCGCGCTGCCCGTGAAACTGGCTCCACGCGTTTCTGCATGGGAGCTGCGTGGCGTGGTGTCCGTGGTGGCACCGAGCGTTTCAATCAAGTGTTGGATATCGTGAAGGACGTTTCCTCCCTTGGCATGGAAGTCTGCGTGACCCTCGGTGAGCTCGGCCCGGATGAGGCGATCGCCCTCCGCGACGCTGGCGTCACCGCTTACAACCACAACCTCGACACCTCGCCGGAGCACTACCCGAACATCGTCACCACCCACACCTACGAGGACCGTCTGCGCACGATCCGCAATGTGCAGGACGCCGGCATGTCTGTCTGCTGCGGCGGTATTCTCGGCATCAGCGAAACTATCACCGACCGCCTCCGCTTGCTGGAAGTGATCTCAAATTTCAACCCACAGCCCGAGAGCGTGCCGATCAACTCCCTCATGCCCATGCCCGGCACCCCGCTGGCCGAGAACCCGCAGGTTGATCCCTTTGATCTCGTTCGCATGATCGCCTGCGCCCGCATCGCCGTTCCCGGTGCCAAGGTCCGCCTCTCCGCTGGCCGCACTCGTTTGTCCGATGAAACCCAAGCGCTCTGTTTTTTCGCCGGCGCGAATTCGATCTTCTACGGGGAAAAGCTCCTCACCGCCGAGAACCCCGGCGCGGAAAAGGACATGGCGCTGCTGAAAAAACTCGGCCTCGAAACCCTCGAACCATTTCCCGCCATGCAAGCCCCCGGCATCGATGCCTCGCTCCCTGCGAATCCCGCAGTCCATGAGCACGCCGGCTGTTGCGGCTAATGCCCGTTTTTCCTGACTCGGCGGGCGAAATTTGCCGAAACCCGTTCTGGACAGCTTTACCGGGTGTGCCTAGTTTTCCCGCCTTTCCACCACACATCATGATTCGTAAACTTATTCCTGGCGCATTGGCCCTCGGTCTCATCGCCTCCACATCCGCCCAGACGCCAGCCGCTGAAGCTCCTGCAAAACAGGAAGCCACCACTCCAGCCATCGAAGTGCCAGCCAAGCCGAAGCTCGATCCCGCTGTCATCAAGACCGATTCGTCCTACGCCCTTGGTTTCCGCACCGGCGGCAGCTTCGCCCAACAGTTCGGCAAATTCGGCGTCGGAGCCGCTGACCTCGATCCTGAGAATTTCATCAAGGGCTTCATGACCGCAGTCAAGGGCGACAAGCCCGAGCTCGCCGAAGCCAAGCTGCAGGCCGCCATGGAGGCACTTGGCGAACTGCTTCAAGGCCGCGAAAAGGAAGCCGCTGCCAAGAACCTTGAAGAGGGCAAAAAATTCCTCGAAGAAAACGGCAAGCGCAAGGAAGTCACCACCAACAAGAGCGGCCTTCAATACGAAGTGCTCGCGAAGGGCGGTGAGGAAAAATACGTTGCTCCTAAAGAAGACGCCAAGGATGCTCCTGAAAAGCAGTTCCTCGTAAACTACAAGGGCACGCTCATCAGCGGCAAGCAGTTCGACGCTTCTCCCGAAGGTCAGCCAGTTCCAATGACGCTTCAAGTGGTCGAAGGATTCAAGGAAGCTCTCACCACCATGCCCGTCGGTGCCAAGTGGAAACTCTTCATGCCGAGCAACCTCGCTTACGGCGAAGAGCGCCGCAGCGCAGACATCGCACCAAACAGCGTGCTGATTTTCGAACTTGAGCTCCTCAAGATCCAAGACGCACCAGCCGCCCCTGAAGGCGGAATGCCATTCCCAATGCCACAAGGTGGCCCGGGTGGCCCGGGCGGTCCAGGAGGCCCAGGCGGTCCGGATGGTGCTCCCGATGGACAATAAGCTTACGGCCGATTAACGGTTTTAACTGAAGGCTGCCGGTTAGTTCCGGCAGCCTTTTTTATTCCGTGTGCGTGAGCTTCCCATTCGGATGGGTCCTTTCTGGGATTACTGATTTTTGCTTTTGGGTCCGATCGCCATCTTTGAGATTTTCATGATTTTTCCGTCCATTAGAATCATGTTGGTTTCGCCGATCTTGGCAGAGGTGCCGTCTTTTTTCATGGCGGTGATTGCTCGCATCCCTCTGCGGTCGGATTCACTTTTTTCCCTGAAGGAAGCCATGCAACTCGCGGAGCGCTTCCGCCGGATGGGCGGCGGAGATGCTGACGCGTAGGCGGGCGGTTCCGCGAGGGACGGTGGGAAAGCGGATGGCTGGGACGAGGAAACCGGCATTTTCCAAATCGGATGCGGCGGCGAGGGAGGCTTCGTTAGAGCCGAGCACGATGGGGATGATCGGCGTGGGGGAATCCGCGAGAATGGAAATGTTCGAGCGGAGTTTCTGCCGGAGCATTTTGCCTTCCTCCGAGCGAATCAGATCAAGCGAAGCGATGGCGGCATGCGCGAGGCAGGGCGGGGGAGCGGTGGAATAGATGAAGGAGCGGGCGCGGTTTGTCAGTAAATCAATCCATTCACGCGAAGCTGCCAAGTATCCGCCTGATAGACCTGCGGACTTGCTGAGCGTGCCCATTTGAAAGGCTATCCGATGTTGCAATCCCTCCTGCTCGGCGAGGCCCATGCCCTGCTCGCCGAGGACACCAAAGCCGTGAGCTTCATCGACGAGCAGCAGCGCGTTGAATTTTTCTGTGAGAATGACAGTTTCGCGCAGCGGGCAGAGATCGCCATCCATGCTGAAGACAGTTTCGGTGACGACAAGGATGCGTGCATCGGCGTTTTTGGCGCGGGTGGAGGAAAGCAGGCGTTCGAGTTTGCCGAGGTCGTTGTGCGGATAGACGCGGAGGGTGGCTTCTGATAGACGTGCGGCATCGACGAGGCAGGCGTGGGCGAGCTTATCGAGGATGATGAAATCAGATTTTCCAACAATCGCGGGAATGGAGCCAAGCGCGGTGGCGAAGCCGGAGGAAAATGTGAGCGCCGCTTCCGTCTGTTTCGCGGTGGCGAGGGCGTCCTCCAACTTTTTGTGAGGCGGAAGTGTGCCACAGACAAGGCGCGATGCTGCGGAGCCTGCGCCGAAGCGTTGCACACCTTCGATCAATGCCGCTTCGATCAGTGGGTGGCGGGCGAGGCCGAGGTAGTCATTGGAGGCGAAATTCCAGAGTGTGCGGCCCTCACGAATCACTCTAACTCCTGTCGGGGAATCGAGCGGGCGCTGGCGGCGCAGCAGTCCCTCGGCATCCAACAGGCGCAGGGACTCGGCGGGGCTTGGCATGGCCTCAGGCTCCGGGAGTCGGGCGCTCGAGCGCCCAAGCGAGGAGCTTGGTGGAATCCTTCCAGATGTTAGGGGTGGTGGACTTGAGAACGACGACGATGACCGAGCGGCCGTTCAGTGAGCCACTGGCGACAAGGCAGCGGCCTGCTGCGTTGGTGGTGCCGGTTTTCAGTCCATCGCAGTAAGGAACGGATTTCAGGAGGTGGTTGGTGTTCTCGATCTCGCGGGTGTGGCCATCGTTGAACTGGAAATTAAACGACTTTGTCGCGGTGTAGGAGCGGATCAACGGGCTGCGATAAACGGCGCGGGCGGCGATGGCCATGTCGCGTGCGGTCGAATATTGCCCGGCCATCGGCAGGCCGTTAGGGTTGATGAAATTTGAGTTCCGCATGCCGAGCGAGGCGGCTTTTTGATTCATCAAGGCGGCGAAGGATTCCTGGCTGCCACCCACGTCGCGGGCGAGAGCACGGGCGATGTCGTTGGCGCTTTTCACCATCAGGACCTTGAGAAGTTCGCGACGCGGGTAGGATTCTCCAGGTTTAACGCCGAGTCGGGTGGGCTCGCAGTTTTCATCGGACGCTTCGATAATGACGGGCTTGTCGATATTTCCGGCATCCAGCACGCAGAGGGCAGTGACGATCTTCTGAGTGCTGGCAACAGGGCGGGGTGCGTCGGCATTTTTCGCGTAGAGCACGCGACCACTGACTATATCGATGACAATGGCGCTCTCCCCAGCGATCGGCGGTGGTGGAGTGCCCGGAATGGAAGTGACGCCGGACGAGGCTTGTTCAACTTTTTTCGCCCTAGGTGGTAGCTTGGCGGTAGGATTGCCACCACATGAGGTGATGAGGGCAGCGGAGAACGTGAGCCAGGCGAAGTGGACACAGAGCAAACGAGACATGCAGGGCATCATTCTCATGGAGGAGCAACCTTCAAGCCGGGATTATGCAATTTTGCGCTTATGGATCAGGGCGCCTTCGGAGGCAGGAGGCTTCCGTCCATCTCAGCACCGGGCTCGGGCAGGGTGGGTTCTTTGAAATCCACCGGACCGCTGAAAAATCCCCAGAAACCTCGCTTGCGACTGTTTTCATAGGCCAAAGCGCGTTCTTGGCCGGTGGGAACCTGCTTGAGATCCTTTTCACGGACTTCGACGACTTTCACTCCTGCGGGGCGGATTTTCGACATGGAGAGCTCGGAAAGCTCGGCGATTTTCGAGGTCGTGGCGGCGGAGGTTTTCTGAACCATGGCCATCGAACTCTGGCCGACCTTGGTGATGGTGGCGCAGGAAGCGAGGCAAAGGCTGACTGCCAGAACAGGTAGTGAAAATGCCCGAGACATGCGTTTCATACGAGGGGAAGAAGACCAAACTACCATTGAAATCGCAACTGTCTAATGGGGTTTTTGGTGACTGAATGGTCACCTAGCGACGAGCACGAGGAAGTTACGCACCGGCCGGTTCCATGGTGGGCGGCTGACAAACGGGCCACCGGGGACGGTTCCTGAAACCGAGAGATCGGCGGAGCGCCCGCCGTCGAGATTGAGAGCTTGGCGGATTTTCCAATCGGCGGGGCTATCACTGGCGAGGGCTTGTGAGAGGGCGGCAAGCGTGCAGGGCGAGCCCCGGCCGATCCACCAGCGCGTGCTGCCGTCCCAGAGAATGACGATGCGGGCGCTGGTTTTGGTGGGTTCGAGGCCAGAGATCGGCTGGCTATTTTCGACGAGCAACGGGCCGGCCTGGATGAGTTCTCGGGTGGTGGCAGCGGCGGTGCGTCCGAGTTTCTCGCGGCGGATGATGGCAGATTTTCCGGTAGTTTCCACAAACCAAACGCCGCTGCCGAGCGATGAGGCGGAATTCCATGAACCGGATATTTTTCCGGATGCCACGACGAATCCGAGTGGTGTGCCTTCTGGGGTGAAAAATCCGGCGTTCACTGCGGCGAGGCCACTGCGGGAATTTGCGGCAGCAGTGGCATCAGCGAATTGGGAGGCAGGGCCGTTCGGTTGATCTACGACGGTGAGGCGGTGGTTTCTGGAATCGAAGGCCACGCCCTCGAAGGTGATGCCGGAAATTTCACGGCGAGAAAATCTGGGAGCGTCGGCGGGTGCGGCCGGAGGGCTTGGGATTTCGGCGGCGGGGAGTTTCTCCGGCGTTTGTTGAACGGAAATGGATCTAGCTGGCGGCGCGGGGGCACAGCTCAGAAAAGGGAGCGCAATGAGCGCGGCTAGCAGGAATCGCATGGGCTGAAGTCGCACGCTGGCGCTGGATTTGCAAGAGCGCGACTCAGGCCGGTCGCACGCCGATGCCGAGCAGCGTTTGGAATCTCGGTGCTTCCGTTTCCCGGTCTGCCACCACGGTCTCAATTTGCGTGAATCCGGCTTTTTCCAACATCGCGGCGAGGTCGCTTTCGGAAAAGCCGAGCCAGCGGTCGGCATAGAGCTCGCGGGCTTCTTCAAAATGGTGTTGGAGCAGGTCTAAAACGATCAGCCGTCCACCGGGTTTCAAAATGCGGAATGCGGCATCGAGCGCACGCTGGGGATGCTCGGCGTGGTGCAGTGCTTGGCTCAGGATCGCAAGATCGAGGCAGGCTTTGTCGATCGGCGGCTCCTCAATATCACCGATGCGGTATTCGAGGTTTTTCAGGCCGTTCTGGTTGGCGAGATTTTGGCCAAACTCGACCATTTTCGGCGAGAGGTCCACGGCGATGACCTTTTCCGCACGTTGGGCGAGGAGCTGGGCGAGTGTGCCTTCGCCCGCTCCGAGGTCCGCTACGATTTTGTAGTTTAGAACTTTAATCAGCGCTTCTGCCAGTGCTTTCCAGGATCTACCGGGCACATAATCTTTGCCGAATCGCCCCGCCAGCTCGTCGAAATACGCTCGCGCGCTGTCTTTTCGTTTTCTCAAAAGATGCTTCAGCGCCGCCTCATCTGCCGCCACTTCTGGCACTTCCGCCGCTGCTAGACGCGCCACATCCATCAGATCTCCATCCGCCGTGCACGAGTAGTTGTTGTTTTTCCCACTTCGCTCGTCCGTCACAAGTCCTTCTGTTTTCAATTGTGAGAGCTGCGTGGAAATTCGGCTTTGGCCCATTCCCAGCACTTCCTGAAGCTCTGCCACCGAGAGCGCTTCGTTTTCCACCAACATCAATATTCGCAGACGCGTGGGGTCGGAAAGGAGCTTCAAAGATTTCAGCATTGACGGCATGACGGCACGGTTATATCAACGCATCACGATTTGACGATACGAAAAATAAAAAGCACATGAGCACCTTCATTTTCTCCTCAGAGTCCGTTGGCGAAGGCCATCCAGACAAAGTCGCCGATACCATCTCGGACGCCATCCTCGACGCCTGCCTCACCCTCGACCCGAAAAGTCGCGTCGCATGCGAAACGTTCGTGAAAAGCAATATCGTCGTTGTCGGCGGCGAAATCACCATCCCATCGCTTCAAGATAAGAAGAAAGGCACCACCAAGCCACTCGATGAAGCCATCAACATCGGCAAGATCATCCGCGACGCCGTCCGTGGCATCGGATACACCAACAACGACGACGTTTTCCACGCCGACACGCTTTTCATCAACAACTACCTCACCGCGCAAAGCCCGGACATCGCCCAAGGCGTGGACGCCGCCGCCGCAGACGGCAAGAAGCACAAGGAACAAGGCGCCGGCGACCAAGGCATCATGTTCGGCTACGCTTGCGATGAAACTCCCGAGCTGATGCCCGCCCCGATCATGTTCGCCCACCGCCTTGGCCGCGAACTCACCCGCATCCGCAAGGCGGGCAAACTCGCCAAGTGGCTCCGCCCTGACGCGAAATCGCAGGTCTCCGTCGAATACGTCGATGGCAAGCCGACCCGCATTGTGAACGTCGTCATTTCCACCCAACACTCCGCCGATGTGGAGCACGCGGAAATTGAGAAATTCTGCATCGAGCAAGTCATCAAGAAAGTCCTGCCGAAGGAAATGCTCACCAAGGACACCGAGTATCTTATCAACCCGACCGGCAAGTTCGTCGTCGGCGGTCCTCAAGGCGACTCCGGACTCACCGGCCGCAAGATCATCGTCGATACCTACGGCGGCACCGGCCGTCACGGTGGTGGTGCTTTCTCCGGAAAAGACCCGTCCAAGGTTGACCGCTCCGCCGCCTATATGGGCCGCTGGGTTGCGAAAAACGTCGTCGCTGCTGGCCTCGCATCGCGCTGCGAAGTCCAGTTCGCCTACGCCATCGGCCATCCGCTTCCAGTGAGCGTGCACGTCGATACCTTCGGCACAGGCACCAAGCCGGATGCCGACATCCTTGCTGGCATCCTGAAGGTTTTCTCCTTCAAGCCAGCCGACATTGTCAAACAACTCAACCTCCTCCGCCCGATCTATTCGAAGTCCACCAACTACGGTCACTTCGGAAAAGAAGATCCCGATCTCACGTGGGAATCCACCGACAAGGCGGCCGCTCTCAAGAAGGCGGTCGGCTGATTTAAATTTCTAACTAACTATAACAATGAGCTTCACAGACTACAAAGTAAGAGACATCGGCCTCGCTGATTTCGGCCGCAAGGAAATTGAAATCGCCGAGCACGAAATGCCCGGCCTCATGGCCACCCGTGAGAAATACGGTAAGGAAAAGCCGCTGCAAGGCGTCCGCATCATGGGCTCGCTGCACATGACCATCCAGACTGCGGTTCTCATCGAGACACTTGTCGACCTCGGTGCCGAAGTGCGCTGGGTTTCCTGTAATATCTTCTCCACCCAGGACCAAGCGGCTGCCGCGATGGCCGCCGCCGGAGTTCCTGTTTTCGCTTGGAAAGGCGAGACCCTGGAAGAATATTGGTGGTGCACTTGGAAGGCGCTGGTCAATCCAGCAGGCCTCGGACCTGAGCTCATCGTCGATGACGGTGGCGACGCGACTCTCCTCATCCACAAGGGCTACGAACTCGAAAACGGTTCCGACTGGGTCAACACCCCTTCCGGCAATCACGAGGAACAAGTTATTAAGGACCTCCTCAAGGACGTGCACTCGAAACAACCGGGCATCTTCGCGAAAATCGTGAAAGACTGGAAAGGTGTTTCCGAAGAAACCACCACCGGTGTCCATCGTCTCTATCAAATGGCCAAGGCCGGCACACTGCTCGTTCCTGCGATCAACGTGAACGACTCCGTCACCAAGTCGAAGTTCGATAACCTCTACGGCTGCCGTGAGTCACTCGTGGACGGCATCAAGCGTGCCACCGACGTCATGATTTCCGGCAAAGTCGGAGTCGTCTGCGGCTACGGCGACGTGGGTAAAGGCTGCGCTCAAGCCCTTCGCGGCCAAGGTGCGCAAGTCGTCGTCACCGAAGTGGACCCGATCTGCGCGCTCCAAGCCGCGATGGAAGGCTTCCGCGTCCTGACCATCGAAGACACTCTCGGCTGGGGCGATATTTACGTCACCACGACCGGAAACTTCGATATCATCCGCCTCGAGCACATGGAGAAGATGAAGGACCAAGCCATCGTTTGTAACATCGGCCACTTCGACAACGAAATCCAGATCGATAAGCTCAACGAAGCTCCCGGCGTCGTCCGCACCAACATCAAGGCACAAACGGACAAATATACATTCCCGGCCGGCAACAGCATTTATATGCTCGCCGAAGGTCGCTTGGTAAACCTCGGATGTGCCACTGGCCACCCGAGTTTCGTGATGTCTAACAGCTTCACCAACCAGACGCTCGCGCAAATCGATCTCTGGAAAAACCGCGATACGAACAAGCCAGGCCAAGTCACCGTGCTGCCGAAGCACCTCGACGAAGAAGTCGCCCGTCTCCACCTCGCCAAAGTCGGAGCGAAGCTCACGACCCTGACGCAAGAACAAGCGGACTACATCAACGTGCCCGTCGAAGGTCCGTTCAAAGGCGAACAATATCGCTACTAAAGCGGCATAGGCATTCCTGCCTGTTCTCCATTCCCAAACGGCCAGTCGTTCATTCGACTGGCCGTTTTTGCGTCTTTGGAAATGAATATAGAGGAAGACAACAATCGAGGGGCCAATCAATGAGGCACTAGGGTCCCGCGATTGGACACGGAACTTCAGCGTGGCCCCACAAGAATGGTGTTGGCCGAAGTGGGCGGCGTCGGTTTCCCGTCCTCTCCTTGAGTGAGGATAAAAGCGGCGGGAACCACGGCGGTTTTCCCCAAGCTGAAATCAAAGGTATCCGGTCCAGAGGCACTACTGGCGGGGAGTTGTCCCACAAGAACTGGAGGTGCGTTTTCGGTTTGAACCCAGAGATAGTGAGGCCGATCAAAACGCGTTTGCTTCACATTCGTGACCAAGGTGCCGACATCGGTGGAGGCATCGTAAATCGGTATTGCGGAAAGTTGTGTCGAATTTTGAATCGTATCATCGGCGCGAGCATTTGGTTGCGCTGCCATCATTGAGGCAGTGCCTGCCAAGGCATCGCCGAGAACCGTGGTAAGCGGTGGTGTGTTATCCGCGAGGGCGATGGAGGGATCATTCGTGCGAGGAAGGCCTGGAGGGCTCATCCTCATCACGATAGGCCATGCCATGCCGGGGACGACTTCGAAGCGTTTTTGGTCGCGTTTTTGCGCGCTTTCTAATTTATCCCGCAGCACCTCGATCTCTTGAATCAAGCGCTTGGTTTCCACTTTGACGATGGTTCTAACTTCGGTCTCCTGAGTGGTCACCCCGCCATTGCCCGGTTGCGCGTTATCGCGGCTGATTTCATCGAATGGCGCAGGCTGTGTGGAAATTTTCTCTATCACCGCTGTCTCCTGCTTGACGGAAGGCGCGGGCGGTGGATTGGCGGCGGTTGGCGTTTGGACTGGCGGCTTGCGATCCACTACCAGCATGACGGTTAGTGCGGCGGCTGCTGCCCAGCCGGTGATGGCGAGCCAGTTAGTGGATTTCGTGGTGTTGAGGCCGAGCCGGGTTTGCAATCGTTCGAGCTGACCCTGGCGGGGTGGCAACGGAGTGACGGTGGCGGCGGCGACGGTGGCGGACAGGCAGTTCATTTCTCTCCAAGCACCACGCAATTCGGGATCCTGGAGCATGGCCTCGTCGAAGCTTGCGGCTTCGTCTGCATCGAGCATGCCGAATACGCGCCACGCGGCGCTTTCGTGAGGGTCAGAATTCATGGCGTGATAGTTGGTTGCGCACTTTTTCTAAAGCGCGGCGGAGTCGATTTTTCACGGTTCCCAAAGGAGTTCCGAGGTGTTCGGAAATTTCCGAATGGGTGTATTCAAGGAAAACGGCCAGTTCGAGGCAGTTGCGCTCGTCGGTGCCGAGCACATCGAGTGCCGCGCGCACCCGCCGCCAGTCGTCGAGAGCCATCACCTGGGGATCTTCAGCCGTCTCGTTAGGGGCGTGCAGATGGATCGGCACCACCCGCGAGGAATCTCGCTTGCTGCGGTGGCGGTAGCGTAGGCGGTCGATGCAATAGCCGCGCATCACGGCGAAGGCCCAAGCGAATGGCGGGGATTGCCCTGGATCGTAATCCACCGAGCGGTGCCACATTCGGACGAATGCATCTTGCACCACTTCTTCCGCCTCGTGGCGGTCCCCGAGCATACGGAAAGCCGATCCTAGCAGGACCGGGCTCCATATATCATAAAGTTCGGAAAGTGCATCGCCATCACCCTTTGCCATGCGGTTGATCAGCGCCACGGCGTCGCCCGCGCGGTCTTCAGCGAGGCCACCGGAGAATTGCCGGCTGGTCTCGGGTTTGATCATGGAAATGGGATGGGACATGGAAATCCGGGTCTGGCGGAAATACCGCGCACCAACGATCCGCTAATTCACGCGAAATGGCCCACCGAATTTCATTTCTTGCGAAAAAACTCATCCCTTGCCGTTCGCCGGGTGCTGGCTTTAACTCCGCGCATGCACGAAGAAATCAAGCTCACCCGCGAAGTCGCCGCCATCCAGATCCCGAGCGGCGACACACTTTCGCTCCCAGCGGGCACCGCCGTTTTCATCACCCAGCGCCTCGGCGGCACCTACACAGTCGCGACTTCCCAAGGACTTGCGCGGATTTCGTCCCAAGATGCGGATGCTCTCGGAGTGAATCCCGAAGAGGAACAGAAAAAGCAAGCTGAGGTCGTTCGCCTCAAGGATGCGCCGCTGGAAGAGCAGGTCTGGGCACAGCTCAAAGGCGTTTACGATCCAGAAATCCCGGTGGACATCGTCAATCTCGGCCTCGTTTACGACTGCATCATCGAGGAAGCCGAGGGTAAGAAAGTCGTTGCTGTGAAAATGACGCTCACGGCTCCCGGTTGCGGTATGGGCCCGGTGATCGCCGCTGATGCACAGGCGAAAATCATGACCATCGATGGCATTGACGACGCCCGCGTGGAACTCGTCTGGGATCCTGCATGGAATCAGGAAATGATTTCCGAAGAGGGAAAGATGAAGCTTGGAATGATCTGAGCTGGGCCGCTCGTTTTCTGTCAGATTCAATCTGCTAGGCAGCTTTCGGAGAAGCCTCAGGCACGTTGCGTAGTTTTAGCAGCAGGATTTCTGTGAGATCACTCTTTCAGTCCGCCGGGGACCTCGCCGGTGGGGACTGCGGTTTTCATCATTTCATCATATCTGGCGCGCAGTTCCTTGAGTTTCTCGGGCTGGGAGGTGGCGAGGTTGTTCGTTTCTCCCAGGTCTTCTGAGAATGATACAGTTGTTCCGCTTCTTTGGCTTTCCCACCCGCGCCGATGAGCAGTTTCCAATCTCCCATCCGGATCGCAGCTTGGCCCCGTTTGGTTCCGTTGAGGATGAGTGCCTCGTGCGGGGACTTGGCACCCTCGGTGAGCACCGGCCAGATGTCGAGGCCGTCGAGCGGGAGTTTCTGGTCCACCAGTGCACCTGATAGTTTGGCCAGAGTCGGATACCAGTCCACGGCGTGAAGCGGCTCGTCGATGGTTTTACCCGTAGGGATATGGCCTGGCCAGTTGACGCAGGCGCAGACGCGGATGCCGCCTTCGTGAATGGTGCCTTTTCCAGCGCCCAGCGGGCCGTTTGAGGTAACCACGCCGGGCTGCGGGCCACCGTTATCGCTGGAGAAGATGATGAGCGTGTTGTCCCGGATTTTCATTTCATCCAGCGCACCCAGCACTTCGGTGCGGTTCGGATAGCGCCCAGTCATCAGAGTCGAGCGGGTGGGATGCTTCATTGCGCTCTCACTGCTTGAAAGCACTGTTGATCTCGTCGAGCGAAACTCCGAGGACCTTCTGCGCAACGGTGTCAAGCGACTTGCGGCTACCAGTTAGGTGGACTGTTGTTTGGCGGTGGGTATGGGACTCGCCGGGCTTGAGCAGGAGGGCTGGGCTGGAGGATTCCAATTCGTAAAACGGGCCGAGCGGTTTCGCGCCGGGCTCGGGCGGTCCGTCGTTGTAAGCATTGATGGCATCGCCGCCGAAGGGATCCACATCTTCTTTCCATTGAGAGTCCACATACGGCCATGCGTTGCCGGATGCGCTATCGGAAGTTCCGACGCTCAATAACGTCAGCGTGCCACTGTCTTCCTGCCAACTTCCTGCCAGTCCTTTGCTGCGCTTCGGTGGCACTCCGAGCTTGCCGCGTTCCGTGCCGTCTCCCTTGTAGAAGATCACGGACTTTCCGAACTTGACTCGGCTATCAGGAATTTTACCGAAATATTCGGTGTTGGCCCGCGGACCCTTCGCGCTATCGTCGCCCGGCTCGAATGGGATCACGATGGTGGTGCCCGGCGTGGGCTTAAACATTCCTAGCAGCCAGATCGACGGCGCGCCGGTTTTGCGATCCCACGCTTTGTCACCCGCGTTCTTAACGGTATTCGCGGTGGTGTAGGCGACGGCTCGGATGTCTTCAGACAGTGGACCGCCGGTGAGTTTTGCGAGTTGATCGGCGGCGACCAGCGAGACAGTCCTTTGCACGGCCATCGAAAAAACCGTGCCGTAACGGTTAGGGAGATCGAAGGTTTTTGAAAAGGTCGCAGTGTCCTTGGCCACCTGGCCCACCGTCCCGAAAGGCTCTGTATCCATCACTGCGGGAGTTTTCCAGTTGGCGAAAACCTGCTCGACCTTGGGCGGGAAAAACAAGGCGAAGGGACCACCTTCCGGGCCGAACCAGAGGCGCTCTTCGCCGCCGAAAACGTGAATGTGCTTGGCCAACGGCGCTCGTTCGGCCTCGGGCTTGATGCCGGTAGTGATGACCTCGCGGTTAATCCAGCCGAATCCAGAACTTCCCGGACCATCCGCCGCCGAGGTCATGACTCGTGCTTGGAATGCCGGGGCGATGGCAACGCGCGCACCGCCTGCTGAAAGCTCGACGATGTCGGTGTGTTGTTTGAGGAAGGCTACCTCTTCTTCATAGCTTGGTGATGAGAGGGCAATGCCAGCCCCGAGAGAAAGACAGGTGGTGATTTGAAGCAAATTTGTGGTCATGTGGAATTTTTGGTTTCTGGGAAATTCTATCAGCCTACGACCTTGCTCATTATTTTGGCGGGTTCTACGCCGGTGAGTTTCTGGTCGAGGCCGCGGTAGGGGTAGGTGAGGCGTGCGTGGTCGATGCCCAGTTGGTTGAGCATGGTGGCATTCAGATCGCGGATATGATGCGGATCTTCGGTGATGTTCCAACAGAAATCGTCGGTCGCACCGACGACATGGCCGCCCTTGACTCCGGCACCTGCCATCCAGATGGAAAAGCAGCGGCCATGGTGATCGCGGCCGGCCACGGGTGAACCGAGCGCGCCTTGCGAGTAAACGGTGCGGCCGAATTCACCGCCCCAGATGACGAGGGTATCTTCCAGCAGACCGCGTTGTTTTAGATCCAGAATGAGGGCTGCGGAAGGCTGGTCGGTATCGCGGCACTGGTTGGGGAGCTGCTTGGTGATGGCGATGTGCTGGTCCCAACCGCGATGGAAGAGCTGGATGAAACGCACGCCGCGCTCGGCAAGGCGGCGGGCTAACAAGCAGTTCGCGGCGTAGGTTCCTGGCTTGCGCGACTCGGGGCCGTAGAGATCGAAGGTGGCTGCGGACTCGTTTGATAGATCGGTGAGCTCTGGCACGGAGGCCTGCATGCGGAAAGCCATTTCATAGGCGTGGATGCGGGCAACGGTTTCCGGATCGCCCACGTCATCGGCGAAGCGTTGGTTGAGAATTTCCAATTCGTTGAGCTGGGCACGGCGTTGATCGCGGCTGACGCCGGTGGGATTGTCCAGATAGAGCACTGGATCCGCCCCGGCGCGGAGGATGACGCCTTGGTGTTGAGACGGCAGGAAGCCAGCGCCCCAGAGGCGAGAGAAAATCGGCTGGTCGGGGTTTTTTCCGGTGCCTTGGGAAATGAGCACCATGTAGGCCGGCAGGTTGGCGTTGTCTGTGCCGAGACCGTAACTGACCCACGCTCCGGCGGAGGCATTGCCGAGCTGCATCGAGCCGGTGTTGATCAATGTGATGGCGGGATCGTGGTTGATCGCCTCGGTGTGCATCGAGCGGATCACACAGATTTCACCTGCGATTTTTTGGGTATAAGGAAGGAGGTCGGAAATCCAGGCTCCAGCGGGGCCGCAAAGTCTTCCACTAGCGATAGGCTGGACCACAGGAAACGATGTCTGGCCCGCAGTCATGCCGGTGACGCGCTGGCCACCGCGGACGGAATCTGGGAGATTGCTGCCGTGGAGTTTAGTCAGCGCATCCTTGCCATCGAACAGATCGACATGGGAGGGACCACCGGATTGGAACAGATAGATGACGCGCTTCGCCTTGGGTGCGATGGTGCGGAATGCCTCCATGTTGCCTTCGTCCGGTTGCCCGCCGAGGGCGAGCTTGGTGAGCGAGGGTAGCAGCAACGACGATAAGGCGACGTGGCCAAGGCCATTGGCGGCACGACCGAGGAACGCACGGCGGGAGAAGATGAGTGGGTTCATGGAAGGGGTTGATGGTTGGGGATTTGAAGAGGGAACCCGCAGAGGCGCAGAGGTCGCGAAGGAAAGCGGAGGAAGAGGGCGAATGAGGAATTGGAGGTTACAAATAACTTCTAACTTTTAATCTCTATCTATCTCCTCGTGATGGTTTCCGAGAGATTGAAGAGGGTGGAGGCGAGCTGGGTCCAGGCGGCTTGCTCGGCAGGTGGGGCGAGCGTGGTCTGATCGACTTCGCCGATGGACAGGAGTGCGCGGGCGGCGGCTTCGTCGGATAGGTAGCGCTGGCGCTCGCGTTTGAGGGCGGATTCCAGAGTGGCGAGTTCGGCTTCGACCGGTGGGCGTGAGGTGACTTTCAGGAATCCTGCGGCGAGGCGTTCAAGATCGCTGGGGTATGGAGTGTCTAGCAGTTTCATGGCGAAGGCACGAGATGCCTCGACAAATTGCGGGTCGTTAAGGGTGACGAGCGCTTGGAGCGGCGTGTTGGTGGGCAGGCGGCCGATAGAGCAGATTTCGCGGTTAGGCGCGTCGAAGGTCGAGAGATTAGTCGGTGGTAAGGTGCGTTTCCAATAGGTGTAAAGTGAGCGACGGTGGAGTTTCTCTCCGTGGTCTTGGACAAATGTCTGCGAGGTGGCAGGGCTGGAACCGTAGTGGGAGACTTGCCGCCAGAGGTCGCCGGGCTGATAGGGCTTCACGCTGGGACCGCCGAGGCGCTCGATGAGGAGGCCGGAAGTGGCGAGCGCCTGATCACGGATCTCTTCAGCAGTGAGGCGGAAGCGTGGGCCGCGGGCGAGGAGTTCGTTGCGAGGGTCTTTCTTGATGAGTTCCGGTGTAGTGTTAGAAGTCTGACGGTAGGTGCGTGAGGTGAGGATGAGCTTGGTCATCCGTTTGCGGTCCCAGCCATTTTCCCGGAAATCCACGGCCAGCCAATCGAGCAGCTCTGGGTGGGATGGCCACTGCCCCTGCGAGCCGAGATCGGCGGAGGAGGCAGATAGCCCACGACCGAAGAAGTGTTCCCAGAGGCGGTTCACCGCGACGCGGCTGGTGAGCGGATGGTCTGGGCGGGTGAGCCAGCGGGCAAGGTCGAGGCGATTCGCCGGACGATCGCGGAAACTGCCGGTGGTCTTGTCGAAGGCGGGATCTTCAGACAACGGCGGCAGAACAGTGGGGCTACCGGCGGTAACTTCTTCCATCGGTGAGGAATAGACGCCGCGGTTCAGGATGTGCGTGACGCGTGGCTTCGGCGCGGTATTCATGACGAGGACCTGATGCTTTTCAGTGAGCATCGATAGACGCTCGGTGAGGTTTTCGATCTGGCTGCGCAGTTCCGCTTTTTCCGGGGAGATCTGATGGAAGTAGTCGCGGAGATGCGCGGTCTGCTCCGGCGTGCGTGTGGCAGGATTAGAAGTTAGGATTTCAGTGACTGCAGCGGGGTGAGGCGAGCCGTCGTCATTTCCCGTTAGCGCGAAAACTTGGAAGCGGGCGGGTGAGGTATTCTGTCCGAAATTGAAAAGGATCTCGGTGGTGAGGTAAGGAGTGGCGCTCGGATTTAGCGCGGTGGGGTAGGTCAGAGTGATGTGCTGCGGCTCGGTGCTGCCGGTCGGTGGGGCCCAGCCGACGAGTGGATCGGTGTTGAGGGCCTTGCGCACCTCAAAGCCTGGCTGCTCGCCGTTGGCGCTGAGTCCGGAAATCGGCAGGATGGCGTTGAGATCGACGTTTCCAGCAGGGAAGGTAGAAACTGAGGTAGTGATGGAGCTCAGCATGAAATTTCCCTCCAGCCCTTTCGCTCCACCGTAACCGAGCTTGCCCTTTGACTGTTCTGTGGGAGAAAATACGACGCGAATGCCGCGGATCGGTGGGCCACCGACGGGGAGTTTCGTGAGGATGTTATACGCAGCGAAATCACCTCCGGCGATGGTGACTGACTGGTCGGGCTGGATCTTGATTCGGTCCGGGCTGCCGTTAGGTGCTGTGGCGGACATGACCTCTAGCGGAATGATAGCAAGGTCCTTGCCGCGCTGGGAGAGGTCGGCCCGTTGGTCGATTTCCCACTTTGTCTGGGCGTCGGGGATGGGGACGGCGTAGGCCTGCTTCACTTTTCCCAGCTCGATGCGGACACTATCTGCCTCGGCGGCTGTGGCGAGGCCGGAAGCGGCGTTGATCGAGGGGGCTGCATTGATGCCTCTGTCGCCAGCGAGCCCGGCATCGCCGAGGGTATTGAAGAAAGCGAAAAAGCGATAATAGTCGCGCTGGGTGAAGGGGTCGTATTTGTGATCGTGGCACTGGGCGCAACCGAGGGTGAGTCCGAGGAATGTCTCGGCAGTCGTTTTGACGCGGTCGGCGACGTAATTCGTTAGGTTTTCCTCGGGAATGGTGCCGCCTTCGTGGGTGATGGCATGGTTGCGGCTGAAACCGGTAGCGACGATTTGTTGCTCAGTGGTGTTAGGTAGAAGGTCGCCAGCGAGTTGCTCTGTGAGGAACTGGTCGTAGGGCTGATTGTCATTGAAGGACTTGATTACCCAGTCGCGCCAGATCCATTGGTCGCGCCCCCCGTCGATCGAGTAGCCGTTAGTGTCGGCATAGCGGGAGGCATCCAGCCACTCGACGGCAAAATGTTCGCCCAATCGCGGCGAAGTGAGCAGGCGGTCTAGGAGTTTTTCATAGGCATTTGGAGAGGAATCTTCAACATAGGCTTTCACGTCAACTGGCGAAGGCGGGAGACCGGTGAGATCGAATGAAGCGCGGCGGATCAGTGTCGGTCGATCCGCTTCGGGGGAAAACGGCAGGTTCTCAGCCTTTAATTTCGCGGCAACGAAATGGTCAATCGGGTTCGGCGAGGCGTCCGCGATTTCCGGAATTGGGGCTTTTTTCGGAGTTTGAAATGCCCAATGACCTTCGTAGACCGCGCCTTCTTTGATCCAGCGGGTCAGCTTCGCGGCGTCCTCGGCGGTGAATTTCATATGCGCTTTCGGCGGCGGCATCACCTCTTCTGGATCGGTGCTGGTGATGTGTTTCACCATCATCGACTGCTCGGGTTTTCCGGGGACGATGGCTGGCTTTCCTGATTCGCCGCCTTTGAGAGCTCGCTCGCGTAGATCGAGCCGAAGCTCGCCTTTCACTGCGGCGGCGTCCGGGCCGTGACAGGTGAAGCAAGTTTTTGAGAAAATGGGCAGGATGTCGCGGTTGAACGCCAGCGGCTCGGCCGCACCCGCGGGATCGGAGACCAGCAGGAGGAAAAGTAGTGCCCGTTTTGACATGATAAGACCTGCCGATACGCTGATCGGAGGCTTGCTATATCGTCTGGAGTCGCGGACACATTTAGATTTCATCCGAGTGATGAAGGGGAGGGGGCTTCATTAAAATCAGTGGAGCCTAGATAAAATTAGATCGCTTCCTTCAGCAGACATTTTCACCGGGGAACGGAATTTCGCAAGCCCTGAGGAAATATCCGCCGCAATGGCGTCAGGTCCTGTGGTGATGCGGATACCGTCGGTGATCCAGGGCAGGCGGATTTCATTCAGCGTTAGAGAGCCATGCCTGACCTTGAGCCGGGCGGACCATCCCTCGCCGGGAACCTGTTTTTGTTTGAATGTTCCCCAGCCTTCCGCCGCAGTGAAGGGGGCTTTGAAATCGTCCGGACCGATTTTCGGGTCGAAGCCGATGCTGCCCGCCGGCCCGTCATAGGAGAAACCGCAGGCGGCGAGAAAGAGCGAGTAGCTGGCGTTGGCGCGCGCGTAATGGTCGGAGCACTCGATCTCGTTGTAGGGATTCCGCTTCGATGCGGAGTAGCGGTCATGCACCGCCCGACCGACTGCAAGACCACGGGCGGTTAGGCAACGCGGGTCATCTGGATTTTCCAACAGATCACCAGTTTTTCCGAAATCCGCCGTGGTGATCGGTGCGCCTTCCTGGACCATGTGGGAGGCGGCTTGCCACTCGAATCCGCTCATGCACTCGTTGAAGTAGGCGTATTGCCAGTGCTTTTTAAAATCGTCACGCAGGCCGCCCTTCGGCCAGGTGCACATGACCAGCCCTGCCTCGTTAGGCATGGCATAGAAACGCCCCTGAGTGAAAACTTGCCGGAACCCTCCGATCTCTGGCACGAAATTATAACGCCACAGGCTGTGCAATGCCGTCCGGATGTTCGCTCCGTCGTAAACGCGGCCAAGACCTACCTGTGCCGCCCACCATTGGCCGATGACCTGGTCGATATAACAGCCCTTGCCCACGCCGATCGCGTCAGAGTGTGCTGGGTCCTCGTCCTGAATGTAAAAATCGCCGTTGAAAAGGGTGGCGATTTTTTCCGCCCCCATCTGGTGGATTCTGCTGCATTCCGCGGCGAAGTCCTTGTCTCCCATTGCCAATGCCATCGCACGTCCGGCTAATAGCGATGCCAGATAGAGCGAGCAAAGGCAATGGACCTTGCCATACCATTCGGCATCGAGCGTGTTGTGCTGGCTGCCGTCGAGCAGTCCATCCAAGCCTCCGCGGCCGTTTTTATCAAAACGTATGAGCCACTCCAGCGCACGTTTCGCACCCGGCCAGACGCGTTTCAGGAAATCTCCGTTAGCCGAAACAAGATGCTCGCGCCAAGTGCGCAGGATGATTCCTGTCTGTGCGTCGATGGCGACGGTCCGCGCTGCTTCGGCCCGGAACCGGACGCTGCCGTCGGGATTCATTCCCACGCCGAAGTCAGTGACCTCACGCAGATTGCGCTCGAGATCTGGAAATAGGCGGGCGATTCCTTGGGCGTAATGCCAGACATGGGCGCATGTGCCGGGGCAGCAGCCAACGCCTTCCCAAGCCCAGAACCTACGGTCCGCGAAGACGTGACAGTTTGTGGTCTGAAGGGTGTTAGTCGTCAGGATGGATCGATCTAGCAACCATTGCGGAAGCGTGGAATCATTCCAGGTGTTTACCCACGCCATCGTAGCAGCGCGGAGTTTCTCGAACCGATCCGCCACATGTCGAGCTACGGCGGCGGCATCGGGAAATCGCTTCGCGTGCAAGGGCATCTGCTTTCCGACACCCGGCAGCTTCTGTAAATTCGGAAAACGCCACGTAAGCAGAAATCGGATCGATTTTTTCTCTCCGGGGGCGAGTTCGAAAACGGCGGTGAGGCGGTCGATAGCGTCACCTTCCGATGATGTGCCTAATAACGTCAGGGCTGCTGTTCCGAAATCACCCCGGCCACCGAGTTCCTGCTCTGTGGCCTTGGCTGCTTGGTGAAACAGAATCGTGCGGCCGTCTTCCCGGAGGATGTCGCTGGTGACTGCCGCGTCTCGGTCACGACGCGTTAGAGAGAGCACGGGATTCTCCCAAATGCCGGTTAGGCTGCCCTTGACCGGCTTGCTGCTTTTATTCTCCAACAAGTAATCCATCACCGTGACTGGAAGTGATGAATCGTCCGTAGCAAGTGGGATAAAAGGCGTCCACGATTCCAACCGCACAGTTATCGGCGCTGCTGCGTCGGAGTAATCCACCGTGCCTAGCGGCCATCGGCCTGTGAATGCGACATTGGTCCAGCCCGAACCATCAAGCGGCCTTGGCTTTGACTCTCCATCGATGGATAGGACAAAGTCCTGTTTGAAAGGGTTTGGGTGGGTATCGGGAGTTGGCGGGCTGATGTAGTTCGCACCGTCACGCTCGCGGACTTTTTTCCCGGATTCGCTAATATTGCGCAAACCCTGCGGAATCGGCACTTGGTTCGCGACGACTCCTTCATGCGGCTGGTTGAAGATGTCCCAAACGTATAGCCGCCCGTCGCCGGATAGATAGACAGTCCCACAGCCGATGCCACCCACGGTCATGCCGACATGGGGAAGGTGGGATTTATTACTGGATTGAATTCCGGCATCAAGGTTTGCGCCGCGTTTTGCCAGCGACAAAGCCCACGCCGCCTCCAGTTCCTTGCGGGCGGGAATAATCCGCAGATAGAGCGACTCCACCGACTCTTCCGCGCGGCCCACTCCTGTCGGGATGAATCCCGAAAATAAGGTGGCCGTTGAGAGTTTCAGAAATTCGCGACGTTTCGTGAGGTCATGCATGGACGATGGAAATAAGTGTTGATTGCTGGATTTTAATACCCGCCGGACATTTTCAATAATAGAAACTTCCATAACGAGGCGCAACTCATGATTCATTCACTTGGATCACTAATTTTTCGGCGGATTTCCGCAGCTTTGGGGAATTGCGGCGCATCCCAGTGCGGAGACGGCTGGTGCTCGCGGGCGAGGATGGTTTCGATTTCTTTCGTCACCTCTGGAATATCTCACCTTCTGATTCTTTACTAACAGAGATGCTGAATGCCGTCTCTTTGCCCTAGTATTGGCACACCGACCAAGTCCGCCAGCGCCGCCATGAAGTCCACGTGCGAGGTGAGGAGATCGTTCGTTGTGCCCGGCGCGATCCGCCCCGGCCAGCTGGCGATGAAGGGCGCGCACACCACCTTCATAAAAAAAGGCGCTTGCAACCCCGCAGGCTGCCGGTGCTGGCCAGCGGCTTGATGAATTCCTGTTTGGCTCCGTTGTCAGAACTGAAAATGATTAGCGTGTTCTTGTCCAGGTCGAGAGCCTTGAGGTTGTCTAACAAAAGCAGAATATCGGTCTTTGCGGACTGCCGCCGCGCGACGGACTTGACGGGTTGAGTCTCGTCCCGCAGTTGAAGGATGTGATCGCACCCCGCGAGCAACCGGCGATCACCACCCACAATCCGGGCAACCATGCCGTCAGCAGCGAGCGCTGGCGCTACATCCGTTATGCCGATCACTCCGAGGAACTGTATGATATGCAGGTCGATCCCAAGCAGTGGACCAATCTGGCAGGAAATCCGAAATACGCGGGTGTCCTCGCGGAGCAACGGAAGTGGCTGCCCAAGACAGAGCATGCACCCGTCCCCGGTAGCGCCCAGCGCGTTCTGAGTTACAACCCCACGACTGATGAAGCCGTCTGGGAAGGAAAGGCGGTGAAACGCACGGACCCGATGCCGTAGTAGCTAACAGAATAGTGGAGTGTGGTTTCGCTGTCCCGCTGCCACTACCAACCTGCGCGATAGTCCTTGCGGACGAAGGCATTGGCTTCAGCGAGGTCGAACTTTAGCGCAGGGCTGTTCCACTTGAGCGTGGTGTTCTGGAAGCGCGAAGCGATACCGCCGATCAGGATGGCCTCGGTGAGTGGGCCGGCGTAGGCGAAGTCCGCCGTTGTCTTGTCCTCGCCGCGGCAGGCATCGATGAACTGGCCATAGTGGCTGAGCCCCTTGATTTTCGGGAACTTGTAGTCCTTGAATTTTTCAGATGGGGCAAACTCGGGGAGCTGATAGTGCGGCAGCAGCATCACGCCTTCGGTGCCGATAAGGATGGAGCCGGATTGCGGGAGTTCGGTTTTGCCGGTCTGCGCGATGATGTCGGCGGGCGGGCTGGCGGCTCCGTCATACCAAAAGAGGTTGAACATTTCCCCCTCGGTGAGCGGGGTGCCCTTGAATTGATAGGTCACCCTGCCGTCCAATGCCCAGTTCCATTTGTTAGGTGGCGGGCCTTCGGAGCGCACGGAGATCGGTGCGCCGAGACCCAGGCCCATGAACAGCGGATCGAAAATGTGGCAGCCCATGTCGCCCAAGGTGCCGGTGCCGAAGTCGAGGCGCTTGCGCCAGTTTTCGGGATGATAATACTCGTCACCAATGAACGGGCGTTCCGCACAAACGCCGAGCCATAGGTTCCAGTCGAAACCCTCCGGCACGGGATCGGTCTTGTCCGGCTTCATTTCCATGTCGCCCCAGGATTTGGCACACCATGAGTGGATTTCTTTTACTTTTCCGATCACTCTATCCCGCATGACCTGCGCCGCGATGCGGTAGTAGGCGGTGGCGTGGCACTGGATGCCCATTTGCGTGACCACTTTTTTCTCAGCAGCCATCGCGGTCATCTTGCGGACGTCATGGAGATCGTGGGCGAGTGGTTTCTGACCGTAGAGGTGCTTGCCGAGCTGCATCGCTGCCATGCCGATGGGCGCGTGCATGTGGTCGGGGGTGGAGACGTTGACGGAATCGATGTTGTTCGCCTCCTTGGCGAGCAGCTCGCGCCAGTCTTGATAGATCCGGGCGTTTGGAAATTGCTTTCGTGCGTCCTCCGTACGTTTGAGGTCCACATCGCAGATCGCGACGATCTCGATGTTTTTGCAGTTGGCGAACTGGGTGAGGTCGGACCAGGCCTGCCCGCCTGCGCCGAAGCAGGCGTGGCGGACCGTTTTGGAAGGGGACTGCGCCATCAGGTTGCTGGTGACGAAAGGCGCGGTGGCGGCAGTGGTGCCGAGAAGTTTGAGAACGGAGCGGCGCGAGTGGATGGGAAGATTTTGCATGATGATTCAGGGAAGTGGCTTGATGGAGATATTGCGGAAGGCCACGGGATCGTCATGACCCGCGAATCCGAAATGACCGCTTTTGCGGTCCTTGCCGGGATGAGCGCTCTGAGATTTGAAATCGGTGACCGTGCTCAAGTCAGCATCGAGGATTTGGGTGCCGTTGAGCTCCACCTTGATCGTGGATCCGGAAACGGTCACTTCCTCATAGTTCCACTCGCCGACCGGGTTCTGATAGCCACGGAGGGCTCCCGCCATGCCATAGGCGGAGCCATGCGCCTGGCGCGGGTCGATCTTGTTGCCGGTCGCCTTTTTGTAATTGTCGTCCAGCACTTGGCATTCGCACATCCCTTCGTAAGCGGTGTCTCCGGTCCCCGGATAGCGGATCGCAAGTCCGTTGTTTCCACCGGGAGGAAGTTTAAATTCGAATCTAACCATGAAATCCGAATACTCATCCTCGGTATAGATCGTGCCCATTTTTTCCCGCTGCCAGAGGATCGTGGAATCCGTCACTTTGCAGCAGTCAAGAGGACCTGCCCAGCCGGTAAAATCCTTGCCGTTGAAGACGGATTTGAATCCCTCGGGATCGTTTCCGCGCACGAGTTTGTTCGCCTCCTCGCTGCCGAGTTCGTGGATGAAAACATTCCGCCATGAAATCTCGCCGCCGTGGGTTTGAAGCTGGATCGGTCCGCGGGGTGGCACGGGTTGCTGGCGCTTGTAATAATTTTTCATTACCTCGCCGTTGACGGTTTGTTTGTCGTTCAGCCAGACCCAGACCCGGGAGCCGACCATGATGATGCGCAGGTGGTTCCATTCGCCGAAGGGGTTGTCCGCTTTGACGAGCGGATCATTGCCGGGTGTGCCAGCCGAGTTGTTCCATAAACCGCCGGAGCCCTTGTCCGCACCGAGATTGAATTTCGCCTGCTCGGTGGAGTCCCAGATCTGCACCTGGGGGCAGCCGCGCAGATAGATACCGCTGTCGGCGAGTGGCACCGTCTTGTAGTCCAACACCAAATCGAAGTTCCCGTAGGTTTTATCAGTGGTGAGGAACAGGCCTTTTCCATCATTCACGAGCACACCGTTTTCCACGCGCCAGTGTTCGTGGATGTTGGCGAGCGAGGCGTCGTGCTTCGCCTTGAATTGGTCTTCCGGCAGTGCGAGATACTTGCTGGGATCCTCCGTATTGGAGCCCCACCAGCCACCCAAGTCCGTGCCGTTGAAGAGCGCGGTAAAGCCCTGTGGCAGATGGTTCAGAGGCGTTTCCGCTGCGGACACGAGTGGCAAAGCGGCGGCGCATAAAAGCGCCAAGGCCAGGGAGTGATTTTTCATCGCGAGGAGGATAATTTGTGTTAGTTCTTATCTCCGGCGTCGGCAGCCCCGGGTTTATCGTGGAAGAAGATGAGGAAAATCACCGCAATGACCGCTGCCATCCCAGCAGGAAGCATCCAGTAGGATTTCCATAAATCGGCAGCCGTTGAAACCAGACTCGGATCCACGCCATCGGGGATTTTCACCGCAAACATTTTGGCGAATTGCTGGCCAAACGAAAGCGTCTCCGCGACTCGTGCGTCTGCCACAGCGGAGCCCAGTTTCGCAGCAGCGTCCCGCACCGGAGCGAGTCTCATATCCGCGATCTTGAAGCCGATAAACATGCCGACTCCTTGGGTGAAAAAAACGAGCATGCTCTGCGCCTGTCCGCGGATCTCCCTCGGCGCGGCGCGGTCCGTGTAGATGAAGCCCGTCACAAAGAAAAAGTCATAACAGATTCCATGCAGGGCGATGCCGAGGAAAAGCATCCAGACCATTTGCTCCGGAGCGCCGTAGGCAAACAGCAGATAGCGTCCCACCCATGCCAGCATGCCCAGTAGTATCATCCACTTCACACCTAACCGGCGGAAGAAAAATGGGATCAGAAGCATGAATAAAATCTCCGATACTTGGCCGATTGCCATTGCCGAGGCTGCCTGCTCAAAGCCCATATTACCGAGGAAGCCGGAGGTGTTTGAAAAGTAGTAGGCCAGCGGCACACAGATCAGCGTGGAGCAGATGATAAAGACGAGGAACGAAGGCTTCGCCATCATTTGGAATGCGTCTAGCATGAGGATTGACCGGAGCTCCAACGGTTTTCCAGCAGCCGGCGGTGGGGTGTGCGGCAGGGTGAAACTGTAGGCTCCCACTATCAGCGAGGAGAGGCCCGCCATCCAGAAGAGGTTCATGCTGCTTGACCACCCTAGGAATCCCGCGGCCAGTCCTGCGGCGATCCAGCCGATGGTGCCCCAGACCCGCACTTTGGGAAAAAGGTCTGCCGAAATGTGGGAAAACGCAATGGTATTGCCGAGACCGAGCGTGGGCATATAACAGAGCATGTGACCCGTGAAGAGCCACACCACTGTGCTACCTTTGCCTGCGGCGACCGCGCCGGGAACCATCAGCATTAGCACGCCGCCTATCAGAAGCAGGGTGCCCATCACCCTTTCAGATGAAAAAAAGCGATCCGCCACCAGGCCGAGGAAAAGCGGTGCGATCATCGCTGCGATTGGCGCGCTGGCATAGGAATCCCCGATGATGCCCGCCAAGCCGTGGCTGCCGAGAATGAGGAACAAAGTTACAAACCAAGCACCCCAAGTGAAAAACTGGAGGAACATCATCAGCGAAAGTCGGTGGTGGAGATTCACGGGGGAGTGATGGGTTAGTTGGGTTTTGAATCAGAGTTTCACCGGCACGCCCGTGAGGATGGACGTTTCCTCGGCTTCGCAAATTTCCAGAGCCGTCACTCCATCGAGGCCGCAGACGATTGTAGGGGCGCGGCGGTTCGCCACGCATTGGAGGAAGTATTCGATTTCCATCGAGTAGCCATCGCCCGCTCCGGTTTCGACTGTTAGTGGCTTCCCACCGGTTTCGGTGACTTTTAATTTCTCAGCACCGCGCGCGAGATCGAAGTCCAGCGTGGCCCGCTCACAGTGGATCGTGTAAGCCATGTTAAATCCCTGCTGGAGCAGCCAGCTACCCTCGGCATGGACCGCTGGCCCATCGGCATAGCGGTATTGCGTGACCACGTGGTTGATGGTCCCGGTCAGCCCTGCCACGCCGGTGGAGAAAACATCAGCCGGACGGCCGAACAGATAGTTTACGAAATCCGTGTCGTGGATGTGGAGATCAAACAGCGCGCCGCCCAGATCGATACCGCCGGAATAGGTGCCTTGTTGGCTCCATCCAGGCATGGCGGAAACTCGTCGGAAACTGGCTGCTAGGACGTTGCCGTAAGTTTGCTCCGCCACGGCCTGCTTCAGCCAGCTCCAGCCAGGCCAGAATCTCATGCACATCGCTGGCATCAGGAATCCTGGCGAGTCGGCGGCTACCTTCAGGATTTCGCGCGCGTCCGCTGAGGTGCGTGCCAGCGGTTTCTCACAGATCACATGCTTTCCCGCCCGCAGCGCTGCGGTGACTTGCTCCGGGTGCAAAGGAGTGGGCGTACAAATGTCCACCAGTTGCACCTCGGCGTCGGCTAGCAGATCATCGAGTTTTTCGTAAACTTTCACCTCGGGGCCGAGATGGATATCCGCAGTAGGATTGATGTTTCCCGCCACTCCTGCTAACACACCGTTGACCAGTTTCCGGTGGGCATCACAGACAGCGACGACGCGTGCTAACGGATTTACAAGGTAGGCTCGCAGGTGGGTCACTCCCATGAATCCGAGGCCGGCGACGGCCACATTCACAGGTGTTGTTGGGGTAGGGGAGGAAGGATTCGGCCTGGGCTGAGCGGTTAGTTTATGGATTTTAAAACCACATCGCGGGCAGTGCTGATATCGGCCAGTCGCAGGTTGCCCGCCTCGCGCTCGATGACAAAATCCCCCGTGTAGTTCGCCTCACGCATCGCGGTGAAAAATCCGGGCCAGTCCACCTGGCCGCTGCCGACGGCCACTTCCTTGCCCCATGCTCCCGGGGCTGGGCTCAGCGTGGCATCCTTGATGTGGACTTGGTGGATCCAGGGCTTCAGCCAGCGCAGGGCCTCGATCGGATCGCCCTTGCCGTAGAGCAGCATGTTAGCCGGATCGAAATTGACCACCACATTCTCGCACGGGAGTGCCTCTAGCAGAGCTGCCAGTTCCTGCGCGGTTTCTTGGCCTGTCTCCAGACCTACCCGCATGCCTGCGCTGGAGAAAATCTGCGCCACGGCTGCGAGACGATCCAACATTTTTGCGAAATCCGGGTCAGCCGGATCATGCGGGACAAAGCCAGCGTGGAAGGTAACAAGATGCAGATCCAATGCCGCCGCGATGGGTATAGTCGCTCGGATGTTTTCCAGATTCTGCTCCCACGTCGCATCCGGAGCGATCCCGCCGGTGATTCGGATCGAGTCCAGCGTGGAGTAGTCTTCACCCACGCATCCGAACATGCCTGACACCACCGAGATGCCGCCTTGTTCTAATACTTTTTTCGCATTTCCCCAGACAGTGGGTGCTTCGCGCAAGGGATCGAGGGCGAGTTGGACGCGGTGAATGCTGCTAGAGAGGAGTTTTCCGACCAGATCGTCAGGGGATTTAGGGAGCAGCGACCAAGAGCAAACGGCGAGCCGCTGGGTTTCTGTGGAGGGGTTCATGGTCAGTGGCTAGGGCTGATTGGCGCGGACGGATTGGAACGAAGTTCTACCCTCATGCCGTCCTGCCGCTCCAGATACTGCATCGTGAGGTCATGGCTTTCACCACAACACTTGGTAAGGTTGAATAGCAGGCTGCTTCCTGTGATGGCGAGGGCAAAACGCGAATTCCCCGGCTAGGGCGTTTGAGGAGGCAGGTTCTTATTTTCGTGCTGCCAATGGCTGGGGCAATGAAAGTGCTTTTCGTGGGGACTTGCTCACTGCATTGGCAAAGCGGACAAAATGTCCGTGTTCATCTTTTTGTGCGTCAGCTTGAAATTTATAGGACACTAACTGACCGGTGTCTAACGTTCGCCAGCTCCGATGGTGGGGGGCTGGTCGGAGGGGACGGGGTTTCCGAAGAAGTCGCGGCCGCCGTTGTTTTTAATGATGATCCCGCGGGGGAAGGTGGTGGCATCGGCCGGACGGCATGCTTGGAGCGAGGCGATGCCGGGTGCGGGCTTCACTGGGCCGCGGAGCTTCGGGGTGGGGGAGAGGGAAGTGCCCGGGGGGAGGCCGTCGTGGCGGCCGCAGAAGAGGTTGCTTTCAAAGACGTTCCACTTGCTGGGGTTCATTTGATAGGTGGTGCGTCCGCCTTGTTCGACGATGAAGAGATTGTTGGAAAATCTGGAGTCCGCTGCCGTGCCATCGTTCCATTCGTTAAATGCCAAGAGCGGCAGGTTCTGGCTGGGGGAAAGGACGACGGTGTTGTTATAGACATGCGTCCGCGTGGCTTTACCGCCGAATTGGAACACCCGCGCGGAGTTGATGCCATCGTGAATGCTGATGTTGTAGCGGATAATCGTATCCTCGTTAACCGCATCTCCGGGGGAGCAGATGAGCATGAAGCCGCCCTCGTTCTGAAAGCTGGAGTTGTATTGGAAAACGGTGCGGTGGCACCAGTAGTCTGAATCGTAGGCTTGTCCATCCGTGGTGCCGATGGTGCCGGAAACTTCGTTGAACTGGATGATGGTATCATCGCAGGCAAAGGGCCAGATGCCGGCGGCGGCCTCGCCCTTGCCGCAGCGGGCACGGGCTTTTCTCACGACGTTCCTTTCAATGAGCCCGCCATGGGTTCCCCAGAGCTTGATGCCATCGCCGCCGATGTCTTGCAGGGTATTTTCGCGGATGATGACATTGACGCTGGGTTGCTTGCTGGTTCCTCTCTGGCAGATGCCATTGCGGTCTGTGCGCTCGACCCGGCATTGCTCGATGAGCAGGCCATCGAAGTGGGAGTTGTTTCTACCTTTCGCCTCGAAGAAGATCCCGCAGCCCTCGTGGGTTTTCCGCAGGTCTCCATTGACATCATGGACAAAAAGGCGGCGCAGATAGATGCGCTGCATCTTGCCAAAGCCGTCGTCGAGAATTCTAACTCCGGTGCGCCATGGCGCAGTCTGCGGGCCGAAGTTGGTGACTTCTAGATCAGCTATTTCCACGAAGGAGAAATTTTGCAATAGGATGGCATCGGGTGTTTTACCGCCGCCATCGATGCGTGGGAGCGGGCCTTCTCCATAGCGGCCGATCGTCACGAGGGCCTGGGCATCGCCG
The DNA here is from genome assembly GCA_038237425.1 of Verrucomicrobiales bacterium. Lineage (GTDB taxonomy): Bacteria > Verrucomicrobiota > Verrucomicrobiia > Verrucomicrobiales > Akkermansiaceae > Luteolibacter. Next base: position 38,471 of record JBBRYQ010000005.1, read on the forward strand.
CTGCCCTTCGGCTGGAGCTGGCCTGACCAACGGCCGCCGGCCCTGAAGAGGAGGTGGTCTCCGGGTTTCAAAACGGTGGCATTCGCTTTCTCCAAACTGCGCCAGGCGCGCGCCGGGTCCAGGCCGTCTGCGGCATCGTCCCCGGTGGTAGGATCCAAGTGATAAGTGACTGCGCCGGCGGAGGTGAGACAGAAAGCGAAGGCGAGCAAAAATACCGGGGTGAATCTCATCAAGTGCGTGCGGGGTAGCGAAGTGATAGACTCATGATAACGCATCTGGCTCAAGCTCTCTTTCGGGCTGTGGCGTCTATTTTACCTGAGAGGCTGTCCGCAAAATCGGGCAAGGCAGGGAACGAGTTGCATTCGGCCATGCGAATGGCGTTTTGCGGTTTATAGAATTGCGTTTGCGCACGCCCTGCATTTCGGGCGGTCTGTGAAATGGGACGGGAATGGACAACCAAGTACGGACTTTAGAGCATTCCATGGTGCGATGCAGTCTCTTTTCATTCGCCGGACCTTTGCGGAGAAAAGTCCCTGCCATTTTTCAGACAGCCTCTTGGATCTTAGCGACGCGCGACACAGCTTCATGCCCAAGGGGATGTTCGCACAACTGGCCGGAAGCAAGACGATCTACGATTACGCCCAAAGCTCGGCATATCCGCTAGAGCACATCCTGAAGCTTGCCGATGGACCGAACGTGCCCCTGCGCATCTGCTGGGTTTCATCAGCGCAGGGACCGATCCTCATCCGCTCGTCCGCTACTGGGCGGCGACCGGTTGTCTCATCTTCCAGGAAAAAGCTTCGCTGGGAGAATCGGAAGCTGCTTTGAAAGCCCTAGCCGGAGTCTTGAAAAGTGGAAACCCCTATGAGGTGCTCGCCGCTCAGAACACGCTGGAATACCTATGGAAAGCGGGCCATGTTTCGCTTCCAGAAGCAAAGCGGATGGTGACCGGCGGTAAATCCCGAGAGCCGCTCGACCGGATTCCTAAATATCTTCTCATACTAGCCTAACTAAAATAGATAGCTGCGGGAAAATCACTCAATGGTGGACTTTCGCAAATTCTGACTCTAATCATCTTATCGAAATGATCCGACTACTTACATTCTTGTTGTTTACCCAAGTGGTATCCGCAGCCAGTCCCAACATTGTTATCATCTATGCCGACGATCTAGGATACGGCGATCTTGGCTGCTATGGATCGAAGGCAATCAAGACACCTCACCTCGACCGCCTCGCCGCAGGTGGCTTGCGTTTCACGGCTGCCTATGCGACATCTGCGACCTGCACTCCTTCCCGCTACGGCCTGCTCACCGGAATCTATCCATGGCGTGAGAAAGGGCATACGATTCTGCCGGGTGATGCATCGATGATCATTCCGGCAGGGAGCACTACGCTGCCTGCGGTTCTCCGGAATGCTGGCTACCGCACGGGAGTGGTCGGGAAATGGCATCTCGGACTCGGGACTGCCGCAGAGCCGGCGAACTGGAATGATCTAATCAAGGTGGGGCCGCTTCAGATTGGCTTCGATTCCAGCTACATCATGGCGGCCACGGGTGATCGCGTGCCGACTGTTTTCGTGGACAACGATCGGGTGGCGAATCTCGACCCGAACGACCCTATCAAGGTGAGTTACCAGGGGAAAGTAGGCAATGAGCCGACCGGCCGCGAGAATCCGGATTTGCTGAAATTCGGTGCCGATCCCCAACACAGCGATACCATCACTAACGGCATTAGCCGCATCGGCTTCATGACCGGTGGCAAGACGGCGCTGTGGAAGGACGAGGAACTCGGCGACCACTTTACCGCGAAGGCGCTGGAATTCATCGGGAAGGAAAAGGACAAACCGTTCTTCCTGTTTTTTGCCATGCACGAACCCCACGTGCCACGGGTGCCTGCTCCCGCCTACGTGGGGAAAACCGGCCTCGGACCCCGCGGGGATGTGATCGCGCAGCTCGACGACCACGTCGGCTCGGTCATCGCCACACTGGAGAAGTTCAAACTGTTGGAAAACACCTTCATCGTCGTTTCCAGCGATAACGGGCCGGTGCTCGATGACGGCTATCAGGACCATGCCATCGATAAAAACGGCGATCACACTCCGGGTGGTCCGTACAGCGGTGGCAAGTATTCTAAACTCGAAGCTGGCACCCGCGTGCCAATGATTATTTCCTGGCCTGGGAAAATTGCTCCAGCTGTTTCTAACGTGATCATCTCGCAGATCGATTTTCTTGCTTCGTTCGCCACGCTCGTCGGCCAGCCTATTCCGGCGGGTGATAGTAAAAACTCGCTGGATGTGCTACTCGGTAAATCGGACCATGGCCGTGATGTGGTGATCGAGGAAGGTGTCTCCGGGATTGCCATGCGCAGCGGTGATTGGAAATACATTCCGCCGCATAAAGGCCCTCCGATGTTCAAGGTAATGCGTTCTGGAAACAGCCTCAAGCCCCAGCTTTACAACCTCGCCGAAGATCAGGCAGAAACGAAAAACCTCGCTGCCGGAAATCCCGAAAAGCTCAAGGAACTCGCTGCTCTGCTAGTTCAGATTACAGGTGGAAAAATCGCAGAAAACGACAAGGAGGAAAAATCAACACCATGAACCGCCGCCAACTCATCCAACTCTCGCAGATGTCCGCTCTAGCGCCCATCGGACAGCTCCAAGCCGCCCACCCCCCTGCAAGGGCGCGGATGGATCTATCAAAAAGACATTGGCATCGGCAGTGGCTCACCGAAGTGGAACGACAAGCTTGAGGAGCTGCGAGGCAAATGGTTCTACACATGGGCCACCCAAATGCCGAGCGGCATTCCCCAAGGAATCGAATACACTCCGATGATCTGGAGTGATAGGGAGAAACCCGAAATCATCGATAACACAGGTCGCATCGCAAAAAGGCTAGGACCAAGGAGTTGCTAGAGTTTAACGAACCTGATGGTGCAAAACAGGCGAACATGTCCGTAGAGAGGGCGTTGGCACTCTGGCCGGTCTTGCAGGAAACCGGACTTCGCCTCGGAAGCCCCGCATGCGTGCACCCGGACAACAAGTGGATGAAGGCGTTCACGGAGGGAGCGAAAATGAGCAAGCTCAAGGTGGATTTCATCGAGCGCTACGCGTGGTTTCCCTCAAACGTGGCGAGCAATGCCCTGTACAATAGTTTGCTTTACGGTGCCGATGGCAAACTGACCCGCCTCGGGGAGTGCTATTGGAGTGACGCGTGATCGCATGCTGCATTCAGAACTTTTTGTTTTCAAGAGGGCTGAAATTAATGATCATCGGCGATGAATTTGTGCGGAAACTGCGAAACAAATACCGCTCGAACCACGTCCTTCTAAAACCACCATGAATCCACAAAACCAAAATCCATCCGGAAATCCATTTCAACGCCGTGCCTTCATCAAAGGCGCCATCGGCATGGGGGCATTCTCCGTCGCCAGCTCGTCCCGCCTTTTCGCCGCTCCGGGCAAGGCGGAAAAGGTGAATCTCGCCTGCTGCGGCATCGGCAACCGTGGTGCGGAAGGCATCAAAGAATTCGTCAAGACAGGCCTCGCCAACATCGTGGCCCTCTGCGACACGGACATGGGAGCTCCGCACACCCAGGCCATCCTCAAGCAATTTCCCGATGTTCCGCGTTTTCAGGACTTCCGCCAGATGTTCGAAAAAATGGGCGACAAGATCGAGGCCGTGACTATCGGCGTGCCGGATTTTTCGCATTTCCCCATCGCCATGCTCGCCATGTCCCTGGGCAAACACGTTTATGTTGAGAAGCCGATGGGCCAGACCTTCCATGAGGTCCAGCTCATGATGGCGGCCGAGAAGAAATACAAAGTCGCCGCGCAAATGGGCAACCAAGGCCACTCCGACGCGAATTACTTCCAATTCAAGGCCTGGACCGAAGCTGGCATCATCAAGGACGTCACTAAGATCACCGCCTTCATGAACAGCGCGCGCCGCTGGCACGGGATGAAAGTCTCCAGCCTCCTGCCCAAGGAGCCGATCCCATCGTCGCTCGACTGGGATACTTGGCTCGTCACTCGCCCGGAGCACGATTATAACAAGGGCTATATCAATGGCGAATGGCGCTCGTGGTATGACTTCGGAAATGGTGCGCTCGGTGACTGGGGTGCACACATTTTCGACACCGCCCACCAGTTTCTCAATCTCGGCCTGCCCGAGGAAATCGACTCCGTCTATCAGGATGGCCCCAGCGAGTTTATTTTCCCTCAAGCCTCCACCCTCGCCTTTAAGTTCCCCAAGCGCGGCGAAATGCCACCGCTCGAAATCACATGGTATGATGGCGTCAAGAATCTGCCACCGATGCCTGCAGATTTCGGTGACTCAGTCATCGATCCTAACATTCCGCCGCCATCCACAGGCGCGGTCAAGTCCAAGACCAAGCCACCCGGCAAGATCATCTACGGCAAAGACCTCACCTTCAAGGGGGGGAGCCACGGTTCCATCCTTGAGATCATTCCCAAGGCCAAAGCCCTTGAAATGGCGGGCTCACTTCCGAAATATCCGAAAAGCCCTTCCAACCACTTCGCCAACTTCCTCAAAGCCTGCAAGGGTGAGGAAAAATGCCGTTCGTCGTTTGAAGTCGCCGGGCCACTCAGTCAGGTCCTCGTCCTCGGAGTCATCGCCCAGCGCCTCAACCGAAAGATCGTCTTCGACCGCGAGAGCCAACAGATCACCAACGACAAGATTGCCAACGCCATGCTCGTAGGCCCGCCTCCTCGCGCAGGCTGGGAGCAATACTACAAGCTGTAACTGATAGGGCAAACTCGTGTGAAGTGCATCGTGGCTGGAACGTATCGCTCCAGTCCGATGCCTTAGCATTTTTCCCACGGAAGGGTGGCCCGCAACGGATCAGCGCCGGGTGCGGAGTTCTGTTTGGAGCTGCTCCACCTGATCCATCAAATCGAGGATGAGTTTCAAGCTGGATAGATTTGCCTCGTAGGCGGTTTTCAGATGCTCGATGCGGCGGAGCGTGTGGACGGCTTCGTCGTCAAATTCATCCGGCGCACCGTGTGGGTGAATGAGGCCGATTTCCTGATAGTGGAGGATGGTTTGGGAGGAAATGCCGGTGAGTTGCGCGACGATCTCAAGATGATAGGTGGCATCGGTGTCCGGCTCGTAGAGTGGGAGTATGGGTTTCATCAGGCGGATGGGGTGCGTGGGTTGAAGGACGATGCGGCACGGAGTTTTTCCCAAATGGCTTTTTCCTCATCAGTGATCTTGCCTGGCAGATGGAGGGTGAGGGTGGCATAGTAATCGCCGCGATCGGCGGTTTTGCCCTTGGGAAGGCCACGGCCGCGGACGCGGAGTTGCTGGCCGTTTTCGCTGCCGGGCGGGATGCGCAGTTTGATAGAGCCATCGAGCGTGGGGACGCTGAGTTCCGCGCCGAGCACGGCTTCCCACGGGGCGATGTCGAGGTCGTAGTAAAGGTCGTGACCCTCGGTGTGGAAATCCGGGTGGGCGGCGTGGCGGACGCGCAGATAGAGATCGCCAGCGGCGGCACCGCCCGCACCGGGCTCGCCTTGGCCGGGGACGCGGATGCGTTTTCCATCAGTAACGCCTAACGGGATGCGGACTTGGAACGAGTGGGTGGTAGTTTTCCCGGTGCGAGGATCGGTGGTCTGGAGGCTGATAGGGCGGAGCGCGCCGTGCATGATTTCCTCCAGTGTGACGAGGATATCGCCCTCGATGTCGCTGCCGCGGAGGCTACGCTCGGCGGTGGATGCTGAGCCGGGAAAGCCGTGGCGGCTGGCGCCGCTGAAGTATTGCTCGAAGAAATCGCTGAAGCCGGTGCCGCCGAAGTTGAACTCCTGATCGTATCCGGGTGGCGCCCCTTGCGCGCTGCGGCCGGCGTGGGGATTTTGCCAGCCTGCGCCGAGCTCGTCGTATTTTTTGCGCTTTTCGGGATCGCTGAGGACCTCGTTCGCTTCGTTGATTTCCTTGAATTTCGCCTCGGCGGTTTTCTTGTCCTTCGCGACGTCCGGATGGTGGATGCGGGCGAGCTTGCGGAAGGCCTTCTTGATGTCAGCGGTGCTGGCGTCTCGTGCGACTCCGAGGGTTTCGTAGTAGTCTTTGAATTCGACAGCCATGGTTGTGGCTGCACTTTGGACGCGTGTGTGTCGGGTGTCCAGTCGCCACCTGCTATTTGGGCTTCCTCAATTTCTTGAAGCCCAGAAACGCGAGCCTGCCGATGACGAGCACGACCGCTGCTGCTACGAATAACAACCACCGTGGGAGCGGAATGTCTGCGGAGAAATGGGTGATCACCGGCGCCTTGACTGCCTTATCCAACGGAAAATCCCAAACCAGCGTGCGCCCGTCATTCTCGGTGCGGGTGGCGTTGGATTCCTTCGCCGCCATGGGCAGATGGATGATGTAAATCAGGTGATGTCCGTCAAAGGCGGAAGCAGGCATGAAGGCCGAACCCGGCAGCGCCGCGCCGGGGGAAATCGTGCGCGTGAGATCGACGGTCCTGCCTTTCACGCCGACCTCGACTTTCCCTGCGAGGTTGGTGGCGGAGGAGGGGAGTTCTTTCATCGCGCCGCCGGTGGAAATTTCCTTCAGATCCAGCGCGGAATCGAACCCCGCGCGCACCCGGATTTTCAGGCGGTCGCCCTCGGTGGTCACTTCGCAGGTGGACGACTTGATCTCCTTGGTTTCTGCGAGAAATTTTTCGATCTGTTTTCTAACTCCTGCTTCCCCGCCCTGAAACTTCGCGGCGGCGGCAGGAAGTGTATAGGAAATGTCGGCGCGTCCGGAACCGTCTGCTTCCAGCCAGATTTCCTCGTGGCAGTCGATACACGAGGTGAGTAGGCAGGCTGCTAGGAGGGCGATGATGTGGAGGAAATTCATCTCACATCCGTTGTTCACCGCTGCGCATCAGGATATCGCCTATCTCGACGTGGGCAGGTGCCTCGAGGATTGTTAGGATGGCCCACGCCACGTCGCTGGCATCGAGCATTTTCATGGCGGCCTTCGTCTGGACCAGGGATTCCTCGCGACCGCGGAAGTATTGATCGAGCAGCGGAGTATCGACGAAGCCGGGGGAAACGCAGGCGACCTGGATCGGCGAGTTGACGGACTTCAGCTCGGCGCGGAGGGCATCGGTGATGGCTCTAACGGCGAACTTGCTGGGCGCGTAGAATCCGCCGCTCGGCGGTACGCGGTGGCCGCTCATCGAGGAGACGTTGACGATGCGTCCGCCGCTGGCGGGGAAGTGTTTCAGCGAGAGCTGGCAGCAGAGGGTGAGGGCCATCACGTTCACGCGCCACATTTCCTCCCAATCGGCGGGATTGCCATCGATGATGCGCGAAAGGTAGGCGACGCCGGCGCAGTTGACGAGACCATCGATTTTCCCGAGCCCTTGGAAAATGGCGGAAACCTGGTCGCGCTGGGTGAGATCCGCGACGATGGGTGAGACGTTTTCCGATAGGGCTGACGGCCTGCGGGTGACGCCGAGCACGTTCGCGCCTCGTTCGACCAGGAGGTCACATAAGGCCTGGCCGATCCCGCTGGACGCGCCGGTGACGAGCAGGGTTTTTCCTTGCAAGGAGGTCATGCCGTTACCGTGTCACGGCCGGCGGACAAGGGCAATGTTTTGAAAAGCTGCGGGAGATCCGGCAGATCGGACGCCGAGTGTGCCGGCTGTGCAGCAACGATCTTTCCTTGGTAAAACAGGAACGCTCCCGGCATCTGCAGGCCGTCTCCGGCAAGGTGGCCGACGCCGCAGCCTTTGAAAATCGAGAGCGCACCGCGCCACCAGACCTGCGGTCCGAAGAGCTCGATGAAGCCGCCTTTGCCGAGGCCGAATGCTCGATAGAGCTCGCAGCGCGGATCGGCGATGCGCGGGACGCCGCTGCGCTCGCCGAGAAAAACGGTTTCTTTACCACTTTGCAGCATGTGAACGAGCACCAGTTCTGCGCCGTGCTGGTGGGCTTCTTTTTCGATGCCTTCCAGCCCGCGAAGGATTTGGCGGGTGAAGGTGCAGCCGAAGTGGCGGAGAAAAACGAGGGCGAGCAGTTTTTCCTCGGACGCTTCCGCGAGAGTCTTCCCGTTGGATAGATGATAGGCACCTGCGGCTTCGGAGATGCTGAAGGGTTCCGAGCGCGTTGGCGGCACGCCGGTGTGGGCACGGATGCAGGCCCAGAGGATACCGATGAAAGGAGCCCACCAGATCAGATCGTCAGCGCCCATGATCCAGATCGCCCGCAGTGGGATCTCATGATGATAGATCGCCATGCTGAAGCCGATGATGCCGAGCGTAAATTTTCCCAAAGCCGTGAGGACGATCAGCCAGTGTTGGATCGGATTCTTCGCGGCGAGGATCAGACTGATACCGAAAACGCCCAACACGAGGCCCACTCCCTGCCACAGCAGCGGGTGGTTAGGATGTTCCATGCCGATCAGGTCGAACCAGACGCACGGCCACAAGATCGCCCACACGGCGAAGCCGAGATGATAGATTCCGGCCGCCAGCAGGACTTTCCTCATCCAGCAGGGCGTCTCGCAAAGGCCGTTTTTACAAGCGAAGGGCATGGCGGATCGTAAACGCCTTTCTGGAGCGTGCAAGAGACCGTTTAGGACTCATTTCCCCAGACCTGCGATGAATTCCGTGAAAAACGCAGCTCCTTTCTCCAACGCGGCGATGTCGATGAACTCATCGATCGTGTGCGCCTGGTCGATGGAGCCGGGGCCGATGCAGATGCTCGGGATGCCGCCGTTAGAAAGGTGGGCAGCATCGGAAAACCAAGGTGCGCCAGCGAGTTCAGTCGAGGAATCGGTGGCGAGCAGGGCTTGGATCATCGGGTGATCGGCGGCGGTTTCCATCGGTGGGTTTTCGTGGGGTTTCACGATGGAAACGGATAGATCGTGGAACTCGATAGTCTCCGTGAGCAGCTTCAGCGCCCCGCCCGCTGCGGCGAGTGCGGGGGTGATGCGGATGTCGATTTCCGCCTCGGCGAGGTCTGGGACAATGTTCGGGCGCGCACCGCCACGGATCATGCCGACGTTCATGGTCGAGCGGCCGAGGACCGGATGGATGAAGGTGGCGAGCTGGCTGCCGAGGTGGTGGTCGAGCTGGTCGAGCGCGCGGGTGAGTTTCAGGATGGCGTTTTCGCCGCGCTCGGGTTGCGAGCTGTGGGCGGCTTTCCCGGTGGCCCGCAGGGTGGCCCAGAGTGAGCCTTTGGTGACGTGGACGACCTGCATCGCGGTCGGCTCGGCGACGAGGGCGAAGGTGTAGTCTTTTCCGTGCTTTTTCACGAAATCCTTGGAACCCCACTGACCGGATTCTTCGCCCATGAAGGCCACGAAATCGACGGCGACGGGAAAATCCGCGAGGCGTTCGCGGTGTTCGTGGAGCGCCCAGAGCATCGCGGCCATAGGACCTTTTGTGTCGGACGCGCCGCGTCCCCAGAGGCGGCCGTCGCGGACTTCACCGCTGAATGGATCGATGATCATGCCGCCGACACCGACGGTATCGAGGTGCGGTCCCAACAGGATGCGCGGGCGGCCATCGAGCGGAGCGAAGCGGGCAATCAGGTTCGGTCGGCCGGGTTTGATTTCCTCTAAAGAAACCTCCGCGCCGATGGATTCGAGCCAACCGGATAGAAAAACGGCGATTTTTTCCTCGCCGATCTGCTCGGTGCCGGGCGCGTTGTCGGGATTGACCGAGGGAATTCGGACGAGTTGCTGAAGAAGGGTGACCACATCTTGGCTCATGGCGGGAGAATCCACTTTCCGGATCGGGGACGCAAGGTCTTCGTGCGTGAGCGGAGCGGCAGGGGTGGTCCGCACAGGGGTCTGTGCGGCTCACTTTTCTTCGGAGAATGTCTGCTTGAGTGTTTTTTAAACTACGAACGTTCTGGGAAATCATCCTTCCACCGGGCGAGCATCTTGCGGATTTCCGAGGCTTCGCGGGTGGGGCTGAGTTCCCAGATGAGCGGGCAGTTTTCGGGAAAAAATTTCAGCAGTGGGCCGTAGTCGAGCGTGCCGGTGAAGGGGACGCGGTGATCTCGGGCGGGCCATTGTACGTCGTGGACGTGGCCGCCGATGAGGTGAGGTGAGATTTTTTCCAACCACTCGATGTGGTCTAGCAGGCCGAGGTTGTGCTTGAGCTGGACGTGGCCGAAGTCATGCCAGTAGCCGACTGATGGGTTGTCCGCGAAATGGGCTTGGAGGGCGATCATTTCGCGCTCGGTGGGCATATCTTCGAAACGCGAGCGGGATTCGATGGCGAGCTTCACGCCGACCTCCGCCGCGCGATCGGCGATGACGGTGAGTGCTTCGATGGCGCGATGCAGATAGAGCGGGCCAAGTTTCTCGCGCTTTTTCACGAACGCGATTTTCGCCTTCACGTAGGCGGGATCGTGTTGGCCGCCTTCGGAAACGGTGGTCGTCAGTGCTTTGGTGAATTTTCTCGGATTCAGCGGCACCGATCCCATGTGGAGTACGAGGTATTCCGCTTGGAACTCGGCGGCGAGATTGAGTGTGCGCAGGGTCATGTCCATTGCGCGCTGGCGCTCGAACGGGCGGTGCGAGGTGAATTCGTAGGCGTCCGGCGCGTCGATCATCACTTCGACGGGCGAGGGGAAATAGTTGTGCACGCCCGAGCAGCGGAAAAGCCCGCGCTCGTAGGCACTTTTGATGCCCGGCAGCTTGGCGATGGTCATGCCGTGCGAGAGCTCGATGTTCGTGAACCCAAGATCGACGATTTCCTCAATCATCGTCTCACCGTCCGCGTGGCGGCTGTTGTTCCAGCAGGTAGAAAAGGCGAGCATGGGGAAAGGGCGTGAAAAGCTGTCGCATTTCTAAATGCGATCCGCGCGTGGTTCCAATCAAATTCCCGCTAGGAATCCGTGATCAAAGGCGGTTGAGCACTTCGGCCTTTTTGCTGGCGAATTCCTCGGGAGTCAGGACGCCGGCGTCGCGGAGTTGGCCGAGCTTTTCCAAGAGTGCGATGAGATCGGACGATCCGGGGTTATTCTGCTGTGGCGGCGGCGGGTTGAAGGCGGGTGCGGGAGCAGGTGGTGCGGCGAAATTCACTGGATTTCCTGGCTGGAGCCCGGGGCCGGAAACGAGCGGCAGGCTGAGCGTGGAAACGGTGCCATATTGGCTGGAAAAGGTGAGCGAGGTGTTGCCGCCCTGTTGCTGGCTGACGCCGCTGATGTTGTGGTCCATCGTGTCGAAGACAGTCACCTGCCCATCGCGCTGGACGGCGAGGCGGCGGGCCTGCGGGAAAAACGCGTAGCGGATGTTGTTCTGTCCGCCGCTGCTGGATGGGCTGCCGAAGTTGCCGGGCCACCAATTGTTTCCGCCGGTGCCTTGCGGTAGGGGTTGGAAGACTTGGTTGTTAGCGAGGATGCTCGAGAGCTCGCCGCAGAGGTTGCTTACGGTGGCTTTGAGGCCGTGGTTGAACATGTCGCTCACCATCGTCATGCCGCCGCGCATCCATTGGCCGCTGCCGAGTTCTGGGCAACTGAACTGGGCCATCGTGCCGCCGCCGTTGTTGACGGAGACGAGCATGCTGACGGCGGAATTGTAGCTGATGCCATAGCGACGGGAGATGTCGTTGATGAGATTCTGTCCCAGGGGTGTTAGTTGTTGCATGGTGGTGGAATAGTGGGGTCAGAAGAATTATTAAATAATCGCTCGGGCGACGGGGGCGCAGAACTTCGCATGGAGGAGCTGTTGAAACAACCTATTTCCCGTGAGCAACGGCCGGATACGGAGCAAGTCGTTGATGCTAATGCTGTGGTACTCGGCGGAGTTTTGAAACATCGTGTCCCGATTCCTTCAACATCCGCACCATTTCGTCATAGCGCGCCGGGGAAATGGTCTTGCTGCGGGCCATGATCCAGACGTAACTGCGGCCGGGCACTCCGATGATAGTCGTCTGATAGTCGGGCGACAGGGCGGTGATGAGATAGGCGGCCTTGAGCGGCCAAACGAACTGCATGCGCCACTCGGCATTGGTTTCCCGGTTATGGATGAAACCGCGCGGATGGTAGGTTTTCACCGGTCCGTCAAAGCTGCCTTTGTTGAATGTGAAAGTGGTGGCGATCGTGCCGTCGGGCGAGAGGCGGTAGCTCTCCATCGCGTTGTAGGCGTCCTTTTCGATAAACGTCGGGATGTGCGCGATCACATACCAATCGCCCATGAATTTTTTGAGATCCACGTGACGAGTGAGCGCCTGTTGCGGCGGCAGTTTGGAAGGTGCGCTGCAACTGGGAAAGCCAGCGGACAGCAGGCCGATCATAAGCATGCGGTGAGAAATCATCATTGCGGAAGCTCGACGCTTTGTCGAAATGCGCAAGAACTGAAAGCCGACCTAGCGGAACGGATAGAGTGCGGCGTCCACGGTCGGGCCTTTGATGAATTTCACTGCTCCGGAGCCGTCGTCGTATTCAAGTTTCACGGAGAAGCGATGGCGGGCGATCACTGGCGACAGGATGCGGAGGAAAAAGCGGTCGCCCTCGCCAGCCTGGATGTATTGCGAGAGATCGCAGGTGACGGAGTAGTTTTCACCGCTTTCGTGGAGCTGGACGGTGTAGAGCGGCTCCGGATCTTTCAGCTTCGCGGCGGGTTTTGAGGCAGGCGTGGTGGCGAGGGGAATTTCAACGGTGAGATCGTTCAGGCGGCCGTAGAGGGTTTCCTCGATGTCGGGACGTCGGGCTCGGGGCAGGGGGAATTCGTAGCTGCCGTTTTTGCCTTTTTTCGCGGTGACGGGCGAGGGGAGTTTCGATAGGTCGATGGTGTCTTCGGGACCGGCGATGCCAAGACTGATGGAGGGTGCGGACTCATCTCCACCCAGCGGGTGAACAGCTAGAATGTCAGTCAAGCGGGTGCCGTCGGCGAGCCACACGGGTTTGGCATCCGGCTGGCTAGAGGATACCTCTAGCACCGCACGTTGGAAAAACGCGGTGGTGGTGCCGCTGTTGAGGAGTTTCAAATCGAGCTCGACGGTGGGGATGGCGAGCCAATTTTCCTCAGACGAAGGAGAAACCACGGTGAGTTTTCCGGGGATGGGAGCGGATGCCAGTTCGATGGTTAGGATATTATCGGCTTCGGTTGCCTGATAGTGCGATGAGTTTCCAGATGAAAAATGACTGGCGATGGCACCGTTTCCCGCACCTGCTAGTGAGGCTGTCAGGGTGATGTCCGGAGAGGTGGCATGCGTGGTGTTAGTCAAATTGGCCGGGGCGAGATGTTGGGAGTTTTTCCAAGCGAAAAATCCACCCGCAGCGGCGAGCACGACGGCACCGGCAATGACGGCCGGTGTTCTGTTGGGTTTGAGTTTCGGCGGTGGTGTTATTTCGGCAACGTATTCTCCTTCGCCCATGAGTCCCTTCACCGAGCGGGCGAGATGGGCGATGTGGGCGTCCATCGGTGGTTGGATCGCATCGAGCCAGTGACAGGAGGCGAGGAAAAACTCCAGACCGGGCGACATCGGCGTGTCCTGAATGCGGAACGGGATGATCGGCTTGCTGTTATGCATCGCCCGCTCGGCCTCACGGATGACGGCTTGGGAAACGTTGGTGGCCTCGGAAAAAACCAATACCATCACTTTGCAGCCGGCGATCGCATGCACGATGGACTCACCGTAATTCTGTCCCGGTAGCACGTCGCGCGGGGCGATCCAACAGCGTAGTTTCTCCGCTTCCAGACCGGCGCAGATCGCGTCCGCCACCGGCTTGTTGCTTGAGGAATAGCTGATGAAAACGTCGTGGGCCATGGGTCACTCTGCGGGTGCTTCGGCCTTGGCCTTCAATGCGGATTCGGCGGCGCGCGGGAATAGTCCGGCGAGCTTCACCTTGCCGCCGTCGATGGATTTTCCGTCGGTGGTGATGAGGCTGATAGAAAATTCATGGCGGCTGGTTTCCGGAAGGCCGAGGGTGACATTGAAACGGGTGATGCCGCCGGGTTTCACGATGTGGGAAACCGGCACCTGCAGGGTGTAATCTTTGCCTTCGCGCAAAAGCATCACCTCGTATTTTCCGGAAACAGGACCGGGAGCACCGAGGCCGTCCGGCGGAATCACCAGTACCGGGCAGATCACCGCCAGCTTCATGCTTTTGGTTTCTGTGCCGTCTAGCCAAGTGACCGTCATCCATCCGTGCATCCAGCAGGTAATGTTAGGCAGGCCCGATTCGTCCTTGCCCTTCCAGAACGGCCCGCAGCCCTTTTCTGCCATGGCGTAAATTTTCTCTGACAGCTTGCCGTGGTTTTCCTGGAGTCCGGTGTATTCCGCGTTTTTTTCCAGTGCTTCGAAATCGGTGGTGGCCTCTTCAAGCGCCCGCGTCTTCAACTCGGTCTCACGATACTCCTTCGCAGCTACCACGAGTTCGGCGGATACGCCCTTTTTCTCAAGCTCCTCGTGCAGGCTGAGATCGGCGCTTTTTGTGATGCGCTGGAGCGTGCGCTTGAACGGCAACTCGCCGGTGGGTTTGCCTTTCGGCTCCTTCGAAACGAGATCGAACTCGAATACGGCTGATTCGATTTTCCCCCAGCCCTCGTTGAAAAGCACCACCCGCTGCACTTCATCATAGCCGCCGAAAATCTGCGGCAGCGGCTCGGGATCCGGTTTGCTCTCAGCGATTTTCAGATCGACGCGTGAAATGTGCATCGCCGCCTTGCTGTTGTTCACCACCCGCAGGTCGATGGCGGGGAAAAACACATCGTATTCCGGTCCTCCGAAAGTCACTGGCCCGATCGGTCCGCCGGCCTTGAGCTCGGCCATGTAGTCCTTTTCCTTTTCGCCGTGCGTGAGCTTCGGGAAAATATTGAGCACACCGTCCGCCGTCTCGCCACGGTAGCCGATTTTCGGGAACGCGCCTTCCGGTTCCTCGTCGCCTTCCGCGAGTTTCGGCTTTGCAGTGGACACCGCCAGCTTCACACCCACGCCGGGGATTTGCTCTGCGTGCGAGGTTTCTGAAATGGCGAGAAAGGTGGATCCGGCAACGCAGGCGAGGTGAAGGAATTTCATGCGGAGGTTTGTTAGCGGGGAGGGCTTGAAACAGGTCGGAGCCTAGCTTTCCGCCGGACCGAGCCAAGGATTCTTTTGATCGGAGTGGGGAAACAAAAAACCGCCCCCTCGGAAGGGGACGGTTTCTTGTTTGGTGTTATAGCTTGTTGGAATGCTTTGGAAATTTCGTCTAATCGGCTCTTGAGACGCCCGCTCCACCTAGGTCAGGGAGAGCGGGTGTCACAAGCATGGATCAGATTCGGAATTGCCAAAGCGCATCGACCTCCCGGTCGCGCCATGCGGGACGGCGTGACATGGGATCTTGGAGCGTGCGGATCGCTTTGCGGCCACCGGTGCTGATGAAGCTCTCGCAGTCGATGGTGACGACGTCGAGGCCCATGTAATACGTTCCGTGAAGGGTCACGACGGACTCCTCACCGAATGTTTCAGCCAGATGTTCCTTCAGCAATTGCGCTTCCTTTCTTCCCAAGAAGAGGAAGGCGGGAGTTTCTCCATGATCGCACTTGGAGCGGATCAGTTCGGATACTGCCTCGCCGTCCCAGATGTCTTCAAAAGACAGCTCGGACGGCACGCTAGACAGATCTGGATATGGGGCGTGATGTTCTTTGATGTTCATAGTCGTTTGTATGGGTGTCATTTCTGATTGAGCAGACCCCGTGCCAGCACCAGGCCGCCTGGGCATTTCTGCTTGTGGTTGCAAGGTTCTGGTGGGTGTTGCGTTAGTTTTTCCTGGTCGGCACCGTCGCCATAAGCGAAGCAATGCCAATGGGTCGAACTACTTAAGCATCCTGAATCATCATCGCTTTTGAGACAATTTCCCCATGGTGACTTTTTTGCTACATTCCAGAGAAATGGAGGGGGCCGGACTGAATCAGATGGGCGGATGGGTGAAATGGGCCGCATTTTTGGGGGTTTTTGGGGGCTGGAAGGTCAGGTTTTTCGCGTGGTGCGTGGATTAGCTTTGCTTTTGATGTGACTTTTTGCCATTCCGCCCCCAAGAGATTGTTAAGTTTTCCGTATTATCGGCGGATTTGCTATCTCCAGCCTGTCGCGAATGGTATCGGAAAAACTCAACATCGCCCGTCAGACTTGGCAGCGCTTCCGCGTGGCCCTGAATACGCTTGTGAAGTCGGAGGCGGGTCCTAAGGCGATCGCTCTATCCGGCTCGTTGGTCATCTGCATGATTGCGATCAACGGCCTGAATGTGCTCAACAGCTACGTAGGCCGGGATTTCATGTCCTCGATCGAGAACAAGAACATCCACGCCTTCAAATATCAGGCCATGGTTTACATCCTCGTTTTCGCTGGATCCACCATCGCCGCAGTGCTCTACCGCTTCACCGAGGAACGACTGGGTATCCTCTGGCGCGAGCAGCTTACCCGCCGACTGACGGATACTTACATGAGCGATCGGACCTACTATCGGCTCGATTCCGCGGCCGGTGTGGCCAATCCGGACCAGCGCATCACTGACGATGTACGCGCCTTCACGACTACCACGCTTTCCTTCATCCTGTTGATTTTCAACGGCACGCTGACCGCAGTGTCGTTTTCCGGAGTCTTGTGGACGATCAGCCCGGCGCTCTTCGGCGTGGCGGTGGGCTACGCGCTCTGCGGCTCGCTACTGACCATTCTTTTGGGGAAACCACTGATTCGCTTGAACTACAACCAGCTCGATATGGAGGCGAATTTCCGCTCGGACCTCATCCATGTCCGGGAAAACTCCGAGTCCATCGCACTGGCTCACCGCGAAGGACGCTTCAAGGCACGCCTGGACAAACGGCTCGACGCGCTGACCACGAATTTCCGCCGCCTCATCCGGATCAACCGCAATCTCGGGTTTTTCACTACGGGTTACAACTACATGATCCAGATCATCCCGGCGCTGATCGTCGCACCGTTGTTCATTCAGGGAAATGTGCTCGAGTTCGGGGTGATCACCCAATCGACGATGGCCTTCGCTACCCTGCTCGGTGCTTTCTCGTTGATCGTCACGCAGTTCCAGTCGATCTCCACCTTCACCGCCGTCACCGCGCGGCTCTACAAACTCACTGACGCGATGGAAAAGGCTCACAACGCCAAAACCTGCGCACTCGACATCGGTGAAACGGCAGACTCACTGCGCTATGAGGACGTCACACTCTATTCCGCCGACAAATCCCGCCTGCTCGTCTCGGACTTGAACCTCGAAATCCTGCGTGGCTCGCGCTGGCTCGTCACCTGCAACGACGACGGGCCGAAAGTCGCCATGTTTCGTGCAACAGCCGGCGTCTGGGAATGCGGCGGTGGGCGGATCACCCGGCCCGGCCTCGATGATATCCTCTTCCTCCCTGAGCGGCCGTATCTCCCGCCCGGCACGCTCCGAGACGTCCTCCTGCGCACTGGCAAGGAAACGAGCACCGACGACGCGGAGATCATGAAGGTCCTGAAAAATCTCGGGCTAGAGGACGTCGTAGCCCGCGCTGGTGGGCTCGGTGTCGATCAGGATTGGGACGACCTCCTTTCGATCGGCGAGCAACACCTACTCTCCGTCTCCCGGATTTTCCTAGCGAAGCCGGTATTTGTTTTCCTCGACCGCCCAGGCAGCTCACTCCCGAAAAACCAGATCTCCAGCATCCTCGACCTGCTTTCCGAGCAGAACATCGGCGTTGTTATTCTATCGAAAAACGGCGAATCGCGCCTGCGCTACGACGGTCATCTGGAAATCGAAGCAGAAGGCGTCTGGCGGATCAGCCATGAGGCGGTTGAAGAACATAACACCGAGCTGAACGATCTGAGCTGCTAGGAAACCTTTCCACTTGCATCGGCTGGTAAATTGGAAAACGGATAGAGTATGAACAGGATCAATCGTAAGTTTTTCGAAAGGGACCCGCTGACCTGCGCCCGCGAGTTGATCGGGGCGGTGCTGGTTTGGAAAGGCTGTGAGGGGCGGATCGTCGAGACGGAGGCCTACGATTCGGTGGACGATCCTGCGTGCCACACCTGGACGCGGCCGAGTAGCCGGATTTTCGTGGCAAACCATGCGGCTGGCACCGCTTACGTTTACCTGAACTACGGCACTCACTGGCTGTTCAACATCCTCGTGAAGGGGCCTGAAAACTCCGGATTTGTCCTATTTCGCGCGGTGGAACCGGTGGCTGGCGTGGAACTGATGCGCATCAGGAGGGGGCCGATGAAGGATTTTCAACTCGGTGCAGGTCCCGGGAAACTCACCCGCGCCCTCGGCATCGATGGCACCAGCCACGGCGCAGATTTCCTTGATTCTGCTGACTGCGCGCTCACCTGCGGCCCGGCGGTGGTGACCTGCGAGGGTCCAAGAATCGGCATATCCCGGGCTGCGGACAGGCCGTGGCGGTTCGGTGATCCCACATCGCCTTCCCTTAGTAGAAAATTCTAATGATTCTCCAGCAGATCTTATCAAATGTGTCTTGCATTTCCCATCAGCCCCGGACTAGCTAACTTCCCGGTGTCTTATACTTACTTGTTAACGATAGATAATGAAAGAAATTGAGTCCGAGTTTGTTTTCGCAGTGACGAATGTGGGCTCGGAAAGCGCGCTCAAGATGGAAGTCGAGGCTGCACGCCTCGGCTGGCGTCTGAGCTATCAGAGTAAGGGCTTCGTGACCTTCAAGGGGGCCACGCAAAATCACTTTTTCTCACTCGCCTCGCTGGATCATCCGCTGGCCTGCGCCCGTCGGTTGTGCATTTCTCTCGGCAAGTCGGAAACGCGTGAGGAGGCGGAAAACCGTATTAAACTACACCCCGCCTATCTGAACGGCCCGATCCATCAAATTCATTTCGATAATCGCCGGATCGAGAGAGTTCCGGGCCCGCTCGAGGAGCGACCGGAACACGGCGAATGCATCGGCACGGTGGTGGAACTCGGACCGACCGAATACTGGTCGGGCCTGCACCTGCACGCACCGTTTCTCAGCCCCGATCCCGGCGGCGATTCGGGTATCGTCATGCCGGAGGACTCTCCTTCACGCGCCTGGCTGAAACTGGAGGAAGCAGTGCGGTTTTTTGGATTGGAACCGACGCCCCGTGACATCGTCGTGGAACTCGGCTGCGCGCCAGGCGGAGTGGTTCTTGCCCTCCTCCGGCGGCGGATTTCAGTGATCGGCGTGGATCCCGCGAAAATGGCGGACGTTGTGATGGCCTCTGCGGTTCTGGATCGAATGCTCGTCCCACTGGACAAAGAGTGGTTCTATCACTGCTGTAGGCCCGCCGCGTTGGCTGGTAAGAAAGATCTCGGCATGGGCGTCACCTGGTTCATGTCGGACATGAACCAGTCCCCGGCGGTGGTCATGAAGGAATGCGCCCGTTTTTGCGGAATGGCACCCACTATCCGCGGCGTGCTGGTCACCCTGAAGCTGACAGACATGTCGCAGGTGGTGGAGAAAAAGGCGTGGTTCCGTGCACTGCGCGATCTCGGGTTCAAAACGATTCGCCTCCAGCAATTCAGCGTGCACCATCGGGAAGTCGCCCTGCTCGCGATGATGTGACAATCCGCTTCCGTTTGGTGGAACTACCTCTAGCATCGCGGTTCATGAAGCCGCTCTTCCACCTTGCCGCCCTGATGTTTTCTGCCCTGCCGGTGCTCGGAGAAGAGCAACCGTGGGTGCCGCTTTTCAACGGCAAAAACCTCGACGGCTGGACCCCGAAAATCTCGGGCCACGCGCCAGGAGAAAATTTCGCAAACACCTTTCAGGTCGCGGACGGCATGATCAAGGTCTCCTACGACGGCTATCAGAAATTCAACAAACAATACGGCCACCTTTTCACTAACATCGCCTACTCGCACTATATCCTCCGCATGGAATACCGCTTCACCGGAAAAATGATGGCGGACGCCCCGAATTACGTGAACCTGAACAGCGGCGTCATGATCCACGCGCAATCGCCGCAGAGTATGGAACTCAACCAAGGATTTCCCGCCAGCCTCGAAGTCCAATTTTTGGCCGATGAGGGAAAAGGCAAACGCTCCACCGCCAACGTCTGCACACCGGGCACCAACCTCGAACTGGAGGGTAAACTCGTCACCCAGCACATCGTAGAGTCCACTGCCCCCACATT
Source organism: Verrucomicrobiales bacterium (assembly GCA_038237425.1). Taxonomy (GTDB): domain Bacteria; phylum Verrucomicrobiota; class Verrucomicrobiia; order Verrucomicrobiales; family Akkermansiaceae; genus Luteolibacter. The sequence goes on from JBBRYQ010000005.1 coordinate 58,534, forward strand.
TCCGGCCGATGAATGGGTCCACGTCGAGGTCGAGGTCCATGGGAGCGAGCAAGTCATCCACCGCATCAACGGCGTGGAGGTGCTGCGCTATCAGAAACCCCAACTCGATCCTCGTGACGACAACGCACCCGCGACAAATCTTCTGAAAGCCGGAGCCCCGAAAATCTTGTCATACGGCTACATCGCCCTCCAAGCTGAGGGGCAACCGGTGTGGTTCCGCAATATCGAGCTGAAATCGTTGGAGAATCCTTGAGCGCTGGTCTTGAAATGTGGGCGGAAGATTGTCCTGTCCTCACCCGCTATTTTGCCTCCGCTGACTTCACCTGACGGAAAACCCAAAGGCTCACGACACTCACCCCAATGGCTAACATTCCCAGCCGATCGTAGTGTAATAGCTTACCGCCGGCACCTTCCGCCACCACCATGCTACCGATGCTGGTCGTGAGGCCGGATGCAAGATCACGGGTGCAGGCAACGAGGCTCATGTAAGCACCGCGGCGGGCGGCCGGGACGGCCATCGAGATCGTCGCCTGGCTCGGAATGAAGCGAGCGCTGGCGAACATGAAGAAAAATCCGGCGATGATGAGAACCTGCCACTCTGGACGCGGACCGGATGATGTTAGCACACGGATGATCACGCAGGCCCCGGCAACGAGGATGGCATAAAGGTGAAATTTCCCATGCCTATCCGCCAAGCGGCCTACCCACGGACCGGTGAAAACCGTGATTCCGCCTCCCACCATGTAAACCAGAAACAGGTCCTTTTCCGCCATTCCCACGTTTCTAACGAGGAATGGTGATAGGAAAGGGATGATCGTAAAATGCCCGAACACCACGAACCCCATCAACGCCAAGCCTTTCCACGCGTTCGTATCTTTCAGCAGTAGCAGGAAATCCCTAGTGGAGCGTAATTGACCGTCATCCAGATGCTTTCGCACCGGTGGCAGGATACGGAACAATTGGAACCAAACGAGCGCCGCCAGTCCCGCCACCACCAGAAACGGTGCCTCCCAGCGAAACCATTGGGCGAGTTTTAAACCGAACGGCACGCCCAGTGCCGCTGCTGCCGAGAAGGCAGTCATGATGATGCCCATCCCACGCGCCCGGCGCTCCGCAGGCACCACGTCCGAGACGATCGCCATGATCGTTGCGCCACCCACTCCCCCGAATGCTCCGCAAATGCATCTGGCGATCATCAATGTCTCCCAGGTTTTCGAAAGGCCACAGGCCAGTGTTCCCACGGTGAAGCCGGCATAGGCGAAAAGCAGCAGATGGCGGCGGTCGAAGCGGTCGATGAACGGGGCGCATGAAAGCCCGACCACTCCCGCAGTGATGGCGAACGAGGAAATCAAACTACCGAACTGCTGTGGGGAAATAGCAAGCTGCCGCATCAGTTGCGGGCCTAACGGCATCATCACCATGAAGTCCATGATGTGGGTGAACTGCACTGCGGCTAGCAGCAGGAGCAGTCGCCGCTCGGACAGAACGCGTTTTGGGAATTCCATGGAGAGTCGATGGTCTGATGCCGTGAATCTGGTGCGAAATTTAGGCCGGGCGAAAGCATTGGCAACCGCGAACCTGGGAAATTACGATCAGAGAGAATCGAGGGGAAATACTCCATTGCCGCACTTTGCCATTGGAGTATCATTTAATGGTGATTCTTCACTTCATCGAGTCGCCAATTTTCTCCCAGCAAATTGACGAACTGTTGTCGCCGGAGGATCAAAGGCTGCTTCAGCTCTACATTTTGAGGAATCCCGACCACGGCGACATCGTCCAAGGGTCAGGATGACTGATGAAATTGAGATGGGCATCCAACTCGCTGCCATTCACGGTGGCGAATTACACGTCTAGGCCGAAGCGAGCGATGATCGGTATCGCATAAACGGTCGCCTTCGAAGTGGCGACGTGGAGCGCATGGCCGAGACCGCGCAGTTCTGTCAAAGTTTCAACGATCCCCGGATAGACCGAGTTTTCAAACAGCCCGATGCTGCCGTAGCGCTCGCGGTAGGAGCTCACGGCGGGATCGAATAGCTCGGGTGATTCTGCCACGAGTTTCTTGATAGTCTCCAGAATCGGCGGGCCGATGCACCACAGCAAGTCATCCGCCTCCGGCACAGGCAGTCCTTTCTCAACCTTCAACTCTCAACCTACCCCATCACTCTGCCGGAACGTGTGGCTCGAAGGTCATGGAGCGTTCGTGCTCGCGGGCCTTGGCGGCTTTTCTGGCACTTTGATAGAAGTGGTCCTGCACCCGGAATGCCTTCTGGCCTTTGGTGCGGACGATGCGTTGTGAGGTGCCGTCGGGCATGAGGCGTGAGGCTTGGATATTGTCCTGGAAATAGGCATCGAGGATTCTAACGAGCCGGCGCTTGAGGACCGGCTCCTCAATGGGGATCATGAGCTCGATGCGCTTTTCGAGGTTGCGCGTCATCCAGTCGGCGGAGGAAATGTAAACGCCGCCGTCGCCACCCTGATGGAAATAAAACAGGCGGGCGTGTTCGAGGTAGCGGTCGATCACGGAGATGACTTCGATGTTTTTCGAATACTTCGGATCGCCCGGCTTGAGGCAGCAGATGCCGCGCACGTTGAGGCGGATTTCAACGCCGGCCTGCGAGGCCTTATAGAGCGCACCGATGACTTCTGGATCCTGCAATGAGTTCACCTTGGCGATGATGCGGGCGGGTAGGCCTTGTTTTGCACGCTCGGCCTCGCTGGCGATCATGTCTAACAGCTCTGGCTTCATCGCGGTAGGGGCGGGGACGAGGCGTTGGAAACGCAGAAGTTTCGAGCGGCCAGTGACGGCGTTGAAGAACAACGACGCGTCGTTTCCATACTCTGGCTTGCAAGTCAGATAGGAAAGATCGGTGTAAAGGCGCGAGGTGGTTTCGTTGTAGTTGCCGGTGCCGAGGTGCACGTAGCGGCGCAAGTGGCCATTCTCGCGGCGGACGATGAGGCAAATCTTCGCGTGAGTTTTCAGGCCTTTAACGCCATAGACGATCTGAGCTCCAGCACGCTGAAGTTCGTCCGCACGGTTGAGGTTACGGGCTTCGTCGAAGCGGGCCTTGAGCTCGACGAGGGCAGTGACGTGCTTGCCGTTTTCCGCAGCTTTGATGAGGGCGTCGATAATCCGTGATTTTCTGGCAGTCCGATAGAGCACCTGCTTGATCGCAATCACGTCCGGGTCTTCGGCTGCTTCTTCGATCAGTCTGAGAACCGGCTCGAAGGATTCATAAGGATGGAAAAGCAGCACGTCCTTGGAGCCGATGGTTTCAAACATCGAAGCCCCGGGAGCGATGGCAGGGGAGTTCTGGCCAGGCCATTCAGCATCGCGCAGGTGGTCGAATCCTGATAGGAATGCAAGCTCCATGAACGAAGCAAGTCCGGGCGGCCCATTGATCCGATAGGTTTCCTGCGGTGTGACTGCGGTGACGAACTTGATCATTCGAGCGAGATCGCGCGGAGCGTCCGAGCGGATTTCCAAACGCACGGTGTCAGCGAAACGGCGGGCGCTGAGGACGTCCTCCATTTCTCCTGCGAGGTCGATGGCGTCCTCTTCTTGCACCGCGATGTCGCCATTACGCGTAACGCGGAAAGCGGTGGTGGCGGTGACAGTTTCACCTGGGAAAAGCTCGTCCGCATGGGTGGCGACGAGGTCTTCGATCAGGAGAAAGGCGTGTTGGTCGTCCGTGGTCGTGACGCTTACGCGGCGGCCGAGAGTTTCGGGAATGGGGATCAGGGCGTGGCGGTGTGTCTGGACCGCAGGGTCGAACAAGCGGCAGGCAACGATGATCTGTAGCGCTGGGATGTTAGGCGGAGTCCCTTCCGGATCGACCGCCAGCGGGGTGAGTAGCGGATAGATGAGGTCATCAAAAGTCGCGGAAACTTGCGCGGCTTGCTCGACGGAAAGCTCGTGCGGTTGAAGCGGGCGGATGCCTGCCTTCTCCAAGGCGGGAACGATGGTGCCGGTGAGAAGTGTGTATTGATCCCCACTCATCTTGAGCATGCGCTGGCGCAGGGCGGCAAGATTTCTAGAGGGCGTGAGTCCCGATGCGTCCGGCGTTTTCCTTCCGCTTCGGCGCATCAGCATCAGTCCGCCGATGCGGACTTGGAAAAACTCGTCCAGGTTGGAAGCGGTGATGGCGAGGAATTTCACCCGCTCTAGCAGCGGGAGGTCTTCGCGCAGGGCTTCGTTGAGCACGCGCTGGTTGAACTCGATCCAGGAGAGTTCACGGTTGAGATAGGGGATGGACATCGAAATTTGAGATTTGAAATTTGAGATTTGAAATGCGCTGTCAGTTATCCTCATCGATCACCACGCCGAGGCCGAAGACTTGTTCGAAAAGATCGGCTTTCGAGGCCATCGCGAGACGTTCGACGTCGGTATTGGCAAGGCCGGGCAGGCGAAGGCGGAGCTTGCCGGATACGCGGCGGATTTCGAGCTGGGAGACGCGCTGTGCGTGCGTGCGTTCCAGGGCATCGGCGACGCGGAGCAGCGCGGCAAGTTTCGAAACTCGGATGCGGTCGTCGGTGCTGAGGGCGGCGTAGGCTGGGTGGTCGAGACGCGGTCCGGAGTGGCGGTGGTAGCGGGCGACGAGGGCGACGATGGTGACGTCGAGCCGGTCGAGCCCGAAGACCTCGGAGTTCAAGATGATGTATTCCGAATGCTTGTGGTGGGCGCGCGGGCTAACGTAGGTGCCGACTTCATGCAGGATGGCAGCGACCTGGAGAAGCAACGCATCATGCTCGGTGAGCTGATGGAGATCTGTCAGTGAGTCGAAGAAGCGGGAGCAGAGGTTGCCGACGTGTTCGCCGTGGCTGGGGTCCGACTGATAGCGTTCTGCCAGAATGCGGGCGGAGCGCAGCACTTCCTCGGCGAAGGCTCCGGTGAGTTCGCGCGAGACAAGAAGATCATGGAGCAGGCCTTGTTCGTATTCGCTGTTAGGAATGTGGATTTCCGTGAGCTTGAGGGTTTCCGCGATGGCGAGATTGATTTCGAGAGCAGGGATCAGGGCCTCGGCGGTTTGGTAGTCGAGCTGGAAACGTTTCACGAGCTCCACGTCGCTGACGCTGGCGGTGTCGGCGGTGAACTGGCGAAAGCTTTTGATCGAGCACGACTGGCTGGACTTCGTTAGCGACTCGGCGACGGACTGGATTTCGTAGCCGATGGCGACTAGGCCGCCGATGGTGACGTCCGAGAAATCGAAGCGGATCTGTGCGAGGTTTCCGTAGGCATGTTCGCGGATGACGCGGAGCATCGCCGAGCCTTCGGCATGCGATCCCTCGACCGCCTCGCGGGTGCGGTGCGTGCCCATCCGGTAGCTGGTGTAGCGGGTGATGAGGCCGTTTTGGAAAAGCAGAGCGCGTGTGTTGCCGGGGCCGACGTGGAGCACGAGCGTGTTATCCTTGCGCATGGCGGGCAGATCTTTTAGGCGACGGCGGGTTTTTAGATAGATGAGGCGGGTCATCTCGCCGTCGTCGATGGTGCCGATCTTCAGACCGCAGGCGATGCGGATGCGGTTCATGACGGTTTCGTGGTTGACCGCCTCGCTGAGGATGTTGGTAGCGACGGCGCGGGTGATGGCGTGGGGATCGAGCCCCAGTTCGGCGAGAGATTTCTGATAGCCCTTAATGATGGAGACGACGCGCTCCGTAGTGGACGGTGTCACGTTGGCACCGCGGAAAATGTCGCGGGCGACGGGGGCCGGTTGTTCGAGGAAATCAATGGGGGTGAGCGAGCCATCGTCCGCGCGTTCTGCGACCATCATGGAAACCGAGCTGGCGCCGATGTGCAGCGCAGTGAATAGATTTTCGGCAGCGTAGGAGTTTTTCTCGAATTTCCCAAGTTTCGGCATCGCAGAAAGACAACTTGCGGCGGGCGATCTTTCAATCCTCAATGTGTGACAAGCACCATCTTGTTGGAGTCAGGGCTTGTCAGGGGGGCTGAATCGAAAGATAAACCTGCCATGCCAGTCAATGGAGCGTTGGAACGATATTGGGTGAAGCCTGGTGCTAAAATGGACTTTAATGCCTATGACAGCGGCGAGAAATCGCTGTTTCAAGGCAGCAAGGACGAGTTTGAAACGCAGTTTGACGAGCTCCAGCATCAGCTCCAGCAGCTCCAGAAGGTGCTCTACGCGCAGAACAAGCACCGCATCCTCGTCGTGATGCAGGCGATGGACACCGGCGGCAAGGATGGCTGCATCAAGCACGTCTTTTCCCGCATCGATCCGCAGGGGATCCACGTGCGGTCGTTCAAAAAACCGAGCGAGGAAGAGCTTTCCCATGATTTCCTCTGGCGCGTCCACTCGAAGGTGCCGAGCACGGGGCAAATGGTCATTTTCAACCGCAGCCACTATGAGGACATCATCGCCGTGCGGGTGAAGAAAATTTTCCCGGATGAGGTGTGGAAACGCCGTCAACGGCATGTGATCGAATTCGAGCGCATGCTGGCGGAGGAGGGGACGACGATTGTGAAAATTTTCCTGCACATTTCTAAGGACGAGCAAAAACGCCGACTCGAAGCGCGCATCAACAATCCGGCGAAGCATTGGAAGATCAACCCGGACGATCTGGCGGACCGCGCGCGCTGGGATGAGTTCATGAAAGCCTACGAGGACGTGATCGGGAAAACCTCTACCGAGTTCTCACCTTGGTATGTGGTGCCTGCGGACCGCAAATGGTATAGGAATCTCTGCGTCGCACGCATCATGTTGGACACGCTGAAGAAACTAGATATGAAGTTTCCTGAGATCGATTGGGATCCGCAGTCGCTCAAGATAGAAGATTGATGCTGCTGTCTGTGGTTTGGCCCGTTAGGGTGACTTTTCATCGTTCCTTGCAAACGCCCGAACGGACTGAATCGCGAACGAAAATTCAAATCACTCGCGACCACAGCACCTTGAGGTAGCGCGATTCCGGGTAATTCGAGAGGGTCGGGTGATCTGGTCCGGCACCCGTGCGGTCGAACATTTGCATGCGCTTGTCCCGGCGGTGGGCTGCTCCGATGACGATGCGTTCAAACTCGCCCGCTTCTAACATGCCTGAGCATGAGCACGTCACGTAAAGCCCTTCCGGGGCCACAAGTTGCAGCGCGAGCTTGTTGAGATCTGCATACTTCGCAATGCCGGTCTCGTCCTCACGACCGTGGATAAATTTCGGCGGATCCGCTATCACAAGATCCCAAGTGCGGCCATTTTCGATCATCGTGCGTGCCCAGGTGAAGGCGTCGGCGTGGGTGAATTTCACTCGCGTGTTGTTCAGGTTAGCATTGCGTTTGGCCATCTCGATCGATGTTTCATCGAGGTCCACGCCCGTCACATCCGTCGCGCCGCCGAGTGCAGCGGAAATCCCGAAGCCGCCGGTATAACAGCAGAGGTCGAGGACCGTGCGGCCGTCCGCCAGTGCGCCGAATTTTTTCCGGTTGTCGCGCTGGTCGCAGAAAAAGCCGGTCTTGTGGCCAGCCGAGAAATCCACCTCGTAGCGCACGCCGTGCTCGCGGATTTTCACCGACTTCACTTTGTCTGACTCCACGCCGCCGTAGCGAGGGATGCCTTCTACCCGCGCCAGATCCATGTCCACACCGACGACCACGCGCTTCGTGTCGAAGCACTCGTGCAGCAGCGGCAGCCATTTCGGCAGGCGCTGCCAGGCTGCGAGATTCGTGATTTCCACCGAGAGCACGTCCGCGAATTTGTCCGCCACGATGCCCGGCATGAAATCGGCGTCGCCGTGGATGCAGCGGTAACTATCGGTTTCCCCGTCCAGCTCCAACATCTCGCGGCGCAGCTTGGCCGCACGGCGGATGGCATTTTCGAAAAACGATTCGTCCTCCAGTTCCTCCAGCGAGTGGCTCACGATCCGCAGCGGCATGCGCGATTTCGGATTCCACAAGCCCCATCCGAATGGCGTGCCCTCTTTCCCCAGCACGAGCACGAACGATCCCGGCATGGCGTCACGTGAAACCTCGCCGATCATTTTCGGCCAGATCGAGGGATGGAAAGTCTGATACTTGAGTTGGACAGTCGGCACGGCGGAAATACGAAGCAGCAGCGGGAAAATGTCGATTGATTTAATCGACGGGGATTAAGCAACGGTATGTATTCATGAAGATGCACCGCTCTCAATCCGCGATTAACTGTTTTTCTCTCTAGTGGTCGCTGCTGACTCGGCACATTTCTTCACAATCTCCTTCCCGCGAAGTCCTTGGTCGTTAGTTTGGCGTTACCAAATAGCGCCCGCCATCACATGGACCACTCCACCCACAACCGCATCGTCTCCTTCATCTGGTCCATCGCGGACGATTGCCTGCGCGACGTCTTCGTCCGGGGGAAATACCGGGACGTCATCCTGCCGATGTTTGTCCTTCGCCGTATCGACTGCCTGCTGGAAGACACCAAGGAAGCCGTGCTCGCTGAGGTGAAATTCCAGAAAGACGAGGCGGACATGGCCGTGCTCGATCCCGACGGGCTGAAGGAGGCATCCGGCCAGGTCTTCTACAATACCTCGAAGTTCACCCTCAAGAGCCTGCTCGGGAATCCCTCCCAGCTCGAAGCGAATTTCAACTACTACCTCGACGGCTTCAGCCCAAACGTCGCCGAGATCATCGCCAAGTTTGATCTCCGCAACCAGATCCGCAAGATGGCAGAGGCCGACGCTCTACACGGCGTGATCGAGAAATTCGTCGCCCCGGACATCAATCTCTCCCACCACGACGCCGTCGGCCCGGACGGCCGCAAGCTCCCCGGCCTGACCAATCTCGGCATGGGCTACGTATTCGAGGAACTCATCCGCAAGTTCAACGAGGAGAACAACGAGGAAGCCGGTGAACACTTCACCCCACGCGAGGTCATCCAGCTCATGGTCCACCTGCTGTTCGAGCCGGTGAAAAAGCAGCTCCCGCCCGTCATCACCATCTACGATCCTGCCTGCGGATCCGGCGGCATGCTCACCGAGGCCCAGGACTTCATTCTCGATCCCGAGGGCTCGATCAAATCCAGCGCCGCCATCCATCTCTACGGCAAGGAGGTCAACCCCGAGACCTACGCCATCTGCAAGTCCGACATGATGATCAAGGGCAACAACCCCGAGAATATCAAATACGGCTCCACCCTCGCCACCGACGAGTTCTCCAGCCTCCGCTTCGACTTCATGCTGTCGAATCCGCCCTACGGCAAAAGCTGGAAAACCGACCAAGGCCAGATCCTTGAGAAAAATGGTGCGAACACCGTCATCATCGACCCCCGTTTCGAAGTCCGCCTGCCCGATGCTTCCGGCGATATGCAAACTGTCTCCGCAGCGCCCGCCGTGGATGACGGCCAGCTCCTTTTCCTCATGGAGATGGTCAGCAAAATGAAGCGCCTCCAGGATTCTCCGGCCGGCGCGCGCATCGCCACCGTTCACAATGGCTCCGCCCTGTTCACCGGGAATGCCGGTGGCGGGGCCAGCAACATCCGCCAATACCTCATCGAGAATGACCTGCTAGAAGCCATCATCCAGCTTCCTAACAACATCTTCTACAACACCGGCATCACCACCTACATCTGGCTGCTCTCCAACAAGAAGACCAAGAACCGCCACGGCAAGGTCCAGCTTATCGATGCCTCCCAGCTCTACGAAAAGCTCCGCAAGAACCTCGGTGCAAAAAATTGCGCCTTCACCGATCCCCACCTCCGCCAGATCACCCGCGCCTACCTCGATCTCACAGACACCGGCAAGGATGCCGAAAACAACCTCAAGTCCCAAGTCTTCGACAACCGCGAGTTCGGCTACTGGAAAGTCACCGTCGAGCGCCCGTTGCGGAAGTCCGCCCAATTCTCCGCCGAGCGCATCGCCCCGCTCCGCTTCGACAAATCACTCGCCACCGAGATGGAGTGGATCTTCAGCCAGTGGGGTAAGACCGTTTATGAAAAGGCCTTCCTCGCCGGGAAAAAGGAAGCCATCCAGCGCTGGCTTGATTCCGAACAGATCGAACTCAAAGGCGCTGCTCTTAAAAAGCTCCTCGATCCCAAGCTCTGGGACTCTCGCCTCGAACTCTTGGAAATGGCCGAAAAACTCCTCAAGCACTTGGGCGACCAGCAATGGAATAACTTCGCCGCCTGCACCGAGGACACCAAAGCCGCCCTCAAGAAACTCAAGCTCAAGCCAAGCGCACCCGATCCTCGACGCTGTCTCATGGCGGGATCCCGACGCCCTGCCCATCGTCGCCAGCGAGTGCTACATCGAGACCGATACCGCTGCAGATCTCACCGCCGCCCGCACCTGGTATCCGCACATCGAGGACACCACCGCCACCACCTACGAGCCGGACAGCGAACTCCGCGATACCGAAAACGTCCGGATGTCCTACCTCGCCGGACCGGTCTCGGAAACGGACGCCCGCGAAGCCATCCAAGCCTATTTCCACAAGGAAGTCTTGCCCCACGTCCCGGACGCCTGGATCGACGAATCGAAAACCGTCATCGGTTACGAAATCTCCTTCAACAAATACTTCTACGTCCACCAACCGCTCCGCGACCTTGCCGAAGTCGTGCAGGAAATCCGCGACCTCGAAGATGAAACGGAAGGCCTCCTCGAACAGATCCTCAGCTTTTCCAACTGAACCATGCCGGACGACATCACCCCATCCTCCGACTTCTTCACCGACGTGCGCGGCATCCTCGCCGATGCCCGGCGAGCCGCCTACTGGCAGATTGGCCGACAGATCGTGGAGGAAGAACAGGGCGGGCAGGCCAAGGCTGCTTACGGGGATGGCCTGCTCTTGGCTCTTTCCACAGACCTGTCTGCGGAATTCGGCAAAGGCTTCTCTCTCGCGAATCTACGGAACTTCAGGCAGTTTTACCTCACCTACCCGGAGGCGGGAATTCGCTACACACTGTGTAGCGAATTGAGCTGGAGCCACAATAAGCTCATCCTCGCCCTTCTTTACCGCAACGCGGTTCTATCCCATAGCCTAGAGTTGGCGCATCGCGCCTACCCTAGGAACATCATCCCATTCATATCCCAACCCCAACGGGGTTGTGTCTTCCCTGCGACACCATGCCACAATCTCTATCCGCCGTTTATCTCAACCTCATTTTTTCCACCAAAGACCGCGACCCCTTCCTTCGCGATCCCACCATCCGTGCCGAAACCCACGCCTACCTCGGCGGCGTTTCCAAACAACTTGATTGCCCTCCCATCATACTCGGCGGCGTTGAAGATCACGTGCACATCCTCGCCCGCCATGCCCGCACCATCTCCCAAGCGGATTGGGTTAAGGAACTCAAGCGTGTCTCCAGTCTCTGGATCAAGGAACGCGATCCAGCCCTGCGGGATTTCGCATGGCAGTCAGGTTACGGCATCTTCTCCGTCAGTGCCTCCAATCTCGAAACCGTCGAGCGCTACATTGCCAATCAGGAAGAGCACCATCGCAAAACCACCTTTCAGGACGAATACCGCGCTTTTCTCGAACGCCACGACGTCCCGTGGGATGAAAAATACGTCTGGGATTGATTTGTGCATCTGTTCCCAGGGTAGCCGGAATACGGCAACCCTTCGCTTCGTTACGGAATCCCGTCGGGATAACTCGACCTACCGCAACGCGGTTCTATCCCATAGCCTAGGGTTGGCGCACCGCGCCTACCCTGGGAATGCGTCCCGCCGAATCATCAACCCCAACAGGGTTGTGTCCTCTTCGGAGATCGACACGCCCCGCCGGACACAACCCCGTTGGGGTAAAATATACGTTCATTGCCGTTCCCAGGGTATCCGAGCTTTATTGGCAGGTCTTCGATTCAGCATGTAGCCCTAAAACTACACCCTTGGAAAAATGATGAAGAACGGTATTGAAATATTCTTCCAGAATCTTGGAGATGCAGATTCAATTTTTGTTCGAACCTGGGAGAACGATGTTGCGACTAACATCTTGATCGACGGTGGCTACAAAAAAGACTATCCGCAGGTCAAAGGTTTTTTGACTGATCGACTTAATGAAACTGGCACCAGTCAAATTGACCATCTCGTTTGCACACATTGTCACGATGATCACGCTGGAGGCTTATTGGCTCTTGCCGAAAGCAGCGATTTTTCGATATCCAAAGCGTGGGTGCATGACACCAGATCCCACTTCCAACTGCTGACGGAGAATCGAAAAAAGCTTATGAAGCAGGCGGGAGCGAATAATCTCCTCCAGAAGCTTCTTGAAACAGAAGCTCGGCGTCACGAGCTTCTTGAGGCACTTGAGGAAAACCATCCTGAAACCGAAGTAATCGAACCTTCGGTGGGTGATCGAATTGGACCTCTCATCATCTTGAGTCCTTCAGACGCGTTTTTCCACGAACAACTTTTCAGACTGGATGATTCTGATACGGTAAAAGAACTTGAGGCTCGGCTTACTGAGAATAGCGGATCTTTCGCCCAATTTTTTGAAGCGAGAACAGCAAGTGCTGAAAAACCTTTAGGTGGCCTTGTGGGACCGGTCAACGAAACCTCATTGGTGTTGGCCTATTGTCGTCAAGTGAATGACAAGGAAGACGTCTATTTGTTCACTGCCGACGCTGGGTGCGACGCGTTCAATAGTATTCTTGAGACACTGCCGACGCAACTTCAAGGTTTGAAGTGGATGCAGGTACCCCACCACGGCAGCCGGAAGAATCTAAACGAAGACTTGATTGCATACTTTCGACCGAAAACCTGCATGATTTCCGCTTCGGGAATTCAGAAAGGCGGAGTAGTTAAGCATCCGCGAATCAAATTGGTCAACAAACTGAAGGAGTATGGCAAAGTCTACAGTATGCATTACAGCGTCAGTGGCAGCGGTTGGTTACGGCAAACAGCCGGAACCGTATTGGATATGAAGACAGTTCCCGCTACCCCACTTTACGAGAAAACTTAAAATGCCAACGAACATTTTCGAATCTGCCATCGAAGCCTGCATCGAGCGCAACCACAGTGGTGGCGTGAACGGGGTCTTCCCGGAAGGTATGATGGGAGACTCGAAGATGGACTACGACAGTAAACAAAGCCAGGAAGATTGGCGTGCAAAAGCGTCTGAAAATTGAATGATCCGAACCGATGTTAATCCGTAACCTCAAAGTTTCCCGCCTGCTTTCCTTTGGCCCTGAGGGAATCGACCTGCCGATGCGTCCGCTGAACGTCCTGATCGGCGCGAACGGTTGCGGAAAGAGCAATTTCATCGAGGTTCTGAACCTCCTGCGATACGCGCCGGTGCGCTTTGATTCTCCAATCATGATGGGAGGCGGAGTGAAGGAGTGGCTGTGGAAGGGCGGAGAATACGATCTCGATCAGTTCGCCAGCATTGAAGCGGAGGTTATGAGCAACCTCTCGGAACATGCCTGAACGTAACCCTCGCAAGACTCTTATTTTTCCCCTAGACTTATCCCAGAAAGGAAAACACCGTGAACACTCACCATTACCAACTGCGCCTTGAAGGTCTGATCACAGTGCAGGGGCAAATCAAAGCCCAAGCGCTCCAGCGGGTGCTGGGTGCATTGCTGAAAACCGCCGAGCGGGCGACCCGTTTGCTCGCCACGGGAGAGGGCGATGCGAAGGGAGCGCGCCCTGCGTGGCTGGCGAAAGCGGTGGATTTCACCGTCACCGGGCTGACACCTGGATCGACGATTCTTGAACTTGATGCGCCGACAATCGCGGATGTGGCACCGGATGCCTTTGAGCAAAAGGATTTCTGGCGTGAGGTCCCGCAGGGTGAAGACACGGCGCTGGATCTGGCTGCGCTGGCGATTCAGGATGTGGAGCGGGATGATGCTTCCGGCGAACGATACGATGTCTCGGTGTTGGAAGCGGTGATGGAGTTCAAGCGGGCCGTGCGCGAGGAAGGGGTGCGTTTTCAGTTAATCCCGAAGGACGCCGGACGCGGGAGTTTTGAGGTGACGGAAGCGACGTATACCCGGATCGCCGAGCGGCGCACCCAGCAACCGGAGCCCCGCGCATTCATCGTCCACGGGAAGCTGGATGAGATCCGCCACAGCGGGGGGCGTTTCCGTTTGCTCATGGACAATGGAGTCCAACTGCTGGGACGGCTGCATGTGGAGTTCCTGAGCGGCGAGTCACTGCGGCCCTTGTGGGGACATGCTGCCACGGTGGAAGGCATGGTGCATTTCAAACTCAACGGCCAGCCTCGCTTCATCGAGGCCCGCAAGATCAGCCCACCTGCGGCTGGAGATGAAATTTTCTCAAGCCTGCCGATGGTGCCTGCGCGTCTTCAACAGGAGTCGCTGTTTCCTGAGTTAACCACCAAGAGCCGGGATGCCGACCCGATGGCTCTATGGGGGGCCTGGCCAGGCGAAGAGCCGATGGAGGAATTGATGGCTCTGCTAGACTGAACCTCGTACGCTGATGAACCGATTTCTCCTCGATACCAACATGCTGCTGGGATTCACCCGCAAGGCAGCATGGGCGCAATGGGCCTATCAGACCTACGACCTAGGGAACGAATCCACGATGGTTTTCACCTCCGTGATTTGTCGTGGCGAGCTTCTTGCACTCGCGGAGAAAAATGGCTGGGGCACGAATAAACGCGAATCGCTGGTCGAGGTGTTGAATCGGTTTCCCACTGTGGATCTGAACAAAGAGCCCATCTTGAACCACTACGCCTCACTGGATACATGGACCCATGGCAGACCGGTGATCGATAGCTCCCGGTCTGTTCCGCCAAAGCCTGCGATCACCATGAAACAGAACGATCTCTGGATCGCGGCAACCGCTGTCGCGACCGGAGCGAAGCTGATTACTACGGACAAGGACTTCGACCATCTCGATGGGATCTGGCTGGACCGGATATTTGTCGATCAATCAGCCAAACCATCGTGAACCTTTCGAAAACCAACGAACAAGCGCTCGAAGCCTGCATCGAACGCCACCTCACCGGCGGCGTGACGGAAGTGGTGCCGGTAGGCGTGATGCGGGAGCCGACGCCGGATTACGGCGGGAAGGGATTTCGCAGAGGCGAGTCGTCCGATTTCAAGCCGGAGTTCGCCATTGATGAAGCGAAGTTCTGGCAGTTTCTTGAAGCGACTCAGCCGAAGGAACTCGCAAAGCTCCACTACAAGGCGGACTGGAAGCGGCAGGTTCTCGAACGCCTGCACCGCAAGCTGAAGAAGGACGGGATCTTGGCGCTGGTATTCCACGGCATTGGAACTCAGCGGGCGCATGAAGTCTGGATCCAGCTTCCCAGCCAATCGCGCGTTCCGAAAATCGATTGGCCGCCGATACGTGTGATACGGACCCGCCTGAAATCGCTACAGACGCAAGGCGTGGAGATCCACCAACTCGGGGGAACGGCCGTTCCGATCACCACGCCAGCGCGCACGGTGGCGGACTGTTTCAAGCATCGCAACAAGCTCGGCATCGATGTTTGCGTGGAAGCTTTGAGGGAAACCGTGAGAGAGCGAAAAGCAACCATCGGTGAAATCGGGCAGATGGCTCGTCTGCTGCGGGTCGGCAAGGTAGTTCAACCGTATCTGGAGGCCATGCAATGAAGAATCCTTCCGCATCAACTCGAGGGAGAACCCTAAGCGAAATGAAACCCTCCGTGACAAGATCCAAAAAACTGCCAACTTCCAGCCGCCTATGTTGAGTCCCGAACAAGTGAAAGAAGTGCTGATCTCAACAGAGGCGGACCGGATCGAGCGCACCCGCTCGGTGACGAATACGGACAAGTTCCGGGAGGCGATCTGCTCGTTTTCCAATGACATGCCGGGACACGGAAAGCCGGGCTACCTGCTGGTGGGTGTGGAGGATGACGGTTCGCTTTCCCCCGAGGTGGTGATCACGGATGAGCTGCAAAAGCAGTTCGCCTCGTATCGGGATGACGGGCAGATTCTGCCGCAGCCGATGCTATCCGTATTCAAGCAGCCCCATCCGAATGGCAGCGAGTTTCTGGTGGGGGAGGTGCATCCGAGCGATCTCACACCGGTGCGCTACCGCGGCCGAGTGCATATCCGCGTGGGACCGCGCAAAGCGACGGCGAGCGAATCCGAAGAGCGGCGCTTGCTGGAGCGGCGCAGTTCGCGTTTCCGCACTTTCGACATCACTCCTTGTCCGAATGCCACGTTGGAGGATCTGGATCTGGACTTGTTTCAAAACACCTACCGCCGCAAGGCGATTGATCCGGAGGTGATCAAGGAAAATGGACGGGAACTGGTGCTGCAACTGGCGGCGCTGCACTTCTACAACCTGAACCGGGACTGCCCTACGAACGCGGGATGCATCGTCTTTGGAGTGGACCCGCTGCTCCGCTACCCCGGGGCCTACGTGCAGTATGTGAAATTTGGCGGCGAGACGCTGGGAGCGGCCGTGGAAGAGTCGAGAGTCTTCAAGGGCAATTTGCTTGAGCTGATGTGGACGGTGAGCAGGTTCATTGAGAGCAGTTTTACCGAGAAACCGATCTTTGAGGCTGGCTTGCGGGAGCGTGTGATATGGGATTACCCACCCGAGGCCATGCGCGAATTCCTTGTGAACGCTGTGTTGCATCGGGAATACCAATCCAACTCGCCGGTGCGGTTCTATTTTTTTCCCGACCGGATTGAGATCCAAAATGTAGGCGGATTGTATGGGGAAGCCAGGCCGGAGAACTTCCCCAGGGTCACAGATTACCGGAATCCCGTGCTGGCGGAAGTGCTCATGGTGATGAACTATGCCAACCGCTTTGGCCGCGGCATCGCTCGCGCCCAAACATTACTGGCGGAAAACGGCAATCCTCCCGCCCAGTTCGAGCTGGGGGAAAACCACGTCAATGTCACCGTCTTCAAACATCCGGAGCGTTGATCGATGACGAGCCATATAACAGAAGCCGCCCTCGAAGCCTGCATCGAACGCCACCTTACCGGCGGTGTGACGGAGGCGGTGCCGGTAGGCGTGATGCGAGAGCCGACGCCGGATTACGGCGGGAAGGGATTTCGCAGAGGCGAGTCCACCGACTTCAAGCCGGAGTTCGCCATCGATGAAGCGAAGTTCTGGCAGTTTCTCGAAGCGACACAGGCCACTGAACTCGCCAAGCTCCACTACAAGGCGGACTGGAAGCGGCAGATTCTCGAACGCCTGCACCGCAAGCTGAAGAAGGACGGGATCTTGGCGGTGCTAAAGAAGGGGCTGGATGTGGACAACGCCCATTTCGATCTGCTCTATCGGCTGCCCTACAACGACCTGGATCCGGAAGTGACGGCCAAGTTCGAGAGCAATGTGTTTTCCGTCACGCGGCAGGTTTACTTTTCCACGGTGGATCAGAAGTCGGTGGACATGGTGGTTTTCCTCAACGGCCTTCCGCTCGCCACGCTGGAACTCAAGAATCCGTGGACCGGCCAGAACGTCAACCACGCCAAGAAGCAATACCGCGACGACCGCGACCCGAAGGAGACCTTGTTCCAGTTCAAGCGCTGCCTCGTCCACTTTGCCGTGGATCCGGATGAGGTGTGGATGACGACGAAGGTGGATGGGAAATCGACCTATTTCCTGCCCTTCAACCAAGGGCTTCCCAACGGCCAAGGGAAGGGCAATCCCGTGAATCCACACGGCCACAAGAGCGCCTATCTCTGGCAAGAAATCCTCACCCGCCACAGCCTCTCTAACATCATCGAGCACTACGCCAAGCTCACGGTGGAAAAGGACAAAGCCGGAACCTCGAAGGAGACCCTGTATTTTCCGCGCTATCAGCAGCTCAAGGTCGTGCGCGAGCTGCTGACAGACGTGCAGGACAAGGGCGTCGGACAGCGCTATCTCGTCCAGCACTCCGCCGGATCGGGAAAATCCCACTCCATCACCTGGCTCGGCTATCAGCTCGTGGAACTCTACGACAAGACCGGGCAGGACAACCTCTTCGACTCGGTCATCGTCGTCACCGACCGCCGCGTGCTCGACCGCCAGATCGACAAAAATATCCGCCAATTCGCCGAGGTGAAGAACCTGCTAGCCCATGCGAACAGCGCGGCCGAACTCCGCGCTCACTTGGAAGCTGGCAAGAAGCTCATCACCACCACCATCCAGAAATTTCCCTTCATCGTCGATGGCATCGCCGACATGGGTGACAGCAACTTCGCCGTGATTATCGACGAAGCGCATTCATCGCAAAGCGGTCAGGCCGCCGACAAGTTGAACATGACGCTCGGCGGCAACAGCGACGAGGAACCCGAGGACTATCAGGAAATGATCCTGCAAGCGATGGAGCGCCGCAAGATGGGCAACAACGCGTCCTACTTCGCCTTCACCGCCACACCCAAGAAGGCGACGCTCGAAAAGTTCGGCACGCAGAATGCCGACGGCGGCTTCGATCCCTTCCACCTCTATTCCATGAAGCAGGCGATCGAGGAGGAATTCATCCTCGATGTGCTCGCCAACTACACGACTTACAAGAGCTACTACGAGGTTCAGAAATCCATCGAAGAGAACCCGGAATTCGACACCGTCAAGGCGCAGAAGGAACTCCGCGCTTACGTCGAGAGCCACCAGCAGACCATCGACACCAAGTCCGCGCTGATGGCCGATCATTTCCTGCAACAGGTCGTCGCCACCAAGAAGCTGCGAGGCCAGGCACGCGGCATGATCGTCACCCGCAACATCGAAAGCGCGATCCGCTATTATTTCGCCATCCAGAAAGAGCTCAAAGCCGCGAACGCGCCATTCCAAGCGATCGTCGCCTTTTCCGGCAATAAAATGGTCGATGGCATCGAGCACACCGAGGAATCGATCAACGGATTTCCCAGCAAAGACATCCCCGACAAGCTCGCCGGAAACGTCAAGCCCGGCGAAACCAACTACCGCCTGCTCGTCGTCGCTAACAAATTCCTCACCGGCTTCGACGAGCCGCTGCTGCACAGCATGTATGTGGACAAGCGCCTGCAAGGCGTGCTCGCCGTGCAGGCACTTTCCCGCCTGAACCGCTGCCTATCAGAAACAGGTCGTGGACAATCCCGACGAGCAGAACCGCCGCATCGCACTTGAAACTCTCATTTCCCAAGCCGTGAACAAAGAGCGAAAGAAAGACCTCGACCTCTATAAAATCTACGCCGGTGACGCGGATTTCAGAAAAGCCTTTGAAGAAAGCATCATCCGGATTTTAGCCCTGCACGAAAAGAGCAAGCCGGCATGAGGCGTGGTGTCAAATGAACGCGATCCATCCGATTTCATTGCGAACCAAAGAGTAAAAGGGGTGGGCACAGTATTGGGTGGAGGGGCAATGGATTAGAAGCTGATCGTCGAAGATTCTGAATCAGAGAGTTTGTTGATGTGAGGTCTGGCTTCATTTTTCTTCCCTGTCCCCCAGCTCTCGGCCAATGTCCGCCTTTATGAAAATGCACCGCATCCTCGCCGAGGCCGCCTCCACTATCGCTAAATCCGTCTTCCGCGAGCACAAGGTTCTCGATCACGAACTCGCCACCGCCTTCGAGGAAAACCCGAAATGGGGCAAGCGCGACCGCAGTTTCATCGCTGAGACCGTCTTCGAAGTCGCGCGCTGGCGGCGTGCGCTGAGTTTCCTCGTCGATAGCGAGGAAACCACCGCCCTTTGCGCTGCCCAGTGGGTCCGCATGGGCTACGAAATCCCCGAATGGTGGACCTACAACGGCAAATCCGCCGAGGAAATGAAAGCCCGCGAAGCCGAACTCGCCGACCAACCGCGCGCCGTCCGCGAGTCCATCCCGGACTGGATCGACGCTCTCGGAGTGGCCGAACTTGGCGATGCCTGGGATGCCGAACTGGCCGCTCTCAACCAGCGCGCCTCCATTTTCCTCCGCGTCAACACCCTCCGCACCACCCGCCCGGAGGTCATCGCTTGGCTCGCCAGCTTCCACATCACCGCCACTGAGGTCCCCGGCCTGCCCGATGCCCTCGTGCTCGCTCCCGGGAAATCCCTGCCGAAATCACTCCGCCTCGACGGCCGCGTGGAAATCCAAGACGCCGGATCGCAAATGATCGCCCCGCTCGTCGATCCCCAACCCGGCGAGCGCGTCATCGACGCTTGCTCCGGTGCTGGCGGAAAATCCCTCCATCTTGCCGCCCTCATGAAAGGCGACGGCCGCGTCTTCGGCATGGACGTGGATGTAAAAAAACTCGCCGAGCTCGAGCGCCGCGCCAAGCGTGCCAACGCTAACAAGTGCATCAAGGCGAAGGAAATCAAAGCCACCACCGCCACCGAATTCGCGGAAGTCGGCGACCGCCTGCTCATCGATGCCCCATGCTCCGGCCTCGGCACGCTCAAGCGCCAGCCCGATCTCAAATGGCGTCTCAAACCCGCTGCCCTCGGACGCCTCCAAGGCATCCAGAAAGAGCTGCTCACCAACTACACCGCCATGCTCAAGCCCGGCGGCCGCCTCGTTTACGCCACCTGCTCGGTCCTCCCATCAGAAAACCGCGCCGCTGTGGATCACCTCCTCGCCCAAGGAAATTTCACCCTGCTAGAAGAGCACCCCGTCTCGCCAGCCGCGACGGGCTACGACGGCTTCTACGCCGCCGCGTTGGTGAAAAACGCGTGATTCAAGCATTCCTGTCCGTTCTTCACGGAGCGCGGAATTCATTCCGCCTTTTGTCGATTGCCAGTGACAATTCAACGTGGTTTCAGCGTTTTAAAAACGCCGATGTCCTCCCGCAATAGACGCATCCTCATCGTAATCGAATGCCCGATCGGCTCCTCCATCATGGAGAAAGCGGGCAACATCGGTCCGGTAGATTCGGAAAATTACAATCTTCGTTGGCTGGAAAATACGGAAGCTGGCACCAAGGGAAGATTGCAAGGCAGGCACAACTATGATTTCGTAATCCGTTTCTCCCAGATTCCGCCGGAAGGTTCTTCACTTTGGATCTCTTGGCTCCAAAAAGGGAGCGACTGATGGCGTTGATGTGGCTGGTTAGTTAGGAATTTGTTATTCCCGGTCGAGCGGATCAGGGCAGTGGGCGCGGTGGCGGCAGCGGCGACAGAACTCGCCGAGATAGAGTTCGTCCACCCAGGTGGTTAGTTTTTCGAGGTCGGCCTTTTCATCGGTGATGAATCCGGCTTCGAAGTTCCGTTTGTCCGCGTGCTTGGCACCGAGGCCGGCTCCGGTGAGGTTAGGGGAACCGATGAAGGCTTTTTTGCCATCGACGATGATCGCCTTGGTATGGACGCGCGGGCAGAGGATGCGCTCGAAAAGGTCGCTATGGATGAGGATGGGGTGTTTGTCGAAGTCCTTGCGGAAGAGAGGGCCTGGTTCCTTAGCGTGGATGAGGCGCACGGCGATGCCGGATTCTACCAGTTCCGCGAGCACTTTAAGAAACGGAACCGAGCGCCTGCCGCGGGCGACGTGCATGTCCTTGATGTCTGCAGTGACGATCCAAAGAAAGCGCCGCGCCTGGGGCACGAGTTCGACGATGACTCTGGCATGAATTTCCTCGTTGAGCAGCAATTCTCTCACAACGCGGATTTAAGCGCTTCTGCGGCGGGAGGTCGAATGATCGTTGAGGGAATCGAGTTTGATTTTTGACAGTTCACAGGAATCGTCAGCCTCGCGGTGCCAGCCACTGCTGAGGCGCAGCATCATCACGGGCGATCGATCATGCCGCACTGGCTGGGGCCTGGATGAGGAGGCAGTCTTCGAGGAAGGGCTGGAGCGGATGAAGCAGGGGAGAGCCTTCCATTTGAAATTGCTCGCGGAATCGGTCCTCGATGCGGCGGAGTGAGAATTCCAGATCGGCGATGACGAGATCGTTAGGACGGCCGCGGACGACGGCGACGAGAGTGACGAATTTCCCTTCGTGGGAAATGGCGTTGCGTTGGTCCGGAAGATCGAAGGCGGTGCGGATTTTCCCGTCTTCGTCGCGGAGTTGGAGAGCGATGCGTTGCACGGTGCTGGCGATGCGCTTGGCTGAAGAATGGCGGGCGGGATCGCAACTGGCGAAGGAAACGAGTGCAAGGCTCGCGGCATCGACGAGGAAAACCTCCTCTACTTGGAAGCGGTGGGTTTTCTCAAAGAGGATGTCCTCGTAGGTGCGGCTGGTGAAAAGTGCCTGGAGGTGCCAGATGCAACGGTCGAACGCGCCGGGTGCATGGAAAGGGCGCGAGGCGGGGGAATATTCGGCGAGGGCGCGGCGAATCGTGGCGCGCAACATCGGCTCGAGGTAGGTGTCGATGCCGTTTTCCTTGGCATAAACTGCTTTGCGAACGGCGTCTTCGACGATCGGGCCGAATGCGTCTTTGAGATCGTTGTCGGTAAATTCAGGCTCGATTGAAACGACTGTTTTTTCTGTGGTGAACGGGGTAACTGGCTTATTTTCAACAGTTGGCTCTGCCGATATCGGGATTGGCTGAGCCGGAGTGGCGTGCGGCGAGGGAAGGACCGAAAGCGGCGATGGCCACGAGTTGGGAAACGCTGGGCTGTCAGAAGCTGTGCCGCTGGGCCATGCTGGGAGGGAGGTTAAAGCCGGACGGAGCGGCTGCGTTTCCTGAGGGGAGGGAAAGGGCAGGGTGTTCCATGCTTTCGGCAAATTGCCGTGGGTAGGGATTCCCGGAGATTGGCTGGGGAGGGGGGAGAGGGCGTCGGTCATCAGCGTGTGGCGAGGCCAGGGCCAGTGGTGGAAGGGGAGGCGCACTCGGCGAGAGCGCGGGCGGCGGTGGCGATGCGGCTGAAGCGTTCTTCAATCGCGTCGCGGTCAATCATGCGGCTCTGGAGGCGCGTGATCTGGGATTCGGTGCTTTCCCAGAGTGTGGCGACTTCATTGCGTAACTGGTTGGCGATGCGGTGGTCGCGGTCGTTCAACTGGCCGTGAAACGAGGTCTGCCAGTCGGCGAGCCAGGTGCCGATTTTCTGTTCGAGCTGGTTGATTGCCGGATGGGCGGTCTCGCTGGATTTCATGGCAGCGACCTGCTGGATCTGGGCAGCGAGGCGCTGGGTTTCCTCGCGGTATTGGAAAAGACGCTGCTCGGTGACTTCACGGGTGGAATCGACCAGGCGGCTGACGTTTTCCTGAAGGGCCTCCAGGCGGGCCTCGCTGGCAAAGAGCCGGTCCTCCACGTGAGGGGACGTGGCAAAGGGCACGTCACCAGTGGTTTCGAGGCGTGCGACACGTTGCTCAAGACGTTCGAGATGGCGTCCGACGATGATTTCGCGGATCCTTTCGACAGCCTGAGAAGGATTGAGTGGGGATTGGGTGGTTGACATGCTCTTTCCGTGGGGGGAGTCGGCGAAGGGTGGGATCGCGGACACGGTTGAGTGAGGTGAGGGCGAGACAATAGGACTACCCGGTGGGAAATGTAAATAACATCCATGATCCTTCGTTTTTGGCGATGTTTCAAAGGTCTTTAGTAAACTTTTTAAACCTGATAATCAGGTGGTTGTGAAAAAAGTGAATCGGTGAAAGACAGCGGGCGGGGAATGAGGTAAAGAGTTCTTAATGTCTGAGGACGAGGAAGAAAAAGACGAGGGACGCGAGGCGATTCTGGGGCAGGCCTACGCCAAAACCCGCAAGAGTCTGATCGCTAGGCTGGACAATTGGGAGGATCAGCGGACGTGGGACGAGTTTTATCAAACCTATTGGCGGCTGATTTACTCGGTGGCGGTGAAGGCGGGTCTGCGCCAGGACGAGGCGTTCGACTGCGTGCAGGAGACGATCCTTTCCATCGCCAAGCAGAGTAAAAAGAAGCTCTACGATCCCGAGCAAGGTTCATTCAAAACCTGGCTCATGAACATGACGCGCTGGCGCATCAACGACCAATTCCGGAAGCGGAAAAAGGACACGGCAATGCTGGCCGGTGAGTGGGAAAATGATCGTAAAACGGCGGTGATCGACCGCGTGGAGGACCCGAACGGCGATGTTCTTTCCCGACTCTGGAATGTGGAATGGAAAAAAAACGTGGCGGACGCCGCTCTCTCCCGCGTGAAGGCTCAGGTTTCTCCAAAGCAATATCAGATTTTCGACTGCTATGTGATCAAGCAATGGGATGCCAAGCGTGTGCAGGACCAACTGAACGTCAGCATGGCGCAGGTGTATTTGGCGAAACACCGCGTGGGTGCAGTGTTGAAACGGGAACTCGCCAAGCTCGAAGACGAAGACGATGCCGATTAAGATCCGCCCGAGTCCACTTGTCCCCGATCATGAGGTTTTGCGAAAGATCGGCGGCGGGGCCTATGGAGAAGTGTGGTTGGCGCGCGGCGTGACGGGGGCCTTGCGGGCGGTGAAAGTCGTCTGGCGCGAGGATTTCGAGGATGAGCGCGGTTTCGAGCGGGAGTTCGAGGGGATTTTGAAATTTGAGCCGATGTCGCGGGATCACCCGGCATTGGTGAATATTTTGCACGTCGGACGCAGTCCTGATGGAGTTTCATTTTACTACTATGTGATGGAGTTGGGAGACGACATGACGTCGGGCCAGGACATCAATCCCATCGAATATCAACCGCGCACGCTGAGGGCGGACAACCATCAGGCGACGGGCGTCCAGTGGGATACTAACGAGTGCATCGACGTCGGGCTCCGGCTAGCGGAAGCGCTCGATCACCTCCACGAGCGGGGCCTCGCGCACCGCGACGTGAAACCCTCTAACGTGATTTTCGTCAATGGCCGCGCAAAACTGGCGGACATCGGCCTGGTGGCCACGCGTGGGCAGCGGACCTTCGTCGGCACCGAGGGATTTGTGCCGCCGGAAGGACCGGGTTCGGCGCAGGCGGATGTCTATAGTCTTGGAAAGGTTTTGTATGAAATCGCCACGGGGAACGACCGGATGTCGTTTCCTGAACTGCCCGAAGAGATGCCGACGGGCGTCGATAAAAAGCGCTGGCTGGAGCTCAACAAGATCATCTGTGACATTTGCGAACCGCGTATTTCCAAACGAAAAATTTCCACCGCCGCCGATCTAGCGGATGCGCTGCGCCGTCTGCAGCGGGGAAAACGCCGCCGGCAGAGTGGGCTGGCGGTGTGGGTCACCACGCTGATTCTGGCCTGTTTCGCCGGTTGGACCGGCTGGGCGATGATCAAGGACAGCGAGTGGTTGACCCTGTGGGACACGCCGCCGATAGAGCAACCAAGGCCACCGCAGATGGGAATGCTGAAAGTGGTCAGCGCGCCGGAAGGGGCCGAGGTGACGGATGAAAACGACAACCACATCGGCTACACGAACACCCCGGTGCTAACATTGCAAGTGGGCGACGAATATCATTTCACGATCCGCAAGAAAGGATTCCGCGAGATGCGCCTTGAGGGGAAAGTTCCGGCATCTGCTTCCAGTG
Source organism: Verrucomicrobiales bacterium (assembly GCA_038237425.1). Classification (GTDB taxonomy): domain Bacteria; phylum Verrucomicrobiota; class Verrucomicrobiia; order Verrucomicrobiales; family Akkermansiaceae; genus Luteolibacter. Next base: position 83,736 of record JBBRYQ010000005.1, read on the forward strand.
AGCCACTGATGATTTACGGGACGCTTGAGAACTTTACTCCACCTTTTATGGGAGAGCCGTGGAACGATCATTTTGGAAATATCTATCAGCCGGTAGGCGACGAGCATGTGAGCTCAGGATACTTGTCTAAGTGGGTTTGGGCGCAATTTCTTAAAGCCACCAAGCGGCCCCCTGATACCCTGGAGTCCGTCAAGTTTTCCCGCAATGGGACGGAATCGGAAATCGCTCTCGCGTCTGCGAATGATGCTAACGCATTTTGCAACTGGTTTCGCAACGGAGCAAACCGCGCGGGCTATCTGACAGAAGATCACGAGGTCTTCGCCTTGCGCGAGACGTCATTTGAGAATCCCGGACTCAGCGAGCGGGCTCGGCAGAATGACCTAAAGCCGTTCCGGGTCATGGTCCGTCGGATCGACTATGGTGCGATCAACCTCACCACCAATCCACCGGGTGCCGATGTCTATCTGAATAACACGATCGTCGGCAACACCAGTGGCGCGCTGCTCATTCCCAAGGTCAAGCCGGGCAGAGTGGATCTGTTATTCGTCCTCGAGGGCTACAAACCACTTTATAAACAGATCACGGTGAAAGAAGGCGGGACCTTTGCGGAAAACGTGGCACTGGAGAAAAGCCAGGGCGTCGTTTTCGGGAAACCATGGGAAAACGGCATCAACATGCGCTTTGCCCCGGTAGGTCCGGACCTAATGGCGTCGATCTGGGAGACCCGGGTGCGCGACTACGATCTCTTCGTGAAGGAAACAGGTCGCAAGCCAGCGCGGCGTCCCGACTATCCGCAGACTCCAGATCATCCGGTTGTTCATGTCACCCGCGAGGATGCGCAGGAGTTTTGTAAATGGCTGACCGCACGCGAGATCAAGCAGGAGCGGATCGCCGACAAGACCCACGTCTATCGGTTACCGACCGACTTGGAATGGAGCATGATGGCAGGCCTCCGGGAAGAAGAGGGGATCAGCCCCGGCTGGCGGGATGCCCGCAAGGAGCGCGTCTATCCATGGGGCGCAGGCTGGCCGGAAGCAGGTGCTGTCGGGAATTTCGCTGATGTGACCACCTCGCGCATCCCCGGTATTCCCAGTGATCAGACGATTTCCAATTACGACGATGGCTTTGCTTACGCCGCTCCGGTCGGGTCATTTCCTCCTAATGCGTATGGCCTCTACGACCTGAGCGGCAATGTACAAGAATGGGTGGGCGATGAATATTCCAAGCTCGGAAGCAATGTCCTCGGCGTCCTTCGCGGCGGAGGTTGGAACACCTATCAGCTTGAAAATCTTTTCACGGGATCTCGCAACGCCGTGCCGCCGACGTTCCAGGACTGGATCTACGGATTCCGCATCGTGCTTGCAAAGGTGCCGCCGAAAGCCGAATGACACGGGCCTGCCGGACTTCACTTCAAAGAAAACGACCATGGTTGAAATCAAACTCACTTACGAAGGCGACCTGCACTGCAGCGCCGTACACACGCCGTCCGGAAACGAGCTCGTCACCGATGCTCCCGTGGACAACAACGGCCGTGGTCAGGCGTTTTCTCCAACCGACCTGCTCGCCACCGCGCTGGGTTCCTGCATGGCGACGGTCGTCGGTATTGTAGCGAAGAGGAAGGAAATCGCAGTCGAAGGCATGGCGGTGACCGTGCGTAAGTTCATGTCGGACGACCAACCCCGCCGTGTCAAACGCTTGGAACTCGACCTCATCATGCCGCTACCCGCCTCCCACCCGGACCGCAAGCTGCTCGAAAGCGCCGCTCGTGGATGCCCGGTGCACCACAGCATTCACCCGGACATCGACGTGGTGATGAACTGGGTGTGGCAGGAGGAGTAAGGCTTCTCAGGGCGATGGGGTGCAGTCCTTTGGTGGTTTTTCGCGCCAGATGGGTGGCGTGGAATGGTCGAAATTTTCCGGGTGGAAATCTCCGAGCAGTGCAAAGAATCCTCGGTATTAACCAAAAAAAAGTTGCGTTTTCGGTGGTTTGCATCCACTTTTTCGGCGAAACCTCATAAAACAAGGTAATTAACTAAGGATTATGCTTCCAGAGCACGCCCCATTCACATCTGACCAGCGCCGCGCGTTGGATTCTCTCCTTGCTGGCCTCGATCCCGTGCAACGGGGATGGCTCAGTGGATTTCTTGCAGCGGGCGCGGCTCCAGCCCCTGTGGCTGCGGCTTCTCCGGTTTCCGCAGGGAAATTATTCGTGCTCTACGGGACCGAGTCCGGGAATTCCGAATCCTTAGCGGATCGCACGGTAAAAGAAGCCAAGAAACGCGGTTTCCAAGCGGTCATGAAAAACATGTCCGACATTTCGCCCGCCGAGCTCGCGAAGGCTACGAGTCTGCTGGTGATCATCTCGACTTGGGGTGACGGCGAACCACCGGAAACTGCCACCACATTCTACAAAGAATTCATGGGAGCTGATCTTGCGCTTTCCGGCGTACGTTATTCCGTTCTGGCCTTGGGCGATACCTCCTACGAAAAGTTTTGCCAGACCGGCAAGGACATCGATGCCCGCCTCGAAGCGCTCGGTGCTACCCGGGTTTTTCCCCGTCAGGATTGCGACGTGGACTTCGAGGAAAACTATGTTTCCTGGCTCGGCGGCAGCCTGAAGGCCCTCGCTCCTGTTAGCGCAGCTCCGGTCGTTTTCACCGCTCCGGCGGCGACTGAGTCTACCCTCGAGTATGGTAAGAAAAATCCATTCCCTGCGGAAACGATCGATTCTGTCGTTCTCAATGGTGAAGGCTCGTCCAAGGAAACACTGCACTTGGAATTTTCCCTAGCAGGTTCCGGCCTTTCCTATGAACCCGGAGATGCGCTGGCGGTGCTTCCTGTCAATGCGCCGGATGTCGTGAAAGCAATCATCCAAGCTGCCAAGCTGACCGGCAACGAGGAGATCGAGGTGAAAAACGTTGGCCGCAAGCTGCTCGCAGACGCACTGCGCGAGGACTATGACATCACCGCCATTTCCCGCGCAGTGCTTACTAAACTCGCGGAGGCTCTGAACTCCACCGTCCTACGCGGCTTACTCGCTGAGGATGCGAAAGACCGCCTGAAGGAATACAGTGCCGACCGCGAGATCATCGATGCGATCGTCGATTTCGCCCCTAACGGGCTACCTGCCGAGGCTCTCACTGGCATCTTCCGCAAGCTACCGCCGCGGCTGTATTCGATCGCTTCTAGCCCGCTGGCTCATGAAAATGAGGTACACCTCACCGTGGCCGCGGTCCGCTACGAAAGCCATGGCCGCCAGCGCAAGGGCGTTTGTTCGACCTATCTTGCGGACCTCGTGAAATCGGGCGATCCCGTGCAGGTCTTCATTCAGCCAAACAAGAATTTCCGCCTTCCCGCTGATCCCGCCACGCCGATCATCATGGTCGGCCCGGGCACCGGTGTTGCGCCCTTCCGCGCCTTTGTGGAGCACCGCGCGGCCATCGGCGGCGGTGGGAAGAATTGGCTGATTTTCGGCGACCAACATTACACCTACGACTTCCTCTATCAGCTTGAATGGCAGGATTTCATCAAAGACGGTGCACTCACCCGCCTCGACGTCGCCTTTTCACGCGATCAACCTGAAAAAGTCTATGTCCAAGATCGCATGATCCAGCAGGGGAAAGATCTCTATCAGTGGCTGGAGGAAGGTGCCCATTTCTACGTCTGCGGCGATGCCAACCGCATGGCCCACGATGTTCATCAGGCGCTGTTAACAGTTGTCGAGAAACAGGCGGGTATTTCCCGCGAAGCCGCTGAGGCTTATGTCGAGGATCTCAAGAAAACCAAACGCTATCAACGGGACGTCTATTGATCTCAAATCTGAGATTTTAAAATTCAATTTCCATTTCCCATGTCCGAAGAAAAGAAACTCTCCGCTAACGAATACATCAAGACCCGCAGCAACTACCTGCGCGGCACCATCGCCGAAGGACTTGCCGATCTATCCACCGGATCGATGGGTGAAGACGATCAGCAGCTCCTCAAATTCCACGGCACCTATCAGCAGGATGATCGCGACATCCGCGCAGGACGCCGCAAGCATAAGCTTGAGAAAGCCTTTTCCTTCATGATCCGCATCCGCGTGCCTGGTGGGGTGGCCACGCCGCAGCAGTGGTTGGAAACGGACCGACTCGCCACCCAGTTTGCGAACGGTACCATCAAGCTCACTACGCGCCAGGCATTCCAGTTTCACGGGATCATCAAGACGAACCTGAAACGCACGATCAAGGAGATCAACCAGTGCGCCATGGACACCATCGCCGCCTGCGGTGACGTAAACCGGAATGTGATGTGCAATCCGAACCCTTATCTTTCCGGCATCCATGCGCAGGCACTGAAAGCGGCAGAAGACATTTCCGCACACCTCACTCCACAGACGCGCGCCTATCATGAGATTTGGCTGGATGGAGAGAAAATCGAATCGAGCGAAGAGGAGATCGAGCCGATCTACGGCAAGACCTATCTGCCGCGGAAATTCAAGATCACTATCGCGGTGCCACCTTCTAACGACGTCGATATTTATGCGAATTGCCTTTCCTTCATCGCCATCGTTGAAGGCGGAAAACTCGTCGGTTACAACGTCGCTGTTGGCGGTGGCATGGGTTCGACCCATGGCAACGAAGCCACCTATCCGCGCATCGCGGATGTGATCGGTTTCTGCACCCCGGAGCAGGTTGTGGACGTCGCGGAAAAGGTGGTGCTTGTGCAGCGTGATTTCGGCGATCGTACCGATAGAAAGCACTCGCGTTTCAAATATACCGTGGACGATCACGGCCCGGAGTGGATCCTCGCAAAGCTTAACGAATACCTAGGTTATGATCTTGGTGCTGTGCGCGATTTTAAATTCGAGGACAACGGGGACCGCTATGGATGGACTGAGGATTCCAACGGTAACTCCCATCTCACGCTCTACATCTCCGGCGGTCGTGTGCTGGACACACCGTCCTATCCGATGCGCACCGGTCTTCGCGAGATTGCGAAGATTCACGATGGCGACTTCCGCCTCACCGCGAATCAGAACCTGATCATCGCCAACGTCTCGCAGGCGAAGCGTTTGGAAATCGAAGCTCTGTTGGAGAAATATGGGATCCAGGACAGCCACCTGAAGAGCGCGCTGCGTCTCAACTCGATGTCCTGCGTCGCCCTGCCGACCTGCGGCCTCGCCCTCGCCGAAGCCGAGCGCTATCTCCCGGAATTGGTCACGGAACTCGAAGAATCGCTGGAAGAAAATGGCCTCCGCCACGACGCCATCACCATCCGGATGACTGGCTGCCCTAACGGATGTGCCCGTCCTTTCATCGCCGAGATCGGCTTCGTCGGTCGCGGGCCAGACCGCTACAATGTTTATCTCGGTGGTGGTTTCGCTGGCCAACGGCTGTCGAAGCTCTATCGAGAAGACGTCGCCGCAGCAGACGTCAAGCCGCTGCTCGCTCCCATTTTCCGCCACTATGCAAAGGCGCGGATCGATGGCGAGCGATTCGGTGATTTCTGTATTCGAGCAGGGTATGTGAACGCCACCGTTCAAGGCCCGGACTTCCACAAGAATCTGAAACCCGACGCGCGCGTCGCCGTTTAACTAAAATTTCAACGCCCGCTCCGCTATGGAAGCACTCAAATTCGAAATTCCACCCGTGGTTTCCCACGACATTGATCCCGAAGGACTCTCTGCCGCTCTCGCGCCTTTGCGTGCGGGCGAACGCCTTCGTTTGCTTTACGATCAACTCGGCGATCGATTGGTGGCCACCACCAGCTTCGGCATCCAGGCGGCAGTCATGCTGCACTTGATCCACGAACACGCGCCGAAAATCCCCGTTGTCTTCATCGACACCGGTTTCCTGTTTCCAGAAACCTATCAGTATGCAGAGGAACTGACATCGAAGTTCGATCTCGATCTCCGCATCTATCAACCCACGGTTTCCGCCGCACGCCTTCAGGCGATTTATGGAAACCTCTGGGAGCAGGGCAAGGAAGGCTCTGATCGCTACGGCCTGATCACCAAGGTCGAGCCGATGAACCGCGCACTGCGTGAGACCGGTGCCGACGTATGGCTCAGTGGCTTGCGCAGGTCGCAGTCGAAGTCCCGCGAAGATCGTCCGTTTGTCGAGCAGCAGAAGAAGACTGTGAAAGCCTATCCGATTCTCGATTGGGCGGACGCGCAGGTGGATCTCTATTTCCATCAAAATGGACTTCCGCGCCACCCGCTGGCAGAGCAGGGCTATGTCACGATGGGAGACTGGCACAGCACCCGTCCTTCCGAGGACGGCTCCGCCGACTCTACGCGTTTCAACGGCGAGAAGTTTGAGTGCGGCTTGCATCTTGACTCCGGTGCCCCTGATTTCCAGATTTGAAAAAGAAAGTGATCCGACGATCTGAGTCGGATGCATTGATTGAAAATCCGGCTGAGACAGCCGGGAACCATTTACCCAAAACTCCACTAACATGAATATTGCTGCAAACATGGTTGCCACTGTTGGCAACACTCCACTGATCCGTCTCAACCATCTCACGAAGGGTCTCGACGCCGAGGTCTGTGTGAAAGCCGAGTTTTTCAACCCGCTTTTCAGCGTGAAGGACCGCATCGGCAAGGCGATGATCGAAGCCGCTGAAAAAGACGGCTCGCTCAAGCCCGGCGGACTCATCATCGAGCCGACCTCCGGCAACACAGGCATCGCGCTCGCCTTCATCGCCCGTTCGAAAGGCTACCGCTGCATTCTAACCATGCCTGAGAGCATGTCGATTGAGCGCCGTGTGTTGCTCCGCCTGTTGGGCGCAGAAATCGTGCTCACCCCGCGTGCTCGTGGGATGAATGGTGCGATCGCGATGGCGAAGAAGCTCATCGAGGAAAACCCGGGTTCGTTCGGCCCTGGTCAGTTCGACAATCCGGCCAACCCACAAGTCCACCGCGAGACGACCGCAGAGGAAATCTGGCGTGATACCGACGGTGAGGTGGATGCATTCGTCTCCGGTGTCGGCACGGGCGGCACGTTGACCGGCGTGGGGGAGGTTTTAAAATCCCGCCGCGACGTGAAGGTTTTCGCAGTGGAGCCGTCTGCTAGCCCGGTAATTTCCGGAGGTGCTCCGGGACCTCACATGATTCAAGGCATTGGCGCAGGATTTATCCCGAAGAATCTGAATGTTTCTGTGATCGATGAGATCATTCAGGTCTCCAATGAAGACGCCCTCGCCACTGCTCAGGCGCTCGCTCAAGAAGAAGGACTGCCAGCCGGTATTTCCACGGGTGCAAATGTGTGGGCTGCGCTTCAAATCGCCAAGCGCCCGGAGTTCAAAGGTAAGCGGATCGTCACGATCGGCTGCTCGTCCACTGAGCGCTACCTATCGACGGCCTTGGCCGAGAAGGTGCGCGAGGAAGTGACGAACCTTCCGGTGCACGAAATCTAATTCAGTTGTTTCCAAATACGGCGGCATCCGACACGGGTGCCGCCGTATTTTTTTGGTCGGTGGAAAGCTCGCAGAAAGTGGTGATGCCCAGGCAGGCATGGTCCTAACGGCGAATTTACTTTGCATGGAAGCTTCTGGTGGACAGTGTGATTCGTTTAGAAAATCCATGACCTTTTCATCACGATTCCGTTGTATTTCTTGGGGCGCGGTGTTCGCATTTTTCTCCATCTGGATCGATGATGCGGACTTCGATGAAGCGGGGATCAGGTATTTTGAGAAGTCGCTAGCGGAACTGCCGATGGAATGACGGAAAAGACCTGTCGGGATTGCCTGGATCACGTCACCCCGCGCATCCACGCTTGCGATTCCGGTTTTGTAAATTATCATCCAGCCCATGACAAACACTCCGAAAATCACCGCCTACGTCAAAACTTTCTGTGGCTGGAGCGAAGGCGTCCGCGCGATCATGCGGAAATACGACCTGCCTTTCGAGGAGAAGGACATCATCAAAAATCCCGCATTCCGCTGGGAAATGGAACAGCGCAGCGGCCAATCTCTCTCGCCCTGCGTCGAGATCGACGGCAACATGCTGCCGGACATCAGCGGCGAAGAAGTGGAAAAGTGGCTGATCGAGAACAAGTATCTCACCCCGAGCGCCGCCGCGCCGGACGCACCGATCAATTCCTCCTGCACCGACGAGCAGCACGCGGAAATGGCCATGGGACGCACGCCGATCCCTGGGAAAATCCGTTTCCTCGGTTGATTTCGCGACTTTTCCGGTGAGGAGATGTTTTTGCAGACAAAAGCCTCTGCCGGGGGCATTTTCCTCACTGAAGAATGAATTCTCCCGCACAACAGTGGAAAAAGTGGCTGGCCGAAAATGGTCCTCGCCTGCTTCTTTTCGCACGTGGTTGGTCGAACTGCCGTCAGGACGCGGAGGATCTTGTCCAAGAGGCGATTCTCCGGATGTGGCATCACCAAGCTGACAAGGGTGGGGAACCGCCGGATCTGCCGCTGGTTTTCTCGACCATCCGCTTCTGCGGGCTGAACCATCACCGCAGCGAATCTCGCCGCCGCAAGCGCGAGGAATCGGTCATTTATCTCAACGATTTCCAAGACGTCTGGCTCGATCCGGTGCTGGAAGAGGACGAGGAAGCCGTAGTCCTGCGGGAAGCCGTGCAAAATCTCAGCCAGAAACTTCGCGAAGTGGTGGTGATGAAATTCTGGGGTGGGCTGACGTTCTTACAAATTTCCGAGACACTCGCGATTTCGCCGAACACGGCAGCATCGAGATACCGCTACGCACTGGAACAACTGGCGCACGAACTGCGCCGCGTGAAGGAGGACCGCCGCCATGCAAACTGAAGCAGTCGAAGCTGTCGAAGCAGCACTTGCCCGTCTGATGCCGCCAGCATTGAGCGAGGATTGCCAATTTGAGATTGAGGCCATGATCGATGAACTGGCCGGCCCCGAGGTGGCAGAGATCGTGGAAATGCCGCTGCACCGCAGCCAACGCTGGTTGATCGGCAGCGGGATCGCCGCTGCGGTCGCTGGATTGCTCGCTCTTGTGCCTTTTTTGAAAAACACGCCGAGCCATGTGACGGCTGCAATTTCCGAGGAAACGGCGGGACTGGTGCTCGTCGGTGAATCGGACCGCGTCGAAGCCATGACGGACGAGGGTTGGCAGGATTCCGACGGATCCGCCATGCACGCCGTCCGCCTGAATGTGGTGGCGGAAAACAGCCTGCGCGATGTGGAAACCGGCATCACCATGCAGATTTCAGAACCCCGCGAGGAACTCTTACTTACGCCCATCAGCGCATTTTGACCATGAAACGAAGCTTCATCGCAGCTCTGTTGATTGTTCCGGCCGTTTTGTCCGCCCAGGAACCAGCGGATCCGGCTGCCGCGCAGTCCGCCTCGCCACAAGCCCGAGCGCCGCACGCTTGGCTCGGCCTCCGGGTGGCGAAGCCGGACCCCACCATCACGGCCCAAGTCCCAGCACTGCCACCGGGCATCGGTTTTCTGGTGAAATCCCTCGACCAAGGGGGGCCCGCCGAATCCGCCGGACTCCAAGAGCTCGACTTGATTTGGAAACTCGGCGATCAAATGCTCGTCAACGAAAGCCAACTCGCCGCCCTGCTGCGTCTTTCCAAGCCGGGCGAGGAAATTTCCCTTTGCGGATTTCGTGGAGGCAAGCCGCTGGAAGTGAAACTGACGCTCGGTGAGGCTCCTTTACTCAAGAAACCTTACCCTCGCGAAATGGTCGAAGCGGCCATTCTTCCCGGCGATTGCAGCGTGCCGATGCGCGTGGTGAACGTCGCCGAAAAGAGCGCGACCTACTCGAATGACGAAGGCAAAGTCGTGGTTCAGCGCGATGGCGAATTGGACAAAGTCAGTATCACCGGAATCGACGGAAAAGCCATTTTTGAAGGCAGTTTCCCCTCCGGCGACCTGCTCGAAAAAGTGCCCGAGGACTGGCGCAGTAAGATTTTCGCCCTCCGCCGTGGACTCGAGCAATCGCTCGACGGCCGCATGCTGCCATCCCGCCAGCCGCGTCCTCGGGTGGTGCCTCCGTCCGCAGGAACACCCTGATTTTACGCGCTTGGTAGATTTATCATTGGATTGCCTTGCGTTTTTTAACTGGGCTTCCCATCTTCCGCCGCATGCATCCTGACGTGGCGAAGCTGGTTGAGGCCGGCCGCATTCCCAAACCGGTCGGCGAGCGCCTTTCTCAATTGGCTCCCGGAAACTTTTGTATTCATAAATCCTTCGGCGCCGGTAAGGTGATCGACTGGGATCTTCCTGCAAAAAAAGTCACTATCGACTTCGAAAAATCCACCGGCCAAGCCATGGAACTGCAATTTGCATTCCAGAAAACCGAGTGGATTCCCGCAGACGACTTCCGTGCCAAGAAGATCGAGCAACTCGAAGAACTCCGCACACTTTCCAAAAGCGATCCGATCAACCTCGTCGTCCACCTCTTGCAAAGCCACGGCGGCAGCATGACCGGAGACGCCCTCGAAAAGGAACTCTCCGGTGCGGTCATTCCTGAACCGGGATTTAAAAAATGGTGGGATGCGACCAAGAAAGCACTGCGGGAAAGCCGCCTCGCCGTGGTGCCGCAAAAACGCACCGAGCCGATCGTGCTCCGCGTCGGTGACCGCAGCCCAGCTCAGGCACTCGTCGCTGATTTTGAAGCTTCTCGTGACATCAAGGGCATGATCCGCGCGCTTGAAGCCATCGCCGCCGATATCGGCGCTTTTGAAAATGACGCGGATTCCCTCAAGCGCCTCCTGAGCGACATCGATGAGGGCGCGAAAAAAGCTGCCCGTGTCCAACTCGGCCAGGCACTTCAACTCGTCGCCGCCCGCGATGAGGTCATCGGCTCCTCAAAGGCGCTTGAACTCGATCCCAGCGCCGTCCGCCTTTCCGATCTTCTGCTCTCCGCTGATCCCATCCGCCTCGCGGAAGAAGCCGGAGCGCTTCCATCCGGCCGCCAGCGCGCGGTTTACGAAGCGTTTCCAAACGCATTTGGTGAGGACTGGGTCGGCAAAATCGTTCAGGTTTTCGACCGCGTCGGAGCCCGTGGCGTCACCGAAATCGCGCGCATCCTCCAGGAACGCGGCGGCATGGCGGCCCTCGTTACCCATCTTCGTTCCGCCATCGCCCGTCGTGCGCTCGGCCCAGATGCGCTTATCTGGGTCTGCCGCGAGCGGAAAGGCCCTTCATTGGAAGTCTTCAGCGCGGATGTCGGAGCCTCGGTGCTCAACCTGTTGGAAAACGACCACCTTTCGGACGGCCCGCGCAAGACTTCGCGCCTTCAGTCGTTGCTCGGCGATGACAAGTCGTTGCTAACGGATCTTGTCGCCATCATGGACATCAACGAGTCGCGGAATTTCGCCCGCCGCCTCTTGGACTGCCCGGTCTTCGGCGACCTTGAGAAAAAATCCCTCATGGCCCGCATCATCAAGGTGCGTCCGGAAACCGCCGAACTCGTCAGCGGAGTGAACACCAAGCGCCCGGACGAAATCCTCCTCGTTTCGTGGGAAAGCCTCGAAAAGAAAAAGGCCGAGCTCGACGACATCATCCGCAACAAAATCCCGCAGAACCTGAACGACGTTAAGATCGCCCGTTCCTACGGTGACCTGCGCGAGAACTTCGAATACAAATCTGCCAAGGACCTAGAAAAATACCTCGCCCACCGCCGCAACGCGCTGGACAAGGAAATCGCGAACTCCCGTGGCACTGATTTCAAAGGTTCCGACGCGAGCAAGGTGAACATCGGCACCATCGTCACCCTCAAGGAAAACTCCGGTGCCACGGTTGAAATGACTGTGCTCGGCGCATGGGATTCTATCCCGGAAACGAAAACGGTTTCCTATCTATCGGAAGTCGGCAAGGCGCTCGTCGGGCGGGCTCCTGGCGATGCCGTGCAGATCCGCGATCAAGTCACCGAAGTCATGGAAACACTCACCATCGTCTCCATCAGACCCTTCAATCCCTGAAATTTTTAAAACCCAACCTTACTAACCAAAAGAAAACATTATGGACTACACTACCATTGTTGAAATCCGCGGCCGCGAAGTGATCGATTCTCGCGGCAATCCGACTGTCGAAGTTGATGTGCACCTTGAAGGTGGCTCTATCGGCCGCGCCGCAGTGCCATCCGGTGCCTCCACCGGCGAACATGAGGCTGTTGAACTCCGTGACGGCGACAAGGCACGTTTCCTCGGCAAGGGCGTCCTCAAGGCAGTTGAAAACGTCAACGCCGTTCTCGCTCCCGCGCTTCTTGGCTACTGCGCCACCGAGCAAGCTTCCATCGACGCCGCCATGCTCGCGCTCGACGGTTCTTCCACTAAGAAGAACCTCGGTGCGAACGCCATCCTCGGCGTTTCCCTCGCCGTGGCAAAGGCAGCCGCCTCACAACTCGGCGTTCCTCTCTACAAATACCTCGGCGGCCCTAACGCAAAGGTCCTCCCCGTGCCGATGATGAACGTCATCAACGGCGGCGCCCACTCCGATGCTCCGATCGATTTCCAGGAATTCATGATCGTGCCAGTCGGCGCTCCGACTTTCCGCGAGTCCCTCCGCTACGGTGCGGAAGTCTTCCATTCGCTGAAAAAAGTCCTCCACGACCGCGGCCTTTCCACCGCCGTCGGTGACGAAGGGGGTTTTGCTCCTAAGCTCGACGGTGTCGAAGACGCGATGAAGGTTCTCTGCCAAGCGATCGAACAAGCAGGCTACAAAGTCGGTGAGGACATTGCCTTCGCGCTCGACGTCGCTTCCTCTGAATTCTTCAAGGACGGGAAATACGTCTTCAAAAAGGGCGACGGTTCCGTGCGCTCCGCCGCCGAACTCGTCGATTTCTACGCCGACCTCCAGAAGCGCTATCCGATCATCTCCATCGAAGACGGCTGCGCCGAAAACGACTGGGACGGATGGAAGATCCTCACCGACAAGCTCGGCAAAACCACCCAACTCGTCGGTGACGACCTGTTCGTCACCAACGTCGATTTCCTCGGTAAGGGTATCAAGCTGGGTGTCGCCAACTCGATCCTCGTGAAGGTGAACCAAATCGGTTCCCTCACCGAGACCTTCGACGCCGTCGAACTCGCCAAGGAAAACAGCTACACCGCCGTCCTCAGCCACCGCTCCGGCGAGACTGAAGACAGCACCATCGCCGACCTCGCCGTCGCCACCAACTGCGGACAAATCAAAACCGGCTCGATGAGCCGCTCCGACCGTATTGCAAAATACAACCAGCTCCTCCGCATCGAGGAAGAGCTCGGCGATGACGCCGTCTTCGGCATCAAGAAGCTCAAAGTGCTCAACAAATAAGGTGATACAGGCATTCCTGCCTGTTCTTCCTTGATCAATAGCGGCGGATCTCGAAAGAGGTCCGCCGTTTTTTTGTTAGCTGGGGAACGATTTAACAACGTAACCATTGTATCCTGTTTCACCGCAAGATATGCGTGGCGCCGCCATGAGGGAGGAACCTGAATATTTCAATTTCACCGTCGATGTTTTCGACAAATGGGCGAGCGACCAACCTGAATCTGCCGCACTGTGGTGGATCAACGAGGACGAATCCGAAGAGCGCCGTTTCACTTTCGCCGAGATGCGCGATCTCAGCCTGCGGGCGGCTCGGGCTTTTCAGGCATCCGGCATCCGCGCCGGCGATCCGGTGATGATTCTGCTGCCCCGAGTCCCCGAGTGGTGGATCGCCATGCTTGGCCTCACACGGCTCGGTGCCGTGCCTGTTCCCTGCACTCCCCAGCTCACTCCATACGATCTAACTTACCGCCTGGAAACGGGCCAGATACGAGGCGTCGTCACCGATACCGATGGTGCGGCTAAACTAACCGACTTTACCGGCATCCGCTGGCAGATCGATGAACCGCTATCCGGTTGGCAGAGCTTTACCGATGCACTTGCCCTAACTTCTAGCGATTTCACCCACGCGCCCACCCGCTCGACGGATCCGGGCATCATCTATTTTACCAGTGCCACCACCGGCAGCCCGAAGATGGTGCTCCACACCCAGGCCAGCTACGGTCTCGGCCATGAAGTCACCGGGCGGCTTTGGCTCGACCTCCGTCCCGGTGACATCCATTGGAACACTGCCGATCTCGGTTGGGCGAAGGCTGCGTGGTCGAGTTTCTACGGTCCTTGGCATTGCGGTGCCTGCCTATTTGTCATGGATGGCCGCAGGAAATTCTCTGCCAGCCACACGCTCGATGTGTTGGGGAAATATCCGATCACCAGCCTCTGCGCACCACCCACCGCGCTGCGGATGATGGTTCGCGTGGATTTCAGCAATCGCTCGTTTCCCCACCTCCGCCACTGCGTCACCGCCGGGGAGCCACTCAACCCGAGCATCTTCCACGCGTGGCTCGATTCTACCGGTCTGCCCGTCCACGAAGGCTACGGGCAATCCGAAACCGTCGTCCTCATCGGGCATTTTAAATCACTCGGAAATCCCGTCATCCCCGGTTCCATGGGACGCGCCACTCCGGGCTACGATATCAGATTGATCGACGACGACCTCATTCCCGTTGAGGATGGAGAAGAAGGGGAGATCGCCATCCGCATCGACGAAAACCGCCCGATCGGCATCTTCAAAGAGTATTGGAAAAATCCAGAAGAGACCTCTATCCACTTCCGCGACGGCTGGTATCTAACTGGCGATCGCGCAACTCGTGATCACGATGGGAATTTCTGGTTCATCGGCCGCAAAGATGACGTGATCAAAAGTTCGGGCTACCGCATCGGGCCCTTCGAAGTGGAAAGCGCGCTCAGCGCCCATCCTGCCGTTCTCGACGTCGCCGTCATCGGCAAGCCCGACGAAGTCCGCGGCCAGATCGTCAAGGCCTTCGTCGTCCTGCGCCCGAATCACGCCGCGACCGACGAAACCGCCCATGCCTTGCAGGACCACTGCAAGCACCTCGTCGCGCCCTACAAATACCCGCGCGAGATCGAATTCGTTACTGATCTCCCGAAAACTATCAGCGGCAAAACCCGCCGCTTCGAACTCCGGCAAAAGCAGGCGGTGGCTGACATCACTCCATCAATTTCCTGATCGTTTACTCGCTCCCCGCCCAATTCCAGACTTCCCTTCTGCTCCGCCTCAATGGGGGGGGTGAAACAATGGATCCGCTCCAAAATCCATTCCGATCATTCCTAATTCGCCGTCGGACGGAGGCCGACTCGATAGAACATTTTCCGCTTGGTATCCTGTGGGGCAGACTGGTCGTTGAATTGGACCGGGCCGGGACCTGAAATCTGCTTCTCTGTCACATATTGCCAGAGGGTGAGGTCTTCCGAGCGTTCCAGAATGTAGGAACCCGCCTGTTGGGCGATAAGGAGGATATTGATATTGCCGGGACTGCCTGTGAGCGATAGCGGGTTCAGATTAGGCGGGATGATTTCATGGATCGTGATGTCCACCGCTGCGACGGCTGAGTTTAAAAAGCCGTTGCGGGCGTGATAGGTGAATGAATCGTTGCCAAAATATCCCGCATTGGGTGTGTAGGTGAAACCGCCGTTAGCATTTAGACTGAGTGTTCCATGACTGGGTCCCGCATCAAGGACAGCGATGAGCGGACGTGATCGGGGATCGCTGTCATTGAAGAGCACTCCTACTCCGGGGATCACGAGTGCTGCGTTTTCATCGGTGGAATATGAATCGGCAGTCGCTATCGGTGGTGGGACGACTTCGTTGATGGTGAGGGCGACGGTGATGATATTGGAATTTAATGCCCCGTCATTGGCGTGATAGGTGAATGAATCGCTTCCGAAATAGCCTGCTGCGGGGGTGTAAACGAAGCTGCCGTTTGGGTTCAAAGACAGCGTCCCATGACCCGGTCCGACGTCAAGATACGCGCTCAAGGTCTGAGATTGGGCATCCGTGTCATTCGCCAGAACACCGCCTGAGGGAACCACGAGAGCGGTATTTTCGCTGGTCGCATAGGAGTCGGTCATGGCAACCGGTGCGGTGTTGATTTCGATGATGGTTAGAAAGACAGTGGTCGTATTGGAACCTAGCGCACCGTCGTTGGCCGCATACGTAAATGAATCGTTTCCAGAAAAACCCTGATAGGGGGTGTAAATGAAGCCGCCGGTCGTTTCCAAAATAACAGTCCCGTGTGCGGGGATGGTATTGAGGTATGCGGTGAGAGCTTGCGACTGGGCGTCCGTATCATTAGCCAGCACCCCACTTGGGGGAATCAACAGGGGAGTGTCCTGATAGGTCGAGTAGGAATCGGAAGCGGCGGCAGGCGCTGTGTTCGCAAGCACGGGAGGTCCAGTCACCCTGGCGTTGTCCAGCATCATGTCGATGTTGAGGGTGGAGAGAGACTGGTCGCGGAAGGTGAGCGTGGCGGAGGTGCTGTTTGCGACGAAAGTGAAACTCTGTGGCAGCCAGCGGCATGTTCCTCCGCCAAGGCCGTTGATGGTGATCATTCTGGTGAGTAGGTTGCCGGTGCCATCGACGGTCACCTGCATGGTCTGGGAGCTGGTGTTGTATGAAAGCACGCCTAGGTCGAATGCCAGGGTATAGGTTTGTCCCGGCATCGTGAGGAAGGATTGGGACATCACTGCGTTAGGGGTCAGGTCCGCGCCGTTGTATCCCACCAGCTTGGTTCCGTTTGTTGGCACATAGGGTGCGGTGGATTGGATGTGCTGGTTGCCGGTGTAGGTCCATCCAGTGAACCCCGCTTCGAAGCTGCCGTTGACGAGTCCTGTGAAAACCAAAGGATTCACGCTGATCCTCACGGTTGCTAAATTCGAGCTAACAGTTCCATTATTGGCGCGATAGGTGAACGAGTCATTCCCAGAATAGCCTGCGGCGGGTGTGTAGGTGAAATTCCCGTTGGGATTCAACGTCAGGGTGCCGTTGCTGGGACCGCCGTTGATAATCGCAGTGAGCGGGCGCGATCTGGGATCGGAGTCATTGGTAAGAACACCAGCTGCAGGGACCACGAGACTCGTACCGTAGCTGGTTGAATAGAAGTCGGCCGAGGCAATTGGAGGCGGAACAACTTCGTCGATCATGAGGCTAACGGTGGCCACATTGGAGTCTTTGAATCCGTTGCTGGTGTGATAGGTGAATGAGTCGCCTCCGAAGTAACCTGCAGCAGGCGTATAGGTGAACGCGCCGTTTGCGCTCAGTGTGAGTGTCCCGTGGGCAGGTCCAGAATTTAGAACCGCGGTGAGCGGGCGTGCTCGCGGGTCGCTGTCGTTAGAAAGTAATCCTGAGGCCGGGATCGACAGCAGCGAATCTTTGTTCACCGAATAAGAATTGCCGACGGCCACCGGCGGTGGGATGACTTCGTTGATGGTGATGTTTACCGTCACGATGTTTGAACTGAGGAATCCGTTGCGGGCATGATAGGTGAAGGAGTCGTTTCCAAAGTATCCCGCATTGGGTGTATAGGTGAAACTGCCGTTGCTGTTTAGTGTTAGCATTCCGTGGCTGGGGCTGGCATCAAGGATGGCGGTGAGCGGACGTGATCGGGGATCGCTGTCGTTGGTGAGCACTCCTGCTGCGGGGATCACGAGTCTCGTGAATTCATTGGTGGAATAGGAATCGCCAAACGCCACCGGTGGCGGTACGACCTCATTGATGGCGATGCCGACAGTGATCACATTGGAATTCAATGACCCGTCATTGGCGTGATAGGTGAACGAATCGCTACCGAAGTAACCTGCGGCGGGTGTGTAAATGAAGCTTCCGTTGAGATTCAACGACAGCGTCCCGTGACCCGGTCCGACGTCGAGAAACGCGCTCAGGGTCTGAGATTGAGCATCCGTGTCATTGGCCAGAACCCCGGCTGCGGAAACCACGAGTAAGGTGTTTTCGCTAGTCGCATAGGAGTCGGTCATGGCAATCGGTGCGGTATTGATTCCGGCGACTGTTAGGTTGACTGTGGCGATATTGGATCCCAGCGCGCCATCGTTGGCTGCATACGTGAACGAATCGTTTCCTGAAAAACCCTGATAGGGAGTATAGATGAAGCCGCCGGTCGTTTCCAACATAACGGTCCCGTGTGCGGGGACGGTATTGAGATATGCGGTGAGAGCTTGCGATTGGGCATCCGTATCATTCGCCAGCACCCCACTTGGGGGAATCAACAGGGGAGTGTCCTGATAGGTCGAGTAGGAATCAGCAGCAGCGGCAGGCGCTGTGTTCGTGACCACGGGAGGTCCTGTTACCCTGGCGTTGTCGAGTATCATGTCGATGTTGAGGGTGGAGAGAGACTGGTCGCGGAAGGTGAGTGTGGCGGAGGTGCTGTTGGCGACGAAAGTGAAACTCTGTGGCAGCCAGCGGGATGTTCCTCCGCCAAGGCCGTTGATGGTGATCGTTCTGGTGAGCAGGTTGCCAGTGCCATCGACGGTCACCTGCATGGTCTGGGAGCTGGTGTTGAATGAAAGCACGCCGAGGTCGAATGCTAGGGTATAAGTTTGTCCCGGCATCGTGAGGAAGGATTGGGACATCACGGCGTTGGGGGTCAGGTCCGCGCCGTTGTATCCCACCAACTTGTTTCCGTTAGTTGGCACATAGGGTGCGGTGGATTGGATGTGCTGGTTGCCGGTATAAGTCCATCCGGCGAATCCCGCTTCGAAGCTGCCGTTGACGAGTCCGGTCAAAACCAAAGCATTCACGCTGATTCTCACGGTTGCTAAATTCGAGTTAACAGCCCCGTTGTTGGCGCGATAGGTGAACGAATCTGTCCCGGTGTAGCTGGCGGCAGGTGTGTAGGTGAAACTCCCGTTGGGATTCAACGTCAGGGTGCCGTTGACCGGACCAGTGCTGATGATTGCGGTGAGCGGGCGTGATCTGGGGTCGAAGTCATTGGTGAGCACGCCGGCCGCAGGGATCACCAGGGCAGTGCCGTAGTTGGTAGAATAAAAGTTGTCCGAAGCTACCGGCGCCGGGACGACTTCTTTGACGGTAATGGCCACCGTCACGATGGCCGAATTCAAAATGCCGTTGCGGGCGTGATAGGTGAAGGATTCGGTTCCGAAATATCCTACGTCGGGAGTGTAGATGAAACCGCCGTTGGTGTTCAGCGTGATTGTTCCGTGGCTGGGCGTTGCATCGAGAATGGCGGTGAGCGGGCGCGACCGGGGATCGCTGTCGTTAGCGAGCACTCCGCCAGCCGGGATCACGAGCGCCGTGCTTTCGTTGGTGGAATACGAGTCGCCAAGCGCTACCGGTGGCGGAATGACTTCGGTGATGGTGATGGCGACCGTTACGATGGCTGAGTTCAAAAATCCGTTATTGGCGTGGTAGGTGAAAGAGTCGTTTCCGAAATAGTTGTCTGTCGGGGTGTAGGTGAAACTACCGTTGGCGTTCAGTGAGAGAGTTCCGTGGCTGGGTCCGACATCGAGAACGGCAGTGATCGGACGCGTGCGTGGATCGCTGTCGTTTGCTAGAACTCCGACTCCCGGGATTACGAGCGCCGCGCTCTCGTTGGTGGAAAATGAGTCGCCAACTGCAACGGGTGGCGGCACGACTTCGTTGACAGTGACTGCAACTGTCACGATTCCGGAATTCAAAAATCCATTGCGGGAGTGATAGATAAATGAATCGTTTCCGAAATATCCTGCGTCGGGAGTGTAGATGAAACCGCCGTTGATGTTCAGCGTGATTGTTCCGTGGTTGGGTCCTGCATCGAGAATGGCGGTGAGCGGGCGTGACCGGGGATCGCTGTCGTTGGCGAGCACTCCACCAGCCGGGATCACGAGCGCAGTGCTTTCGTTGGTGGAATACGAGTCGCCAAGCGCTAC